>UCML01000066.1:0-15672 GCA_900473675.1 Hyphomicrobiales bacterium | reverse complement strand
CCGATAAGGCAAGATTATCGGATGTTATCCAGCCGCGACGGGCGGTGCGGTTGCCGGAGAAAATGATGGCATAAACCGCGCTCATGGAATAGCATGCTGACATGGATTCGAAGCCCGCGCCTGCCACCATTGCCTCCTATCAGCCACCGGTCATCCCGGCCTGGGCGATTTTGCGCGGGGCGGCAATCAGCGATACGGACGCCGCCTTTGCGTCGGGCACGGCATTGACTTTGCTCGACAATCTCGTGCGCGCGCAGCCGGACTGGGCCGGCGCCTGGCGGCAGCGGCTGGCGCTCAAATGCGCCGTATCCGCTGCCCGATTGATGGGGCGAAACGAGGACGAAGCCGCCCTGCGTGACGCATGGGTGTTGCGCTCCGCAGGCGACGAATCGGGGCCGGCCGGCAGCATCTTGACGGCCTACAGACAGCTCACCCGGCGATCGACGACGATCAGTATGAAAACGGTGCAGGACATCGCCCTTCTGCTTGGCATTGGCTGGAGCGACGAGCTTGCCGCCATCCCAGGCATGGTCGACGATATCGTTCAGACAGGAGGGGCGCCGCCGTTTGCAGCCGCGTCGATCGCAGCTGGCGTCTGTGCCCTGCGGCGGGACGTCGAAACCCTTGCCTGGTGGCTGGCCGACTGGGTGCTGGCGCGAAGCATGCGCTGGGAACGGCCGGTTCCGCTGTTGATGGCGCAGCGGTTTTCTTCAGCGGCGTTTCGCGTGACGGGAGGCAAGGGCCGCGTACAGCCTGGAGACGAAGCATTCGATCGTGCAGCCTGTCTGGCATTGGTGCAGGGTACAGCCGACGCCTGCCGCCTGGCGACGGAGATTGCCAGGCGCGCGGATCGGCTGTCGGCGGCTGCGCCAAAACTGCGGACGAAGGGGGCTGGCGAGGTGATCCGTCTGCTGCTTGACGAAGATGCTCTATCCGGATCGTCCGCTTCTACCAAACTTTCGCGCTGGGCCAACAGTCGCCTGTTTGAGCGTCTCGTCTCGCTGGACGCCGTGCGCGAACTGTCGGGACGCGCGACATTCCGGATTTATGGGTTGTGACGATGGCACGGCAAGCGGACACCGCCGGCAATGGAAAGTTTGAGCGACGGCGTATGCGGCAGGATGGTGATACTCCGCTCGATGTCGAACTCAAGGATCTTCCCCCAGACCTGCGGTGGCGCGAATGGATGCTGCGCGCAGAGGCGGTGATCTTCGCCTCGGCCGAGCCGGTAAATCGCGAAACGCTCGCCCGGGTCGTTGGACGCGATTGCAGCATCGATCTCCTGATCGACGATCTGCGCGAGGATCTGCGTGGCCGGCCTTACGAACTGGTATCGGTCGCCGGCGGCTGGCAGCATCGCACGCAGGCTGCCTATGCCGAGGCCATCCGCGCTTCCGCAGCCCCGACGAAAACGTCGGCCGATCTTTCCCGGCGTGAGGCCGCGGTGCTGATGGCCATCGGCTACTTCCAGCCGGTGACGCGCGGCGACCTGTCGAAGATGTTCGGCAAGGAAGTGAGCCGCGATACGGTAGCGGCGCTTCGCGACGCTGGCTTCATCACCTCAGGGCCACGCAGCCCGACGCCGGGAGCGCCATATACCTATGTCACGACGCCGGCTTTCCTTTCCTCCTTCGGTTTCGACACGCTGCGTGACCTGCCGGATGTCGAGATGCTTGAGGATGCGGGGCTGCTCAACAGAAGCGGAGCGGCTGACGCCATGGAAATCGACGCTGGTGAAGAGGACGAGTAGTCGTCCTACGGTCATGGTACGGGGAGCCGGTTTGCGCTTCTGAGCGGCTCTGTTGCGCAAATTCCTCGCGATATTGCCGGCCATAGCCGCTCGGTGGCCTTGAGCAACGCCTCGGTCCCAGTAGCGATCCAGTAGGCATCCGATACCGGATCGTGGCCGATCCGCACCTCAAGACCAGCTTCTCGGACAAGGACGGCGCCGCCGGCGATATCCCACATCGTGGTGGTCTTCTGCAGGTGTCCGTCGAGAATGCCGCGTGCAGTGAAGGCAAGCCCGATCGAGGTTGCGTGAAATCCCTCAACGATCCAGCCGCTGCGGCGCAGGCCGCTATGCAAGGCCGCGATATCGTCGATGTCGTCCGAAAGGCTGTCGCCGAGCGACATGAGACTGACCTCGGCGAAGGGGGCGTCGCGCGGGCAGGGCTGCCCGTTGAGGAACAGACCCGTGCCGTCGGCTGCCGCGAGAATGTCGCCCAGCGCCGGAAGCGTCACGACGCCCAGTTCCGGCCGGCCATTGCGGACGAAACCGAGCGAAATGCCCCAGAGCGGCGAGCCGCGCAGGAAGTTAGAGGTGCCGTCGATCGGATCGATGATCCAGTAGGCATCGCCCGCGTCGCCCCCCATTTCCTCGCCGACGACCGCTTCGCCAGGGAAGGCCTTGGCAAGCCTTTCCCGGATCAGGGCTTCGACCGTGGTATCGGCTTCTGAAACGAAATCCTGGGCCTTCTTCGTGCGCGTCTCGATGGTGTCGCGCGCGTGAAAAAAACGCTTCGCAAGGAGAGCGGCCTCTTCGACGACAGCGATGGCGCGGGTAAGTCGATCCGGTATTCCGGTCACAGCGACGCTCCGGTTTTCCGCGAGCGCGACAGCCAGCTCTTGAACGCAGCGATCGTGTCAGTCTGGATGGCGCCGACGCCGGCATCGGCAAGCACGCCCCAGACGGCTTCGGGATCAACGGCCGCACGGTTGTCGTTGAAGTCAAGGCAATGGGAAACGTCGAGCGTGTTGATCCAGAGCCTTATGTTCTGACGTGCAAGCTCGTCGCGGCCCGCCGCCAGGTCGGCGATGTCGGCGAACCGGACCTCGATCATCGGTGCTGCGAGCGGTGCGATGCGACGCAAATCTTCGGCGAACAGGCCGGGGCGGACACTGAACATCGGCATATGGGGAATGGTGTCGAACCAGTCGGCATCAAGGATCGGAAAATGCCCGGATGCAGGATCGACGGGTGTCTTCAGGATGACCTGATCCTCCATCGACAGCCGACGTACCTCGGCTGCGATCAACGGCAGGTCGCGCGCGAATTTGGTGTCGATATTGACGGCGATGCGGTCGCGCGCCTCTTCCAGCGCTTCGGCGAGCGTCGGGATGGTTTCCTGCGTCACGTCAGCGTCTGTGCCACCACCGCCGGCTCGCAGTCGGGCCTGCCGGATGGTTGCAAAGGAGAGTTCTGCCACGATCCCCGTACCGGTCGACGTCCGGTCGAGCGTATCGTCATGGATGACGACGAGCTTTCCATCGGCGCTCGCCTGCGCGTCGATTTCGACGATCTCGACACCGGCGGCGATTGCGTCGCGGATGGCGGTGACCGAATTTTCCGGCGCGTGGGTCCAGAGACCGCGATGGGCGATGGTGAGGATTTGCGGATTGTCGCGGGAAAGAAGGGACGGGACGTTCGGGAAGATCGGCTGAATGGAGGATGCTGTCTGGCTGGGCATTGCGTGTCTCTTGCTGGGAGGGAGGAACGGTTGGGAGGGCGGATCAAAGTTTCCCCATGCCGGCGGCCATCAGGTCGTCACGCAGGATGCGTCCGGCGATGACGAAGACGATCAGGGCAGGAAGAAGCAGGATGAAGGCGATGATCGAGGCGATCGGCAGTTGCAGGGAATAGGGATCAAGGAAGATATAGAGCTTGATCGGTAGCGTCTCGATGACGGGTGCGCCAACGATGAAGGATTTGTCGAACTCCTCGAAGCTCCCGATGAAGGAAAGCAGCCCGCCGGCAAGAAGCCCCGGCACTGCGAGGGGCAGGATGATGTGGAGAACGACGCCGACGGTTCCGGCGCCGAGCGAGCGGGCGGCATGGATGAGATCGTCCGGAATGGTTTCAAGCGTCGCCGTCATCAGCCGGATCATCAGGGGCAGCGTCCCGACGATCTGGACGAGGATAACGCCCGCGATCGAATAGGACAGGCCGAGGAACAGGAAAACCTGGCCGATGCCGACGGCGACGACGAGGCCCGGAATGATGATCGGTGCCAGAATGAAGATTTCTACCAGCCGTTTCAGCCGGTAGGGGAAGCGCGCCATCGCCCAGGCGGTCGGCAGCGCGATGACGGCCGTTGCGAATGTAACGACAATCGCAATGACGATGCTGTTGAGCGTTGCGCGCAGAAGGCCGGGATCGGCGATGAGGCCCAGCCAGCGGCTGAGCGTATAGTCGCGCGGGATCACGTTTGGCGGCGCCCAGCCATCGGCCACGCTCCAGAGGAACATCAGGACGAGCGGCAAGGCAATGGTTAGGCCAAGGGCGGCATAGAGCCCGGCTGAGACGAGGAGGCGGTCGTCCTCATGAAAGATGCGCGTGCGCTCTGCTGGCGGGTTGTCGACAAGGACGGTCATTCACTCGTCTCCCTTGGTGCGGTTGACGCCGATATTGGCCGTCAGCGCGTAGTAGGCCAAAAGCACGGCGACGGCGAAGAGGCTGAGCACCATGCCCATGGCGTAGACCTGCTCGAACCTGCCCTCGTTGAATTCGAAGATCATCAGCACGGAGAGCGGGCGCGGCGAAGGCGGGCCGACGATATCGGGAATGGCATAGGAGCCCATCGAGCCGATGAACGTCAGAAGGATCGCGGCGGTGATGCCGGGCATGGCGAGCGGCACTTCGACGAAGACGAAAGTGCTCAAACGCGAAGCGCCGAGCGACCGCGCTGCGTGACGGATATCTTCCGGAATGCCGGCAAAGGCGCCGGTGATGATCAGGGTCATGAAGGGGATCTGCTTCCAGACGCTGGCGAGGATGACGCCGATCCCCCATTCATCGCGCACGAGTTTCGGCAGACTGAGACCGAAGGGCGCGATCACCCGGTCGATGAAGCCTCCGCGCTCGGCCATGATGATGACCATCAGAGCCACGATGATGCCGGGCACCGCCATCGGCAGCTTGTAGAGCCCGTTGAAAAGCTTTCGGCCCCAGAAGCTCTGCCGGATCAACAGCGCCAGCGGCACGGAGGCCAGAAGCGAGACGATGACGGGAGCGACGCCGTAGTAGATCGAGGTTTTCAGGCCGCGCAGCATCGTGGCACGGGTGAAAATCCGCTCGTACCATTGCAGCGTGAAGCTGCCATCATCGAGTCGGAGACTGCCGATCAGGGTCGAGACCAGCGGACTACCGAAGAAGATCAGCAGATAACCGACGCCCGGTAGTAGGAGAAGAGCAAGCTGTACCTTGGGGTCGCGAAGCGCTGCCTGCATCACACCGCCTCCGCGAGTTTTCGTTCGACGAGAAGATGCAGCGGGCTGGTGAAGTCGAGCGATACGCGATTGCCGGTAGCAATCAGGCTTTCGGCGCCCGCCTGGCTGACTTTCAGCGTCGTGCCGGCGATGCCGACCGTGTACAGCGCGTTGGCGCCCATGAAGGATACCGATGTTACCGTGCCTGCACCCGCCTCGCCCTGCCGGATGGTGATGGTTTCCGGGCGCACCGAAACGCGCACGGTGCCTTGTGCCGGCGCGGACAGGGTAACGGTCTGCCCCCACGGCAAGCGGGCGCGGTCACCGTCGGCGTCAGCGGTAATGAGGTTCGTCTGCCCGAGAAACCCGGCCGTAAAGGCGCGGGTCGGGGCGCGGTAGAGATCGAGCGGAGTGCCGATCTCGACAACCTTTCCGCCATCCATCACGACGATCCGGTCGGACATCGCCATGGCTTCCGCCTGGTCGTGGGTCACATAGATACTGGTGGCGCCGATCCGGCGATGCAGGTCGACCAGCTCCTGGCGCAGTGTGTCGCGCAGTTTGGCGTCGAGATTGGAAAGGGGCTCATCGAACAGAAGCAGCCGCGGTTGCATGACAATGGCGCGTGCCAGCGCCACGCGCTGCTGCTGGCCACCGGACAGCTGGCGCGGCATGCGCTCCACCAGCCCCGTCAGGTTGCAGATTTCCAGCGCGTGTTCGATACGGCGGGCACGCTCCGGCTTGGGCACATTCTTCATGCGCAGTCCGAAGGCGAGGTTCTTGCCGACCGACATATGGGGAAAGAGGGCATAGGACTGAAACACCATGGCGATGTCGCGTGCCTCGGGCGGCAGCGGATCGATCCGGGTGCCCGCCAGCCGGATTTCGCCGGCGCTCGGCCGGGCAATGCCCATCAGGATCCGCAGGAGAGTGGACTTGCCGCAGCCGGAGGGGCCGAGGATGGTGACGAACTCACCCTGTTCGACATTGACGGAAACCGGGTGCAGCGCGCGGGTCGCGCCGTAGTCCTTGGTGATGTTGCTGATCTCGAGTTCGCTCATCGGATTTCGTCTTTCAATCGCGGAAAACAGGACCGGCCAAGGGGCCAGCCCTTCTCGAAGAAGACGGCGCCTTACTGGCTGAGCACCTTCTCATCCAGCGCCTCGCCGAGCGCCTTCGACATGTCCCAGAAGGCGGGCGCCGAGAGGCGCGGGTAGACACTGGCGGGCAACAAATATTTCGCGGTTTCCGGCGTGATGAGGTCGCTGGAGAGGTCTGTGCGCGGCGAGCGCGAGGCCTTGTTTTCAAGCTTCCAGGCCTGGAAATCCTTGCCGATCGCCATGTCGATCAGGAGCAGGGCGGCCGCCACATGCTTGGCATTGGCCGGAACGAAGAAGGCGTCGCCGCTGCCGACCTGGCCGTTTTCCAGGAGTGTCAGGCGGAAGGTGTCCGGAAGCTGTTTGTCGCGAATGAAAGTCATCACCTGGTCTTCCCAGACGGTGCCCATGTAGAGTTGCTGGTTGTTGATGAGGTTCAGCGTGTCGGCGTTGCCGTTCGTGAGTTCCGCGACGCCGAGCAGTTTCCGGTAATAGCCCCACACCGGCTCCAGGCATTCGGATGTCATGGCCCAGTCGGCCGCCTGTTCGGCGGTCAGCGTGTAGTCCGTCAGCGTCGTGCGGCATTCGCCGGTCAAATAGTTGAGCGCGACGGAATAGATGAAACCGCCGCCGGAACCGCCCTTTGAGGGCAGGGTGACGCCGAGACGCATCGGATTCTTTTCCGCCCAGGCAAGCAATTCGTCAAAGGTCTTCGGCAGGTCCTCCGGCTTGACGAAAGCGCTATCATAGCCGATCGCCGTCTGGTTGAGATGGACCAGCGGATAGGCGCCGCCATGCGGTTTTCCGAAGAGGGATTGGGCGAGCGCAGGGTCGTAATGATCCATGTTGGGCAGGATGGTCGTCAGCGGAACATTGCCGACGACGCCGGCCGACGACAGCAGCGGATAATCGCCGCCGCCGGCGAAATAGGCATCGACCGGCGCATCCTCGCCGGCCTTCTGCACTGCGATCAACTGCTGGTTGGCCTGCGCGCCCTTCACGTCGCTGTACTCGACCTTGATGCCGTACTTGGCCTCAAAGCGGGTGATCAATTCCTTCCACGCATCGCCGAAACTGCCGGCGAAATTGTACATGGTGACCGTACCCTCTGCCTTCGCGGCGGGAACGACGATGTCGTAAAAATTTTCCCTCGTGACTTTCGAAATGTCGAAATCGAGATTCTTCAGGTTCGTTTCAGCGGAGTGGACGGGGGCTGTCGTGGCTGAAAGGGCGAGAGCCGCAATGGCAAGCAGTCTGGCGGTCATGCTGATGCTCCAGGTTGTCGGGATTGACGTTGCGGTCTATTAATACACTTTAGGTGTAGTATTTATGACAGGCAAGACAAAACCGGTATCGAGCGGCACTCGGCGGCGGTTGCAGGCGCTGTTGCGAGCGGGTAAGCCAGAGGTCATGATGCTTTCAAACGACCCGTCCCCATCTGTTGCGCCTGACCGCCCTGCCTTGCCGCTTGCCAGCGACAACGAGCGGATGATCCTCGACATCGTGCGCCGGCATGAACCGATCACGCGGGCGGCGATGACGGATCTGACCAATTTGACGCAACAATCGGTCCACCGGCTGGTCGAAGGCTTGATCGAGCGCAACCTCTTGAGGGCAGGACCGCCGCGCAAGGGTGGTCGCGGGCAGCCGAGCCCGACGATCGAGCTGGTCGACGAGGCCGTCTATTCGCTGGGAATTTCGATCAATACCGACAGTGCCGTGCTTTGCCTTGCAGACTTCGGCTGCAACGTGATCGAGGAAGTACGGTTGACTATCCGGCCGGAGCTTCGTGAAACGACGCTACAAGCGCTGTCGGACGAGTTGGCGGCGATGTTGGCCCGGCGCAGGATTTCTCGTGATCGTCTTCTGGGGCTCGGTTTCTCCATGTCCGGCTTCTTCATTTCCGGAAACCGCGAATTCAACGCGCCGGAGCCCTTGCGCGACTGGTCGCTGATCGACCTTCGTCCCGATCTCGAACGGGTCTTTCAGCTTCCCGTCTGGCTTGAGAACAACGCCACTACCGGTGCCATAGGCGAAAGCCTGCGCGGCGCGGGGCTTTCCTATCAGAGCTTTGCCTATCTCTCCTTCAATCACGGCTTCGGCGGCGGGGTGATCATCGACGGCAAGCCGCATCTCGGCGCACATGGCAATGGTGGGGAATTCAGCGGGATTTATACGCCGGAGGAGTCTCTCAATCGACCAGCCCTGCAATATTTACTACGCACGCTGCAGGAGAACGGTATCGACATTCACTCCATCGAGGATCTTCGCACGCGCTTTGATCCAAGTTGGCCCGGCGTCGAGGAATGGCTGGAACGGACAATGCCGGCCCTCGACCGGATGATTGCCACTCTGATCGCCGTTCTCGATCCGCAGGCAATCGTCTTCGGCGGGCAGTTGCCGGCGGAACTGGGGCGGATGATGATCGCCCGGGCGCGCAAATTCTCCGACAGGGTACACCGCTATGACATCGGCCCGCCGGAGGCAAAGCTGGTTCTCAGCCAGACGAACGGTGACGCCGCGGTGCTGGGCGCAGCACTCTTGCCCTTGAAGCTCAGCTATTTCCGTTAGCTTACCAAGGCGGCTCCCTTCGGTTCTCCTCCAAGACAGATGGCCTATGGGCGGGATGCGAAACGTGCCTGCCGATCGTCAGATGTACAATGCTGCCATCTTGCGCCAGGCACCGGCGCGATGCGCCCGACCGCCCCAGACATGCAATTGATGGCCCACCTGTTTATCCTGAAGAAGCCTGCTCAGGTGGCGATTGTTGTCGAGGAAGGGATCTTCATCCCCGATGGTCAAAACGATGTCGATCCGACGCAGTTTTTCAAGCCGCCATTCGCAGGCGAGACCCGGAAGAAAATGGCTCGGCATATGGAAATAGACGGTGTCGTCGTAATAGCCGTCGAACAGGTCTCCAAAGGACTCAACCTTCATCGTGAGGTCGTAGCGGCCGGAAAAGGCGACGAGCTTGCTGAAGAGGTGGGGATGGCGAAAGACGAGACTGGTAGCCTGAAACGCGCCCAGGCTGCAGCCATGGACCATTGTGCTGCCATGCGGGTTCTTCTGCGCCATCAGCGGCAAAACTTCGTTCAGGATATATTCCTCGTAGGCGGCATGCCGGCGAATACGGTCAGCCGGGTGGTGCCGGGACGCATAGAAGGTTTCGGATGCGAGCCCCTCGATACAGTAGAGCTGAAGGTGACCGGCTTCCAGTTTCTCGGCAAGGCTGCCGACAAGGCCGAGGTCTTCATACTCCCAGAAACGTCCGTCGCGTGTCGGAAACATCAGCACCTTGGCGCCGGCATGGCCGAACACCAACAGCTCCATGTCCCGATGAAGTCGCTGGCTATACCAGCGCAGATATTCGCGTTTCATGGCACCTTGAAGAACCGTCTGACCTTGTCGCAAAGGATCGCATTTTGCGCTGCGCTGTCAGGGTAGTCGAAATGGCCGGCGTCTAGGATGAAAGTTTCATTAAATTTTGATTGCGGTAGCGCGTTGGCCACGGCGAACTGACAGGGTGGCGCAACCGCCGGATCGAACAGGGCAGGCGCGACGAGCATCGGCACCTTGATGCGGGAAGCGGCGCTTGCCGCATCGAACAGGCGCAGCGTGTCGAGCACGTTTGCATGGGTCTTCCAATAGTTCTGGACTGATTGTGCGCTGCCGATGGTTGGCAATGTCAGCCACAGTGGCCGGTGCCCGAAGGTCGGCACGACCAGATGCCCGCGGTCGATTCGCCTGTCGAAGGGGATCGCCAATGCCCCGATGCCGCCGCCGAAGCTGATGCCGCTATAGCCGACATGCCCTTCGAGCCAAGGATAGAGGCTAACAAGCGTCGAGACGGCGATCCACAGGTCGTCGACGCAGCCGCCGATAATATAGTCGTCGGGCTTATCGATGTTATGCAGGACATGCCAGGCGGGGTCCGATGAAATCGGCGGACGAGCGCTTCTGGAAAGCCCGCGAAAGCAGGGAAACAACAAGGCCGTTTCTTCCACCGGCAGTTCGAAATCCGGCAGATCCCGCCCGCCATATCCATGTCCGACGACGAGGCCGCGCCGCACCTGCCCCTTGCGCGGCAGAAGCAGCCATCCCCTGATCTCAAATGCACCGGTCGACGTGTAGGCAATATCGAGGACATGCCAGCGGGGATGGCTGGCCTTGCTCTGGCGAAGCACAGGTTTCGGATCAACCGCCAGTGCACGGCGATACCGTTTCCTCCAGAAATCGTCGAAGCCCGGCGGTGCCTCGGGCGGCGTGATCGCCAGGAGCTGCTCGAGCTGCATGCCGTAGGTTGGGTCGAAGTCGAAAGGGTGGGTTGTCGGAACGCTCATATGACGCTTGTTCCCTGAAAAGCCGGGACAGACAAGCTGTGTCGCATTCGAGGAGCAACTTTTGTGACGTTACTCTCCCCGGGCGCTTTGTTTTGTGATGACTGATCATCCAGTGTAGCCGGGTTCGAACAGCGTTGTTCGGGTGGCGATCCGCGTCCTCACTTGCGTGCGATAAAGTCTGCCCGGTCGATGCCGTGACGCAGCAGTTTGTCGTAGAACGTCTTTCTGGCTATGCCGAGCGCTTCGATCGTCCGGCGGACATCGCCCGCATTGGCTGACAGGGTATCCCGAATGATTTCGGCTTCATATCGCTCCAGTTTTTCAGGCAGGCTCGAGCCGCTCGCTTGCGGGGAGACGATACTCTCTCCGCCACCTTCGAGGCCAAGCACCACCCTTTCCGCGAAATGCGAGAGCTCGCGCACGTTGCCGGGCCAGGCATGCGAAGACAGGTGACGGCGTACGGTCTGCGAGAGCGGCGGGACCTCGCGGCGAAAGCGGGCCGCCGCCCGGGTGGAAAAATGGGAGAACAGCAACGGGATATCATCGCGGCGTTCCCGCAACGGCGGAATGGAGATCGTGACGACATTCAGCCGGTAGTAGAGATCCTCGCGAAAATCGCCGCGCACGGCCGGATCGCCAAGATCGATCTTGGCAGCTGCCACCACCCGAAGGTCGACCGGGCGCACCTCATTGGTCCCCAGCGGCGTGATTTCGCGCATTTCCAGAACGCGCAACATTTTCACCTGTGTGCCCAGTGGCATGCTTTCGATCTCGTCGAGAAACAGCGTGCCGCCGCTTGCATGCTCGATCCGGCCGGTGCGGCGCTTCTGGGCGCCGGTAAACGCGCCGGCTTCGTGGCCGAATAGCTCGCTTTCGATCACCGTTTCCGGCAGGGCGCCGCAATTAAGGGCCACGAAATTACCCTTTCGCCTACGGCTCCACTGGTGCAGAATCTGGGCGACGACCTCCTTGCCGCTGCCGGTTTCACCGGCGACGAGCACATCGACATCCGTATCGGCGATGTGCCGAAGGATGTTCCTCAGATTTTCCATCACCGGCGTCTGGCCGATCAGCGGCAGGCTGTCCTGCGCCTCTTCGGCGGCGCGGCGCAGTGCCCGGTTCTCCATTACCAGGCTTCGCTTCTCGCTGGCCCGGCGCACGCTCTGCACCAGCCGGTCGGCAGCGAAGGGCTTGGCGATAAAATCATACGCGCCGTCCTGGATCGCCTGAACGGCCATGGGAATATCGCCGTGACCGGTGATGAGGATCACCGGCAGGTCGGCATCCATGTCCTTCAACGCGCCGAACAGTTGCAGGCCATCGATCTCGGGCATGCGGATATCGGTCACGACGGCGCCTGCAAAATCCGGTGAGAGTTCAGCAAGCGCCGCCTTGGCGCCGCTAAATGCCGAAACGGCAAATCCGGCCAGTTCCAGCGTCTGGGCAGTGGCGCGGCGCAGATCTCTGTCGTCGTCGATCAGGGCTATTGGCGTCAGCGGGTTCATGATCTCAGGCCTTCTTCAGATGGACGACGAATCGGGTTCCGCTGTCGTCGCTGGATACGTCCATGCGGCCGCCATAATCGGCGACGATATCCTTGGAGATGACCAGCCCGAGACCCAGGCCGCCTTCCTTCGAGGTGTTGAAGGGCGTGAACAAACCCTCGCGGATCTCGGGCGAGATGCCCGGCCCGTTGTCGGAGACGGTCAGCGACACCTCTTTTGCATCGCCTGCGACCTGAACTTTGACACGGCCCTGCTCGCCTTTCGGTGCCACAGCCTCCAGTGCATTCTGAAGGAGGTTGATCAGCACCTGCTCCAGCCGGATGCGGTTTCCCATGACCTGAAGACCTTCAGGCGGCAGGACGATATCCAGCGTATCCATGCGCCCGGAAAAACGGCTGCGCAGCAACATCACCGCTCCCTCGATAACATCCTTCACTCCGGTGGGCTCTGCAGTGGCACGGCCCTTGCGCGCGAACGCCTTCAATTCTTCGGTAATCGAGCCGATCCGCTCGGTCAGCGCGGCAATGCTTTCCAGATTTTCGCCGGCCGGTGCCGTCTGGCCGCGGTCGAGGAAGACGCGGGCATTGTCGGCATAGGCGCGGATGGTCGCAACCGGCTGATTGATCTCATGGGCCACGCCCGCCGCGACCTGACCGAGGATCGCCAGCCTGTTGGCCTGCACCAGATCTTGCTGCACGGCCTGCAGTTTTTGCTCGGTGTTTCTGTGATCGGTGATTTCCGTCTGCAAACGGTCGCGCGCCTGGCTGAGGTCCAGCGTCCGCTCCGCCACACGCCGCTCCAGCTCCTCCCGTGCCCGCTGTTCGTTGAATATCCGCAGCGCAATCAGCTGACGGCGGCGCAGCAGAAAGGCGGCGCCGGCCAGTAGCGGCAGAAGAACAAGCAGAGCCAGCAGCCGTGCTTCGCGCACGCCGGCGTCGACCGAGGGCTCCGCTGCCACCAGATGCTGCAATTGCCATCCTGTTGTCGGAACCGGAATCCGCATGTCGAGAAACGCCGATTTTCCAGCGCTGCCCGGCATGACGATCCGCACGAGATCGACCCCTTCTCCGGCGGTCCTGACGATATCGAACGGCAAGGGCCGCAGCGGCGCATCGCCGAACTGAAGGCTCTCCCGGATGGCGGCCAGGCGATCGGGAGCGATTTCGCCGATGGTCATGAAACGCCAGGACGGGATGCTCGTGACGAGAACGATGCCACGCTCGTCGATCACATAGGTCGGCTTGCCCGAGGCGTTCCAATCGGCCTCGACGTCGTCGAATTCGACCTTGACCACGACCACGCCGAGCGGGCCGTCGGAGCCGTCAATACGCTGCGAAATGTAAAGCCCCGGTTTCTTGCTGACGCTGCCAAGCGCGAAATGCTCGGCCTGCCCCTTGGTCACTGCACGCTGGAAATACTCCCGGAAGCGATAGTCGTTGCCGACGAAACTCGTCGGCTCGCGCCAGTTGCTGGCGGAAATCGCGATACCGTCGTTTCCAATTACGTAGATAACCGCGGCCTTCGTGCCCGCCGCCAGCATTTCCAGCTTGTGGTTGAGGCGATCGAGCGTGCCCGCGTCCTTTGTTGTCAGTGCCGCTGCAAGGGCGCCGTCCTGTGAAAGCACGAAGGGAAGAGCTCGGTATTTTTCCAGAACGGTGCGCAGCAACGCGGCATTCAAATCGGCATCGGTGCGGGCCTGGGCTTCAAGCGCGACTTCGGCGCGGCGCCTGCCGATCTCACCGCTCGCCCACAGGCTGGTGATGACCAGCGCCAAGGCCAGTCCACCGTAAAACAGCCGCATCCGCTGGATGCGCTCATGCAAGCGAAGAGACGGCCACAACCATCGGGACACTGAAAAAGTCATGGGAAATTTGTGCATTTTTCTGCACGATTATCAAATCAATTTGTGTGGATTCCCGCATGAAATGGCCAGCACATAAAATTGCACGATTTTTTATTTAGTTTTTACAGCAGGTTAACGCGCGTATCGAAACTGGCACGGAGATTGCGAGGGTATCCTCCAACAGCGGTTCGACTGCTGGACTTGAAGCGAACGGCTCGGGAGGCCGGAACTCGTTCCGGACGAGCCACAAGGAGGAAATCATGATCGCAGCCCCCGTCGATATGGCCGCAAGGCCCCAAGGCAAAACGCCTTTCTACAAGCATCTCTATGTCCAGGTTCTCGCAGCCATTGCCGCGGGTATCCTTCTCGGCCATTTCTATCCCGAGCTCGGCACACAGCTGAAGCCGCTCGGCGACGCCTTCATCAAGCTCGTCAAGATGATCATCGCGCCAGTCATCTTCCTGACCGTCGCCACCGGCATTGCCGGCATGAGCGACCTGCAGAAGGTCGGTCGCGTCGCCGGCAAGGCGATGCTGTACTTCCTGACCTTTTCGACGCTGGCGCTGGTTATCGGCCTCGTCGTCGCCAACGTCGTCCAGCCCGGTGCCGGCATGCATATCGATCCGGCCTCGCTCGATCCGACAGCGGTCGCCACCTACACCGAAAAGGCGCATGAGCAGAGCATCACCGGCTTCCTGACCAACATCATCCCGACCACGATCGTCGGCGCCTTTGCCGATGGCGATATCCTGCAGGTGCTGTTCTTCTCGGTGCTGTTCGGTATCGCGCTTGCCATGGTCGGTGAGAAGGGCGAGCCGGTCATCAATTTCCTCAACGCGCTGACGGCCCCGGTCTTCAAGCTCGTCGCCATCCTGATGAAGGCTGCCCCTATAGGTGCCTTCGGCGCCATGGCGTTCACCATCGGCAAATATGGCGTCGGCTCGATCGCCAATCTCGCCATGCTCATCGGCACTTTCTATATCACCGCGCTGCTCTTCGTGCTCGTAGTCCTCGGCGCAGTTGCCCGCTACAACGGTTTCTCGATCCTGGCGCTGTTGCGCTATATCAAGGAAGAGCTGCTTCTGGTGCTCGGCACCTCGTCCTCGGAAGCGGCCCTTCCCGGCCTGATGAACAAGATGGAAAAGGCCGGCTGCAAGCGCTCGGTCGTCGGCCTCGTCATCCCGACCGGCTATTCCTTCAACCTTGACGGCACCAATATCTACATGACGCTGGCAGCGCTCTTCATCGCCCAGGCGACCGACATCGATCTCTCCTGGGGGGATCAGATCCTGCTGCTGCTCGTCGCCATGCTGAGCTCCAAGGGTGCCGCGGGCATTACCGGCGCAGGCTTCATCACTCTTGCGGCCACGCTTTCAGTCGTCCCGTCTGTGCCGGTCGCAGGCATGGCGCTGATCCTTGGTATCGACCGTTTCATGTCCGAATGCCGGGCTTTGACCAATCTCGTCGGCAATGCCGTCGCCACCATCGTCGTCGCCCGCTGGGAAAATGAACTCGACACCACTCAACTTGCCGCGGCACTTGGGGGCCAAGGCACGAGTGCTGTTCCGGTGACAGGGCTTCAGCCCGCCGAGTAGCGAATTGGCCTTCTGAAAGCTCAACTTGACACAGAAACGGCTCGCCTCTCGGCGAGCCGTTTCTGCTTGTGGTAACTTGACAAGCGG
>UCML01000086.1:0-2035 GCA_900473675.1 Hyphomicrobiales bacterium | reverse complement strand
CATATTCGTTCCGCTGTTTTTCCGTCCGGGAGAGGCATTCCAGTTTGACTGGAGCGAGGATTATGCAGTGCTGGGCGGTGAGCGCACGAAGCTGCAGGTCGCACATATCAAGCTATCGCACAGTCGGGCTTTTCTGGTCAGGGCCTACCTGCTGCAAACTCACGAGATGCTCTTCGATGCCCATTGGCATGGATTCCGTGTGTTCGGCGGCGTGCCTGGTCGCGGTATCTACGACAACATGAAGACGGCGGTCGATCGCGTCGGTCGCGGCAAGGAGCGGCAGGTCAATATCCGCTTTCTCGCGATGACGAACCATTACGTCTTCGAGCCGGAGTTCTGCAATCCCGCCGCGGGCTGGGAGAAGGGTCAGGTCGAGAAGAACGTGCAAGATGCCCGTCCACGCCTGTGGCAACTGATGCCAAGCTTCCCGGATCTGGCAGCGCTGAACGCCTGGCTGGAACAGCATTGCCAGGAACTGTGGCGCGAGACTGCACACAACACGTTGCCCGGCACGATCGCAGACGTCTGGGCCGCAGAACAAGCCGCGTTGATGGCACTGCCTCCCGCTTTTGACGGCTTCGTCGAGCAAAGCAAGCGCGTCTCGCCCACCTGCCTGATCACTTTCGAGCGTAATCGCTACAGCGTGCCTGCGTCTTTTGCGAACCGGCCCGTAAGCCTGCGGATTTATCCAGACCGATTGGTCGTTGCGGCCGAGGGCAGTATCCTTTGCGAACACGCGCGGGTTATTGAACGTAGCCACCACAAGCTGCCGCGGACGATCTACGACTGGCGGCATTATCTTGCCGTCATCCAACGCAAGCCCGGTGCTTTACGCAATGGCGCGCCGTTTGTGGAATTGCCGCCTGCCTTCAGGCAGTTGCAAGACCAGATGCTTCGCCGCCCCGGCGGTGATCGTGAGATGGTCGACATCCTTGCCCTCGTCCTTCAGCACGACGAACAGGTCGTACTCCGTGCTGTGGAACTGGCCTTGGATGCGGGTGTGGCAACCAAAACGCATGTGCTAAACCTGCTGCACCGGCTGGTCGACGGCAAGACGACCGACGGTCCCGACATCGATACGCCACAGGCGCTGACCTTACTGCGTGAACCCAAAGCCAACGTAGAACGCTATGATGGCCTGCGCGCCCAGATCGCAGGAGGCCGCCATGCGTCATGATCCTGCCAGCGCCGCCGTCGTCATCATGCTACGCAGCCTGAAGATGTACGGCATGGCCCAGGCCGTCACGGATCTGATCGAGCAAGGTGCTCCAGCCTTTGATGCGGCCGTACCAATCCTGTCCCAGTTGCTGAAGGCCGAATTGGCCGAACGTGAAGTGCGCTCTATCGCCTATCACATGAAGGCTGCCCGTTTCCCGGCTTACAAAGACCTCTCCGGTTTCGACTTCGCCACAAGCGAGATCAATGAAGCGACGGTGCGTCAATTGCATCGATGTGAGTTCATGGACGGGGCGCAGAACGTTGTGCTTATCGGCGGGCCGGGAACAGGCAAAACCCACATTGCGACCGCCCTTGGCGTCCAGGCCATCGAGCATCACCGCCGAAAGGTCCGCTTCTTCTCCACGATCGAATTGGTCAATGCGCTTGAGCAGGAGAAGGCTAAGGGCAAAGCGGGCCAGATCGCTGAGGCCTTGGTCCGGCTCGACCTGTTGATTCTTGATGAGTTGGGATACCTGCCGTTCAGCGCATCCGGCGGTGCGCTGCTATTCCACCTGCTCAGCAAACTCTACGAGCGGACCAGCGTGGTCATCACCACCAATCTCAGCTTCAGCGAATGGGCCACCGTCTTCGGTGACGCCAAGATGACGACCGCTCTCCTCGATCGCCTGACCCACCGTTGTCATATTCTGGAAACCGGAAACGACAGCTTTCGCTTCAAAGCCAGCTCGGCCGTCGCAGCCCAAACGAAAAGGGAAACAACCAATGCCTTGACCAAAACCTGATCAGAAAACCATACTCAGAAGTGGCTCACTTCTCGATGGAAAACCCGGCTCAGTTCCGCGTGGAAATCAACAGT
>UCML01000004.1:0-313627 GCA_900473675.1 Hyphomicrobiales bacterium | reverse complement strand
GACAAAGGCCGCCGGATTGTAGCCCCACAGCCCTTTGCAACTGCCTCCGGGCGGAATCGCCGGATGCCGGCCAAACCTGTTGCCCCTGCCCGGCGCCATGGGTCAGATCGCAGCACCCAAACCCTATTCCTCGTCGCCGGCCGGCATCTCGACGACTTCGCGCCCGGCGGAAAGGATAGTTCGCTTGCCGACGTGGTTTGCCGGTCCGACGAGCCCTTCCCGCTCCATGCGTTCGACTAGCGAGGCTGCCCTGTTGTAGCCGATCTGCAGGCGGCGCTGGATATAGGAGGTCGAGCATTTCTTATCGCGCAGCACGACCTTCACCGCTTTGTCGTAGAGATCGTTGCCGTCTTCCTCGGCCATTGCGCCCTTGTCGAAGATCGCGCTGTCCTCGTCCGCAGCCTCCTCGATCTCCTCGGCGTCTTCCGTAACCGTGCCCAGATATTCCGGGCGCCCTTGCGTCTTCAGATGGGCTACGACTTTTTCGACTTCCTCGTCGGATACGAACGGCCCGTGAACGCGGGCGATCCGCCCGCCTCCAACCATGTGGAGCATATCCCCCTGCCCGAGCAGATGCTCGGCGCCCTGTTCGCCGAGAATGGTTCGGCTGTCGATCTTCGAAGTCACCTGGAACGAGATGCGGGTCGGGAAGTTGGCCTTGATCGTACCAGTGATGACATCGACCGACGGGCGTTGCGTCGCCATGATCAGATGGATACCGGCGGCGCGCGCCATCTGGGCAAGCCGCTGGATCGCGCCTTCAATCTCCTTGCCCGCGACCATCATCAGGTCGGCCATTTCGTCGACGATGACGACGATATAGGGCATCGGTGCGAGGTCCATTTCCTCCTGCTCGAAGATCGGCTCGCCGGTCGAGCGGTCAAACCCGGTCTGCACGCTGCACAAAACGGTTTCGCCCTTCGCTCGAGCGACCGAGGCGCGCGCGTTGTAGCCGTCGATATTGCGCACGCCGAGCCGCGACATCTTTCGATAGCGGTCTTCCATTTCCCGTACGGCCCATTTCAGCGCCATCACCGCCTTCTTCGGATCGGTGACAACTGGGGTCAGCAGATGTGGGATGCCGTCGTAAACCGACAGCTCCAGCATCTTCGGATCGACCATGATCAGGCGGCATTCCTCCGGCTTCAGCCGGTAGAGCAAGGACAGGATCATCGTATTGATCGCCACGGACTTTCCAGAGCCCGTGGTGCCCGCCACCAGAAGGTGCGGCATCTTGGCGAGTTCAGCGACGACCGGTTCGCCGCCGATGGTCTTGCCGAGGCAAAGCGCCAGTTTGAAGCGGGTTTCCTCGTAGTTCTCGGATTCGATCAGCTCACGGAAATAAACCGTTTCGCGCACCGGGTTCGGCAGTTCGATACCGATAACGTTGCGGCCAGGCACGACGGCGACGCGGGCCGATAGCGCCGACATCGAGCGGGCGATATCGTCGGCAAGACCGATCACACGTGAGGATTTCACGCCCGGCGCCGGCTCGAATTCATAGAGCGTGACCACGGGACCCGGGCGAACATCGATGATCTCGCCACGAACGCCAAAATCCTCCAACACGCTCTCAAGCAGGCCAGCGCTCTGCTCCAAGGCCTCCTGGGTGATAACAGCCGTTTCCTGCCCGGAGGGCTCCTGCAGAAGTGTCACCGGGGGGAAGACATACTCGCCGGCATCAGCTGTCACTTCCGGAATGGCGACGAAGGTATCCGGCCGAACTGCCCGGATCGGCCGAGCGGCGGCCACCTGTGGCTTTGGGACACGCGGAGGTTCCGCGACGCTTGGGGCTTCTAAAACCGGAGGCTTGGTTTCCTCCACCGTTCTCGCCGGCGTCTTGATGGTCGCAGGTTCGGAAACGACCGGCCGGGCAAAGGGTCGATCGGCCGGCTTGACGCCAATTTCCCGGTAAAGCGCCGTCACCGAACTGGACGGCAAATGAAACTCCGAAGGCTGCCAGCGCAGCGCCGGCGCCAGCACATCCATATCGGCTTCCATGTCCATGGTGTTCCAGAACACCTCGTCGGACACATGCAGGAAAGAGTTCGAACGCTTGAACGCTGTATCCGGAATGTCCGCAGACGCAGTACCATCGTTGGCGGGAAAACAAGCGAGGTCGATTTCAGTCGTCTCCGCAGTGTCTTCCAAGGCCGAAAGGAGAGCCGGCTGTGTTTCAATCTCCCGCTTCAAGCGGAGTGAAAGCAACTGGAGGCCAGACACCTCCTGCATCTCGCGGGTAGGCAGTTCAATCTCCGGCACGCTTTCCGCGCCCGGCCCAGCTTCTTCCATCACACTGATTGCTCTTTGCTCATCGAAACCCGGCGCGTCCGTTTCTTTCCTTCCATCAACAGCCGTCCGCTTCGAATAGACGCTCTCGGGCGTTCGCGTGAAACGCACGTTTGGACCTAGCACAAAAGCGCTCTGCCAGACGGGAACATCTCCCCTCCCCTCGATTTCAGCCATCGCGTCGGTGTCGGCTTCATAGGAGCCTTCCTCGCCTTTCGCGTCCAGCGGTGTCCCGTAGATGCGGCGCTGGATCTCGACCTTGGCCAGATGGTTGTCAGGGTCTGCGGGCTGTTCTCCCGTGCTGTCGAAGGTGTTCGAAAAATTGGTTCGGGAAAGACGCATAGGGACCTGCTCACTCAAAATTCACGGGCAATGGGCACCCCTTTTCAATAGAAAATAAAGGTTAATCAGCCCTTTCTAGCCCGCCTTCTGCACAGAATTTCCGTTAGCCCGGGCAAGCGCCATGATCATCGGACCAATGGCAAATTCGCCCTTCTCCGCCCGTCGTGTCAGGTCGCGCAGATAGCCGCCAGCGGAGTTGATATGCCCTGCCCGCTCGAGAATGCAGGCAATGACGGTTGCCGCATTTTCCGGGCCGAGAATTTCGCAGGCCTGCTGATAGGCATCGGGGCTGACCCCCAGCATCGATCGAACGACGACCGCCGCTGCCATCAGGTCACGCCAGTTCGAAATAGCGCCTCCGGAGCCGTATGGAATGATTTCCGGGCAGGCTTGCAGCACCAGGGCCAACGGGAATGCCTTCATCTTGCCGGGTGGCACCGAAGAGCTTTGCGCGCCGTCCGCTATATGCTTCCCTGCTCCGCTCAAGCCTCGATCTTGAGCTTGTTTTAGCCCTTTCGCCCGCGTTTCGGCGACCATTTGTTGGCTCTCCAAACTTTCGCCCTGCTTCGTTTCGAAGCTAGGTTCAAGTTCAGAAGTAGATTCGGGATTTGAATTCTGTATGTGCCGATCATTTTGGTAGGCATTGCCGCTTATATTCTTAGTTTTGATCTGCGTTTCCAACTGGTTAATGATTTCTTCACGCAACATCTCCATCTCATCTAGCGCCGCTGCCGCCTCCATTGCCGTCGGAGTACGCGGAATTGCCGTGACGAGAGCTCGGAAATGGAGGTTAACCATCTCCCAGTTTCCGCTCGCCCCTTCTTCCACCGCAGCTTCGATCAATTTGGAGACATCCCGCCGGCAGAGCGTCAGCCGTTCCCGAAGGCGCTGCACGTGTAACCGTTCCGCGATCACTTGTGCCGCCAGATGCTCGATCTCGTCGGCACGTGCGAGCAGAGGCGCCAAGGAGAACCCGAACGCGTCGTCGATCGTGCCCGTGTTATTTCTGCGCACATAGCGTTTGCCGTTCGGACTGTCCTTGCGGACAATCAGTCCAGCTTGAACGAGAATGGCCAGGTGCCGCCTGATGGTCTGTTCCGTCATGCCATGGGACCGCAGCGAGAGCTGCGCGTTGGATGGAAACACGACAAGACCGTTCGCTTGAGAGAGCTCATCCTTCGGATAGAAGCTCAGTAATGCACTCATCACGGCTAGTGCCCGATCGGTAACGCCAATCAGCGGCCGCGCCTCACAAAGCGCCCGATAGAGCTTCCACTTGTCGATGCTCTTTCCGCCTTCGATGTCCTTGGTCGCGAGTTGATTTGCCAACATGCCAAGCGTCATCGATCGCCGCCCAAAGGGCGTCGTCACACTTCCACCTTCCATCGCCTTTGCCTTTCACAAGGGCAAAGCTATCCGGCTCGTCAAAATGACGTCGATCTCGATGAAGAGACTTGACTACGATTCCAGGAAGTGTGATTCTCTCAGTCGCCAAACAGTAGAGAAGGGCTTCCGGAATGCATTTCGGGGGCCTTTTTCTTTGCCGATTTTTGTCTATTGCCTATCCTTCGATAGCGGTTGGTCTTAAGGCCTCGCGATAGCTGCGGCCCGGTGTAAGCTCGTATCAGCCACCCTGTTTTCGGCTGGCTGTAAATTCCGCATAGAGATCGTCCAGGCGATCAGCGAGATATCCGCCAAACTCCGGAACCTGGCGCTCGTCGAAAACGATGCGCGTCTGAACGTCGTCGCGTTCTATACGTGCAGCCTTCCGTCCCTGAGGACTTCTCCATTCCTGTGCCTTCGGCTTCCGTTTCGCCGGTTCGGCCCCAAGCATTTCGAAGACGCGGCTAAAACGTGTGTCGCTATCGACGGCGAGAAAATCCGCATCCGTGATCAGCGCGTCGAGCATATGCTGCATGCGCTCGGCGCGATCCACCAAGGTTGCCCAACGCGCCCGACCCGCCTTTGGCGCCGGACCGATCGCCTGGACCAGATATTCCGGAATGCTGCGAGCAATCGAGATATAGCGGCTGAGATCGCCCTTGTCGGTCGAGAGCGCCGCCATGATCGTTGTGCGATCATAACCACCATCCTCAAGGCGGCGCGCAAACTGCGCTTTCTCGATATAGGAGAGATCCTGCCGGTCGAGATTTTCCTTGCCTTGTGCAATGACGAGTTCATTGTCCGTCAGCGTTTGGACGATCGCGCGGACCGTCTTCCCGAGCAAGGCTGCGGCGCGCAGACGCCTGCGGCCATAAGCCACCTGAAAACGACCGGGTGACGCCAGTTGCGGGCGCACCAGAATGGGAACCTGCTGTCCGTTTTCACGCATGCTGGAAACCAGTGCCTCAAACCCCGGATCAACCGCTATGGAGATACGGTCGCTGACCGAAGAGTGATCGATCTGCGCCGGATCGAGATCGACGACTGACGATCCGGAGGCGAGCTGCTCCTGCAGCTTGGCGGCGCTGCGTGCACCCTCAGTCATTTCCTGAAGTGATGCACCCATTGCCGAGATGGCACCCGTGCGGACTCGGTCTGTGTTTTTCTCGACACCAGCTACCGGGGCCGAACCCTCTGGCTTTCGCATGAACAGCGTATTGACGGTATCTTTTCGGCTCACAGCAGGCCACCTTGATTATATCGCGAAAGGCTTTCGTTGGGAGTTCCCAACGGGGATATCCGTCCCGAAAAAAATATGCCCGTTGTCATTGTCATCACCACCAACTGCCTTACCCCTGACACGGCCGGAGGGCGTTTGAAATGCACCGTTGGGAGTTCCCAACAGATGACTTTTGATGTACCAACGGGCGTCATTTCGGAGTCCGCCCCCATGCCTGCCGGATGAGGGATTCGATCTCGCCATTGACCGCGTCGAGTGCCTCCATCGCACGATCATATGTCGAGCGTGTCAGATTCTCCCGTCCGATTTCGTAGAGCGTCTGCTTGGTCAGGCCGGCGTCGGAGACGGCAGCCGACTTCACCATCGGGTTGGTCATGACGTGATCATCGAAGAGATTGCGCAGGAGAGCCGCGACCTTTGTCTGCGGCGCGTCCTGAGGCTCGTAACGGGTGAGCAGATAACGGATGAAATCGTACTTCAACTCGCCGCCGGCCTCGCGAACGACGGCGAGCAGATCGTGCGTCATCAGCAGGAACTGGCTCATCGACGCCACGTCGAGCATTTGCGGATGAACGGTCACCACCATCGATGTCGCGGCGCACAGCCCACTCAGCGTGAGATAGCCGAGCTGGGGAGGGCAGTCGATCACGACGACATCATAATCGTCGGCGATCTCGTCAAGCGCACGCGCAACGCGCGTAAAGAAAATCCCGTCGCCGTCGCGCGCGGCACCTGTCAGCGCGCGCGGCGTTGTGTGCTCAAACTCCATCAGTTCGAGATTGCCAGGGACCAGATCGAGACCGTCAAAATACGTATTGCGGATAACCTCCGCCAGGGGACGCTTCTCCTCGTCGTAGCGAATTGCCGCATAGAGCGTCTCGTTCGCTCCGACATCCGCTTCCGGCAGAACGCCGAGAAGCGCGGAGAGACTTGCCTGCGGATCAAGATCGACGGCAAGTACGCGGTAACCCTGCAGTGCCATGTATTGCGCGAGGTGAACCGAGGTCGTTGTCTTGCCCGAACCGCCCTTGAAGTTGGTGACGGCAATGACCTGCAGGTGATCCTCGGGGCCGCGGCGCGGCACGAAATTATAGGCCTCGCGTCCGCGCGCCGTTTGCGCGAGCTTCTCACGCAGCTCGTTGATCTGCCGCAGCGTATAAAGGCGGCGACCATTGCTGGTGAGGTCGGGCTGTGGTCCTTCGCCGGCGAGCGTCATCTTGCGCAGTGTCGAATCCGAAACGCCCATAAGCCGCGCCGCTTCACCGGAGGTGAACCGCCGTAGCGTCTTGTTGGCGGTCGGTGGGAAGAGCGCCTCGCTGATAGCCTGGAGCTGCGAGCTTATGATTGCCGCATGATCTCCAATCGTCTCATCGACGGTCTTCCGCTCAATCTTGGTCGCTCGAATTGCGTTGCTCACGTTCAAAAACTTTCGTCACGGTAAAATGGCCGGATGGGAGATATAACCGTGACGATACGCAACGCAACGATTCGTGCAAGAAGTTATTGGTTAACAGAAGGTTATGACGCCCAAGCGAGAAATTGAATCTGCGGCCGACGGTAACGCGTTTCGCGTATGAATCCAAAGCGTTCCCGGTTTCGCCATTTCGCCGGGGCGAGAAACCGCCGACAGAACGATTTCTCGTGCGCAATCATGAAGCAGTCCTCATCCCGGCGAGACCGGGGAAGGTTGCCAATGCGACTCACTCAATCGACTCAACCACAAAAAACCAGTATCGCCCGCAGAGGGTCGAACTGTTCGACGCCCAATAACCGGCGAATGAGGCGTTCGCCATTGCCGTGAAGGCGAGTACGAGGGAGCGGGGAGGGGTAAGCTCCGTACGAGCGCAACTCATAATCATATGCTTATGAAAGCCGATTTCTTATTTCATTTTACATTACCATTCCGCGTGACAAACTGAAATGAACAGTCATGGCGCGCCGGCTCTCGGGAGCATGTCGGTCGCCCAGGGAGGAAAATCATGAAACGGGTCATCATCGCCGCATTAGCGGCTATCATCATGGGCAGCGCCGCCTATGCAGACACGATCAAGATCGGTGTCGTCGGCCCATTTTCCGGGCCTTTCGCGCTACAGGGCAAAAACTTCAAGGCCGGCATCGACGCCTATATGGCGATGAACGGCGCGACTGTCGGCGATGACACGATCGAAGTCATCTACCGCGACCTGCCGGCTCCCGACCCAGCCCAATCCAAGGCGCTGGCACAGGAACTGGTGGTCAAGGAGAAGGTGCAGTACCTCGCCGGCTTCTATTTCACCCCGGATGCGATGGCGGTGACACCGATCCTAAAGCAGGCCAACGTGCCGCTCGTGATTATGAACGCCGCGACCTCGGCGATCGTCACCAAGAGCCCGCTGGTTGTGCGCACCTCCTTCACCACCTGGCAGACCTCGACGCCGATCGCCAAGGTCGCCCATGACGCCGGCGTCGGCAAGGTCATCTCAGTCGTCAGCGACTACGGTCCGGGCATCGATGCTGAAAACGCCTTCAAGGCCGGTTTCGAGAAAGAGAGCGGGGCGGTCGTCGATGCGATCCGCATACCGCTTTCGACCAACGACTTCAGCCCGATCATGCAGCGCATCAAGGATTCCGGCGCGCAAGGTGTTTTCGCCTTCCTGCCATCCGGCCCGACCACACTCGGCTTCGTCAAGGCCTACAATGAAAACGGCCTCAAGGAAGCAGGCATCAAGTTTTTCGCTCCCGGCGACTTGACGCAGGAATCTGATCTGCCGGCCCTTGGCGACGCAGCCCTCGGAATCCAGACGACGTTCCATTATGCGGTTTCCCACGATTCCCCCGAGAACAAGGCATTCGTCGAAGCGGCCTCCAAGGCGATCGGCAATCCCGCCGAGCTTTCTTTCCCCTCGGTTGGCGCGTTCGATGGCATGAACGTCATCTACAAGATGATCGAGGCGACCGGCGGAGAGCAGGACGCGCAGAAGGCCGTCGACGCCGTGAAGGGCCTGTCCTGGGTCAGCCCGCGCGGTCCGGTTTCGATCGATCCGGAATCGCGCCATATCACACAAAACATCTATCTGCGCGAAGTCACCAAGGCCGACGACGGTTCCTATTACAACAAGGAAATCCAGACGTTCGAAAAGCAGGGCGATCCAGGCCTCGCGGCAGCCAAGTAATCCGGCGCCAATTCGCCCAGTGGTTTCACACTTCTTGGACCTCGGCCATCTTCAGCAATTGTTGGACGGTGGCCGGCATATCTCCGCCTCCGCTCTTGCGACGAAAAGCGGGGAGGGGAGGGCGGTCTTCACTTCCGGCGGCGCCCAACGGTATCGGAACAACTCGATGCAGACATTCTTCAGCATAGCCGTCGATGCCTTTGCGTATGGCATGGTGCTATTCGTCATTTCGATCGGCCTTTCGGTGACAATGGGCCTGATGCGCGTCGTCAATCTCGCTCACGGCGCCTTCGCGATGATCGGCGGCTACATCGCCTCCTATGCCGCCCATGACCTTGGGCTCGGTTACGCCGCCGCTGTTCTTCTGGCCGTTTTCGGCACCGTGATTATTTCGGTCCCGATCGAGCGGCTGCTCTATCGCCGGATTTACGGCGCGCCGGAACTGACACAGGTGCTGATGACCATCGGCATCACCTTCTGCATCATCGGCATCGCCAACTATGTCTTCGGCCCAACGCTGAAAACAATTCCGCTGCCGGCAACACTACAAGGTTCCGCCGATCTTGGGTTCCGGTCGATTGCCGTGCACCGTCTTTTTGCCATCGTCTGCGGCTTGGCGGTCGCTGGCGCTCTTTGGTACGCGATCGAGAAGACGGCCTTCGGCGTCAAGCTGCGCGCCTCGGTCGACAATGCCTCCATGGCGGCCGCGCTCGGTGTGCGCACCGAAATCATCTACGCGGTGAGTTTCGCCGTTGCAGTTGGCCTTGCAGCCTTCGGCGGTGTGCTTGGTGCCGAACTGCTGCCGGTCGAGCCGTATTACGCGCTTCGTTATATGGTGACATTTCTGGTCGTCGTGTCGGTCGGTGGTGCAGGTTCCATTCCGGGCGCGCTGCTTGCCTGTCTTGTGCTCGGCGGCATCGATACCACTGGCCGCTATCTCATGCCGGAATTCGGCGAATTCTTCTTCTATCTCGCGGTCATCGCCATCATCTGCGTTTTCCCGCGTGGCCTTGCCGGACGGGCACGATAGGATGACGCTCATCATGAACCAGGAAACGGTCGCAACGACCGACTGCCAGAGCCGCTCCATCGGCCACGACCTGATCGGCATCGGCGCCATCGTCGTTGCCGCGACGATCGGCTATCTGCTCTTTCCCGACAACCTCGCTTTGCTGACCCGCATCATCGCCATTGGCCTCCTGGTCCTGTCACTCGACCTCGTCACCGGCTATTGCGGCGTGGCAACCCTCGGCCACGCTGCACTGTTCGGATCCGGCGCCTATGCCGCCGGGATCGCCGCTGCGCATTACGGCATAACCGACCCGCTCCTGATGACACTTGCCGGCATCCTCGGCGGAGCGTTTACCGGTCTGGTTTGCGGGGTCGTCATCCTTCGTGCGCACGGGTTGCCTCAACTCGTGTTGTCGATATCGCTGATCTACCTTTTCCACGAGTTCGCCAACAAGGCCTCGTCATGGACTGGCGGCAGCGACGGCTTGTCCGGCATTTCACCGGATCCGCTGTTCGGCACTTTCGAGTTCGATCTCTGGGGCCAGACCGCCTATGTCTTTGGCGTCGTCCTGTTGCTCGCGGTCTTCGTGCTGCTGCGCCTCCTCGTTCGCTCGCCCTTCGGCATGCTGTGCCGTGGCATCAAGGAAGACCCGTTGCGCATCATGGCCATGGGCGCATCACCGAAAATGGCACTGATCAAGATGTACGTTATTTCCGGCGCAGTCGCCGGCGTTGGCGGTGCCTTGAACGCAATCTCGACGCAGGTCGTCGGCCTCGACAGCCTGTCCTTCACCCAGTCGGCCGAATCCCTGGTGATGCTGGTCGTCGGCGGCACGGGCTCGTTGTTCGGCGCGCTGACCGGCACCATCGTCTTCATGCTGTTCGAGGACTATGTTTCGGCCGCCAATCCCTTCCACTGGCTGACGATGGTCGGCGCCCTTCTGATCGCGGTCGTTCTGTTCGCGCCGAAGGGCCTCTATGGTACGGCCGCCGCCTTCATCGCCCGCCGCCGGGAGAAACGCACATGAGCGCGGTCTTCGACGTCCTCAATCTGAAAAAGGCCTTCAGCGGCCTCGCCGTCACCAATGATGTGTCCCTGTCGATGGCGCCGGGCGACCGGGTAGCGCTGATCGGTCCGAACGGCGCCGGCAAGACCACTTTCGTCAACCTCGTTACGGGCAATCTCCGTCCGGATTCGGGAGAGGTGCGCCTCAATGGTGAAACCGTCACCAAAATCGACGCCATCGGTCGCGTCCGGCGCGGGCTGGTTCGCTCCTTCCAGGTGACACGGCTGTTCCAGGACATGACGCCGGCGGAGCACGTAGCACTGGCGATTTTGCAGCGGGAGGGGTGTTCCGGAAAGATGTTCGGCAATTTTCTGTCGATGCCCGATGTCATGGAGGAAGCAAGCGCGCTGCTGGGCAAACTCGGCCTGCGCGACCTCATGCACCGCAAGGTGAGCGAGATCGCCTATGGCCAGCAACGCCTGCTCGAAATCGCGGTGGCGCTGGCGCTCAAGCCCAAGGTTCTGCTTCTCGATGAACCGGCCGCCGGCGTTCCGCAGAGCGATACCGGCCGCATCGAACAGGCGCTTGCCGATCTGCCGGCTGATCTCGCCGTGCTGATGATCGAACATGACATGGATTTGGTCTTCCGCTTCGCCAAGCGTGTCATCGTGCTGGCCGCCGGCACCATCATCTTCGATGGTTCGCCCGCTGACGTCACCAAGGACGCCGCCGTGCGCGAAGCCTATCTCGGGAGCTATGCCAATGCCAGCCACGCCGCTTGAAGTCGAAAACCTGTCGGCCGGCTACGGCCCGACACGGGTATTGGAAAGCGTCTCGTTCTCGGTTTCCGCTGGTCAACGTCTGGCCGTGCTCGGCCGCAACGGCATGGGCAAGACGACGCTGCTCGCAACGCTGGCCGGCCAGACAAAACGTTACGACGGTCGGATCCGCATCGGTGAAACCGACGTCACCGGCATATCGAGCGCCTTGCGTGCCCGCACTGGCCTTGGCTACGTGCCGCAGACGCGGTGCATCTTCCCAACGCTGACGGTCGAAGAAAATCTGTTCGTCGGCCTCAAGGACCGTCCGAAGAGCGATCTGCGCGAAGCCTATGCCATGTTTCCGCGCCTGTTCGAACGCAAGGGAAACCTCGGTTCGCAGCTCTCTGGCGGCGAACAGCAGATGTTGTCCACGGCACGAAGCATTCTCGGTCGACCCTCTGTTTTGTTGCTCGACGAACCCCTCGAGGGCCTGGCGCCGGTCATCTGCGAAGAACTCATGAAAGCTTTCTCTGAGCTTGCCAGGACGGGTGACATGACCATCCTGCTGGTCGAGCAGCGTATCCAGAGCGCCCTCGACTTCGCCGACCAGGTGATCGTGCTTGAACGGGGCAGGGTGGCCTGGAGCGGTACGCCGCAGGCGCTGGCTTCCGATCATGACGCGGTGGATCGCCTGCTCGGGGTCGGCGGGCTGCATTGACGCAAAAGCCAGATACACATCCCGGATAGATCCGCTCGGACGCCGGTCGCGTTGCCGGAGTTTGAACGCCCGCACATTTTATTTTGAACACGGAGGAACAATTCGCCTTTCCGCGCATTCTGGCGTCTGGTCGATTTCTGTCGGCACCAACCACCGTTAACAACGATGAGGATGTGCAGATGAACAACCGTTTACCCGAACTCCATGAAGGGCATGCCCCGATTACGTTGCATCAGCTGTTCCGCGATGCACTCGAAGCCTATGACGATTGGATCGAGGAAACTGAAGTTCCCATGGTCTACTATCAGGGCATGCCGGTCCCGATCGGCGTCGTGTTCGATCACATGCGCAGTTGCACGGACATTCTGCCTAACAACATGGTGAGTGCCATTACCGAAAGGCTGACCAAGCCGTGGAGCAGCGACAGCCCGCTTGATGAAATGACGTTTTCCACCGCTGCGCGCGTCATGTGCGTGCTCATCAAAAAGAGAGAGCTAAGACGGAGCGGCAGCGACATCGGTACGTTCCTCCGGCGATTTGAAAAGCTACGCTCGAGCAGCGTCGACCAGTGACGGTTCAAGCGAATCCAAGCCCGCGTCAAGGCCGTTGGCAGCCACCTTGCCTATGCGAACCCGGCTAAATAACGGAAATATATCAAAAAATAACAGCCCGTCAAAACGACTTGACCACGCGATCTCCGTGTTTAAAATGATAAAATACATAGATTATGCCGTATATTTGTGAACTGGCGTTTGAGTGACAGTGCCAAGGTTCAACCATCCAGCCGCATGATGCGGGGAGGAAATGATATGACGGTTCACGGTTTTTCGTCGCCCTTCAGTCTTCACGGCGGCCAACCTCTGCAGATCGCCGTCGTCGGGCGCGGCTTTTCCGGGTTGATGATGGCCATTGCTCTGCTGAAATCGGTCAGCCGGCCATTTCAGCTGCGCATGTTCGATCCACGCCCGATCGTCAGCGGCGGCCAAGCCCTGGCAACGGCGCGCTCCACCGAAATTCTCAACAGCCGTGCCCGCGACCTCTCCGTTTCCACCGGAGAGCCGAAGGATTTCACCCGTTGGCTGCAGGCCAATGCGCCGTTCCGCGAAGCGGTCTCCGCAGCGATCCCGGGCTTTGGCCAGATTTTCGTACCAAAGGCGACGTTCAGCGACTATGTCTATCAGCGCTTTTCCGAAGCGCTCGCTCAGCGCACGGACGTCAGTGTTCAGATGTCCAACGAAAGCATCACGCATATTTGCCGCAACGACAACGGACTGTTCACGTTGGGCCTCGCGGATGGCAGCGAGGCAATCTACGACACTGTTGTTCTGGCCACCGGCTATGGTCTGAAAGCCCCGCTGGAAAAGACCGAACAAGCCCCGGAGGTCGCCTTGCGTGAGCGATCGAACGCTCCGGAACATGTCGTTGTCATGGGCAATGGTCTGCGCGCCGTCGATCAGGTTCTGCAACTGCGTGACGGCGGATTCACAGGGCGCATCACTATCCTCTCGCGTCGTGGTTTCCTGCCGCAGCCGCACACCCGGATGCCGGCAGACGCGGTCTTTCCCACGCAGCCGATGCCGTCACAGCTTCGAAACATCGTTCGTTTCGTCCGCAACGCCTGCGCGGAGGCTGAGGAAAACGGCTGGAGCTGGCAGGCTGCCATGAACGGCCTGCGCAAACGCGCCCGCACCCTTTGGGCATCCTTGCCGCCAAGCGAGAAGCGGCAGTTCAACCGGCATCTGCGTGCCATCTACGATAGTCATCGCAACAGGCTTCCGGCCGATGTCCATGCAAGGCTTGAACGGGAGTTTGCCAGCGGCCTGACGGAGCTGAAGCGTGGCACGACGCTGAAACGGACGCCGAATGGTCTCGTGGTCCGCTGGGCCGGTCAGTCCGCTGAAAATCACTTCGCCGCCGATGAGGTCATCGATTGCAGGTGTCTGTCGCCGGACCTCAACGACCCGGTGGTTACCGACCTCCTCCGTGCCGGCCTTGCTGCAACCGACGAGCTGGACCTTGGCCTTGCCGTCAATCCGGCTGGCGAACTCCTCACACAGAGAGGGCGGCCGGTCGGTCTCTTTGCCATCGGGCCGCTCGGTCTTGGCTCACTTCCCGATATCGACCTCGTTCCGGAAATCGTCACGCAGACATATGCCGCCGCAACGCTGATCAACGCTCGATCAGAGCCGCAGTTGCAGGCAGGCTGACGCAGCGAAGGAGACGGGTGGCGATTGCCCTCAACAAGCGCGGCCTTGAGCTGGCCGCGGCAAAGCCCTTTGTGTTGCCCGACAGAAGCATCGCCACTTGCGGGGTATAACGCCTCAAGAAAGCAGGGGGACGCGAACGGATTTTCCATAGCAAATAAAATTTATAGATATAATTCTTTTGCAGTTGTAGCCATTCGCGGAAAAACTAGGCGACAATCGTTTTTCATACGCTGGAGACATCCCCCATGAGCACCATTCCGGAAAAGATCGACGTTCTCTGGTTTCTGCCGACCCATGGTGACAGCCGCTATCTCGGTACGTCCATCGGCGGCCGTAATGTCGATCTCAACTACCTGAAACAGGTTGCCCAGGCCGCCGATACGCTCGGCTATTACGGGGTGTTGATCCCGACGGGTCGCAGCTGCGAGGATAGCTGGATCGTCGCCTCCGCGCTGGCACCGCTGACCGAAAAGCTGCGTTACCTTGTCGCCGTCCGACCGGGTCTGCTCAGTCCGACGCTGGCCGCCCGCATGACGGCGACGCTCGACCGGGTCTCCAACGGCCGTCTGCTCATCAATGTCGTCACCGGCGGCGACCCGGTCGAGAATAAGGGAGACGGCATCCACTATTCCCACGAGGAACGCTACGAGGTCACCGAAGAGTTCATCAACATCTACAAGGCCGTCCTGCGTGGCGAAGACGTAACCACCAAAACCAAGCACTTCGATATCGAGGATGCGAAACTTCTTTTCAAGCCGGTGCAGGAACCGCATCCGCCGCTCTATTTCGGCGGCTCCTCAGGCGTCGGCCAACAGGTTGCCGCCCGCACGATCGACAAATACCTGACCTGGGGCGAACCACCCGGGGATGTGGAAAAGAAGATCGCCGAGGTGCGGGCGCTCGCGGACGCGGAAGGCCGCGAGGTCACCTTCGGTATCCGGCTTCATGTCATCGTTCGCGAGACAGCAAAGGAAGCCTGGACTGCCGCCGACGAACTTATCAAATATGTCGATGACGATACCATCGCCGCGGCCCAGAAGGTTTTCGAACGGATGGATTCCGTCGGCCAGAGCCGGATGAGCAAGCTGCATGGCGGCCGCAAGGACAAGCTCGAAATCAGCCCGAACCTGTGGGCTGGCGTCGGTCTGGTTCGCGGTGGTGCTGGAACGGCACTCGTCGGTGATCCCGATCAGGTCAAAGCGCGGATCGACGAATACCGCCAGATCGGCATCGATACCTTTATCTTCTCCGGATATCCGCATCTGGAGGAAGCCTATAAATTCGGCGAACTCGTGCTGCCGAACCTACCACTGAACCACCCGGTCAAGACCCATAAGGCGAGTGCCAATACCGGTCCCTTCGGCGAAACGATTGCCGGCGATCACCGTCCCTCGCTCAAGGTGTCGCAGTCCTGAGGGGAGCAGAGTTCAGTACGTCGATGATCTCTTTTACAAAAGATCGGCGGCCTGACGTTTTTATTCGTTACGCCCGATTAAACCGTAACGTTCAACCGTTAACCAGGGCAGTGGCCACAGAGCGGTCGCTGCCCGTGTTCGGTTGACAAACTCCAGGCAAGCCTAAAGAGTAAAACCGGTCAAAACGGCAGCGTTGGGGAGGACTTTTGTCTATGCGCGCGTTTATCCGGATTTCAGCGTTCATTCTTGGTGCCTTGTCGTTTTCACCTGCGCTCCATGCGGCGGAATCAGGCCGGCATGTGGTCACCACACAGGACGGCGACTATTTCGGTTTCGACCTGCGGACGGAACAGAACGTGTCCCTCGCAGACTGCGAGAAGGTCTGCGTTGCCGATACCTCGTGCCGCGCCTTTACCTATAATCCAAAGGTGAAATGGTGCTTCCTCAAGTCCGATTACAACAAGCTGAACACGTTCAACGGCGCCGTCGCCGGAAAGATCGTTGACACCGCAGCGGCAGAGCCCGACATCGGCGCGCCACCGGCGCTGTCCTTCGTCACCGACCAGTTGGTGAGTGATGCCCGCGCCACGAAGGACAATCTTTCGGTATTGGCAGATCAGGACGCGCTGGGGCTCAACGGCCGAAAGGCCGCAGCCTATCGCGAACTCGCAGCCGGCAACGTTGCGCCCGCGATGAAAGCTTTCAATGGTGCACTGTCGATCACGCCCGATGACGGCGCGCTGTGGCTGGAAGCAGCGCGTGCTGCCAATCGCGTGTATGGCAATACCGATTTTGCCACACAGGCCTCGGTCGCGGCCCTCAACGCCTATCAGTTATCCCGCACCACACAGGCGCGCGCAGGGGCGCTTGCCGCTCTCGCAACGGCGCTGAAAAACGTCGAGAATTTCCGCGCGGCACTGAGCGCCTTCAAGGCCAGCCTCGAACTCGTGGAAGCCAAGACCGTCCGTGCTGACTACGTCGACCTGAGAACCCGCCAGGGCTTCCGCGTCACCGAACACACGATCGATTCCGACAGCGCCACGCCGAGGGTCTGCGTCCAGTTTTCCGAACCGCTGGTTAAGGCCGGCGTCGACTACACACCGTTCGTCATGCTCGATGGCGCAGCACCAAAGGCTGTCGAAGCCAAAGGCAGTGAGATCTGCGTCGAAGGCCTGAGCCACGGCCAGCGCTACAAAGTCGCGTTCCGCTCCGGCCTGCCATCCTCGGTCGACGAAACGCTGGAAACCAACGTCAATCTCGACGTCTATATTCCTGACCGTGCAGCGATGGTGCGCTTTACCGGCGACAGCTTCGTCCTGCCGGGAACGGCGCGCCGTGGCATTCCGATCGTCTCCGTCAATACGACTAGCGCCAATCTCAAGCTTTATCGCATCGGCGACCGCAACATCGCCTCGCTGCTGACCACGTCGCAATTCCTGACGCAACTCGACGGATACAGCGCCCAGCGCATCCAGGATGAAAACGGCGAGATGGTCTGGCAGGGGGCGATCGATATCTCGACCGATCTCAACAAGGAAGTCGTGACGAGTTTCCCGGTTGATGAAGCGCTGCCGCAGCGAAAGCCCGGCGTTTATGTGCTGACCGCCGTATCGGCGACAGGCGCCTCTAACGAGTGGGACAGTCAGGCGACACAATGGTTCGTCATTTCGGATATCGGCCTGTCCACCTATTCCGGCACCGACGGGCTCTCGGTCTTTGCCCGGTCGCTCGCCAGTGCCAAACAACTGCCCGGTATCGAACTGCAGCTAGTTTCCAAGAACAACGAAGTGCTAGGCACTGCCACAACCGACGCCGACGGCCGCGTAATGTTCGACGCCGGGCTGCTGCGCGGCACCGCCGCAATGGCTCCAGCCGTGATCACTGCAAAAAGCAGCGCAGACGATTTCGTGTTTCTCGATTTGACCCGGGCCGGCTTCGACCTGTCGGATCGTGGTGTCACCGGGCGGACAGCCCCCGGCGCCATTGATGTGCTGACATGGACCGAGCGCGGCATCTATCGCGCCGGTGAAACCGTGCATGTGTCGGCCCTTGCCCGCGACAGCGCGTCAGTGGCGATCGAAAAGCTGCCACTCACGTTCATCTTCATGCGCCCCGATGGCGTCGAAGACCGCCGTGTCGTCAGCGATGGCGGACAGGCGGGCGGTTATACGCTCGATCTCGATCTGCAGCCCAACGCGATGCGCGGCACGTGGACCGTACAGATCTTCACCGACCCCAAGGGCACGGCAATCAGCGAGAAACAATTCCAGGTCGATGACTTTGTGCCCGATCGGGTCGAATTCGATATGACGAGCACCGTCAAGCAGATCGACATCGAGACACCGACACCTATCACCATCGACGGCCGTTTTCTCTATGGTGCACCGGCAGCAGGGTTGGAGCTCGAAGGCGAAGTCGGCCTGAAGCCGACCCGCGAAAGCGCCGACTTCAAGGGTTACTTCTTCGGCCTTGCCGACGAGGAAGCGACGGAAGACAGCCGCACGACGCTCGAAGGGCTGGAGCCGCTCGATGAAGACGGCAAGGCGACGTTCGACGTCAACCTCACCGAAACGCCATCCACCACGCAACTCCTGAACGCCAACATTACCGTCCGCGTTCAGGAAGCGGGCGGGCGGGCCGTCGAACGCTCCCTGACGCTGCCGGTCAAGCCGGAAGGCGAAATGATCGGCATCAAGCCGGAATTCACCGGCGAGCTCGGAGAAAACGCCGTCGGCAAATTTCATGTTATCGCCATCGACCAGAGCGGTGTGAAGCAGGCCAAGGCCGGCCTGATCTGGAAGCTGTTGCGCGTCGAGCAGGACTATCAATGGTATCGCGACGGCACCGCGTGGAAATACGAGCCGGTGACCTCGACCAAGCAGGTCTCCACCGGAACGCTCGATGTCACCAAGGATGGTGGCGAAATCGCCCTGTCCGCGGACTGGGGACGCTATAGGCTTGAAGTCGAAACCGCCGATATCGATGGACCGTCGTCCAGCGTGGAATTCGATTCCGGCTGGTATGTCACCGCCAGTTCGACGGAAACGCCTGATGGCCTGGAAGTTGCGCTCGACAAGCAGAATTATGCGATCGGCGACACAGCCAAGCTTCGTGTCTCTCCGCGGTTTGCCGGCGAAGTTCTGGTGACGGTCGGATCGGAAAAGCTGATCGCGACGAAGACAGCGACCATTTCCGCCGAGGGTGGCGAGGTCGATATTCCGATTACCGCCGATTTCGGGGCGGGCGCCTATGTTACGGCGACGCTCTATCGCCCGAGAGATGCGCAGGAAAGCCGCATGCCGATGCGTGCCATCGGCATCAAATGGCTTCCTGTTGATCCCGCCGAGCGCAAGCTGTCCGTCAAGCTCGACCTGCCGGAAAAGACGCTACCGCGCCAGACCTTGAACATACCGGTCGAAGTGGCTGGGGCAGGGGTGGGCGAAGAAGCCTATGTCACGGTCGCCGCCGTCGACGTCGGCATCCTCAATCTCACGCGCTACGAGGCGCCCGATCCGGACGGCTGGTATTTCGGCCAGCGCCAGCTCGGACTTGAAATCCGCGACATCTATGGCCGGCTGATCGACGGTTCGCTTGGTGCAACCGGGCGCCTGCGCACCGGCGGTGACGGCGGCGAGATGCCGCTTCAGGGCAACCCTCCGACTGAAAAGCTGGTGGCGTTCTTCTCCGGCCCGGTTCAGCTGGATGCGAATGGCAAAGCCATCATCAGCTTTGATATTCCGCAGTTCAATGGAACGGCCCGCGTCATGGCGGTGGCCTGGTCGAAAAAAGGTGTCGGTCACGCCAGTTCCGACGTGATCATCCGCGATCCGGTCGTGGTGACGGCAAGCCTGCCACGATTCCTCGCCCCCGGAGACAAGGCAGAACTGCGGCTCGATATTGCCAACACCGATGGTCCTGCCGGGGACATGAACCTCAAGGTGACAAGCAGCTCGGCCGTTGTGATCGATGCGGCGGAAGCCGAGCAGACCTTCAGCGTCAAGCCTGGCGGAAAGTTCGACCTGACATTGCCGCTGTCCGGCATCCATCCCGGCGACGGCGCGATCTCGATCGAGCTGACCAGCGCCGATGGCTTGTCGCTTCAACAGTCGGTCTCCGTTCCGGTGCGGCCGGCCGCCTTGCCGGTAACGACAAGGCATCCTCTTACCATACAGCCGAATGCCAGCCTGAAAGTGGACGGCGAACTGCTGGCTGAAAGCATGCTGCAAGGGTCGGCTGTGAGCATCAGCGTGACGCGGTCTGCAGCCTTCGACATTCCGGCACTTCTGACCTCTCTCGACCGCTATCCCTATGGCTGTGCCGAGCAGACCACCAGCCGGGCACTGCCATTGCTCTATCTCAGTGAACTCGCCAAACAATCCGGCCTGCCGGAAGATGGCGATGTCCAGAAGCGCGTGCAGGAAGCGATCTACCGCGTTCTCTCCTACCAGTCATCGACAGGCAGTTTCGGCCTCTGGGGTCCCGGCTCCGGCGATCTGTGGCTCGACGCCTATGTCACTGACTTCCTGACACGCGCACGTGAACAGAAATATCAGGTGCCGGATCAGGCGATGGTCCAGGCGCTCGACAATCTGCAGAACGCGATGAGCTACGACATTGATATCAAGAGCCAGGGCAACGAAATCGCCTATGCCCTTTATGTCCTGGCCCGCAACCGCAAGGCTGCGATCAGCGACCTGCGCTATTATGCGGACACCAAGCTTTCTGAATTCCCGACACCGCTATCGAAAGGCCATCTGGCCGCGGCGCTCGCCCTCTACGGCGACGCCCAGCGTTCCCAGAGCATCTTCGACGAAGCGTTGCAGATGTCGAAGGCGCCCGGAAACCTCAATCTTGCCCGTTCCGACTACGGTTCGCCGGTGCGTGACGATGCCGCTGTCCTGACGCTGGCAGCGGAAAGCCGCCCGGTCCCGACGATCATCCCGCAGCTTGCCAAGATCGTCGCCCGCGAATGGGAACATCAATCCTATACCAGCACGCAGGAGCAGATGTGGACGCTGCTTGCCGCACGCGCCATCCAGGGCGGTGACAGCGACCTGAAGCTCGACATCAATGGCACGGCCCATAGCGGCGGTTACGCCGCACGGCTGACCGGCGACGCGGTTCTCGATCAACCGGTCACGATCACCAACAAGTCGAGCGATCCGGTTGCCGCCGTGGTGACCACGGTTGCTGCCCCGGCATTCCCGCTGCCCGCCGGTGGCAATGGTTTCAGCATAGTGCGCACCTACTACACGCTCGACGGTGAACAAGCCAATGTAACCCAGGCCAAGCAGAACGAGCGCTACGTGGTCGTCATCAACGCCACGGAGAGCAATAGCTGGCCATCGCGCGTGCTGATCACCGACCTGCTGCCCGCCGGTTTCGAAATAGACAACCCGAGCTTGGTCGATAGCGCCAAGCTGTCGAACTTCGAATGGATCGGCGATGTCGTGGCGGCGCATACGGAGTTCCGTAGCGACCGTTTCGTCGCCGCCTTCGATCGTTCGTCGGGAGACAATCGGTCGATTACAGTCGCCTATGTCGTTCGCGCCGTCACGCCAGGCACCTATGACCACCCAGCAGCCAGCGTCGAAGACATGTACCGGCCGCAATTCTCCGCACGTACGGCCATGGGGCGCATGGAGGTCCAGCCGGTCGAATAATGTCTCGCTTGTGGAAACTTTGCGCCGCATTGCTGGGCTCCGCGCTTTTGTGCGTGGCCGCGATGTTCGGCCTTGACGCGGCCGACCGCGCCTATCCGCCGCCGCTGGACAAGGCACGCACCGTATCTGCCGAAGTGCTCGATGCGGACGGGCAGCTGCTGCGCGCCTTCGCGACTCCGGAAGGCCGGTGGCGGCTGCAGACCACAGCCAAGGACGTTGATCCGCAATTCGTTCGGATGCTGATCGCCTATGAGGACCAGCGCTTCTGGGAGCACAAGGGCGTCGACCCATGGGCCCTCGGACGCGCTGCGTGGCAGTTCGCCACCCATGGGCGGATCGTCTCGGGTGCCTCGACACTGTCGATGCAGGTGGCGCGCCTGATCGAGCCGCGCGAAGGGCGCTCTTTCACCGCGAAGTTTCGCCAGCTCGCCCGTGCCGTCCAGATCGAGCGGCGTCTGAGCAAGGCGGAAATTCTCGATCTCTATCTCACGCATGCACCCTATGGCGGCAATCTCGAAGGTATCCGCGCCGCAAGCCTTGCCTATTTCGGCAAGGAGCCGCGCCGCCTGACCGTTTCCGAAGCCGCGCTCTTGGTGGCGCTTCCGCAACTCCCGGAAAAACGGCGGCCCGATCGTCACCTGAAGGCGGCGGAATCCGCGCGTCAAAGGGTGCTTGAGCGCATGGCGGTTTCGGCCGTGATCGGGGAAGGGGAGGCGGAGCGCGCCGCGTCCGTTGCGGTACCCAACCACCGTCTGCAATTGCCGGCCTTTGCCGCCCATGTCGCCGAAGCGGCGCTGCGAAAGGAACCAAAGGTCATCCGGCATCAGACGACACTGCAGAAGACGATCCAGAAGGGGTTGGAAACCGTCGCCAGGGAGGCAGCCGCCCGGCTTGGCCCGAAAGTATCGATCGCCATGGTCATGGCCGATGCGCGCACCGGCGAGATCGTCGGCGAACTCGGCTCCGCCGATTACTTCGATACCAGCCGCTCCGGCTGGATCGACATGACCCGCATCTCCCGCTCGCCGGGCTCGACGCTGAAGCCCTTCATCTATGGCCTTGCCTTCGAGGAAGGGCTGGTATCCCAGGAAACGATCATCGAGGACCGGCCAGCGGATTTCTTCGGCTACCGTCCGCGCAATTTCGACATGACCTATCAGGGCGACGTCAGCATCCGCCAGGCACTGCAGCTGTCTCTCAACGTCCCGGCCGTGCGGCTGCTCGATGCCGTCGGCCCGACGCGCCTGATGGTGCGCTTCCGGCGCGCGGAGGTCAGGCCCATCCTCCCGCCAAACGAAGTACCGGGCCTTGCGATCGGGCTGGGCGGGCTGGGGATCAACCTGAAGGACCTCGTGCAACTCTACGCCGCCCTTGCCAATCGCGGCAAGCCGGTCAGGTTGGGCGACGGCATCCAGGGACAGCCGGGCACGATCGAGGGCGAGCCGCTTCTCGATCCGGTTGCCACATGGCAGATCGCCGACATCCTCTCCGGCGTGCTGCCACCGAGAGGTGCCGTGCAGCGCGGTATCGCCTACAAGACCGGAACGAGCTACGGCTATCGTGATGCCTGGTCCGTCGGATTTGACGGCCGCTACGTGCTCGGCGTCTGGGTGGGTCGGCCGGACAATGGTGCGGTGCCGGGCCTGACCGGCTACGGGACAGCCGCACCTATTCTTTTCGAAGGCTTTGCCAAGTCGGGCGTCGCGATTACGCCGTTGCCGCGTGCGCCGGCCGGCGCAGTGCGCATTGCCCAGTCGCAATTGCCGATCAGCCAACGCCGGTTTTCTCTGACCTCCAGCGGCCTTGTTTCAGCCACCATCCGAGAGGCAGCCCCGCAGATCGTCTATCCGCCGGAAGGTGCGCGTGTGGAACTGGGCGTCGATACTGCCGGTACGCCCATGCCGTTGGTGCTCAAGTTGCAAGGAGGCAGGGCTCCATTCCGCTGGCTCGCCAACGGAAAGCCGCTGGCCGAGACCTCGCGGCGACGCGTCAATCAATGGGTGCCGGATGGCGCCGGTTACTCCACCTTGACGGTCATCGATGCCGCTGGCCGGGCAGCAAGCGTCCGGGTCTTTCTCAACTAGGATCATCTCTGATTTTCGCGATCCAGACTGGCCCAAGCGCAGGTTTGGCACCTTCGAATTTTGCCCCCTCATCAATGGGGATTCCCGAAGACAGGCTCATGATTTATCAGTGAACGATGACTGGGCTCGATTTGATTCGAAAATTTGCTGCGCCGCGATCTCTCGTTGAGGGAACAGACTGCGGCCGCATACCTGTTCCGGGAGCCTCGAGCCTACAATATTTGCTTGCCGGTCTCTTGCTGACGCTTGGCCTCACCGGTTGCGCCAATCGCGAAGGCGTGCGGTTATCCGATACCGCAGTCACCGTTCCGGATGAAACTGCGCTCGCCCTGCCTGCTCCCGGCGGACCGGCAATTGTGAATATCGTCGAACGCCGTTTCAGCAATGGAACCCAACAGGACATCTTCCTGTTCACATCGGCATCGACGCCCGGTCAGAACGTCTTGCGCGTACAATTGTTCGGGCCGGTCGGATCGCAGCTGGATGGCCAGAAATCACTGGGCTATTCCTCCATCCGCTTAAGCGATATCGCCAAGGAAATGCGCCACGAGTTTCCGGGGATCGCGCTCAGGCAGTCGCCTCTGTATCTGCAAAACAACTACGGTCCCTTCAGCTATGCCTACGGCCGCGGCCGTGGAAACGATGCCTGCCTCTATGCCTGGCAGCAGATTCGCTCGCCCGTAGAGGCAAGAACAGTTTTCCAGAACAGGGGCACGATTCAGGTTCGCCTGCGCCTCTGCGACGAAGCTGCAAGCGAAGAAAAGCTTCTGAGCACGATGTACGGATACACGATCCGGGGGGCTTTCAATGCCGCCGGCTGGAACCCTTACGGCGAGCCTGCGAGCGTCGATCCAACATTGGGGAGGACCGGAAACCCGATCTACCCAATAAGCGAAGACCTGCGTGGTTCACCGGCTGCAGTTGTCGACGACGCGAAACCTCGCCCTGCTCCACGGCAAACGCAAGTCGCTCGTCCCGTGGAAAAAGCAGAGTCCGTCAAACAACCAACCTCGGAAGAAACCATTCCTTTACCAACAACCGCGGATATAGACGCTGTCGTTGTTCCTTCCCCGGACTGTATGAAAGAGTCGGAGGGTGCGGGACACTGCAAATAACCTCGGCATGATCCGAATTGCCGACCGCAGTTTGAGTTGACCATGGCGTTTTGAGAGCTTTCGTCGGCAAATGACCTGCCGCCGGACGGCCTCCTGAAGGGCAGCCACCATGCGCAAGGCCGGTATTATCCTTTTCTGGGCGATTGCCTCCCTTTGCGTCATTGCGCTGGTTACCTTGCCGATCAACTTGCAGACCCAGTTGATTGCCAGCATCGTCGTCGTCACCTTCATGGCCGTGATCAAGATTCTCAGGGCAGAAGGAACATGGCGCCTGACCGCGCTTGCTTTCGGCACCGCGATCATCATGCGTTACGTCTACTGGCGCACGACCAGTACGCTGCCGCCGCTTAACCAGCTTGAAAATTTCATTCCCGGCTTCCTGCTCTATCTGGCAGAGATGTACAGCGTCATGATGCTTGCGCTGAGCCTGTTTGTCGTTTCAATGCCGCTGCCCTCACGTCCGTCGCGCGCCGCGTCGCCAGGCAAATATCCGAGCGTTGACGTTTTCGTGCCAACTTATAACGAAGACGCGCACCTTCTGGCCAACACGCTGGCAGCGGCGAAAGCCATGGATTACCCGGCTGACAAGCTTACGGTCTGGCTTCTCGACGACGGCGGCACGTTGCAGAAACGGACCTCGGCGAACCTTCTCGAAGACCAGATGGCCAAGGCCAGGCATCAGGAACTGCAGGTCCTGAGCGAGGATCTCGGGGTGCGTTATCTGACCCGCGATCGGAACGAACACGCCAAGGCGGGTAATCTCAACAACGGCATGAAGCATTCGCAGGGCGAACTGATCGCGGTCTTCGACGCCGATCACGCGCCTGCCCGGGACTTCCTGCTGGAGACCGTTGGTTATTTCGAGGACGATCCGAGACTGTTCCTCGTTCAGACGCCGCATTTCTTTCTCAATCCCGATCCGGTGGAACGCAACCTGCGAACCTTTGAAAAGATGCCAAGCGAGAACGAGATGTTCTACGGCATCATCCAGCGCGGTCTCGACAAATGGAACGCATCGTTCTTCTGCGGCTCGGCGGCTGTGCTGCGCCGGCAGGCACTCGACCAGACCGGCGGTTTCAGTGGCGTCAGCATCACGGAAGACTGTGAAACCGCGATCGATCTTCACGCAAGCGGCTGGAACAGCGTCTATGTTGACCGGCCGCTGATCGCCGGGCTGCAACCAGCGACCTTTGCCAGCTTCATCGGCCAGCGCAGTCGCTGGGCGCAGGGCATGATGCAGATCCTGCGGTTCAAGTTCCCGATCCTGAAGCGTGGCCTGTCGATCCCGCAGCGCCTTTGCTACATGTCTTCGACGCTGTTCTGGCTCTTTCCGTTTCCGCGCACGATCTTCCTCTTCGCACCGCTCTGCTATCTGTTCTTCGATCTGGAAATCTTCACCGCCTCCGGCGGCGAGTTCCTTGGTTACACGCTCGCCTACATGCTCGTGAACCTGATGATGCAGAACTATCTCTATGGTTCGTTCCGCTGGCCATGGATTTCGGAACTCTACGAGTATGTCCAGACCATCCACCTGTTGCCCGCGGTCATCTCGGCAATTCTCAATCCAAGGAAGCCGAGCTTCAAGGTGACCGCAAAGGACGAATCCGTTCTGGTCAGCCGGTTGTCCGAAATCGGCAGGCCGTTCTTCATCATCTTCGGCATTCTGCTGCTCGCCCTGTTCGTGACGGCATACCGGGTCTACACCGAACCTTACAAGGCCGATGTCACTCTAGTGGTCGGCGGTTGGAATCTCCTCAATCTCATCCTCGCCGGCTGCGGGCTCGGCGTGGTTTCCGAGCGCGGCGAGAAATCGGCGACACGACGGGTCAAGGTCACGCGCCGATGCGAGTTCGGGCTCGACGACCGCTGGTATCCGGCAACGATCGATGACGTCTCGGTCTATGGGGCCCGGGTCAACGTTTATGCAAAGTCAATCGGATCTCTGGCCATCGATACGCGTGGTCTGATCCGCTTCAAGACTCACGGAAGCGACACGGAGGAGATTCTTCCAGTCGCTGTCAGGAACACACAGGTCGACGGGGATATCGTGACGATCGGCTGCCTGTATCTGCCGGAAGTCGCCCGCGATCATAGCCTCGTCGCCGATCTGATTTTCGCGAACTCGCAGCAATGGACCGAATTCCAGCTGTCACGCCGCGGCAATCCGGGTCTCTTCCGTGGCACCCTCTGGTTCTTCGGGCTCGCCTTTTATCAGACGAGCCGAGGCCTCGCCTATTTCTTCAGCAATAGGGGAGCCAGGAACAAGGCCCGGAGTTCCGCGGGGGCGACAAGATGATCAGACCCGTTCTTCTCGCCCTGACCGTCCTTGCGCTGTCGAACGCCTCGCTCCGCGCTCAAACGCTACCCTTCGACATGACGCCGGAGCGTCCGGCATTGACATCGCCGACAGAGGGGCAAGGGGAAAATGGACCGACTGAGCAGCCCGTCACGCCAGTCGTCGAGCCGGTCGAAACTGAAAGTTTCCGGCGATATATCCTTCCGGACGGCAATCTGGGGCTGACGGGAGAATTCGAAGACCGGACATGGTCAGTGTATCTGACCCCGCAACAGGCTGCCGCCGGAACAAAACTCAACCTCGGCTATCAGAATTCGATTTTCGTAGCGCCGGAAGTGTCACGCCTTTCGGTAGAGATCAACAATACGGAGATCGCAGACCAAGCTATTCGTTCGCCAGAATCCGTCACCGAACTCAGCCTCGACCTTCCGAAGGACTTGCTGAAACCAGGGTCGAACCTGATCCGCATTCGCTCAAGCCAACGCCATCGTACCGATTGTTCCGTTCAATCGACCTATGAACTCTGGTCGAACATCGACGCCGAAAAGACCTATCTGAGTTTTACCGATGATACGGTAAAGACCCTGCAGAGCCTGGATGATATCAGGGCCATCGGCGTCAACGAAAGCGGCCTTACACGGTTCAATTTCGTCGTACCCGCGCTGGAGCAACCCGGTGCGACGATACCCCTGATGCGGCTTGCGCAGGGGCTGGCCGTTCTCGCCAATATGCCGAACCAGTCCTTCTCGTTCGACACCGGCAGCATGTCAGCATCGCGGCCGGGAGAAATGACGGTTCTGGTCGGCACGGCCACCGAACTGCAGGCATATCTTCCGTCCTTGCCGGCTGGTGCAAGCTCCGCGCCGGTTGCCGGTTTCGTCGAAGATCCAAAGACCGGATCGCCGGTGCTTGTCCTCAGCGGACCGACATGGCAGGCCATCCGCACTGCAATAGAAAGCATCGTTGCACCAACCGATGTCGTTGCTCCGATCCGTCGCGACGTGATTACGACGCAGCGGTGGCGCTCTCCCGACGCACCCTTTCTTTTTTCCGATACCCGGCTTCGCTTCTCTCAACTCGGCCTCAACACAGGGGAGTTTTCCGGCAGACGGTTCCGCACGGATTTCACGATCGGCGTTCCCTCCGACTTTTATGCCGCCGCTTACGGAGAAGCCGTCATCCTCCTGGATGCCGCCTACTCCTCGAACGTTCTGCCAGGCAGCCACATCGATATCTACGTCAACGGAAGCATCGCTTCCACGGTCCCGATTACCTCATCAGGCGGCGGCATTCTCCGGCATCTGCCAATCAACGTGACGATGCGGCATTTCCGTCCGGGCGTTAACACGATTGCAATCGAGGCAATTCTTGCAACCGAAGACGACACGGTATGCGCGCCGGGTGCGACCGGTTCCGATACGCCCCGTTTTGCGCTCTTCGATACATCCGAATTCCACATACCGGACTTCGCCCGCATTGGCCAATTACCCAATCTGGCGGCGATGGCAGGCACGGGCGCTCCCTACGGGAGAAGTCTGGAGGCCGTTCCGCTATTCCTGGATCGCATCGATGCCGATACGCTTTCCGCCGCAGCGACTTTCCTCGGACGGTTGGCGGCCGGCGCCGGGCATCCGATTGCTATTGAGACGGTGGCATCTCCGGCAATGATCGGTAACAGAAGTGCGGTCTTCATCGGCTCCCTGTCGCAGATGCCTCAGATGATCTTCACCCAGATGAACATAGCGGAGGCCAGCCGCAACACCTGGGGGCCCGATCCCGGTGGCCAGACCCAAGGTGTCGATACGCAGGCGGCCCTCAATGAATGGCGAGACAAGCTGCAGGGTGGCTTCCTAAACGGACAGATCACCATGTTCGAAGGGTGGTTGAAGCGGAATTTCGACATAACACTGACGTCGCTGCGTTTCGCAGCCACTTCCGAAACCAGCTTCACGCCATCGAGCGAGGCGTCGCTGCTTGTGGCACAAGGGCCAAGTCCCGACGGGACCGGAACGTGGACGGTCGTGGCCGCACCAACGGGCAAGGATCTGCACGAGAACATGCTGACCTTGAGTGCTCGGGCGAATTGGGAACAACTCGCCGGCCGCGTAACGACTTACCAGAGCGACACCAAGACCGTCCAGACTGTGCCGGTCAACGCCTTCGAGTTCATGCAGACCCAGCCTGCATCATTTTCCAACTATCGGCTCATCGCCGCCAACTGGATGTCGACCAACATCCTGTCCTATGCCGTGCTGCTGGCAGGCCTTGCTGTCATACTGGGCCTGGCAACCGCCACGCTGCTGGGCAATCTCGGACGGCGGCAATGATAGGAAAATTGCTGGCAGCCCTTCTTGCAGGCATTTTCAGCTTCTGCCTGACGAACACCTCAACGGCCGCACAGCCCCCCTTGATCGCCGCCGAAGCTTGGCAGGCCTACAAGGATAAATTTCTCGACCCCAGCGGCCGGATCGTCGACGATGCCAACGGCAATATCAGCCATAGCGAAGGGCAGGGTTATGGACTGCTGCTCTCGGTCCTTGCCGGTAATCCTGCCGATTTCGAGCTGATCTGGGCCTTTACGCGGACGGAACTGTTGCTGCGAAACGATGGGCTGGCCGCGTGGAAATGGAGCCCCGCTGCCAAACCGCATGTCACCGACATCAACAATGCCACAGACGGCGACATCCTGATTGCCTATGCCCTGGGACTTGCCGGGCAACAATGGAAACGACGGGATTATATCGCAGCCGGATCAAACATCGCCCGCGCCATCCTTGATAAGTCGGTCGTCCAAGAAAGCGGCCGGGCTTTGCTTCTGCCGGGCGTGACCGGATTTTCCGCCAGAGACCGCGAAGACGGCCCGGTGATCAATCCCTCCTACTGGATTTTCGAAGCCTTTCCAGTGCTCGATCAGTTAGCACCGTCGCCGGATTGGGCAAAGCTCCGCACCGATGGTGTCGCCATTATCAGGGAACTTCGATTCGGCCCGAAGCAATTGCCCTCCGATTGGGTGTCGTTGAAATCAACTCCTGGACCCGCAGCCGGTTTCCCAGCTGAATTTGGCTACAACGCGCTGCGAATCCCGCTTTATCTTATCCGCAGCGACGTAACGGACCGGGAGTTGCTGACCAGATTGATGCGAGGCACGTCCGGTGCAAACGGACAAACAACAACCATAGACATATCTTCCGGCACAACCAAGGACAACCTTCCCGATCCGGGTTATCGAATTATTAACCATATTCTGGCCTGTGTCATGGACAAGACCGCCCTGCCGGCAGATGTGAGACAATTCACGCCGACGCAATACTATCCTTCGACGCTCCACCTGCTGGGGTTATCTTTTGTCGCGGCGAAACAGCCGGAGTGCTTATGAAGTCGTCCTTCATCGCTTTGTCAGCAGCGATCATCGCGGCCATCGGCATCGTCGGGATGAAGAAACCCGACTATGTGAAGCATGCGATGCAGACTTTGTCGCTGTCGAGCAAGGAAGAGGATACTCCGCTATCATCCGGGCTGGCGCAGCAGCAACCCGGCGAAAAGGCACCGGTATTCCGGGAAATCAAGCGCCCCGCCCAGCCGGTGATCGACACCGTCGTCACGGCAGCAACGGCATCCGTGGTCGATGAAAGCGCGTTGCGTTATTTTGCCAGCCGCGGCGATACAGCAAGATTGCAAGCGGAAATCTCCCGCCTGAAGGCGCTCTATCCGGATTGGGTTCCGCCGAAAGACCCGCTGGCCGTTCCTCAGAACGAGGACAAGCAGCTGGAAGCCATGTGGCAGCTCTACTCACAGGCGCGCTACGCTGAAGTCCATAAGGCCATCGCCGAGCGGCAGGCATCGGAACTCGCCTGGAAGCCGCCCGCGGATCTGATCGAGCGATTGACCGTCGCAGAAGCACGCATGCGCCTGATTAACGCCTCGGATCTGAAACAATACGAAACCGTTGTTCGGATCGGTTCGGAAACGCAGAGCCTGCTGACCTGCAGTGAAGTCGATGTGTTGTGGCGCGTGGCCGAAGCCTTGTTCCGGACGGACAAGGCGCAGCGGGCGATGGATGCCTACACCTATATTCTCAACAATTGCCAGAACGCCGCCGAGCGGCTTGCCACGGTCCAGAAGGCCGCCGCCATTCTCCCCGCCAAGAGCGTCGAGGATCTTCTGTCGAAGGAGAAAGCGGCGCCCGACGGCACGATGGAATTCGACAGCATCCGCGACGATCTCGCCCGCCGGTTTGTCGCAGAGGCCAATGGCGACGGGAAGATCGTCGTCCCGCCACAATATGTCTCGCGTCTGGAGCGGCTTGCCGAAACCGGTGGGCTTGCCTCGGACGCCCTGCTTCTCGGCTGGTACTACCTCCCGCGTGGCGACATGGAGGCAGCGGAGAAATGGTTCCGGAAAGCCCGTGACAAGGAAGATTCCGCCTCTGCATCTCAAGGCTTGGCGCTTGCGCTGATCGACCGCAACGATCAACTCGCTGCGGAAGACACGATGTATCGCTGGCGCGACGCATCAAAGGACGCAAAGTCGGTCTATCTCGCCGCGACAGCGAACTTGCTCGCACTTGATCCGCCGGTCCCCATCACGGCCGAAGTGTTGAAGCGGATCGCCGCGGAGGTGATCAAGTCCCGCGACGCATCAACCGCCCAGCAGTTCGGCTGGTACGCTCGTGCGCTCAACCAGCCACAGACGGCGCTGCAATGGTTCAAGACCGCGCTCGGCTGGAAGCTCGATGACGAACCTTCCGCCTACGGGCTGGCAGTGACCTATCAGCAACTGGAGGACATAAAAGGTCTTTCCGAAATTCAGCGCCTGTGGGCCGGTAGATCGGAGCGCATCGCCAAGGTTGGCGAGGTAGAGGAAAAGCCCGAGACGAGGCAAAAGCAGTTGCCGGTTCCAAACGAAACCGTTGGCGTCAGGCGCCAGGCGCGTACGGCAGCAGTCGCTGAAGAAACTGACTACGACCAGGCAAACGAGTTCGTTGTCACACGCCCGCGGCGGACCGTCTCCGTCAGTCGCGGTTGCAAATCCACGATCAATCCGCAAACCCTGCCGCCGGAGGCAGCGCTGACACGAGGCTGGTGCCTGATGGAATTGAACAGGCCGATGGAAGCGGCTGCAGCCTTTGAGGTTGGCCTGCTCGGATCGTCAGCGAAAACGCGTGAGGACGCAGCCTACGGCCAGAGCCTTGCCTATCTTCGCGCCGGTCTGGCGGGCAAGGCGGCCGTTTCCGCGGTCAAGGCGCCGCAGAACCGCAAGCGCGCATTCGAACTGCAACAGGCCATCCTGGCCGACAAGGCCGTCGCAGCCTTTGACGCGGGCCGCCCCCGGGAAGCCTTGCTTGTGCTCGACCAGTTGAAGCAACTCGGCCCCGAGCGAACGGATCTCCTGTCTCTGCGTGGATATGCCTATCTCAGGCTGAAGCGCTATGCCGACGCGCGCCAGGTGTTCGAGGCCCTCGCTGCCATCGGCAATCGCGACGGTCAGCGTGGACTTGGAATCCTCTACGAGATATTCAACGACAAGGATTGATCGGGACAGAGTCCTCCAACCCGGTATACGCAATAGGAGCGGAGTGGAAAAACGTGACGACATCCCCATTGGATATCCCGGTCAAGACCGCAGACGGACGCCAGACCACCCTTTCCGAATTTCGCGGACACGTGATGCTGGTCGTCAATGTCGCCTCCAAATGCGGCCTGACGGTGCAATATGAAGGCCTCGAAAAACTGTTCGAAGCCAAGCGCGACGAAGGCCTTGTTGTCATTGCTTTTCCCGCCAACGACTTCATGCAACAAGAGCCGGGAACCGAGGCAGAAATCGTCGAATTCTGCACCAGCACCTACGACGTCCAGTTTCCCATTTTCTCGAAGATTTCCGTCAAGGGAGAAGCGATCCACCCGCTCTATCGCAGCCTGACCACGACGGCACCCAATGCCATCGGCGAGGGACCGATGCGTGACCGGCTCAAGGGTTACGGCGTCGTACCGGACAATGCCGCCGATGTGCTGTGGAACTTCGAAAAATTCCTGATCGGCCGCGATGGCAATGTTGTCGCCCGTTTTGCCCCCGATGTCACTGCCGACGACCAACGCCTCGTTTCCGCGATCGAGAAAGAACTCGCGCGTTGATATCAACCTCTCCGTCGCAGCGATCGAGTGTTGTGCCGCTCCACTGCATATGGGATTTAACCAAGACAGGTCATGCCGGAAGATCGGCATGATCTGAAGTCGGAGCGGTTCGCGATCTTATCGTGTCGTCACTTCGGCGAGATAATCGCTTGCAACGCGCGCAATGAGCGCGAGGGAAATGGCGCCGGCATCCGGATGCCCGATGCTCCTTTCGGCCAGCGGTCGGGCACGGCCGAGTTTCGGGGTCAGCGCCGAGGTGGCGTCGGCAGCAACCTTGGCAGCCTCCGCCGCCGACTTCCAGCCAGCCGGCAGCGACCTGGCCGACGCAGCCTCACGCTCCAGTGTCTCCACGAAAGGCACCAGTGCATCGACCAAGGTCTTGTCGCCGAGGCGCGCGCGACCAAGCCGGGTGACGCCGTCGAGCGCAAGCCGGGCACCTTTGACCACAGCCTCCTTTTCGATCGCGTCGCTATCGCTCAGCGCATTGCTCCAGGAGCGCAGCAGCAGGCCCCAGATTGCCCCCGATGTACCGCCGGCACGATCGGCCCAGGCGTCGCCGGCAACAGCCAGAACACTAGCAGCACCCGCGCCTGCCGCAACGGCGGCATCGGCTGCATCGAGCGCCGCAGCCGATCCCCGGCGCATCCCCTGTCCATGATCGCCATCACCCGCCTGCGCATCGATCCGGCCAAGCTCCTCCTCAGCGTCCTTCAGCGCCGCCGCAATGTCCGAAAGCAGGCCGGCGACGCATCTGCCAGCCTCTTTTGATCTCTCGGAGGCGGCAGCAAACACCATCTGCCCTTCGGTGTCATCAAGCGCATCGGTTGCCAGTTCCGTGGCGAAAGTCGCGCCCCGGCGCAGCACCGGCGTATCGCAAGCCGCAGACCAGAGCGTCTCCAGTTCATCGTCGAGCCAGAGCAAGGTCAGCGAGCAACCCTGCATATCGAGGCTGGTAACGAACTCGCCCGCTTCCGGTGCCACCACATCCAATCCTGCATCCTTCAAAAGAGCCGAGATCGTCGTCCAGAGAACGAAAAGCTCTTCATATTTCGTCGCGCCGAGACCGTTGAGGACGACACCGACTTTCGTCGTTCCGGCCGGACGCTCGGCCAGCAGCTTGCCCGTCAGGAGCTTGGCCAGATCCTTGGCGGGAACGATCATCTCTTCCTTGATGCCCGGCTCGCCATGAATACCGAGACCGAGCGCCATCTGGCCGTGCGGAACGGTAAAAAGCGGCCCACCGGCCCCTGGAAGAGTGCAACCCTTGAAGGCGACCCCGAAGGAAACAGTGTGATCATTGGCATGACGCGTCACCCGCTCGACCTCGTCGAGGTCCATTCCTGCCTCTGCTGCCGCACCGGCAATCTTGAACACCACGAGATCACCGGCGATGCCGCGGCGCTTGGCCGCCGCATCCATCGGCGCACTGGCGACATCATCGGTCACCGGGACGATCCGCACATCAATGCCTTCAGCCCGCAGCCGCTCGGCGGCGACGCCGAAATTCAGCACATCACCCGCGTAGTTGCCGAAACCGAGCAGAATGCCGCCGCCTTGATCGGCATGACGGCAAACGCGTGCGACTGCAGCGGTCGAAGGCGAGGCAAAGACATCGCCAGCCACCGCCGCATCCGCAAGACCGGGACCCACATAGCCCGCGAACGCCGGATAGTGCCCGGAACCGCCGCCGATTACCACCGAGACCTTACCCTTCGGCACCTTGGTCGAACGCACCACGCCGCCCTTCACATGGCGGACATAACGGCTGTAGATCGCGGCGAACCCGGCAAGCGCGGTCGTTGCGAAATCCTCGGGGGCATCGAAAATGGTGGTCATGACGTCTGTCCTTGGTCGCGAGGCAGGATGCGCCTCAGATATTCGCGGTTCGCGGCACTGACGGAAAGCCCGTCGCCGCCATAATGTTCACAAAGAAACGGGCTCGAAAAGCCATGTGCCAGCGCCATGCGGATGGCAGAGCGATAATTGATGATGCCGGATTCAAGCGGCGCCGGATGCGTGACGATCACGCCCGATGCCGGATCCTCCGTGCGGGTGTAGTTCTTGACGTGCCAGTATTTGGCATAAGGCGCGACCTTGCCCATCATCTCCTGCCAATGCTCGACCGGCCGGTGCAGGCGAATGAGGTTGCCGAGATCGGCGTTGATGCCGACCGAGGCCAGTGCAAAGCTGAGTATCATCGAGATGAAGCTGGCGAAGGCGCGCGTCAAGGGCTGGCTCGTCTGGTCGGTCTTTGCCATCGGATAACCGTCGAACGCCGTGGCGACGGAGGAGGTTCCGCCCGGGATGTTGAAGAGGATGGATGTCGTCGATCCGCCGAACAGCGCACCCCAGTATATGCAGGACAACAGGATGATCGCTGAAATCGGGTCCATCGAGAACGTCAGCGGCAAAAGCAGCGAAACGCCGTTGGGAGCCCCCAACCCCGGCAGCACGCCGACCAGGATGCCGAGCGTCGCCCCGATCATCATCAGCAAAATGTGGTTGAAGCTGAGGATATGGCCAAAGCCGTCGCCGAGCATGAGGAAATGATCACGGCACTCGAAGCCCGCGACAAGGCGCGCCTGTCGGAAGTGCTTGGCCGGCATCTGTTCAATGCCTGGGACAGGGTGCGCGATTCGCTTTGAGGCAGCTCGCCGTTATCTACTCGCCGGCTACCGCAACTGTCTCCCGCCGGAACGCGCTTGGGCTTTTCGACGTCCATTTGCGGAAGGCCCGGTGAAAGGCGCTCGGCTCCGAATAGCCGAGTTGGGCCGCAATTTCTCCAACGCCGCTGTCGCCATGGAGCAGCATCTCCATCGCAAGATCGCGCCGGATCTCGTCCTTGATGCCGGCATAGCTCTGCCCCTCGCCTTGCAGCCGGTGGCGAAGTGTCGAGGGTGACATGCGCATCTGCGCGGCGAGTTCGGCAAAGCCGGACCAGCCTGAAGGGCTGGTTTGCCGCAAGCGCTTGCGGACGCCGGCAGCAACACCCGCATCATACCGGTAGCGCACCAGAATATTGGCCGGTGCGCCGCGAAGGAATTGCTTCAGGGCCTGCTCCGTCCGCACGATCGGCAGCTTCAGCACGGCGCGATCGAAGGCGAGGCGGCTGACGGGCTGCGAGAACTGCACGGGCGCGCCGAAAAACAGGCGGTAGTCCGCGCCCTGTGGAGGCTCGGCACAGCGGAAGTCCACCCTGCGAATCGGAATGCGGCGCCCCACCAGCCAGCAGGTTATGCCGTGCAGCAGGATCCAGTAGGTCCGATAGGCGAAGGCCGACCGGGCCTCGCCCTTGTCTCTAAGCACGATTTCCGCCAGTCCATCCCCGATGACCAGTTCGCCGCTCGGATCTTCAAGCACCACGTCCAGGAATCGCAGGGCACGCCGAAGCGCCTGCTCCAGGGTTTCCGCGTGCAGCACGCAATGGCACAGCAGCGTGAAACTGCCGCGCCGCATCGGCCGTCCGCCCATGCCGAAGAATTCGTCGTCGACCGCCGCGGCGATAGCAAGCCAGAGCGCGCCGTAGGTTTCTGCAGAAATCGCCCGGTCGACAACGGGCGGCAGGCCGAGCGAGGCGAGCAGCGGCGGCGTCTCCTTGCCTTGCCGGCGCAGGCAATCCAGCGCTTCCTCGACGAAAGAAGGCGAAATCATCCGCCGGTCTGCATCAACCATCATCTCTTCTCCGAGTGTGGCAAAACTGGCCGAAAAATGAAGGACAGTTCTGTCATCGCTTGCAATATCGCGCCAGAGTACAGTCCGGCAAGATGCACTGGCTGAAAAGCCCGCATCATCGATGAAACGCGGCACGGGAGGGCTGCATGATGGATCGACAGACAGCCTCTGCACGCGCCCCGAACGGGAGCGCTGTGCCATGCTGATCCCCGGAAAAGTCTTTGTCGTCACGGGTGGTGGCTCCGGCCTCGGCGCTGCTGTCGCGCGCCTGCTGGTCGAGACCGGCGCACGGGTCGTCATCGCGGACGTCAATCCCGAAGCCGGTGAGCACATCAGCACCGAACTCGGAGCAACCAGCGCCCGCTTCATCCGCACCGATGTGACCAGCGAGGCCGATGGACAGGCCGCGATCAACACGGCGCTCGAAACCTTCGGTCACCTGCACGGGCTGGTGAATTGCGCAGGTATCGCGCCCGGCGAAAAGGTACTCGGACGCGACGGCCCGCATCGTCTCGAAAATTTTGCCCGCGCCGTCGGCATCAATCTCGTCGGCACCTTCAACATGATTCGACTTGCAGCGTCGGCTATTCAGAACGAGGAGCCGGACAGCGAAGGCGAGCGCGGCGTCATCGTCAACACGGCGTCGGTCGCCGCCTTCGACGGACAGATCGGCCAGGCCGCCTATTCGGCATCGAAGGGCGGCGTCGTCGGCATGACACTGCCGATCGCCCGCGAACTCGCCCGCTATGGTATTCGCGTCGTTTCCATCGCGCCCGGCATCTTCGAAACGCCGATGATGGCGGGCATGCCGCCGGAAGTTCAAGAAGCGCTCGGCAAGAGCGTGCCCTTTCCGCCGCGTCTTGGCCGTCCGGCTGAATTTGCGGCGCTGGTGCGCCATATCTGTGAGAATACCATGTTGAACGGCGAGGTTATCCGCCTCGATGGCGCCTTGCGCATGGCGCCGCGTTGAGGCTGGTTTCGGGAGGTTGAAATGACACTGCATGATCCCATCGTCATCGTCGGTTCTGCCCGCACCGCCATGGGCGGATTCCAGGGCGACCTGAAGGATGCGACCGCGCCCGAGCTCGGCGCCGCAGCCATCCGCGCTGCGCTGGAGCGCAGCGGCGTTGCGCCGGATGCGATCGAGGAAGTCGTATTCGGCTGCGTCCTGTCGGCAGGGCAGGGGCAGGCACCGGCCCGGCAGGCGGCGATCGGCGCCGGCCTGCCCTTTGCGACGGGCGCCAGCACCGTCAACAAGATGTGCGGCTCCGGCATGAAGGCAGTGATGCTGGCGCATGACCTGATTTCGGCCGGTAGCGCCAATATCGCCGTTGCCGGCGGAATGGAAAGCATGAGCAATGCGCCCTATCTGCTGGATCGTGCCCGCGGCGGCTACCGCCTCGGCCATGGCCGCGTCATCGACCATATGTTCCTCGACGGGCTGGAGGATGCCTATGACAAGGGACGCCTGATGGGAACCTTTGCCGAAGACTGCGCCGAGGCCTACCAGTTCACGCGGCCCGCCCAGGACGATTTTGCCGTGACGTCGCTGACCCGTGCCAAGAAGGCGATCGAGGATGGCCTGTTCGACGGCGAAATCACACCGGTGACCGTCAAGGCTGGAAAGACCGAGCAAGTTGTCAGCCGCGACGAGCAGCCGGGCAAGGCAAGGCTCGAAAAAATCCCGACCCTGAAGCCAGCTTTCCGCGAAAACGGCACGGTGACCGCCGCCAATGCCAGCTCGATTTCCGACGGCGCGGCAGCTTTGGTGCTGCTGCGCCGTTCCGAGGCCGATCGCAAGGGCCTTAAGCCGCTTGCCACCATCGTCGGTCACGCGACCCACGCGCAGGCGCCCAATCTCTTTGCGACCGCCCCGATCGGCGCCCTGAAAAAGCTCGGCGAACGGACGGGATGGGACCTGAAGGATGTCGACCTGTTCGAGATCAACGAAGCCTTCGCCGTCGTCGCCATGGCGGCGATGCGCGATCTCGACCTGCCGCATGACAAAGTGAACGTGCATGGCGGCGCCTGCGCGCTCGGCCATCCGATTGGTGCTTCCGGCGCCCGCGTCATTGTCACGCTTTTGGCGGCACTCGAACGCTACGATCTGAAGCGCGGCATGGCCTCGCTCTGCATCGGCGGCGGCGAGGCGACGGCCATCGCCGTCGAGCGGCACTAGATGGAGGACGCCGGTCAATGATCCTGTCCGAACAGCAAATCCAGATCCGCGACATGGCCCGCGACTTCGCCCGCGAGCGCCTTATGCCGGGTGCCGCCGAGCGCGACGTCTCGCATACCTTCCCGAAGGACGAACTGAAGGAGATGGGCGAACTCGGCTTCCTCGGCATGCTGGTGCCGGAGGCCTATGGCGGCTCGGAAACAGGCACCGTTGCCTATGCCGTGGCGCTCGAGGAGATCGCCGCCGGTGATGGTCCCTGCTCGACCATCATGAGCGTGCATAGTTCGGTTGGCTGCGTGCCGATCCTGAAATTCGGCACCGAGGAACAAAAGCAGCGTTTCCTGCCGAAGCTCGCCTCCGGCGAATGGATCGGCGGCTTTGCCTTGACCGAGCCGCAGGCGGGCTCCGACGCTTCGAACCTGCGCACCCGCGCCCGCCGCGACGGCGATCATTATGTGCTTGACGGTGCCAAACAGTTCATCACCTCCGGCAAGAACGGCAACGTCATCATCGTCTTCGCCGTCACCGATCCCCATGCCGGCAAGAAGGGCATTTCCGCCTTCATCGTGCCGACGGATACGCCCGGTTACGAAGTCGTGCGCGTGGAGCACAAGCTCGGCCTGCATTCCTCCGACACCTGCCAGATTGCCTTCACCGATATGCGTATTCCGGCCGACCTGCGGTTGGGCGCGGAGGGCGAGGGCTACAAGATCGCTTTGGCAAACCTCGAAGGCGGTCGCATCGGCATCGCCTCGCAGTCCGTCGGCATGGCACGCGCGGCTTTCGAGGCGGCGCGCGACTATGCCCGCGAACGCATCGCCTTCGGCAAGCCGATTATCGATCATCAGGCCGTCGCTTTCCGCCTTGCCGACATGGCAACGCAGATCGAGGCGGCGCGGCAGATGGTGCTGCACGCCGCCGAGCTGAAGGAGGCCGGAGAGCCCTGCCTGACAGAAGCCTCCATGGCAAAACTGTTCGCTTCGGAAATGGCGGAGAAGGTCTGCTCGGACGCGATCCAGATCCATGGCGGCTATGGATATATGTCGGACTATCCGGTCGAGCGCATCTATCGCGATGTCCGCATCTGCCAGATCTACGAGGGAACAAGCGACGTGCAGCGCATCGTCATTGCGCGTAGTCTATAAAACAAGAGACCCCGCTTTCCGGGAGTGAGCAAGGAAAGCTTGGGTCCAAAATGGGGAGGAAGAGCACGGCATGACCGAGTTCCCGCAATTGAGCCTGCATGTTCCGGAGCCGGCGGTCCGGCCCGGTGGTCAGCCGGATTTTTCCAACGTCAATATCGCCAAGGCCGGCTCCGTGCCGCGCCCCGAGGTGGATGCCGCGTCGGAAGACATCCGCGACCTCGCCTATTCGATCATTCGCGTCCTGAACCGCGATGGCGAAGCCGTCGGTCCCTGGGCCGGACTGTTGTCAGACGAGGAATTGCTCGCCGGCCTGCGCAACATGATGAAGCTCAGAGCCTTCGATGCCCGCATGCTGATGGCACAGCGGCAGGGCAAGACGTCCTTCTACATGCAGCATCTGGGCGAGGAAGCCGTCAGCTGTGCCTTCCGCAAGGCGCTGAAGAAGGGCGATATGAACTTCCCGACCTATCGCCAGGCAGGGCTATTGATCGCCGACGATTATCCGATGGTCGAGATGATGAACCAGATCTTCTCGAACGAAAGCGACCCGCTACGCGGGCGGCAGCTGCCGATCATGTATTCGTCCAAGGAGCACGGCTTCTTTACGATCTCCGGCAATCTCGCCACCCAATATGTCCAGGCCGTCGGTTGGGCCATGGCGTCGGCCATCAAGAACGACACCAAGATCGCAGCCGCCTGGATCGGTGATGGCTCGACGGCGGAATCGGATTTCCATTCGGCGCTGGTCTTTGCCTCGACCTACAAGGCACCGGTGATCCTCAACATCGTCAACAACCAGTGGGCGATCTCGACCTTCCAGGGCATTGCCCGCGGCGGTTCCGGTACGTTCGCGGCACGCGGCCTCGGTTTCGGCATTCCGGCGCTTCGCGTCGATGGCAACGACTATCTCGCCGTCTACGCCGTGTCCCACTGGGCCGCCGAGCGCGCTCGGCGCAATCTCGGGCCGACCCTGATCGAATATGTCACCTACCGCGTCGGCGCCCACTCGACCTCGGACGATCCGAGCGCCTACCGCCCGAAGACGGAATCAGAGGCGTGGCCGCTCGGTGATCCTGTCCTGCGCCTGAAGAAGCACCTGATCGTGAAAGGTGTCTGGTCCGAAGAGCGGCATGTACAGGCAGAGGCCGAAATCCTCGATGAGGTGATCCAGGCGCAGAAACAGGCGGAGGTACACGGCACTCTGCATGCCGGCGGAAAACCGTCGGTGCGCGATATCTTCGAAGGCGTCTACGCCGAGATGCCGCCTCATATTCGCCGCCAGCGGCAGAAGGCAGGATACTGACATGGCCAGAATGACAATGATCGAGGCCGTGCGCAGTGCCATGGACGTGTCGATGGAACGCGACGACGACGTGGTCGTCTTCGGCGAGGATGTGGGCTATTTCGGCGGTGTCTTCCGCTGCACCCAGGGGCTTCAAGCGAAATACGGCAAGACCCGCTGTTTCGACGCACCGATCAGCGAGAGCGGCATTGTCGGCACCGCGATCGGCATGGCGGCCTACGGGCTGAAACCCTGCGTCGAGATCCAGTTCGCCGACTATATGTACCCGGCCTACGACCAGATCACGCAGGAGGCTGCCCGCATCCGCTACCGCTCGAACGGCGACTTCACCTGCCCGATCGTGCTCAGAATGCCGACCGGCGGCGGCATCTTCGGCGGGCAGACGCATAGCCAGAGCCCGGAGGCGCTGTTTACCCATGTCTGCGGCCTGAAAGTCGTCGTGCCCTCCAACCCCTACGACGCCAAGGGCCTGCTGATCGCTTCGATCGAAGACCCCGACCCGGTGATGTTTCTTGAACCGAAGCGCCTCTACAACGGCCCCTTCGACGGCCATCACGACAGACCGGTGACGCCCTGGTCGAAGCATGATTTGGGCGAAGTGCCGGAAGGCCATTACAGCATTCCGATCGGCAAGGCCGAAATCCGCCGGCAGGGCTCGGCGGTGACCGTTATCGCCTATGGCACCATGGTCCACGTCGCGCTGGCGGCAGCCGAGGAAATGGGCGTTGACGCCGAGGTAATCGATCTGCGCAGCCTGCTGCCGCTCGATCTCGATACGATCGTGCAATCGGTGACGAAGACCGGCCGCTGCGTCGTCGTGCATGAGGCGACCCTGACCTCGGGTTACGGTGCCGAACTCGCTGCACTGGTGCAGGAACATTGCTTCTATCATCTGGAAGCCCCCGTCGTTCGCGTGACGGGCTGGGATACGCCCTATCCACATGCGCAGGAATGGGATTATTTCCCCGGACCCGGCCGCGTCGGACGCGCGCTTGCCGAAGTGATGGAGGCGTGACCATGGGTGAATTTGTCATCAAGATGCCGGATGTCGGCGAGGGCGTGGCGGAAGCCGAACTCGTCGAATGGCATGTGAAGCCGGGCGATCCGGTCCGCGAAGACATGGTGCTTGCCGCCGTCATGACCGACAAGGCAACAGTCGAAATCCCGTCGCCTGTAACGGGCACCGTCCTCTGGCTGGGTGCCGAGATCGGCGATACCGTTGCCGTCAAGGCACCGCTGGTGCGCATCCAGGTCGCGGGCGAGGGGGGCGAAGCTGCTGCGGTTCCGATGGCCGAAACGGTGACCATCGAAACGGCCGATCAGCCCGTCGAGAAAGTGGCGAGCCCGCCGCCGGTCGAGATCAAGAAATCCGTGCAGGCCGCACCGGTTGCCCGCGCGGCAGCACAGACGCCGGCCGAAAGGCCGCTCGCCTCGCCCGCAGTCCGGCTTCGCGCCCAGGAAGGCGGCATCGACCTGCGTCAGGTGCCGGGCACCGGACCGGCCGGACGGATCACCCATGACGACCTCGACCAGTTTCTCGCGCGTGGTGCTCAGCCGTCGATCATGCCGGTGGGGCTTGCCAGGAAAACCACCGTCGAGGAAATCAAGGTCACCGGCCTGCGCCGCCGCATCTCCGAGAAGATGGTGCTCGCCACCTCGCGCATTCCGCACATCACCTATGTCGAGGAGATCGACGTCACCGATCTGGAGGACCTGCGGGCGACCATGAACGGTACCCGCAAGCCGGACCAGACCAAGCTGACGATCCTGCCCTTCCTGATGCGGGCTTTGGTGAAAACCGTCGGCGAGCAGCCGGGTGTCAACGCCACCTTCGACGATGACGCCGCCATCATCAGCCGTCACGGCGCCGTCCATATCGGTATCGCCACCCAGACGCCCGCGGGCCTGACCGTTCCGGTCGTGCGCCATGCGGAAGCGCGCGGCATCTGGGATTGCGCGCGCGAACTGGTGCGGCTGGCCGAGGCCGCCCGCACGGGCACGGCGTTGCGCGAGGAGCTTTCGGGCTCGACGATCACCATCACCTCGCTCGGCGCCATGGGCGGCATCGCCACGACGCCGATCATCAACCATCCCGAAGTGGCGATCGTCGGCGTCAACAAGATCATGACGCGGCCGGTCTGGGACGGCAACCAGTTCATCCCGCGCAAGATGATGAACCTGTCGTCGAGCTTCGATCATCGCGTCGTGGATGGATGGGATGCCGCCACCTTCGTCCAGAGGATTAAGACGCTGCTTGAAACCCCCGCGCTGATTTTCATCGAAAGCTGATGTCCATGAAAGAGATCGTCTGCAAACTTCTCGTCATCGGCGCCGGACCTGGTGGCTATATCTGCGCCATCCGCGCCGGCCAGCTCGGGGTCGATACCGTCATCGTCGAGGCTGTCAAGGCTGGCGGCACCTGCCTCAACATCGGCTGCATTCCCTCCAAGGCGCTGATCCACGCAGCCGAGGAATTCGAGAAGGTCAGCCATATGGCCGGCAATGGCGGCCCGCTCGGCATCACTGTCGAGGCGCCGAAGCTCGATCTTGCGAAGACCGTCGCCTGGAAGGATGGCATCGTCGGGCGCCTGAACAGCGGCGTGCTCGGCCTGCTCCGCAAGGCCAAGGTCAAGATCGTCCATGGCAAGGCAATGTTCCGCGACGGCAAGACCGTCGAGGTCGAGACGGAAACGGGAGTGCAGGTCATCCGCGCAGAAACCGTGGTGATCGCCACCGGCTCCGAGCCCGTGGAACTGCCGTTTCTGCCTTTCGGTGGACCGGTCATATCCTCGACGGAAGCACTGTCGCTGAAGACGGTACCGAAGAAGCTTGTCGTCGTGGGTGGCGGATATATCGGCCTGGAACTCGGAACCGCCTTCGCCAAGATGGGCTCCGAGGTGACGGTGGTCGAAGCGACGCCACAGATCCTGCCGCAATATGACGCCGAATTGGTGAAGCCGGTGGCCAAGCGGCTCGGGGAACTCGGCATCCGCGTCCTGACCGGCGCCAAGGCCAAGGGACTTTCGGAGGAAGGGCTGGCGCTCCTGATTGAAACCGCCGAAGGCGAGGAGCAGCGGCTTCCAGCCGACAAGATCCTCGTGACGGTCGGCCGCAAGCCGCGCACTGAAGGATGGGGACTGGACGAACTCGATCTTGACCGGACCGGAAAGTTCCTGCGCATCGACGAACGATGCCGGACATCGATGCGCGGCGTCCATGCCATCGGTGACATCACCGGCGAACCGATGCTTGCCCACCGCGCCATGGCGCAGGGCGAAATGGTCGCCGAGATCGTCGCGGGCAAGAAACGCACATGGGACAAGCGCTGCATCCCGGCCGTCTGCTTCACCGACCCGGAAATCGTCACCGCCGGCCTGGCACCGGATGAGGCGAGGGCGCAAGGCTACGCGATCCGTGTCGGGCAATTCCCCTTCAATGCCAACGGCCGCGCCATGACTATGCTCTCGGAAGACGGTTTCGTGCGCATCGTGGCACGTGCGGACAGCAACCTCGTTCTCGGCATTCAGGCTGTCGGCGCCGGTGTTTCCGAACTGTCGAGCGCCTTTGCGCTGGCGATTGAAATGGGAGCCCGTCTCGAAGATATCGCCGCAACCATCCACGCCCATCCGACGCGCAGCGAAGGCTTCCAGGAAGCCGCATTGAAAGCCCTTGGCCATGCCCTCCATATCTGACACCACTGCTGCCGAAGCCGAGACGCTGGTCGAGCGCCACGGCGCGCTCGGCCGCATCCGGCTCAATCGCCCCAAGGCCCTGAACAGCCTGACGTTGAAAATGGTTCGTGACATCGGGGCCGCCCTTGACGATTTCGAACAGGATTCGGCCGTCGCTGCCGTCCTTGTCACGGGGGAGGGTGAGCGCGGCCTCTGCGCCGGCGGCGATATCCGAGCGATTTATGACGGCGGGAAGACCGGCTCTGAACTGCCGGAAACTTTCTGGCGCGAGGAGTACACGCTCAACGCTCGGATCGGACGCTATCCGAAACCCTATATCGTCGTCATGGACGGCATCGTCATGGGTGGCGGCGTGGGCATATCCGTCTATGGCAGTCACCGTATCGTCACCGAGCGCACCCGTTTCGCCATGCCGGAAACCGGCATCGGCTTTTTCCCGGATGTCGGCGCATCCTGGTTCCTGACACGGCGGCCAAGCGAACTCGGCACCTACGTCGGCTTGACCGGCGAACCGCTAGGCGCCGCCGATGCCATCCTTGTCGGTCTTGCCGACGTTTTTGTGCGCTCAGAACGGTTGCCGGCTCTGACAGAAACCCTGGCATCGCTGCCGGCGGGAAGCACGCGGGAGACGATTTCAACCACGATCGCAGGCTTTTCAGAAGCACCGCCTGCCGGGGTTCTGGAACCACAGCAAGAAGCCATCGATCGCCTCTTCGCCTTCGGCACTATCGAAGACATTCTGGAAGCCCTGCGCCGGGATGGCAGTCCATTCGTGGAGAAAATTCTTCCCGTTCTCTCGGCCAAATCACCACTCAGCCTCAACGTCACGCTGCGGCTGCTTCGGCTCGGACAGAAGACCGACAGGCTGGAAGACTGCCTCGAACGGGAATTCACGGCCACGGCCGCGGTTCTGCGCAGCCATGATTTCTACGAGGGCGTCCGTGCCGCCGTGATCGACAAGGACCGCAATCCGCAATGGCGGCCGGCACGGCTCGCGGATGTCACCGCAGCGGATGTCGATGCCTATTTCCGGCCATCTGCCCATCCGCTTTTCGCGACGAAGATCAAGGAAGGATCACGAACATGACGATCGGCTTTATCGGTCTCGGTCATATGGGCGGCCCGATGGCTGCCAATCTCGTCAAGGCAGGCCATGCCGTCAAGGGTTTCGACCTTTCACAGCCCTTGCTGGACGAAGCAAGCAGCAAGGGCGTCACGGCCTGCGGTTCACTTGCCGAAGCGGTCGCAGATGTCAACACCGTCATCACCATGCTTCCCGCCGGCAAACATGTCCTGTCCGTATGGCAGGAGTTGGTCGCAGTGTTGCCGGCCGGCACATTGCTGATCGATTGTTCGACCATCGACATCGATAGCGCCCGCAAGGCGCATGACATGGCTGCCGGGAAGGGCTGCCCCTCGCTCGACGCGCCGGTGTCCGGCGGAACCGGTGGCGCCACCGCGGGAACGCTGACGTTCATGATCGGCGGAGACCATAACGTCTTCACAAAGGCCACCCCGATCTTCGAGGCGATGGGAAAACGCATCATTCACTGTGGCGACGCTACGGCAGGGCAGGCGGCGAAGATCTGCAACAACATGATCCTCGGCATCAGCATGATTGCCGTCGGCGAAGCCTTCGTGCTCGGCGAAAAACTCGGCCTCTCGCATCAGGCGCTCTATGATGTTGCCTCGGTTTCGTCGGGCCAGTGCTGGTCGCTCACCACCTATTGCCCCGTGCCAGGCCCGGTCCCCACATCGCCGGCCAACAACGACTACAAGCCCGGCTTTGCCGGTGCGCTGATGCTGAAGGACCTGAAACTTTCACAGGAGGCAGCACAGTCGGCGGGCGCGATAACACCGCTCGGGGCCAAGGCCGCGGAACTCTATACATTGTTCAACGAGCTCGGAAACGCCGACAAGGATTTTTCCGGCATCATCGACATGCTACGACAGAAATCCACCGGAACCGCCTGACAAAGCCCTGAAACGCCCGCAAGAGGATCACGACCATGGAAAAACCGATCATCATCGAGCAGCAGGACCGGGTCGTCATCGTCACGTTGAACCGGCCCGCCGCCCGCAACGCGCTCAATTCCGAGATCATGAATGCGCTGGCGACCGACCTTGCGCCGCTTGATCGTGACCCCGGCGTCGGCTGTTTTGTGCTGAAGGGCTCGGACAAGGCCTTTGCCGCCGGCGCCGACATCAAGGAGATGGCAGACAAGTCTTTCCCGGATATGTTTAGCGAGGATTTCTTTGCTGCCTGGGACCGCTTCGCGTCGTTCCGCACGCCGAAGATCGCTGCGGTCTCCGGTTACGCTCTGGGCGGCGGTTGCGAACTGGCGATGATGTGCGACATGATCTTTGCCGCCGACACCGCCATGTTCGGGCAGCCTGAAATCAAGCTCGGCGTCATCCCCGGCATGGGCGGCTCGCAGCGGCTGACGAAGCTTGTCGGCAAGGCAAAGGCGATGGACATGATCCTGACCGGGCGGATGATGGACGCAACGGAGGCCGAGCGCTGCGGCCTCGTCGCCCGCGTATTGCCAGCAGACAAGTTGATAGACGAAACGCTGGCCGCAGCCCAAACGATCGCCGGCTACGGCAAGGCCGCCACCATGGCAGCGCGCGAGGCCGTCGATCGCGCGCTCGAGGGCGGCTTGCGCGAAGGCATCCTGTTCGAACGTCGCATCTTCCACGCGCTCTTCGCCACCGGCGACCAGAAGGAAGGCATGGCCGCCTTCATCGAAAAGCGGCCGCCGCAATTCCAGGGCAAATAGGCAGGGGCTAATCAGCTTGGCAGCGCGTCATCGCGAATAATGTCCGCTGAGCCCTGCTTACAGCCGCCCGAGCACCACCGTCTCACCGTCGTCAGGAATCAGCAGCCGCGAGGGCGCAATGCCTCTCGCTTGCGCAGCTTGGCGCAAATCCTGACGGCTGATGGTTGCGTGATCGAGCGCTTCCATATGGGTGGCGATAACGGTGGCATCCGGCGCCGCCTCGCATACCGCAACCGTTTCCTCGGCGTCCATGACGATGAGGTCGCCATCCCAGCGCGCACCGCAGGAATGGGTGATGATGATGTCGGGCTTGGTGTCGCGGATCACGTCCTCCACCGGCAGGTAGAGCACCGTATCGCCGGCCCAGTAGACCGAAGGCTCGCCCTCGGTCTCAAGGCTGAAACCCATGACGGAGCCCATCAGCTCGACCACAGGCCCGAGCCCGTGGCTACCCTCGCGGCGGGTCAGCGTCAGCCCCTTCCAGGTCGCGCTATCGGTAAGCGGCGCCACATCGGTGAACCCGGCCTCGCGGATGGTTGCCTCGTCGCCGGGCTGACAGAAAAGCGGCAAGTGCTTCGGCACGCGCTCCATGGCGACACTATCGAAGTGATCATCATGGAGATGCGAAACGATCACCAGCTCGACGCCGTCGAGAATGTCGTCGATCGCGACTGGAAGCTCGACCATCGGATTAAGGGAGCGGCCGGTAAAGGACTCCAGACTGTGCTTCGGCGCCAGATAGGGATCGATGAGCACGATGCGCCCGGCATAGTCGAGCTTCAATGTGGCATTGCGGATCAACTGAAGTTTCATGCAGGTTTCCTGACGTGGCGCTGGTTGACGTGTTTCAGCGTGCGCCCATCGTCGCGACTACCACGACAAAATCAAGCCCATAAAGACGCCCCGTTGCGGTAGAAATTTGCATGTCGCAGTTCATCCTTGAACCCACCCAGCTACACGCAAAAGTTCGATAATAACAATTATGGAACTTTTGCGTCGATCCGCAGCCCACTCAGTCGAGCCGGTATTGAACGTGCTGGCGCCCGTGATGAACCGAGCGCTCGATATAGGCGCGCACGCCGAACACGTCTGCGATCAGGTCTTCAGTCAAAACGTCCTCCGGTGTTCCGGCGGCCACCACCTTGCCGTGATGCAGGATCGCCAGATTGTCGCAGAACATCGCCGCCAGATTGAGATCGTGCAGCGCGATGATGCTGGTGACGGGAAGCTTCGTCACCAGCGACAGGATGTCCAGCTGATGCTGGATATCGAGGTGGTTCGTCGGCTCGTCGAGCAGCAATTCGCTCGGGGTCTGCGCGAGCGCCCGGGCAATGTGCACACGCTGGCGCTCGCCGCCCGACAGCGTATGCCAAAGCTGGTCTGCGCGCTCCGGCATGCCGACATGGCGCAGCGCATCGTTGACAGCCCTGTCGTCCGAAGCACTCCAAGGCGACAGCGGCCCACGATGTGGCGTGCGCCCCAGCCGGACGACATCCAAAACGGTGACCTGCGCCTCGGTCGTCGCCTGTTGCTCGACCAGCGCGACGCGCCGGGCAATATCGAGACGGGCCATGGCCGCGATGTCGGTACTGCCGAGCGTGATGACGCCACTTTTCAGGTTTCGCAGGCGGCAGATCAGCCTGAGCAGGCTGGATTTTCCCGAGCCGTTCGGCCCGAGCAGGCCGAGCGTCTTGCCAGGCGCGACATCGATACTGATGCCGTTGACGATCATCAGCCCACCGGCCGACCAGTGCACGTCGTTGATGGAAATGCTCAAACCGGCCTCCTTGCCTTGTAGAGAATGAGCGCGAAAGCGGGCGCACCGAACAGCGCGGTGACGACACCGATGGGCAGGATCTGCTGCGGAACGATGATGCGCGAAACGATATCGGCCGCGACCATGAAGATCGCCCCGATCATCGCCGAAGCGGGCAGCAACCGCCCCTTCGACGGGCCGACCAGAAACCGCGCGGCATGCGGAATGACCAGCCCGACGAAGCCGATCGAGCCGACGATGCTGACCATCGCCGCCGTCATCAGCGCGGTGGCGCCAAGCAGGATGATGCGGACACGATTGACGGCGATACCCAGTGCCGCCGCCGCATCGACACCGAAGGTGAAGGCATCGAGCGCCCGTGCATAAAATATCGAAACCGCGAAACCGATGACTGCGACCGGAGCGGCCAGATAGACATCCGGCCAGCGCACGCCCGAGAGACTGCCGAGCAACCAGAACATGATACCGCGCGCCTGTTCGGCATTGGCCGAGGTGGTGACGATATAGGAGGTCAGCGCATTGAAAAGCTGCGATCCGGCGACACCGGCGAGAATGATACGGTCAGCGCCTCCCCCGGCTCCCGCTGCCAGAGCGGAGACCAGAACGAAGGCAACGACCGCACCAATGAAAGCGCCGGTCGAGAGCGTCAGGACGCCATAGCCGAAACCGAGGATCATTACCGCGACCGCCCCCGTCGAGGCGCCGGCCGAAATGCCGAGCACATAAGGTTCGGCCAGCGGGTTGCGCAGCAGCGCCTGCAGGATGGCGCCCGAAAGCGCCAGCGCCGCTCCCGCGCTCGCCGCCAGCAGCGCGCGGCTGAGCCGGTAGTCCCAGACGATCCCTTGATGGATCCGGCTCAGTTCGAACGTAGTGCCGAACAGGCGATTGGAGACGGCCTTCGCTGTCGTTTCCAGCGGAATGGAAATCTCGCCGATGGAGACGGCGAGACTGATCATGAAGCCGAGCACGACGAAGGCCAAGGCTGCGAGCGCCAGAGGCGCCCACCACCTCTGACCGATCACGACCGGCTGAGCCACTGCCAGGCTCACTGCGACAAACCGAAGGATTTGATGCCCTTGGCGAGGATTTCGATGCCGTCGATCGTGCGGATCGTCGGGTTCATTGACTGTGCATCCATCTCGACGAAACGCTTGTTCTTCACGGCATCAAGCTGGCTGGTGACCGGGTCCTTCTCAAGGAAATCGATCTTCACCGCCGGATCGTCAGCCGCATAGCGCCGGCGGTCCATGGTGGCGATGACGATCACGGACGGATTGGCCTCGGCGATGGTTTCCCAGCCCACCAATGGCCATTCTTCCTCGGCGGTCACCACATTCTTCGCGCCCAGCGTTTTCAGGATATAGGCCGGCGCGCTGTTCTTGCCGGCAATGAAGGCATCGCCCTGCACTTCCTTGCTGGAAAACCAGAAAACCACCGGAAGCGCGCCCAGCTTTGAAGCACCGATCGATGCGACAGCGTCGGCTTCGCGCTTCTTCAGGTCAGCAATCAAGGCGTCGCCGCGATCCTGGATGTCGAAGATTTCCGCAAGCTCGTCGATCTCCTGATAGATCAGGTCCATCGTGAACAGTTCCTTGCGCACGCCATCGCCGCCATCGGTGTTGATCTTGGCGACGCAATCGGCCGGCGAGACATAGGTGCTGATGCCGAGGTCGGAAAACTGCTCGCGCTTGCCGACGGACCCTTGCGCGCCGACGTGCCATTCGAATTCGGCAGTCACCATGTCCGGCTCCACGCCCACGACCGACTCGAAGCTCGGATCGTTGTCGGCAAGCCGTTTGATCTTCTTGTTGGCTTCCGCGAAGGCCGGCAGCACAGGGCCGACCCAGACGGCGGTGCCGGCAATCTTGTCTGCCAGACCGAGTGAAAACAATATCTCCGTCATGCCCTGCCCGATCGAAACGATCTTTTCGGGCGCCTTTTCAAAGCTGACCGTCTGGCCGCAATTGGTGATTTTGAGCGGATAGACCGTTGATGCCGCGGCGACTGGCGCAGAGAAGCCGGCAAGCGCGAAGGCTGCGGCGGACAACGGCGCCAGAATGCGGGAAAGACGGACGGAGAGGTGATGATGGGACATGATGACCTTCTTGAAACAGAATTCCAGGCCAGACGGCAAAGCGCCCGGACACGGGATTGAAAAGGAAACGGCTGCAGTGCGCGGCTATACAGAACTGCTTCCGGTGTGGCCGGTCAGCCTTGGCGCGCAGATGCGATCATTGACCGCTCAGGGGCGGGCGCAGATTTCCGCTCGGAAGGAAATGGCGATGGGACGCCGCGGGTGGCGGTCGAAATCAAACATGATGGCTCCTGTTCCGGGCAACCCCGCCCGGGAAGTTGGATGTTGCTTTCGACGGCAGGTCTCCTGGCTTGTGGATATCTGTCTCTCGCCTGCCTTCCCGCAAACCCAAAGGGCTCGCAGTGGCATGGCGCTTCAAGAAAGCGCCACATGGGCGATCGGCAATCCGCATACAGTTGCGGGGGCAGCCACGGTCTTGGTCCCTGTTGGGTCTTCCGCACCGTGTTCCCTATTAATCCCCTCGAAGTCATCCATCGGGGAACCGTCTGATGTCACTTAGTCCGAGCGTGGCCGCGGCGTCAAGATGCTCGCGCGCCCGTTCGCTTACGGCATCAACTGGCCGCCATTGACCTCGATGATCTGGCCGGTGATGTAGCCAGACAGAGTGGGCGACGCCAGGAAAAGATAGGTGCCGACGCACTCGTCCGGCGTGCCGACGCGGCTCATCGGAACCGTTTTCCGCTGCGCATCCAGCATTTCCGGGCTGGTGTAACGATCATGGAATGGTGTCGCGATGACGCCGGGGGCAACCGCGTTGACGCGAATATCGTCGCCGGCGAACTCCTTGGCGTGACCGCGCGTGATCGTCGAAACGAAGCCTTTCGAGGCCGCATAAAGGATGGCGCCGTTGCCGCCGCCGTTGCGGGCGGCGATCGACGTCGTGTTGATGATGAAGCCGCCCTGTTTTTTCAGCCACGGATGCGCGGCCCGAGTTGCGGCCAGCACGGAACGGGCATTGAGGTCCATGACACGCTCGTAATGCGCATCGCTCATCTCAGCCGTGGCGACACGGCCGAGCATGCCGCCGGCATTGTTGATCAGTCCATCGAGCCGACCGAAATGATGGGCAGCCTCTTCGACCACGCGTTCGGTCACACCATCGGTCGAGACGTCGCCCTGGACCAGAACCGCCTTGCCGCCCGCACCCTCAACCTCTGCAAGAAGATCGGCGGCTGCTTTCGTGCTTTCATTGTAGTGGATCGCGACGATTGCACCCTGTGCGGTGAAGGCGCGCACAAGGGCTGCTCCGATACCGGTCGAAGCTCCCGTGATCAGAATTGCCTTTCCATCGAGATCGGCAATCCTGATCCCGTTCCATTGCCCGTTTTGGCCTGCCATATCCGTCCTCAGCTTCCGTCTGAACCAGTGAAACTCAGGCACGGAGAATAGCGCTCAAAACGGGATTGGCCAGTGCCGTTTCGCCGCCCGAAGCATATCCTCCGAGCGGTGAAGACGTCACCTCCCGTCAACGGTCGCGGAAACCTCCACCACCATGGAAGCCACCGCCACCGTGGAAACCGCCACCGCCGTGGAAGCCACCTCCTCCAAAGCCGCCACCGCCGAAACCGCCGCCACGCTGGAAATCGCCGCCGTCAAACTCACCCATCGAGGGGCGGCGGATCATCTCCTGCTGGAAGGCTCGCTGATTGCCGATCTGCCGGCCGGCGCGGTCCAACCCAAGGTTTTCCGGTGTGACCGGTTGGATGCGGTTCGTGTTTCGCTGGACAGGGTTGACAGCCCCTTGTCCGATCTGCTGCGCGGCGTCGGGATGCCTGGTCGCAAAATTCTCGCCGTGCTGCTTCAGATTGTCGGTCGACGGCTTTTGCACCGGGCTCCAGCCGTCGGGCGTGTGTTGCTGCCACTGCCCGTTGTCGCGTCGATAGACGTTGCCATCGCGGCCGGCATAGATGTCACCGCCCTTGCCGCCGGCGACGAAGCCGTGATTGCCGTCGGACGTACGCCAGTGAACGTTGCCGCCTGCCGCATTCTGTCCGCCGGCGATATGGGCGAAGTCCGATCCGTGCTTCACATTGGCCGAGCCCCACGAGCCGTAGACATTTTGGCCGCCCCGCGCGATCACGCCGTTTCCGGTACGCGGATTGTAGGCGGCAATAAAGCCACGCTCGCCGGCAGGACCTGAAATGGCGCCGCCGCGGATGTAGGTGCCGGTGCGGGGATTATAGGCCGCGCCGCCCGCGATACCGCGATAGGGGCCATAGGCATAACCATAGCGGCCGAAGGCTCCGAAAGCAGGATTGTAGAAGGCACCAACACCGTAGCTCACAGGGCGCGGATAATAAGGCACATAACCGCCGCCAGCCCAGCCGTAATCCCAATAGTCGTCATAGTCCCAGCCGGTTCCGTAGACATAGGTATCCCAGGCCAGATAGGCGCCGAGATAGCCCATGGTGTAGCCGTACCAGACGGCATCCGGCTCGCTCTTGTAAACACGCACATAGGTGACGTTGTAGACCGGCGAGGACGGCGGGATCTTGTAGATCTCGTCCGGCACCGTCTTGGCAACGGCAAACGGGCCATTCGGGCTGCTCCCCTCGAACCAGACGCCATCCTTGAGGACGAAATACGTCTCCCCAACCTTGATGACCTGGTCGTTGGTATTCACCGCATAGGAGAGCGGGGTGCCGTCGATCGGCTCGAATTTGGGCTCGCCGCTATACGCCACGTCAACCTTCACCGAACCATCGGTGGAGACCCGCGCCGTCTGCGGAATGCTGGCTTTCAGCCGCGCCTCGGCATTTTCAGAGGTCCCCGGCACGGATGCGCGCACGGCATAGTAAGGCGCATCGTCAGGAATGTTCTGGAAATCCGCCGGCAGGTTTGGCGTGGCAAATGTCCAGGGACCATCAAGGGCAGCCGAAGAGAACCAGCGGCCGGACAAAAGCAAGTACCATTGCTTGCCGGTCTCATCATAGAACACGTCGCTGGCGGAGTTAGACGCCCATTTCAGCGCAGTCCCCTTGACGATCTCCAAGGCGGGTTCGCCTTCGAACTGGATCAATTCGGCCGGCTTTTCCGAATAGACCACCTTCGGAAGTTTGTAGCCGTCGACCGCTGTCAGCGGAACGGCCGTGCGGGCAGCCTTCCAGCCGTCATCGTCCGGAAGCTTCGTCAGTGCGTCGGGAAGCGCTGCTGCGATCTGCCAGTCAGCGGCCGGATCCTTGGAAGTCAGCCAGGTCTTGTCGTCGCGCAGATAGTAGCTCTTGTCGGAATCGGCCTGGAAGAGGTCCCAGTTGGTATTCACCGCAAAGGATAGCCCTGTCACGCCCTTGACCGGAGCAAGCACGAGCTTGCCGTCCGTCTGGACGAGAATGGCCGACGTCTCGCTGATGAAGATCGGCGGCGGGTCGGATTTCAGCCCTTTCACATCCTCCATGCGCTGATAGTCGGCGAGGCTGGCGGTCAACCGCTCCTCGGGGAATGTCACATCGCCGGTCGGCATCAGCTTGCCGACTTCGAGCGACAGATCGGAAATCTGCTTTCGGTCGAGCGCCGAGAAGTTGATCTCCGTCGCCTTGATATCGCTGAGGATGACAGTGCCTGCCTCGGCGTCGGAGACTGTGTCGGCACTGACGCCAATGACGCCGAAGATCGGCTTTGCGTCCTTGTTGTCTTATACTCCGTGGCGATCAGCGCCGACAGCGTCGTAAAATCCTGCCAGCTGGTGATCTGTGGTTGATAAAGCGTGATCTCTGCGCCGCCGTCCGTCGTGTAGACGCGCGGCCAGCCTGGCCTATCCGTCGTCGCGTCGGCCTGGTTGAGATACTTGCCGTTGACGAAGCCCTGCTTGCCATCGACGGAAACCGCGCACCAGGCGCCGCTGTCATCGCATTCGCCCAAGTCGACAGTTGTCCCTTCGACAAGCTGACCCTGGCTGTCAAATCCCGTGCCAGAGCCTGAGCGGAAATTCACATTCGCCGTGGTGACCGCAGGCCCCGCCAGAGCGGAGCCTGCCACCAATGCGGCGGTCATCAACACAAAACCAAATCTGACCATCGTATTCTTCCTTGTCGTGGGCATTGGCAGTGACCATTCGCCAGTGTCAGCGTCTTCGGACGGGCTCGAATCATCGAGCCTGATAAACCGCGAAACTCGACGGGAACGTTGCACGACAGTTCGTTGAAACAAGTACGTTACAGTTACTTTACGCAAAAGTAGCGGATTTAGGCTTCGGCCCCGCGGACCGTTGATAGTCTACGGGCCTGCAAACGCCGCGGGCAGTGCTGTCATGATTTCTGCGCTGTTGCCTTCAGCACGCCTGCCTCGAGAAGGCCGATCATTTCCGATGTGAAATGGCGGGCACCCATGTTTTTTCGAAACGCCGCTTCAAAATCGACACGGCCAGCGCCGAGGTTGTTCAGGGCGATCCGAGCGTCCTGCGTCCTGTCCAACTGGCCGGCGGCAGCCGCCTGGACAGCATTCACGACATAATCTTCCGACCGCCCGACTTGCTGGGAAAGCATCAAAGCGTCCTCGAAACGACCGAGGCGATAGGCATTCAGTGCGCGCGTCAACAGGACGTCGGACGCAACATTGCTCTCCATTCGCGCCGACCTTGACGCGAGACCGGCGCCCTCCTCCCATCGTCCCGCGGTAAAGAGATAGAGCCCGAGCCGCGCGATAATATCGCTGTTATTGGGATTGAGCGCCATCGCCGCATATCCCTTCTCGATCGCCGCCTGTACCTGACCCGCGCGAAATTGGCTGATCATCAGCGCATATTTGCCGCGATCGGAAAATGGCGCCATCAGCACCGCTTCGCTGGCCAGCTTTTGCGCCCGGGCGGAAAGCTCCGTCGGCGCTTCCACGGAATCCATCGCCAACAGGACGATCGCCAGTTCCGCCTTGGCACCGGCATCGTTAGGGGCAACAATCAACGTGCGTTCAAGGCAGCTGCGGGCATCCGCAATCTTCCTTTCGTCACCCTGGCTAACCGCAGCAATCGCCCTCAAAATGCAGCCATTGCCGAGGGAAGGCGCATTCAGATCGCGGAGCGTTTCGATCGTATTGATGACACCTTGCGTGCCAGTGAGAGTCCGCGCCAGATCACTCGCAAGGCTCCGGCTCGACGATATTGCTTCCGAACCATGCAGCGTACGCTCGATACCGGACTGCAGCGCCTCGCCCGTTGACGCATCCTTGACCTGCCACCAGACGAGACGTTCACTGCCGTCGGCCTCGTACTTGAGAACGATCTGGTAGTCGTTGACCGCCCGCTGCCCGCGCAGCGACGATGCCAATGTCGGGCCTGTCCATTTCCCGGCCGATACCGTTTCCGACTGATCGTCGGAAGAAGCAAGCCGAACCGTCTGAAATTGCGATATCGCGACAATGAGGTAATCCCGGACCTTCTCCGCTTCGCGCTCCGGGGTATCTGCGCCCGTAGTCATCGCTATGGAAATCAAAGGCTTGTGCGTGAAAGCACCTTGTTTCCAGACGCTGAACCCAACTGTCAGCGCATAGGTGGCGACACCGCAGCCCACCAGCACCCAGGCCAAGGCGAAACCCGCATTGGAACTCCAAATCCGCCAACCGGAGCGCTCCTTCCCGCGCGGTGCGTGATCGGGAACGTCGGACTCGGCTTCCTCGGCTCTGGGATTGCCCGGAGTATTCGGCGTCATCCGACTGAAGACCGGAACATAACGGCCGCGGGGAAGATCAACACGGATGCCCGTGTCGCTTCCGTGCGCATCGTAATACTGCGTCAGTGCCGCGCGCAGACGCGTCGCTTCAATGCGCACGATCGGATCTATGGAGGGATCGAAGTTTGACGGACGGCCGAAGACGTCTACCGCGATCGCATAGGCCTTGATTGCCTCTGCCCGTCCCTCGAAAAATTCATTGGCGATGAAGCGAAGAAAGCTCTTGTTGCGCTCGGGAGATTGAAAGAGAGGATCGGACAGCAGCCGATCGACCTCCGCCTGAGCCTCAACTTGGTCAATCCGTTTGCAGAATCGTCGATCGATTTTACGCTCGCCGCTCATGCCTGCCCCCAAGCTTTCAACTTAAGGTCACATTAACACATCAAACCGGCACAGTGGTCAAACGCCCTTTGCTGAAGATTCATTGCCACAATCGCTAAAAATTCCGTTGACTGTTTCAAAATTGATAAAATCGAACAGAAGTGCCCATCATTGGAACACCTCCTGAAAAAGTATTATAATAACAAAAGGATATGAGACTTTCTCAACGTGCCCTGTTTTGCGCCGCCAGACAGATCTCGATGATCTCTCCCTCGATTTCCGTGCAAAGCGCCTCGTATTCGCGAATTATCGCGGCGTCGGCCTTCGGATCTTTCCGCAGACAATCGAGCGTAGAACTCGCATCATGAAAGGCATCGCAAAGGCTCAACATGGTTGCATTCTGCGCACTTAGAATCTGGAGCTGTCCGCGCAGTACGGGCAACTTCAGCATCAGTTTCCACAATCCCTTTTGCGCAGTGCCGGTCGACATCGATCCTTACCAGGTTTGATAGGCAGATGCTGAGCCATGAGTCCGGGTTGGCTGCCGCATTGCGACCGCGCTTCGAACTTCACCCGATGATTGTCGCTGGTTTCCCGGCCGTGCGGGAGTACGTTACAGTTACAATCGCGGCAGAAAGTGGATCGAGGGGCGCGGCGTCCGGATGCCGCGCCGAAGCGGTGTAAGCCCCATCCCCTCGCTCAGAAATCCCAGTCATCGTCTTCCGTTGCAACGGCCTTGCCGATGACATAGGACGAGCCGGAGCCTGAGAAGAAGTCGTGGTTCTCGTCCGCATTCGGCGAAAGTGCCGAGAGGATCGCCGGATTGACCTTGCAGGCCTCGGCAGGGAACAGAGCCTCATAGCCGAGATTCATCAATGCCTTGTTGGCGTTGTAGTGCAGGAATTTCTTCACGTCCTCGGTCAGACCGACACCGTCATAGAGGCTCTCGGTATATTTCGCCTCGTTGTCGTAGAGTTCGAACAGCAGTTCGTAGGCAAAGTCCTTGATCTCCTGCTGTCTCTCGGCTGCCAACCGCTCCAGCCCCTTCTGGAACTTGTAGCCGATGTAATAGCCGTGCACCGCCTCGTCGCGAATGATCAGCCGGATCATGTCGGCGGTGTTCGTCAGCTTTGCCCGGCTCGACCAGAACATCGGCAGATAGAAGCCAGAATAGAACAGGAAGCTTTCCAGAAAGACGCTGGCGACCTTGCGCTTCAGCGGATCGGGATCGCGATACTGCTCGAGGATCAGCGCCGACTTCTTCTGCAGGTGCTCGTTCTCCTCCGACCAGCGATAGGCGTCATCGACATCCGGTGTCGAGCAGAGCGTCGAAAAGATCGAGGAATAGGAACGCGCATGCACCGCTTCCATGAAGGAAATGTTCGAATAGACCGCCTCCTCATGCGGCGTGATCGCATCCTCCATCAGTTTTGGCGCGCCGATGCTGGTCTGGATCGTGTCGAGCAAAGTCAGTCCGGTAAAGACGCGGATCGTCAGTTTCTGCTCTTCCGGCCGCAAGGTCGCCCAGGACGGGATATCGTTGGACAACGGCACCTTTTCCGGCAGCCAGAAATTTCCGGTCAGCCGGTTCCAGACTTCGAGATCCTTGTCGTCCTCGATACGGTTCCAGTTGATGGCACGCACGCGGGAGGCGGGCTTGATGGCGATGTTCATGGGATATCCCTTCAATCAATTCATACCTTGCGGCCTTGCCCCTCATCCGGCCTACCGGCCACCTTCTCCCCGCCGGCGGGGAGAAGGAACAAGCGGCCAACTCGGTCATGGGTGAGGGGCATTACCACGGTCGGGAAAACACTGCTTTCAGCCTACAACGTGCACGACACACAGCCTTGCACCTCGGTACCGGACAACGCCATCTGCCGAAGACGAATGTAGTAGATTGTCTTGATGCCCTTCCTCCAGGCATAGATCTGCGCCTTGTTGATATCGCGCGTCGTCGCCGTGTCGCGGAAAAACAGGGTCAGCGACAGGCCCTGATCGACATGCTGGGTGGCCGCCGCATAGGTATCGATGATCTTCTCCGGCCCGATCTCGTAGGCATCCCGGTAATAGTCGAGATTATCGTTGGTCAGATAAGGTGCCGGATAGTAGACGCGGCCGATCTTGCCTTCCTTGCGGATCTCGATCTTCGAGACGATCGGATGGATCGAGGAAGTCGAGTGGTTGATGTAGGAGATCGACCCCGTCGGCGGCACGGCCTGCAAATTCTGGTTATAGAGCCCGGACGCCATGACGTCCTTCTTCAGGGCCAACCAGTCCGCCTGCGTCGGGATCGGAATGCCGGCCGTTTCGAACAGCCCCCTCACCTTCTCCGTCGCCGGTTCCCATGCCTGTTCGGTGTATTTGTCGAAATATTCTCCGGAGGCGTATTTCGAGTTCTCGAAGTCCTTGAAGCTCGATCCCCGCTCAACGGCAATTCGGTTCGAAGCCCGGATCGCGTGATGGGTCACCGTGTAGAAATAGATATTGGTGAAATCGACGCCCTCTTCCGAGCCGTAGTGGATGCGCTCACGGGCAAGATAGCCGTGCAGGTTCATCTGACCGAGGCCGATCGCATGGCTGTCGTCATTGCCCTTCTCGATCGACGGCACCGAGGAGATATGGCTCATGTCGGAAACGGCGGTCAGCGCCCGGATCGAGGTCTCGATCGTCTTGCCGAAATCCTCAGAATCCATTGCCGCCGCAATATTCAGCGAGCCGAGATTGCAGGAAATATCCTTGCCCATGTGCTTGTACGAGAGGTCGTCATTATACTCGCTCGCCTCGCTCACCTGCAGGATTTCCGAGCAGAGGTTGCTCATGGTGATGCGTCCGGCGATCGGGTTCGCCCGGTTCACCGTGTCTTCGAACATGATGTAGGGATAGCCGCTCTCGAACTGGATTTCGGCCAGCATCTGGAAGAATTCGCGGGCCTTGATCTTCCTCTTCGAAATGCGGGCGTCGTCCGCCATCTCGCGATATTTCTCCGTCACCGAGATTTCGGTGAACGGCACGCCGTAGACGCGCTCCACGTCATAGGGCGAGAACAGGTACATGTCCTCGTTGTTCTTTGCCAGTTCGAAGGTGATGTCGGGAATGACGACGCCGAGCGACAGCGTCTTTATGCGGATCTTCTCGTCGGCGTTTTCGCGCTTGGTATCGAGGAAACGCATGATGTCGGGATGATGCGCATTGAGATAGACGGCCCCGGCCCCCTGCCGCGCGCCCAGTTGGTTGGCATAGGAGAAGCTGTCTTCCAGCAGCTTCATCACCGGAATGATGCCGGACGACTGGTTCTCGATCTGCTTGATCGGCGCGCCTGCCTCGCGGATGTTGGTGAGCGAAAGAGCCACACCGCCGCCGCGCTTGGAAAGCTGCAGTGCCGAATTGATCGAGCGGCCGATACTCTCCATGTTGTCCTCAATGCGCATGAGGAAGCAGGAGACGAGTTCGCCGCGGCTCTTCTTGCCGGCATTGAGGAAGGTCGGCGTCGCCGGCTGGAAACGGCCGGAAATGATCTCGTCCACCATATCGCGGGCAAGCTGCTCATCGCCTTGCGCCAGGGTCAGCGCGACCATGCAGATGCGGTCCTCGTAGCGCTCCAGATAGCGCTTCCCGTCAAAGGTCTTCAGCGTATAGCTGGTGTAATATTTGAAGGCGCCGAGGAAGGTAGGAAACCGGAATTTCTTCGCATAGGCATGGTCGAACAGGTCGCGGACGAAATTGAAGGAATACTGGTCCAGCACCTCCCGCTCGTAATAGCTTTCGGTCACCAGGTAATCGAGCTTTTCCCTCAGATTATGGAAGAAGACGGTGTTCTGGTTAACATGCTGGAGAAAATACTGCCGCGCCGCCAGCCGGTCCTTGTCGAGCTGGATCTTCCCCTCGTCGTCATAGAGGTTCAGCATCGCATTCAGCGCATGATAGTCGAGCGTAGTGTCCGCCGCCTTCAAAGGGCGTTCGATAGCTGAGACGTCCAAAATCGTTCCAATCCGTTGATGACATTGGCAACGTCCTCGTCCGTACCCAGAAGCTCGAACCTGTAGAGGTACGGCACCCGGCATTTATCCGAGATGACATTGCCCGCGAGACCGTACGTCTCGCCGAAATTGCTGTTGCCGGCGGCGATCACGCCCCGGATGAGGGATCGGTTGTCCGCGTTATTGAGAAAGCGGATGACCTGCTTGGGAACCGCGCCCTTGCCATCGTCGCCGCAATAGGTCGGAAGGATGAGGACGAACGGCTCGCGCACATCTGGCGTTTCCACGCCGTTGCTGACGGGAATGCGGGCCGAGCGCAAACCGAGCTTGGCGACAAAGCGATGGGTGTTTTCCGAGAGGCTGGAGTAATAGACGATCAGGCCCATCGCTTGCACGCTCGCGATCAGGAAAGCGCGCTGATCGCGCTGATCTTGTCTGGCCGGAAGCCCGCCCAATGGTCCTGCCCCGTCACGACGACCGGCACCTGCTGATAGCCGAGGCCAACCACGGTCGCAAAGGCGTCTTCATCCTTCGAGATATCAATGATCCGATAGTCGATGCCGCCACGATCGAGCGCGCGGTAGGTTGCAGTGCACTGGACGCAGGAGGGCTTGCTGTAGACGGTAATGCTCATGTCGTTCCTCGTTATCTATGGTTTTGACTGGCCACACGAAAGGGTTCCGAGCCGCTGCACGCGGACCCGATCTGTCATTGCATTTCGAACTGGCGATTGAGGCTAGGCGTGCGCCATCGATCGCGATCCCGCGTTTTCTGGTCTGCGAATTCGATTGACTGACATGCCTTCACCCCGAAGTTTTGGCGGGCCATCGGAGGAACGCAACACCAGCGGAATCATTCCGCCGCACATCACGCGCTTTCCGGACACCCCGTCCGTTGACGTTTCGCTCGAGGCAGGTCTCCTGGCTCGCGGGTCGTTGCTCTTGTCCCGTCTTCCCGAAGCTCAGACTTCAGTGACTTGAAATGGGACAGAAGCTCGCCGCTTACAGTTGCGGGGGCAGCTCCGGCATTGCTTCGCCATAGTGGCGTCACGCACCGTATTCCCGTCTTAGCCCCCAGCCCTTGCGAATCGGGGGAACCTTGAACACTAGATATGGTATACGAGTCAATTTTTCGGTCAATACATAGAGGCTGGAAACCAGCCACGCTTGGTACTGTTTTTTCGGCGTTATGGATAATGATCAGTTAACACCGCAAACGAGACACACGAAAAAGCCCGGAACAACGTTCCGGGCTTTTGGCATCCCATGCAAGCCGATGGCCGGCGAGCTACTCGGCGGCAGCAACCGCCCGGCGACGACCAACGGTTGCCTGGGTGAGCAGCAGGGCACCGACAGCGCAGAGCGCGATACCCATCGCCATCGGAAGCGCCGTGCCGTCGAAGAACACCGACGCGACGACCATGGCGACGGCCGCGGTGACGAAATGCAGCGTACCCATCAGCGACGATGCCGTGCCGGCGATCTCGCCGTGGTCTTCCAGGGCAAGCACCGCGGTCGTCGGGATGACGAGGCCGAGGAAGCCATAGCCGACGAACAGGAACGCGGCCATCACGGGCAGCTGGTTGAAGCCAAGGCTCATGACGATGGCCATCGTTGCCATGGTCACGGCAAAGGCAGCAACGGCCACGCGCATGACGCGGACGAGGCCGAAGCGTTCGCCGAACCAGCCGGTCGCCTGCGATACCGTGAAGAACGACACGGCATTGATGGAAAAGGCGAAGCTGTATTGCGTCGGCGTCAGCCCATAATAATCGATCAGCACGAAGGGCGAGTTCGCCAGATAGACAAGAAAGCTGGAAATGCCGAGGCCGCCGATGAAGGTCAGTGTCAGGAAGTTTTTATCCCGCAACAGCAGGCCATAGGCAGCCATGGCGCTGCGCAGGCCGCTTTCGGCGCGATGTTCCTTGAGGCGGGTTTCCTGCAGTTGCGTCACCAGCAGGATCAAGCCGATGAAGGCAGCGATCATCACGGCCCAGAACACGCCGCGCCAGCCGTAGAACTCGATGACGGCGCTGCCGGTCAGCGGTGCAAGGATCGGCGAAATGCTGAAGACCAGCATCAAGAGCGACATCAGACGGGCAGCCTGCACGCCTGTGTGCATGTCGCGAACGATGGCACGCGGTATGACCATGCCGGCTGCGCCGCCGATACCCTGCAGGAAGCGGAAGGCGATCAGGGTTTCGATATCGTTCGCCAGTGCGCAGCCGATGCTCGCCACGGTGAAGATGCCGATGCCGATATAAAGCGGCGCCTTGCGGCCCCACATGTCGGACAATGGACCATAGACCAGTTGCGACAGGGCAAAGGAAATGAAGAAGGCAAGAAGGGTCAATTGCACGACGTTGTTTGCAGCACCGAGATCCTGCCCGATCGAGGGCAGAGCCGGCAGATACATGTCGATGGCGAAGGGGCCGATGGCCGACAACAGGCCGAGAATGAGGGCAGTCCGGAAGAAGGAGGACGTCATTGTGATCATCTTTCAGAAAACAGCAGCGCAAAACCAGATCAGTTTTGCGCTGCATTGCTCTCACGAGGGTTCCATGTGATCGTTGCCAAGATGGTCGCGCGGTGCTTGGGAGGAACCAGCGTTCACTTGGCAGCATGTGTCAATAAATTTGGACACTGATGTAAAATTAGACACCATTGTCTAAAACGTCAAGAGGCATTATCTTTGCCCCATGAAAAGTCCAAGCGATACCGTTCCCAAGATGTCCGTGCACAGCCAGCGCGGACAATGCGCCAAACGTCTCTCCATTCTGGAGGCAGCGGCCGAAGTCTTCTGTCGCCAGGGGTTTGCCGGTGCGAGCATCGACGAGATTGCTTCGGAAGCCTGCGTTTCACGGCAGACGGTCTACAACCACTATCGGGAGAAGGACAATCTCTTCATGGCGGTGGTCGAGGATGTGATGGATCGCGCCAATGCGATGTTGTTTTCGACTCTGTCGAGTTTTCCGGAAAACCCGGAAAGCCTGGAAGACGATCTTGCCGCCTTCGCCGTGCGCCTCAGCCATAATTGCATCTGCAATCAGGACGGAAAATTCCTGCGCAAGTTGGTCCAGTCCGAGGGCGAGCGTTATCCGCATCTCTTCGAATCCTGGCGCCAGCATGGCCCCGGCAAGATCGGCACGGCACTGGCGGCCCTTTTTTCCAGGCTTTCCCACAAGGGACTATTGCAGATCGACGACTTCGACGTCGCTGCCCGCCAGTTCCTGGCGCTGGTCAATGCCGACCTGCAGATGAGCACGCTGTTTGGCGTCACGCCAACGGAAGCAGAACTGGAAACTGCCGCGCGCAATGCCGTGCGCACGTTCATGCGCGCCTACGCCCCGCCTGCGGTGCAGGCGAACGCCTCCACACTCAAGACGGCGTAAACACCGGCGTCAGTTGACGCCGGTGATCATCGAGACGATCTCGTTCTTGTTGGTTTCCGACGTCTTGCGGATGCCGATCTGCTTGCCGCGCCGGAGAACGCAGATGCGATCCGACAGCTTGAATACCTGATCGAGGCTGTGGCTGATGATCAGCACGCCGATATTGCGTGACTTCAGCGACTGCACGATCTCTTCCACCTTCGCCGTCTCGGCCACACCGAGCGCTGCTGTCGGCTCATCCAGCAGGATCAGCTTCCTGGCCCAGCGGGTGGCGCGGGCAATCGCGACGCCCTGACGCTGGCCGCCGGAGAGATCGCGGATCGTCGCATGCGCCGAAGGAATGCGCACGTCGAGTTCCTTCACCAGCTTTTCCGTCTCGGAGATCATTGTCTTGCGGTCGAGCAGGCCGAAACTATTGGTGAGTTCGCGGCCAAGGAACATGTTCATATAGACCGTCTGCTGGTCGGCCAGCGCCAGGTCCTGGTACACAACCTCGATCCCGTGCGAACGCGCCATTGTAGCGCTCGCCATGGCAACGGTTTCGCCCTCGATGGTGATCGTTCCCGATGACGGGCCATAGACGCCGGAGACGATCTTGATCAGCGTCGATTTGCCGGCGCCATTATCGCCGACCAGCGCGACGATTTCGCCGGGATAGATATCGAGCGAAAAATTCTCGATGGCGACGACAGCATCGAAATTCTTGCGGATATCCTTGAGCTGCAGCACAGGGGCCTGATTGTTCATGGTCATTCTCCTATACCGGCCAGGATTGAGGTTCGCCGAAACCGTTCTCGATGCTTTCGACTTTCGGCAAACCCTTTGAAATTCCGGACACGCCAACGACATAGGCGCGGGTGACGAAGGCCTGTCCGCGGAAACCGAAGACGGCGGTATCGCCGGGTTTCGGCGCATTCGGTCCACCAGCATCGATCATCGCGTAATAGTCGATGGCGGATGGCGGCGGGACTTCGACGCTGCGCAGCGACGATGCCGAAACAGTCGGCTCGTCCGAGACGATCGCCTTGACGTCATAGTCCGGAAAGATCGGGTCGATGTAGAAGCCGCCGCCGAAGCAATAGGCCTTGCCGCCGGAGAGGTGCGAGACCTCGGTGAGATAACAGACCGACGGAAGCTCGGGCAGGTCTTCCACGACATGCAGCGCCGTTGTGCCGTGCAGGCCGTTTCCGGGTTCGCATTGTGTGGCACCGGCGTCAGCCAGTCCCTGCAGGAGAGCCGAGGATGTCGTGCCGGGCGCGTTGACCTCGATATCCCGGCGTCCGGCTTTCGCCAGTGTCTCGGCAGCCTTGGTCAGCGTCGCCAGATTATGCGTCGGCAAAACCTTGCGGCTCTTGTGGTCGAACAGCAGCGCCGGAAACGTGGTGATCCCGGCAAAACGTCCGCCATCCAGTGCATCGAAAGCATCGGCAACAGCAGCGACATCGGCAGCATCGAAGCCACCCTCATGGCCGCGATAGAAGGTATCTCCCTCAGCCCTGATACGGGCAAGCAGATTTTGCACATAGCCCGCCGCCATGGCACCTTTGGCTGCTTCGCCTGCCTTGACGTCATTGAAGACGGTCCAGTAATCCGGCCGGAAGGTCGCGGCTGCGGCCTTGGCTTCATGGCGGGCAACCTGCTGCAGATGGCCGAGATGGCCGACGCGGAGGCCTGCCCTGTGGGTGGCGCGGGCGCAGGCCATATCAACAGCCACGGACCGGTCTATGCCACCCCGCTGCACGGCGGCGCAGAACGAGCTGGCGCGGCCGACCTGCTTGGTCATGGCAAAGATCGTCATGCCGAGGCGGTCGGCTTCGGTCTTCAGCACGCGGGCATTGGCCTCTACAGCGTCGAGATCGAGAACATAGGCATTGGCCGGGATCTTGCCCTGCTGGTGCAGCCCCATGGCGGCTTCGATGAATTTCGGATTGCGGCGGCGCAGAACGTCGAGAAACATAGAAGTATCCTTTCTTCAGCGCAGCTTTTCGCGCAGCGACACGGCGACTGCGGCGAGAATGATGAGACCACGGACGATCATCTGGTCGGAAACGGAAAGCCCCATCAGGATCAGCCCGTTGTTGAGCATGCCCATCATCAGCGAGCCGACGAGCGCCCCGACGATCGAGCCCTTGCCACCGTTCAACAGCGTGCCGCCAACGATGACGGCGGCAATCACCGTCATCAGGTCGGTCTCGCCAAGCGTATACTTTGCAGCCTGCAGGCGGCCGGCATAGAGCAGGCCGGCAAGACCCGCGAGCGCGCCGCTGATCACCAGCACGGCAAGCCGGATGCGCGGCACGGGAATGCCGGAGACGCTGGCCGCACGGGCATTGTCACCAGTTGCCAGCACATGGGCGCCGAACCGGGTTTCGCGGAAAATCAGGTGCCCGGCAACGATGGCAATGACCGTCCACCAGATCAGCGAGGGAATGCCGAGCAGCGAGCCGGAGCCGAAGAAGCCGGTGAACATGCTATCGGTGACGGGAATGGAACGCAGGTTGGTGAGCGACCGGGCAACACCGGCAAACAGCCCGAGCGTTGCCAACGTCACCAGAAACGACGGCAGCCGAACATAGGCGACCAGCAGGCCATTCACCAGCCCGATGGCCACCCCTGCCCCGATCCCGGCGGCAATACCGGCGATCATGCCATAGGCATTCATGGTCACGGCGGCAGAGAGCGCTGCGACCGCGACGGTCGAGCCGATCGACAGGTCGATCTCGCCTGCCGACAGCACGAAGACCATGCCGATCGCCATGATCGTGATCGGTGCGGTCTGCAGCACGATGTTGGAGAGATTGCGCACCGTCAGGAACCCGCTGTCCTTCAGCACGACGGCGAAGAACAGGAAGATCGCCAGAAAGCCGACATAGACGACATATTGCTGGATATTGATGCGGCTGATCATGCTCATCGCCGGGTTGGCGGCATTGCTTGGGGCGCTGGACATAGCGGTTCCTCCGAAGAGCGGGGGTATGGGCGGGAACCCGTGGCTCCCGCCGGGCAGCGGCGCGCAATGTGTGCGGCCGGTGCAACGACTTCAATCTGCGCCGGAGCGCCGATATTTACTTGATGGCTTCGGCGATGGTAGCCGGAACGTCCTTGTTGAGCGACTTCTTCCAGCCGTCCTTGACCGTGTCCTTGGTGACCGCAAGCGAATCCACCACCAGGAACGGCTCGGCCTGCTTGCCGACCAGCGAACCGGCTGCAGCACGGGCAGCGGTGACGCCGATATTGTAGGCTTCGTCCGCCACAAGCGCTGCAACTGCGCCGCCCTTTACCATGTCGAGTGCTGCCGGTTCGTTGAGGTCGAGCGTGACGATCTTGGTATGGGTGTTTCCGGCAGAGCGCAGGGTGGAGAGCACGCTCAGCGCCGGTTCTGCCCAGGTCACGTAGATGCCGTCGAGGTCCGGATTCTGCGTCACCATCGCCTGGGCGATTTCCTCGGCCCGCGCCGGATCGGCCATGCCGGCCTCGGCGGTGATCTTCATGTCGGGATAATCCTGCTCGATCGTCGACTTGAAGGCCTGGTCGCGCTGGTTGGTCACATAGAAGTCGGCATCATGGAAGATATAGCCGACCTTGCCCTTTTTCCCGAGCGCCTCGGCCATGGCAACGCCTGCCTTGTGGCCCATCTGGAACAGGTCGTCCGAGACGATCGTCACATAGTCCTTGCCCTGCACATAGCCCTGCGGCGAGTTGTCGACGAAGGCGAGCTTGACGCCGGCCTTCAGCGCCGGATCGTAGATCGGCCCGGCGGTGGCCGGATCGACCGGCAGCGACAGGATGATCGATGGTTTCTTGGCAAGCACCGTCTCGACATCGGCCTTCTGGCGCGCGGCATCGAAGCCTGCGTCCGTCTGGGCGACAACCTCGACGCCCAGACGCTTGAACTCGTCCTGCGCGCCGCTGTTGACGGCATTGGTATATTCGCTCATCTCGTGCCAGACGAGGGCGGCGGTGAATTTGCCGTCCTTGATCTTCGTCTCTTCCTCCGGCGTCAGCGTGAAGCTTGCAGCCGGTGTCGGCTTTTCACCATGCGGACCGGTGGTCGCGCCATCGGCTGCAAAGGCATGGGTGGACAGAAGCGCGGCAACCAGCCCCGCCGGGATCATCGACAGCTTGTTCATCATCATTCCTCCAGAAGCTCGGGTTGATGCACGCCGGGCGGCTATTCGTGCAGCCCGGCGCAGCGGATCATTTCGCGGCATCGAGAACCGACTGCGGCGCATCGCGGTTGAGCGACTGCTTCCAGCCTTCGGACACATCGGCCTTGGTCACGGTCAGTGCCGGGGCGACGATGAAGGCCGGTGTTTCCTGGCCGAGCAGCGCCTTCAGGCCGGTGGCAGCCATCGTCTGTCCGAGTTCATAGGCCTTGTCGGCAACCAGAGCGACGACATTGCCGCCCTTCACCATGTCCAGCGCCGCCGGTTCCGACAGGTCGAGCGTCACCACCTTGGTCTTGGTATTGCCTGCACCGCGCAAAGCGGAAAGAACGCCTTCGGCCGGCTCGGCCCAGGTCACATAGATGCCGTCGAGATCAGGGTTCTGCAGCAGCATGGCATTGGCCAGTTCCTCAGCGCGGGCCGGATCGGAAATGCCCTGTTCGGCAACGATCTTGATATCCGGATAGTCCTTCTCGATGGTCGTCTTGAAGGCCTGGTCGCGCTGGTTGGTCACGTAGTAGCTGGCATCGTGGAAGATGTAGCCGACCTTGCCCTTGCCGCCGATCGATTTCGCCAGCGCATCGGCCGCCTGCTTGCCCATCTGGAACAGATCGTCAGTGACGATGGCCGCATAATCCGTGCCGTGCTTGTAGCCGGACGGCAAATTGGAGAGGAAGACCAGCTTGGTGCCGTCGGTCACCGCCTGTTTGAATGCCTCGGCCGAGGTCGTCGGGTCGAGCGGCAAGGCAAGGATGACGTTCGGCTTGGCGGCCAGCGCTGTCTCGATGTCGCTGCGCTGACGGGCTGCATCAAAGCCCGCATCCGTGGTCACCACCACCTCGACGCCGGCCTTGGCGAATTCGTCCTTGGCACCGGCCGAAACGGCGTTGATGAAATCGGACGACGTATGCCAGAGGAGCGCCGCCTTGTAGCCCTTGCCCTTCAGGCTAGCGATGTCGCTGTCGGACAGCTTGATTTCAGCACTTGGCGTCGCGGTTTCGCCGGCCGGACCGACTGTCTGTGCATGGGCTGCGGTGATCATTGCGCCTGTCAGAAGCGCTGCATTCAACAAATTCCTGATAAGCATCTTTCTGTTCCCTTTTTCAGATTATCGATGGTTCAGTCGTTCATTCCGCGATGCCGCAACAGCTCGCCATGAAGGTGGCGAATGCCACGATCCCGGCGAGATATTCCTCGACATCGACATGCTCCTCGAATGTGTGGCAGTTGCGGATATCGCCCGGCGCGCAATAGACGGCCGGCACGCCGAGCCGGTTGACGAAGAAGGGCGATTCCGACCAGAAAGGCGCCCCTTGAATTTCACCCCGTCCAGCCATCGCCTCGCCGACGGCGGCGCAGAGCATCGACACTTCAGGCAGGTCCTGATCGATTTCCGCCGCCGAACCACCGAGAGCATGGTCGCGGCCGGCCGGATAGGAAATCTCGATTTTGATCTCAGGATCCGACACCGCGCCGCGAATGACACCTTCCAGCTCGGCCGCCGCCGTATCGAGCGATTCACCCGGTAAAAGCTTGCTGATCAGCGACAACGTGCATTCTTCCGGCACCGCGATGAACCCGCCGCCGGAAAGCCCCGTAATCAGCAGGAACCCGCGCCCGATCAGCGAATGCTCGGCCCGCGCAGAGATTGCATCGGAATGTGCCCACAGCGCCGACATGACCGCATGGCTCGCCTTCAGCGCATCCCGTCCAAGCTCCGGCACGCCGAAATAGGCGGATTTACCGGTGATCTTGATATCGGTAATGAAGAAGCCGATCTGCGCCGGATAGACCGCAAGCTGGGTCGGCTCGACATAGACGGTGAAATCCGGCTTTGCCACCACGCCAGCCTCGATGCTGGCGGTGTAATCCTTGATCCCGGCAGACACACCGGTACCTGGCTGGCCGCTCTCCTCGTCGCCGACGAAGGCAAAGGCAACATCGCCCTTGAGCTTGATTCCCGCTCGATCGAGCAGCGTCAGCGCTGCCAGCGAACTGCAGATGCCCGCTTTCAGGTCCCCAGCACCCCGGCCCCAGATCTGTCCGTCGATAACCGGTGCGCCAAACGGGTCTTCCCGCTCGGTTCCGGCCCAATGCTCCCGCCAACCATCCACATGCACGGTATCGGTGTGGCCGATGAACAGCAGCCGCTTGCCGCTGCCATCGCCCTTGCGCTCGCCGCGAATGTTCGGGCGTCCCGGCAGGAAATCGGATACGTGGACGCCGTCAATCCTGCGCGCCCGCATCTGGCTTTCGAGGAAGCCGACAAAATTTGCCTCGTTGCCGGTAATGCTCTCGGCTCCGATTGCGCCGCGCAACAGGGCAATCGCGTCCTCGCGGTCGAGTACGGCGCGCAGTCTCTCCGTCAGGGCGTTCGGCGTGCTCATCGCAGGGCCTCCCGGAATGTCACGGTTTCTGCCGGCGGCAGCGACATGCGGCTGTCCGGAGCATCGGCGCCGAACAGCGCATTATGGAGATGGCTGAGCCCGATTGCCGCAGCACCAACAATCGCTGCGCGCGGCCCGAGCTGGCTCGCCTCGATATCGACGGGATAGGGGAAGCAGGTTGGCAGGAACTTGCGGATACGCTCGATCAGTTCCGGACGCAGGCCGATCGAGCCGCCCATGATGACCTTTTCCGGATTGGCGATCGCCGCAATCGCGCTGATGCCGCGTGCCAGATATTTTGCCGTCTCGTCCAGGGTTGCTGCGGCATGCACATCGCCGCCCGCCGCCCGCTCGAAAATCGCCGGAACGGTCGCTGTCTCGCCGGATGCGGCCGCGTAATGCTCCATGATACCGATCGAGGCGGTGACGCGCTCGAAGGCGCCGGTGCGCAGCGATTCCGGATCGAAGGGATCAGCGCCGAACGGCAGGAAACCCAGCTCACCGGCAGCATTCATGGCGCCGCGTACCAGCTGGCCACCGACCATCAAGCCGCCGCCGATACCGGTGCCGACAGCGATGAAGGCGAGATTGTCGATGCCCTGCCCCTGGCCGAGCCAGTTTTCGCCAAGCACCGCCAGATTGACGTCGTTTTCGAGGATGACATCGATGCCCAGCGCCTTCTCGAAGGCAGCCGCCACGTTCATCGTGTCGAAATCGGCAATGTTCGGCGCAAGCAGGATGCGGCCGGTCTTGGCGTCCGGCGCACCCGGCGCGCCGATGACGGCCATGCGGATGCGTTCGCGCGGAATGTTCAGATGTTCTGCCGCCTGCGCGCAGAGATCAGCGATCTGATCGACGACGAACTGGCCACCACGCCGATCTGTCGGCACGACTTCCTCGGCAAAGACCTGACAGGCGAGATCGGCAATCGCCAGCCTGATCTTGGTTCCGCCGAGATCGACCGCGGCGATATAGGCAGCATCCGGAACAAGTTCATAGGTGACGGCGGTGCGCCCGACATGACCGCTGGTACGCCCGGTCTCGCGAACCCAGTCATCCAGCTCCAGCTGGCGAACGATTTCCGAAATCGTCTGCTTGGAGAGACCCGTCTGCTTGGAAATCGAGGCGCGGGAGATCGGCCCGTTCTGGATGATCGCCTCCATCACGGCCCTTTGGGAAAACTTCCGGGAGATGCGCAGGGTTTCGCTCACAGTCACCTCAATTAATTCGTTCTGTCACCGAACTATTGATCCGAACGAAATTTGAGTCAATCGGGAAAATGAAATACGGGCCGGAAAACATCGCGGATTTGCAGCAGGTCAAAACCGGAGGGATACGGAAACGCAAAACGGATCACGGGGTTAAGCCATGATCCGTTGCAGTGTTCAGCGTTTACTTTCCGCCGGTGAGAGCGGCCCCGTTCACTCCGGACGCTTATGAATCGGCTCGGCGCGATGCCAGTTTTCCAAAATGCGGCCATCCGTATGTGTCTGCTTGGCCCAGCGGATGCCGTTGGAAATCACCCGGTGCACGTTCCTGTCGTGATAGATCGGGAATGTCTCGTGGCCGGGGCTGAAGTAGAAGATGCGGCCCCGGCCGCGCTGGAAAGTGCAGCCGCTGCGGAAGACTTCACCACCGGAATACCAGGACAGGAAGATCAATTCGTCGGGTTGCGGGATATCGAAGGGCTCGCCGTACATTTCCGAGGCGTTGATCTCGAAGAACGGCGGCAGGCCCTCGGCGATCGGATGCGACGGGTTGATGACCCAGACCCGCTCGAGATCGCCCTCCGGCTTTTCCCGCCAGGAAAGATTGGCGTTGGTGCCCATCAGCCGGCGGAATAGCTTCGAGTGGTGGCCGGAATGCAGGACGACCAGCCCCATGCCCTTCAGCACGCGCTGCTGGATGCGGTCGATCAGCCCGTCGCTGACTTCTTCGTGCGCCATGTGTCCCCACCAAAGCAGCACGTCGGTATCGTTGAGCACGCTGTCCGGCAGCCCTTCGTCGGGATCGTCGAGCGTGCCGCGGCGGATTTCGAAATCCGGGTGGGCAATGCCGGCGGCGATGGCGCCGTCGATCCGGTCGGGATAGATGTCCTGGACAGGCTTGTGGACCTGCTCGTGGCGGCCCTCGTTCCAGATGGTAACCTTGGTCTTCATGATGTCCTCGATGTTTCAGTTAGTCTGCGGCCGGCGGATGACTCGGCCATTGGAATCGAACAGGTGACAGGCGGAAAGGTCGACCGTGAGGGAAACGCGGTCGCCGGGCCGGATGGTAAGGTCGCCTTCGGCGCGCACTACGATCGGATCCTTCGGCGAACCGACCGCCAGGTAGGTTTCGACGCCCAGCCGCTCGACAATGACGACCTCGGCCGAAAAATCGCCTTGGCCATCCTGCGACACCTTCAAATGTTCCGGCCGGATGCCGAGCTTCGCTTCGCCGGTCGCGGCATTGGCGTCGCCGTCCGCAAGCGAGATCGAAAGACCGTCGGCATTCTCAAGCCGAAGCCTTCCCGCCTCTGGCCGCGACAGCATCACGGGCAGAATGTTCATCTTCGGTGAGCCGATGAAGGTGGCGACGAATTCATTGTCCGGCGAATGATAGAGGTCCATCGGATGGCCGGACTGCGCGACGATACCCTTGTTGAGCACGACGATCCTGTCCGCCATGGTCATCGCTTCGACCTGGTCGTGGGTGACGTAGACGACGGTCGCCTTCAGTTCGCGGTGCAGTCGCTGCAATTCGGCACGCATCTGCACGCGAAGCGCGGAATCGAGATTGGAGAGCGGCTCATCGAACAGGATCAGCGATGGCTTCTTGATGATCGCCCGACCGATGGCCACGCGCTGGCGTTGGCCGCCGGAAAGGGCGGCCGGTCGACGATCGAGATAGTCGGTCAGCTGCAGGATTTCCGCGACCTCGCCCACCTGCCGGTTGATCTCGGCAACCGGCACCTTCTTCAGGCTCAGCGAAAAGCCGATATTTTCTGCCACCGTCATATGCGGATAGAGCGCATAGGACTGGAACACCATGGCGATGCCGCGCTTGTCCGGGGGCACATCGTTGATGCGCTTGCCGTTAAGGATCAGGTCACCGTCATCGATGCCCTCGAGCCCGGCGATCATCCGGAGCAGCGTCGATTTTCCGCAGCCGCTGGGGCCGACGAAGACGGCGAATTCGCCATCCTCGACGGTGATGTCGACGCCCTTGATGACTTCCAGCGCACCGTAGAATTTGCGGACGTTCCTGAGATTGATCATGACTTATGCTCTGTCGTTTGGCTGGGTCATCCCTTGACGCCGCCTGAGAATGTCTGGACGAGGAACCGCCGCGCGAAGCCGAAAGCGATGACGGCCGGCATCAGGTAGATGAAAGCGAGCGCCGCGAGGAAGCCGTAATCGATGGTGTTGACGCGCAGGAAGGCGCGGAACAGGCCGAGCGGCAGGGTCTGCAATTCCGGCGACGACAACAGGATCAGCGGCAGGAGGAAATCGCCCCAGGCCGAAATGAAGGCGAACAGCCCGGCCGCAGCCAGTCCCGGCAGGGCAAGCGGGATCAGCACCCGGCGGATCCGCTGCAGCATCGTCGCCCCGTCCATCACGGCCGCTTCCTCATAGTCGCGCGGCAGGCCGTCGAAGAAGGTCTTCATGATCCACAAAGCCAGCGGCAACTGCATCGTCGCCAGCACAAGGATGAGGCCGAGATAACCGTCGATGAAGCCGATCCAGCGCATGATGGCGCGTGCATGGTCACCGCCGATCACCATGCGGACCAGATTGCCCTCGATATTGTTCAGCGTCAGCAGGATCTTATAGAGCGGCACAACAAGCGCCGTGGGCGGCAGCACGCGGATCAAAAGGATGGCATAGAGAAACGGTTGCTTCCACCAGGCCCGCGTGCGCGACAGCGCATAACCGCCAAGACCTGCCAGAACCATCACCAGCAGCGTCGCGCTGCCGACGACGAAGAGCGAGTTGAACACCCAGCGCGCACCGTCTTCCTCGGCAAACACGCGCACATAATTGTTGAGCGTCCATTCGCGCGGCCAACTCAGGAACAGCTGGGCATTGCCATCGAGCGAGGCAAGCAGCACCCAAAAGAACGGCACGGCGCAGAAGGCGGAGATTAGCGACAGCGTCGCATAGGCCATCAAGTCAGGCCGGCGCGATTTTCCGGGTTTGTCGAGAGCGAAATCCGTCATTCAGACCTGCACTTTCATGGCCCGCACATAGGCGATGCCGAGGATCAGCGAGATGACCAGCGCCACCACCGCGACCGCTGCGCCATAACCCAGCTGGAAGGCGGTAAATGATTGATTGTAGATGTAGATGCTGATGACTTCGGTCGCCCCGCCCGGCCCGCCGCGCGTCAGCGCATAGACGAGACCGAAGACCGCGATGGTCGAAACCGCCGAGATCAGCATGTAGAGCAAGATTGTCGGCATCATCAGCGGCAGGGTGATGCGCCGGAAAATCTGCGAGGGGTTGGCGCCGTCCATGCGCGCCGCCTCGTAGACCTCGGACGGGATCGTGCTCAGGCCTGCGGTGAGCAGGATCATCGCGGTGGCAATGCCGCGCCAGGTATTGACGACGATAATCATCGTCAGCGGAAAGGTCTGCAGCCAGTCGGTGGGCGTCATGCCGAAGAACATCACGATGCGCGACAGCGTCGCGTTCTCGCCGCCCGCCAGCATCGAAATCCACATGAAGCCGGCGACCACTTCGGGCGCGGCGTTCGGCAAAAGGATGATCGAACTGAACAGCTGTTTGAATGCAAGATCTCGGCGCAGCATGATGGCCGAGATCAGGCCAAGCACGAACTGCCCGATGATCGCCGATCCGACGACAAAGACGAAAGTGACGAACAGCGAGTTCCAGAATTTTGCGTCATGCAGCAGCCGGGAATAATTTCGCAGGCCCACGAACCGCGGGTTGAGGGCGGCAGCACCCGTCAGCGCCTCGTTGGTGAAGCTCAGATAGACGGAATATACGGCGGGGTAGATGACAAAGGCCAGCAGCAGCAGCAGGGATGGCGATAGGATCAGCAGGAGCTGCCGCGCAACGCGCTTCTCGTATGTGCTTCGAACCATTGTGACCCTGCGGCATGAAAGATAAAGCGGGGGAGACGCGACCTGTGGCGGTCGCGTCTCCCGTTGGACGATAAACGGTCTGGAGGATTATTTGACCGCTTCTTCGCCCAGGATTTCGCGGGCATAGTCGACGAGGATCTGCTGCGCACCGGCCGCATCCGTTTCCTTGCGCAGAAGCGCTTCGGTGGCGCGGGCGACACCTTCGGCGACGGTCGCAAAGCCGGCGGCCTGCTTCAGGTAGACACCGTTTTCAGCCGCCGCATGGATCGGCACCAGTTCGGTCAGCTTCTGGAATTCCGGATCCTGCGCCGCTGCCTTGCTGGCCGGAATATTGCCGATCTGCACGGCATAGGACACCTGCGTCTCGACAGAGCCGATTTCCATCAGCACCTTCTTGGCCAGTTCCAGGTTTTCGGCCTTCGCGTTGACGCCCCACGGAGCAGCCAGGTTGGCAAGCACATATTGCCCACCGGTCTGCCCGGGGATCGTCCAGGTGCCGACGACCTTTTCGACGTCCGGGATCGGGTTCTTGCTCTCGCGGCCCCAGTCGAAGATGTAGCACCACGAACCGCAGGTGGTCGCGGCCAGCTTGCCTTCCGGGAACATCTGGTACTTCGGGATCACCCACGGCTCAGGCCCGAGCAGCGGCTGCGTCGGCATCAGGTCCTTGTCGATCAGCTCTTTGTAGACGCCGAACACGTCCTTGACGCCCTCGCCCGTCAGATCGAGCTTGCCGTCTTCGGTTGCGAGCTGCGGTGTCTTGGAGCCGACCAGCAGGTGCTGGAAGCCTTCGTCGAACGCGCCGGTGCCCCAGCTGACGCCGGCCGGGAAGAGCAGGCCGTATGCGCCGGTCTTTTCCTTGATTTCCGCGGCCCGTGCCAAGAGGTCGGCCCAGTCCTTCGGCTGCTCGGTCGAGATGCCGGCCTTGTCGAGAACGTCGCGGCGGAAATAGATTTCCTGGATGCCGAGCATGAATGGCATGACATAGGTCTCGCCATCCGGGCTGACAGCCAGCTGCTTGGCGACGTCATAGAAATTTGCGTAGCCATCCCAAGCCTTGAACTCGGCGCCGATCGGCGCGAGGTAGCCGGCAGCCACCATGTCGGCGACATAGGCCGTGGTCGGCGCGGAGAAGATGTCGGGCGCGTTGCCGGCGCCAAGCTCGGTCAGGAGCTTCGTCATATAATCCTTGTCGGGCGAGGGATATTCCACGACCTCGACAGTAATGCCGTATTTCTTTTCAATTCTTGCGACGGTCGACTTCATGGCGTTGATGCCAGCCTGACCGTGATTTGCAATGCGAATAGTCTCAGCCTGCGCAAGCGTCGCGAATGCGCTGAGCGTGATGGCGCACAGGCCAACCAATGCCGTTCTGTTCACGGATTATCCTCCCTTTTCTCCTCACGGCACCCTCCAGCACCGTGCGAAAAAATGTACACGCATTCTGAAATCAGGCAAGCGTCATTTTCATCGCTCATTCCATGAAAATTTAAATACATGAAATTCAACAATTATTTTCATATTGATTTGCAATTGTCATTTGTGTAATCGTGTACACAAAATCATCGGGAGGATTTTTCATGTCATCGAAACTGCGCCTGGGCGTCATCGGCGCCGGGCTGAAAGCGGCCGAGTATGCGCAGAGCTGGGCAGCCATGCCGGAGATCACCTTCGTCGCTCTGGCGGATGTGACCGAATCCTCGCGCCAGCGCCTCGTCGATGTCGTCACCGCGGCGGGCGCAACCGCCCCGCGATGCTTCGCAGACTACCGCGAGATGCTGTCGGCCTGCCGCGACGAGATGGACGCGATCTACATCTCGACCCCCCACGCCTTCCACGCGGAACAGGCAACCGCCGTCGCGGAAGCCGGGCTCGATATCTTCCTCGAAAAACCGATGGTGACGACGGTCGCGGAAGCCGAAACGCTGATTGCCGCGCAGAAGAAATCCGGCGTCCTGATCGTCACCGCCTTCCAGGGCGGCCTCTCCCCGCTGGTGCTCGATACTTGCAAGCGCGCAGAATCAGGCGAGTTCGGCGAACTGATCGCCATTGCCGGCACCATATGGGAAAGCTGGGCCAGCAACTACGGCGGCCACTGGAAACAGCAGCCGAAAATTTCCGGCGGCGGCTTCATGTTCGATACCGGCGCTCACATGATGAACACGGTCTGCATGCTGGCCAATTCCGATTTCGAGCGCGTCTCCGCCTACATGAACAATCGCGGCACGGCCGTCGATATCGTCACCGCCGTCTCCGCCCGACTGAAGAACGGTGCGTTGGCAACGCTGACGGCCGCCGGCGAAGGCCCTCCCGGCTGCGCCTCCCACATTACCTTCTTCTATTCAAAGGCGATCGTGCGTATCGACGCCTGGGGCGGCTGGCGCGAGATCAGTCTTGAAGGCAGACCCGGAACCCGCGAAGAAGCGGAAATCCTCGGCAATCCGATGAAGAACTTCCTCGCCATCCGCGCTGGCCTGTTGGAAAACACGGGTTCGGTTGAAATGGGCTTGCGCTTCGCCAGGCTGTGGGATGCAATCAAGCAATCGGCAGCATCCGACGGCCAGTCCGTCCTTATCGATGCCGCCTGAACCTTGGGTGGAATGGCAGGCATGAGCAGAAAGCGGATCACGTCGAAGGAACTGGCAAAGCTGGCCGGCGTGTCGTCCGCCACGATTTCGCGTGCCTTCTCACCCGATAGCCGCATCGGCGGGGCCACCCGCGACCGTATCCTCGCCGTTGCCCGCGAACACGGCTATCAGCCGAATGCTATCGCCCGCTCGCTGAACAACCAGCGCTCCCGCCTCGTTGCCCTCGTCGTCAACGCCATCGGCAACCCCTGTGAGGCGGAAGAACAGCAATTGCTGGTCCACCGGCTGCAGGCCAAGCAGCTCCTGCCGATCATCCTGTGCTGCGCCGATCATACTGACCGCCTGCAGCTGATGCGTCTTGCGTCGACCTATCAGGTCGATCATGTCGTGATCTTTTCCGACATGGTCTCGATGAAGGATGCGGTGGATATCTTCCACACGACACGGCCGATCATCGTCTCCTTCGAGCCGGTGGAGAGCGATAGCGTTTCCCATATCCGCATCGACGGATCGGCAGCTGCCGGCGAAATCATCGACAAGATCGTCAAGGACGGCCGCAAGCGCTTCGCCTATCTCTCGGGCACGTCATCGAGCTGGATCGACAAGCTGCGGCGCAAATGGTTCGCCGATGCGCTGGCGAAACACGGTCTCGCCTTCGAGGCCGACGCCTATGGCGACTATTCCTACGATTCCGGCTTCAAGGAAGCCGTGCTTTTGCTGCACCGCTCGAAGGCCGACGCGATCATCTGTGGCAACGACGTCATGGCGATCGGCGCCCGCGACGCCGCCCGGCGGGTGCTCAACCGCAACACGCCGGACGACCTGGCCATTGTCGGCCAGGACGGTATCGCCATGGCTGCCTGGGATTGCCACGACCTGACGACGCTCAGCCTCGATCACGCAGCCTTCATGGATGCCGTGGTAGACCTGATCGACCGCCATGACGCCGATCTCGAAGGCCCGCACAGCATCACCCTCACCTGCAAAGCCCGCTGGGGCACCACGGCCTGAGCCGATCCCGGCAGCCACGTTCCAACAGGAAACAGCCATGCGTTCCCTTGCCAATTTCAATGAGAACTGGACCTTTCACGAAGGTTTTTCGCCCGCCCTCGCCAAGACCTTCCTGCAGGGGCAGGCAGTCAGCCTGCCGCACAACGCCGTCGAGCTGCCGTTCAACTATTTCGACGAGACCAGCTACCAGCGCGCTTTCACCTACCAGAAGGTGCTTGCCTGGCACCCCGACTTTGCCAATCGCGAAATCTCGCTCGTCTTCGATGCGGCGATGGCCGATTCCGTCGTCTATCTGCACGGTGAGCAGATCATTGCCCACAAGGACGGCTACACGCCCTTCGAAGCCCGGTTGACCGGACTGCTGCGTGAGGGCGACAACCTCATCACCGTCAGGATCGACGGCAGCGAGAGCCCCGCCATCCCGCCCTTCGGCGGCCGCATCGACTATCTCACCTATGCCGGCATCTACCGCGACGTCTGGCTGAAAGTGACCGCCCCGGTCTCCATCGCCAACATCAAGATCGAGACGGCCAACACGCTGGCGGAGGCGAAATCCGTTTCGGTTCGCTGCGACCTGAGCAACCCGCAAGGCCTTGCCTTCCGCGGCACGGTCGATATCGAGCTGAAGAACGCCGCCGGAGAAACTCTCGCCAGCGTCGCCACCGAAACCGACAGCGGCGGCATCACGCTGACCATGGACGACCTCCACGGCCTTGACCTCTGGAGCCTCGACAATCCCGTCCTCTACGAGATCGCTGTCACGCTTAGCTCAGACCACGGAACGGACAAATACTCCTCCCATTTCGGCTTCCGCACCGCCGAGTTCACGCCCGAGGGTTTCCGCCTCAACGGCAAGCCGCTGAAAATCCGCGGCCTGAACCGACACCAGTCCTTCCCCTATGTCGGCTACGCCATGGGCCGCGCCGCGCAGGAGGGTGATGCGGACATCCTGAAAAACATGCTGAAGTGCAATCTGGTCCGCACCTCGCATTATCCGCAATCGAAATGGTTCCTCGACCAGTGCGACCGGATCGGTCTCCTGGTCTTCGAGGAAATCCCGGGCTGGCAACACATCGGCGACCAAGAATGGAAGCAGGAATCCATCCGCAACGTCCGTAGGATGATCGAGCGCGACTGGAACCATCCGTCGATCGTCATCTGGGGCGTGCGCATCAACGAATCCCTCGATGACCACGATTTCTACGCCGAAACCAACCGCCTCGCCCGTGAACTCGACACCACACGCCAGACAGGTGGCGTGCGTTACCTGACCGACAGTGAACTGCGTGAAGACGTCTACACCATGAACGACTTCATCCTTGGCAACGAGGAGCTGCCCGGCACCAACCGTCCGCGCACGGCGCTGCGCAGCCAGCAGGAATGCACCGGCCTGTCGCGCAACGTGCCCTATCTCATCACCGAGTTCGGCGGCCACATGTACCCGACGAAGATCCACGACGCCGAACAGCGCCAGGCTGAGCATGTCCGCCGCCATCTCGAAGTGCTCAACGCCGCCCATGGCGACCCGTCGATTTCCGGCGCCATCGGCTGGTGCATGTTCGACTACAACACCCACCAGGATTTCGGCTCGGGCGACCGCATCTGCTATCACGGCGTGCTCGACATGTTCCGCGAACCGAAATTCGCGGCCTATGTCTATGCCAGCCAGTGCGACCCCGCCGACGAAGTGATCCTGAAGCCGGTGACCTATTGGGCGCGCGGCGAGCGGAGCATCGGCGGCGTGCTGCCGCTGATCATCCTCACCAATTGCGACGAGGTCGAACTGCGCTACGGCATGCTCACCAAGCGTATCGGCCCGGACCGGGAGAATTTCCCGCACCTGCCGCACCCGCCCGTCGTCATCGACCACCGGCATTTCAGCAATGACGAACTCGGTGTCTGGGGCCTGAAATGGGAAGACGGCTTCTTCACCGGTTTCATCGAAGGCAAGCCGGTGGCGAACCTCCACATGATCCCCAACCCGCTGCCGACGACGCTTGACGTCCGGCCGGACCGCCAGACGCTGAAGGCCGAAGGCCGCGACAGCACCCGCGTGATCGTCCGCGCGCTGGATCAGGTCGGTGCCCGCCTGCCCTTCCTCAACGATGTCGTCACGATCAAGGTCGACGGCCCGGCCCGCATCATCGGACCGGAGACGATCGCCTTTCAGGGCGGCACGACCGGTTTCTGGCTGGAAACGACGGGAGCGCCGGGCGCGATCGCGATCACCGCCTCGTCGTCGCGTTTCGACACTGTGACGCTGGAACTGCAGGCCATTTGATCGACACCGGGTATCCGCCGCCTGATGCGAGCGGCGGATTTCAGGCGATGACGGGATAACCCAGCCGCTGTGCCTGCCGTTCGAGCTCGGCCAGCGGTTCGTAATCGGCATCCGAGAGAACAGCAAAATCGTTCAGCGACAGCACATTGCGAGCAGTCTCCAGCGAAGGCTCGGCGAGCGCCTGTCGCAGAACTTGCCTCAGCAGCGAAATTTCCTCGTCGGACGCTTCGGCCCGGGTAATAAACGGCAGCCCCGGCCCGTTGACCGTTTCGGCAAAGACGCGGACACCGGCAAGACTCCCGGGATCGAAACGCAGCACATTGCCGTAGGTCACGCAGTCGATCGCCGCCACATCCGCCTTGCCGGCGGTGATCGCCGCGATGCTGTTGCGATGTCCGCCCGTTTCGATGACCGAGGAGAAGAAGCGGCCGTTGCGGGAAAGCGGTGCAATCGCGGCGCGAAACAGATTGACGCCGGAATTGCTGTCCGGCTCGTTGATCGCCGCCCGCGCGCCGCGCAGATCCTCAAGCGACTGGGCGTTTGAATCCTTGCCGACAACGATGAAGCTGCACTTCAACGGCCCGTCACAGCCGGGATGCCCATAGACCGGCGTCGCCACCAGCCGCACTTTGCCGCGCAGATGTTTGACATAGGGAAAGCCGCAGGTCTGGGCCAGCAGCAGGTTCGGATGCGTCCAGGCATCGTTGTAACGCACAGCGGTGTCGAGTTTGTCTGGTACATCATCGAGACCCGCCCGCTTCAGGGCATCGCTAAGGAAACGCCATAAAACCGCTGTCGCTTCGGCGAGGGGCGGCGGGCTGGCATACATGGCAAGGCTGGCGAGGCGCATTCAAAGACTTTCGCAGGTGGCAGACGGCAGGCGTGAATAACACAAATCCGGGACTCGATATCGCAGTACGTGCAGATTTCGCCAAGCGACCAAGAGCCCGGTTCAGGCATGACTCTGGTGGATCAGGAGTGTTTGGGATGGGTCAGCTTGTCATGCGGCTTCAGGAAGAACCGGCGGGCGATGTCCCAGTAGCTGTTATAGACCAGCCCGCCATTCGAGCCGATCAGTGCCTCCCGGTTCCGGCGATAGACCGACGGCAGGCGATACCATGAAATGCCGGGCTTCAGGTGATGCAGCACATGCAGGTTGTTGTAGAGAAACAAGAGCCCGAACACATGGCTGTTCTCGACGATCGCGGTGCGCTCCTCGTGCCGCTCCGCATAGCGGTGCTCGGCATAGGACCTCAGCCGCGTCATCGCCGCGCCCAGATAGACGAAGCCGAGGAAATAGAGCCAGAGCGGCATGCCGCAGACGACCGTGAGCCAGAAAAGCACGGCAGCCACACCGATCAAATGAAACACCCAGATGCGCACCCGGCCGGGCTCCCCTGCCCGCAGCAACCGTCCTTCCTGCACGAGAAAACTCAAGAGCATGACGGCCGGCCCAATGGTCAGTCGCCCGAGCAGCGTCGTGTTCCAGCGGGCAAGCAGCCTGCCGGCGGCACCGAGCCGCTCCCAGGCCGCCTTTGTCAAATAGGAGGATTCCGGATCCTCGATCGGGTCCGTCAGATGCTCGTCGCGGTGATGCTCCAGATGGCTTTCGCGATAAATCTCATAGGGCAGCCAGAGCGATAGCGGGATCGAGCCGATGGCATCGTTGATGCGCTGATTGCCGGTCGGATGACCGTGGATCACCTCGTGCTGCAGCGATCCATGCCAGGCAATCAACCAGCCGCCGGCAAGTGCGACGACCGGCAGCGGCAGCGTTTCCCACCAGAAGGTCAGGCCCAAAAAGCCTCCGTAGATCGCGATTGTCAGGAGAATGGTTGGCCATTCCACGCTGCGCGTGGGCACCTTGATGACATAGGACGGTCTACCGGACATGCACTGTTATTTCCCCAAGAGTTGAGGGAAATTACATCATGGCCGTCGATTTAGATAATTAAGTTTATTTATTTTATAGACTAAAAAGAAAAAAACCGTTCGTTTTCAGAGGCATCAGCCGCAGTTTTCATCCTCCGAAGGTGTCTTTGCGAAACTAGAACGGATCAAACCCACGATGCCGGCGTCTTCGGCAACCGCCCATCCGGATCGATCACATCGAGGCGCGGTGCGCCCTTCGAATTCCATCGCCAGAGTGCCACGCAGGTTCCGCCCGGCGACATGAAGGACGGATAGATCAACCCGTCAAAGCCAAGCCCGATCAACCGTTCACGCAGGCGGTGCGTTTCCGGCACCTTGCCGCTGTCGAGATCCATCCGCCATTCGCAGCGGTGAATTTCGGGCGAACTTCCAAACTCGGAGAGAATTGCCGAATCCGTCAAGTCGGCCAAGACTGCATCTTTGAGTTCCATCTGCACTATCAGTGCCGGGTGCTGGACGAAGCCCTGGTTATACTCCGCCCAGGCCGTCGAGAGTTCGCGCGCCGCGTAGATCGTCGGCGCGCCCACCGAGTTCCAGCGGCCGCCGAAACGCGAGGCACCCTCGCCCGAAAGCGGCGCAAAGGCCCATTGCGGCACGAAGGCACGCCACAGCGTCAGCGTCTCCCCGCTTCTATCAGGCATAGACGCCGGATCGAACCGCCTCGAGATAGGCCAGCACCTTGTCCGACTTGCCCTCGCTCACCAGATCATAGGCCGTCTTGCCGGCCCATCCGGGGATCGGCTGATGCTTGAACCAGATGGTCGCGCGGTTTTCGTCACCGGCCATTTCGCTGGCCATGGCAAGAATGCGCACGACGTGGCTCAGGGCATGGTCCACCTTGCGCGCACCCGATTTCGCCGTCAGCGTATTCCGGGCAACACCGATCAGCCGGGCAAGCTCGGAGAGCGTGACGCCGAGCTGTTTCGAAACCCGATCCGCCGACAGGAACGGCGATTGTCCATCCCCGAACCGGCTTGCAGTCGTATCGAAGCTCAAAGCTGTCATGACACATTCCTAACACATCTTGATAAAGACAGCATCAAAATATGCTCAAACCGTGCGCATTTCAAGCGCAGATCGCGATTAAACCCGTTTGCGCCACCACGGCTCCCGCTTCTCCAGAAACGCCGAGATGCCTTCCCGCGCCTCCGCCGTCTCCCAGGTATCAGCCAGGCGCTCGATCGTCGCCTCGATGACGGCGTCGGTGATCGGCATGCCCAGCGACCGCGCCAAGGCCTTCGAGCGTCCGGCAGCGCCTGGCGCAACCTGCAGATAGGGCGCGATCTCCGCCTCCATCGCCTTGTCAAGCATCTCCATCGGCACGATGCGCGCCAACAACCCGGCCGCCTGTGCGGCCTGCGCATCGATGATCCGGGCGGACATGAACAGCGGTCGCGCCTGGCCCTCGCCGATGCGGGCCACGACATAGGGGCTGATGGTGGCGGGGATCAGCCCGAGCCGCGTCTCCGTCAACCCGAACTTCGCGGTATCCGCGGCGATCGCAACATCGGCGATGGCGATGAGGCCGATACCGCCGCCAAAGGCATTGCCATGAACCCGGGCAATAACGGGTTTTTCCAGATCGTTCAGGGCCTTGAACATCCGCGCGAGGCGACGCGCCTCCGCCATCCGCGTCGCCCGGTCCGCCTCGACCTGCGCCTTCATCCAGCCGAGATCGCCGCCGGCACAGAAGCTTTCGCCCTCTGCCACCAGTTCGACCACGCGCACGACCGTATCGACGCTCAATTCCATCGCCACGTCGGTCAGTTCGTCGATCATGATGCTCGACAACGCATTGTGCTTGTCTGGCCGGGCCAGCGTCAGACGCGCCACGCCTCGATCGTCGACGAACAGGTGGATGGTCTCGAATGTCATGTGGAACTCCTCAAACCACGCGCAAACACCGAAGCTCTCTCAAGCGCTTCCTCGCCAAGGCCTGTCTCGAAGCCACGCGCTTTCAGATACCGATCGACCAGCAGCGTATCGACATTGCCCTTGGCGCCCGGTGCATAGGGACACCCGCCAAGCCCGCCGACCGACGCGTCGAAGACCCTTATGCCCTGTTCGAGCGCTACGCCGATATTGGCGAGCGCCCGGCCTGACGTATCGTGAAAATGCCCCGCCAGCTTCGTGGCTGGGACTGTCGCCAGCACCGCCGACAGCATCCTTTCCACGGCCTCCGGCGTTCCCCGGCCGATCGTATCGCCGAGGCTGATTTCGTAACAGCCAAGATCCTTCAGGCGTCCGGCGACGTAGGCGGTGCTTTCAGGCGCGACGGCGCCGTCATAGGGGCATTCCACCACGCAGCTCACATAGCCGCGTACCGGAATGCCCTGTTCCCGGGCCGCCTCTGCCACCGGCCGGAATCGCTCGATGCTTTCGGCGATCGAGCAATTGATATTGTGCTGAGAAAACCCTTCAGACGCCGAGGCAAAGATCGCCACCTCGTCCGCCTTGGCCGCGAGCGCCGCCTCGAAGCCCTTCATGTTGGGCGTCAGAACAGCATAGCGCACCCCCGGCCTGCGAGCGATACCGGCCATGACGTCGGCCGCATCGGCCAGTTGCGGCACCCATTTCGGGCTGACGAAACTGGTCACCTCAATGCGCTCGAAACCGCAGGCAGACAGCAGATCGACCAGCCGGACTTTCGCCTGCGTGTCGATCAGGACCTTTTCGTTCTGGAGCCCGTCCCGCGGTGCCATCTCGACGATCGAAACGCGGTTCGCGTCTGCAAACGGCTCGGCCATCACGTCTCCTCGGGCTTCAACGACAACAGCACCGTGCCCTCCGCCGTCTGGTCGCCCTCGGCAACAAACAGGCTCTCCACCAAGCCGTCCCGGCTTGCGGGCAGCGTCAGTTCCATCTTCATCGCTTCCATGACGATCAGCGCGTCCCCCTTCGAGACCTGATCTCCCTCCCGCACGCGAACGAGCTTGATCAGACCCGGCATGGGCGCCACGAGGCGATCTGTTCCGGCAGCGCTTTCGGCTGCGCCATCCAGTGAGTCCGGAACATGAAAATCATAGGCGCTACCATCGACGAGAAGCGTGAAGCCGTGCGGCGTCTCGATGCGTTGCAGGCGGCTCTGCCGGCCGTCGACCTCCGCGTGGCAGCCGCTGTCGACGCGGCCGAAGATACGAACAGGAATGACCCGATTGCCGATATGAACCGCAAACAGGTCAAGCCCCCGTGCCGCGACGCGCAGGGCATGGCGCTCGCCGGCATGATCCAGCGTCACCGTGCGCGTCGCCTGCCCCCACATCTGCCAGTGGCCGAGCGACACCCATGGATCGCCGGCGGGCGGGCTCCGCAACGCGCCAAGCGACAGGACGGCTGCCAGCGCCACCGCCGTCTCGTCGGGTGCCTTCGCGCTCGTCAGCCGGTCGACCTCCCGGTCAATCAGCCCGGTGTCGGGATAGCCCGAGACGAAATCCGGCTGTTGGCTCAGGCGCGCAAGGAAGTCGAGATTGTTGGCGACGCCGCCGATATGGCTGTTTTTCAGCGCCTCCGTCAGCCGGGCGAGTGCCGCTGCTCTCGTCGGTCCATGCACGGTGAGCTTGGCAATCATCGGATCATAGTAAGGGCTGATGCGATCGCCCTGGCGGACGCCGGCGTCGATCCGCGTATCATCATTCGGAAAGCTCAGATGCGAGAGCGTGCCGGTCGATGGCAGAAACCCGCGCGCCGGATCCTCGGCATAAACGCGCGCCTCGAACGCCCAGCCGTCGATCGAAAGCTCGGATTGCTTCAGCGGCAGCGGTTCGCCATTTGCCACCCGCAACTGCCATTCGACGAGGTCGATGCCGGTGATCGCCTCCGTCACCGGATGTTCGACCTGCAGCCGCGTGTTCATTTCCATGAAGAAAAATTTGTCCGGCCAGAGACCGCTGGAGACATCGGCGATGAACTCGACGGTACCCGCCCCCTGATAGCCGATCGCCTGCGCCGCGCGAACGGCCGCCTCGCCCATGGCCATGCGCATTTCGGCCGTCATGCCCGGCGCCGGTGCCTCCTCGATCACCTTCTGGTGCCGCCGCTGCAGCGAGCAGTCGCGCTCAAACAGATGCACGACATTGCCGTGGCTATCGCCAAACACCTGGATTTCGATGTGGCGGGGCCGCTGCAGGTACTTTTCGATCAGTACCGCACCGTCGCCGAAGGCCGCTTCCGCCTCCCGCCGCGCCGCGTCGAGCGCTGCGCCGAAATCCTCCGGCTGATCGACCCGCCGCATCCCCTTGCCGCCGCCGCCGGCCCGCGCCTTGATCAATACCGGGAAGCCGATTTCGACGGCTTGCTCCATAAGAAATACGGCGTCCTGACTGTCGCCATGATAACCGGGCACCACCGGCACGCCCGATTGCTCCATCAGCGCCTTTGCCGCATCCTTCAGGCCCATCGCGCGAATGGCCGCCGCCGAGGGACCGATGAAGGCCAGCCCAGCCGCCTCGACGCTTTCCGCAAAATCCGCGTTCTCCGAAAGAAAGCCATAACCCGGGTGGATCGCCTGCGCGCCTGACCTCTGGGCCGCCGCAAGGATGCGCTCGGCCGAAAGATAGCTTTCGCCTGCCGAAGCCGCGCCGATGCGAAAGGCCTCGTCCGCCAGTTCGACGTGCAGCGCACCGGCATCCGCATCGGAATAGACGGCGACCGTGCGGATGCCGAGGCGCCGTGCCGTACGGATGATGCGGCAGGCGATTTCGCCGCGATTGGCGATGAGGATCTTCGAGAACATATTCAATTCCGGTTTATTGCGCCGCGACGACTTCGACCTCAAGCAGCCAGGCCCCGTCGAAAATGCCGGCAATCACCACCGTCATCGCCGGCGCCAGGCTACCCAGATACTCGCTGCGGATTTCGCGATTGGCCATGGTGTGATGCCGGTCGGCCAGATAGGTCGTCACCTTGACGATATCGGCCTTGGTCATTCCCGCGGCTTTCAGCTGCGCGTCGACATTGAGCCAGACCTGCCGCGCCTGTGCTTCGAAGCCCGTCGGCACGACGTCGTCGGAATCCGTCGGGATCTGGCCGCTGACGAGAAGCAACCGCTGGAAATCCTCAAGCCGCACGGCCTGCGAATAGCCGCCGCGCGGTTGAGGGGCATTCTTGGCATTGAAAGCTTCGCGTTTCATTGTCATCTCCTCACATCCTGAACAGGCCAAAACGGGTATCGTCGATAGGGGCATTCAATGTTGCTGAAAGGGAGAGCGCCAGCACGTCGCGGCTCTTGCGTGGATCGATGATGCCGTCGTCCCAGAGCCTTGCCGAGGCGTAGAGCGGATGGCTTTGGGTTTCGAACAGGTTCAGCACCGGCTGCTTGAATTTAGCCTCGTCTTCCTCCGTCCATGGGGTCCCTGCGCGCTTCAGCGCATCGCCGCGCACGGTTGCCAGAACACCCGCCGCCTGTTCGCCCCCCATCACCGAAATCCGGCTGTTCGGCCAGGTCCAGAGGAAGCGGGGCGAAAAGGCCCGGCCGCCCATTCCATAGTTGCCGGCGCCGAAGGAGCCGCCGACCAGCATGGTGATCTTCGGCACCTTGGTCGTCGCCACCGCCGTCACCAGCTTGGCGCCGTGCTTGGCGATGCCCTCGGTCTCGTATTTCCGCCCGACCATGAAGCCGGTGATGTTCTGCAGGAAGATGAGCGGGATCTTGCGCTGCGAGCACAATTCGACGAAATGCGTGCCCTTCAGGGCCGATTCCGAAAACAGCACCCCATTGTTGGCGATGATGCCGACGGGAATGCCGTGCACATGGGCAAAGCCACAGACCAGCGTCGTGCCGTAGCGCGCCTTGAACTCGTCCAGCCGGGAACCATCGACGATCCGGGCGATCACCTCGCGAATGTCATAGGGCGTGCGCAGGTCCGAAGGCACGACACCCGGGATGTCGTCGGGATCGTAGGCCGGCTCCTCCGGCGTTTGCAGTTCAACAGCGGCAATTCTTGGCCGGTTCAGATTGGCGACAGCCCGCCGCGCCAGAGCCAGCGCATGGGCATCGTCGCGCGCCAGATGGTCGGCCACGCCGGAAAGCCGCGTGTGCACGTCACCGCCGCCGAGATCCTCCGAGGAGACGATCTCGCCCGTCGCGGCACGCACAAGCGGTGGGCCGGCCAGGAAGATCGTGCCCTGCTTTTCGACGATGATCGCCTCGTCCGACATCGCCGGCACATAGGCGCCGCCCGCCGTGCACGAGCCCATCACCACGGAGATCTGCGGAATGCCGGCCGCCGACATATTGGCCTGGTTGTAGAAGATGCGGCCGAAATGATCCCGGTCCGGAAACACCTCGTCCTGGTTCGGCAGGTTGGCGCCGCCGGAATCGACCAGGTAGACGCAAGGCAGATTGTTTTCGGCGGCTATCTCCTGAGCCCGCAGATGCTTCTTCACGGTCATCGGATAGTAGGTGCCGCCTTTGACCGTCGCATCGTTGCAGACGATCATGCAGTCGCGACCGGAGACCCGGCCGATCCCGGTGATCAGGCCCGCTGCCGGCGCATCGCCATTGTAAAGCCCGTGCGCGGCCGTCAACCCGACCTCAAGGAATGGCGTCGCCGGATCTATCAGCTGGGCCACCCGCTCGCGCGGCAGCATCTTGCCGCGGCTGACATGGCGTTCACGCGCGACCTCGCCGCCACCGCCGGCCGCCAGAAATGCAGCCTCCTCCACCACGCGCATCGCTTCGCTCATCGCCGCGCTGTTGGCGCGGAATGCCTCCGACGACGTCGAAATCTGCGATTTCAGAACGGCCATTCATCCCCCGATCGACCAAACATCCTGCTCATCTCCACCCAGGGACCACTGACATTTTCCTGCCCGTGATCCCCGCCGCTATGCCGTCTCGCTGAACAGCTCCCTGCCGATCAGCATGCGCCGTATCTCCGAGGTTCCCGCGCCGATCTCGTAGAGTTTCGCATCCCTGAGCAGACGGCCCGCTGGATAATCATTCGTATAGCCGTTGCCGCCCAGCACCTGGATGGTTTCGAGCGCCAGCGCCGTCGCCCGCTCGGCCGCGTAGAGGATGCATCCCGCGGCGTCCTTGCGCGTCGTCTCGCCCCGGTCGCAGGCGGCGGCCACGGCGTAGACGTAAGCGCGCGCTGCGTTCAGCGTCACATACATGTCGGCGATCTTGCCCTGCATGAGCTGGAATTCTCCGATCGGCTGACCGAACTGCTTTCTTTCATGGAGATAGGGGACAGCAGCGTCGAGACAAGCGGCCATGATGCCGAGCGGTCCGGCGGACAGCACGACACGCTCGTAGTCCAGCCCCGACATCAGGATGCGGACGCCGCCGCCCACATTGCCGAGAACATTTTCCTCCGGCACCTCGCAATCGCTGAAGATCAGCTCGCAGGTGTTGGAGCCGCGCATGCCGAGCTTGTCGAGCTTCTGCCCGGTGGAAAAACCGGGAAAATACTTTTCGATCAGGAACGCCGTGATGCCGCGCGGTCCCGCTTCCGGATCGGTCTTGGCATAGACCACCAGCACATCGGCATCCGGCCCGTTGGTGATCCACATCTTGTTGCCGTTCAGCACATAACGATCGCCGCGCTTGTCGGCTCTGAGCTTCATCGAGACGACATCGGAACCGGCACCCGGCTCCGACATTGCCAGCGCCCCGACATGCTCGCCGGAAATCAACTTCGGCAGATATCGGGCTTTCTGCGCGTCGGAACCGTTGCGGTTGATCTGGTTGACGCAAAGATTGGAATGCGCCCCGTAGCTCAAACCCACCGACGCCGAGGCCCGGCTGATTTCCTCCATCGCCACGCAATGGGCGAGATAGCCGAGGCCGATGCCGCCATAATCCTCGCCCGCTGTGATGCCGAGCAGGCCGAGATCGCCGAGTTCCCGCCAGAGCGGCATCGGAAAGCTGTTGTCCCGGTCGATATCGGCCGCATGCGGGCCAATGCGCTCGCCGGCAAACCGGCGCACCGTCTCGCGCAGGGCCTCGATCTCTTCGCCCAGAGCAAAGCTCAAACCGCCTGAATACATCGGGTCTCCTCCCATCGGATCGCGCTGCTGAATGCGGGAGGCGAGCAATATCCACCCTGGCCTCGAAGAAGAAGCCGCGCGGATATCTGCATTCCTCCCGGGACAGCAGTCATTGCAAGACGCCGGCGCAACGGACTCCTCTCCATCACGCCAGTGCCGGTTTTCGAGACTAACACACCCGCACAACAATTTCCGAACCAAGACAGGGGCTTGCACGCATGATTTGTAAAAAAATGCGGCGTGAAAGCCGCTGTTTGGATTACACCCGCCACGGATAGCAACGCCGTCGCCCTTGCGCGGGAGGCCGGCAGGCTTCAAGACGGAATCCGGACAATCAGCAGCGAGCAGATCATGGCAGCAAAACAGATCGCGATCATCGGCGGCGGGCCGGCAGGCCTGATGGCGGCGGAAGTGCTTTCGTTGTCGGGACATGGCGTGACCGTCTATGACGGCATGCCGACATTTGGCCGAAAGTTCCTGCTCGCCGGCAAATCCGGCCTCAACATCACCCATTCCGAGGACTACGACCGCTTCGCCACCCGTTTCGGAGCGGCCAGCGAGCGATTGCGCGCAGCCCTCGACGCCTTCGCGCCCGATGACGTACGGAATTGGGCAGACAGTCTCGGTACAGAGACCTTCGTTGGCACATCCGGCCGCGTCTTCCCGAAAGTCATGAAGGCCTCGCCGCTGCTGCGTGCCTGGCTGCGCAGGCTGGAGGCGCAAGGTGTAACGTTGCTGACGCGCCATCGCTGGACGGGTTTTACCGGTGACGATCTTGTCTTTGAAACACCGGATGGAAGGGTAGTCGTCCGCAGCGACGCGACGCTGCTCGCGCTCGGCGGCGCCAGTTGGCCGCGCCTCGGCTCGGATGGAAGCTGGACCACCCTGCTCCGCGACAAGGGCGTCGATATCCGTGATCTCGAGCCGGCCAATTGCGGCTTCGATGTCGTCTGGAGCGATGTCTTCAAAAGTCGTTTTTCCGGCGCACCGCTGAAATCGGTAACGGCCACATCCGACGCCGGCACGTTCCCCGGCGAATTCGTGATCTCCCAACACGGCATCGAAGGCAGCCTCGTCTACGCCCATTCCGCCGCGCTGCGCGACCGGCTGAAGCGAGACGGCGAGGCTGCCCTGTCCGTTGATCTCGCGCCGGGAAGAAGCATCGAGCGGCTGACCAAGGACCTCGCGCGTCAGGGCGCAAAGGCAAGTCTGTCCACCCGCCTGCGCAAGGGCGCCGGCATGGAAGGTGTCAAATCCGCATTGCTGCGGGAACTCGGCCCCCACGCTGCGTTGAACGATTCCGCTCAATTGGCACGGCTGATCAAGGCGATGCCCATCCCGGTAATCAGGCCCCGCCCGATTGCCGAGGCTATTTCCTCGGCTGGCGGGATTCGCTTCGACAGTTTCGACGAGCGATACATGCTGAAAGCTCTCCCCGGCATCTTCGCTGCGGGAGAGATGCTGGACTGGGAAGCTCCGACCGGAGGCTACCTGCTGACAGCCTGCTTCGCGACCGGCCGCCAAGCCGCACGGGGGATCAATGACTGGTTGCGTGATGCTGCTGGAGCAACGCGCTCGACGTTTTAGTGCGAACGCTCTTTCTGGCGCATCGGCATCTGATCGATCAGCCCAAAAATCTCGTCGGGAACGACAACCTCATCGGATCGAAATTTGACCGCCCCATCCTTGCCGACCAGCATCAACGCAAAGAACCCGTCCGTCACGTCCAGATCGTAGCGGATGGCGTGGCAGTTGAGATCGTAATCCGGGCCGAACAGCGCCTTTACATCGTTTCGGCCGACCTCCAGCACGATGATGTCCCGCTCCCGCAGGCCCTCCGCCCGAGCAAGCAGCATGTTTGCCTGACGCGTGGCATCCACATGGCCGTCGTCGGGGAAAATGATCAGGACGCGATAGCGCCATTCAAAATCGGCAAGGCTCATCCCGCCGTGCTGCGGATCGACATCAATGCCGAAGACTTCAGCTGCCAATGACTTCAGCATCGCCTTCATCCTCTTCCGTTGAACCCATGAGGGGGCTAACTGGCGATCAGGCATTTGGTTCCCGAATTTCGGCCGGTTGCTGCTTCAGGCGCGTGGAATTGCCACTGACTTGGAAACCGAACCATCCTTCCTCCATCATTCCTGTGCTCGTCACAGGAATCCAGCCGCCGCGCGTCTGCGCGGCGAGAGGACTCCTTCCCGCCCGGATAGGCTTCTAAGATCATACGCGCCGTGGACACGGCGCACTGGATTCCTGTGACAAGCACAGGAATGACGGGGGAGTTTGCCTCACGCCACTCAATGTGCATTCCGCGGTCAGGATCAGCGCCGTTGCCTCTACTGCACCAGGATCGCCCGGAAATCATTGACGTTGGTCCCCGTCGGTCCCGGCTTGAAGATATCCCCGACAGCATCGAACGCCGACCAGGCATCATTGCGATCGAGGAACGCCGCACCATCGACGCCAGCTGCCGAGAGCCGCGCAACAGTCATGCTGTCGGCAAACGCCCCGGCATTGTCCTCCGATCCGTCGATGCCATCGGTATCGGCCGCGAGCGCGGAAATGCCCTCCGCACCATCGATCCCGAGCGCCAGCGACAGCAGGAATTCACTGTTGCGCCCGCCCTTGCCTTTGCCCCTTATCGTCACCGTCGTCTCCCCACCGGAAAGAATGACGACGGGCTTGCGGAAAGGCCGGTTGCGAACGGCAACCTCACGGGCAATCGCCGCATGAACGCGCCCGACTTCGCGCGCCTCGCCCTCGATGGCATCGGACAGGATCACCGCTTCGACACCGGCAGCTCGCGCCCTCTCGGCCGCTGCCTCCAGCGAGACGGCGGCAGAAGCGACAAGCCGGACTTCGTTGCGATGAAACTGCCGGTCGTCGGGCCTCGGCGCAGTGGATGCGTCGCTACGGATATACGCCATGATCCGCTCCGGTAGATCCAGCCGGTATCGCTCGATATAGCGCAGCGCATCTTCGCGGGTGGTTTCGTCCGGAATGGTCGGACCAGAGGCCACCAGCGCCGGATCGTCGCCCGGAATATCCGAGACGACCAGCGATACGACCCGGGCAGGCCATGCCGCAGCCGCGAGCCGCCCGCCCTTGATGCCGGACACATGCTTGCGGATCGCATTCATCGCGCTGATCGGCGCGCCCGAGGCCAGCAGCGCCCGGTTGACGGCGATCTCGTCGTCCAGCGTCAAACCCTCAGCCGGCAACGGCAGCAGCGCCGAGCCGCCGCCGCAGATCAGCGCCACGACCAGATCGTCCTCGCCAAGACCGCTGACTTCCTTGAGCAACCGGCGCGACGCCTTCAGTCCGTTCTCGTCCGGCAGCGGATGCGATGCCTCCAGCACCTCGATCCGCTCGCAACGTGCGCCGTAGCCGTAGCGCGTCACGACGGCACCCGTGAGCGGTGCCTCCCAGAGCCGTTCGAACACCTGCGCCATCTGGGCAGCACCCTTGCCGGCGCCGATCACCACCGTGCGGCCCTTCGGCTTTTCCGGCAGACTGGCGGCCAGCACCCTTGCCGGATCGGCAGCGGCGACCGCCGCGTGAAACAGCGTTTCCAGAAAGGCTTTGGGGTCGGCGATCACGGCCATGTCTTCATCCTCATTCATAAATCAACCGGGCGGCCGCCTCCTCGCAACCGCCCGGTCGGTTCGTCAGGCGACCGCGTGGTTGGCCATGCGCTCGAGAGCCGTGACGAGGCCTGAGTGATCGAGACCGGCGTCGCCATTGGCAGCGCAGCTGTTGAACAGTTCCTGCGTTGCCGCCGTGTTCGGCAGAGAAACGCCGATGGCCTTTGCCCCCTGGAGTGCCAGATTCAGATCCTTCTGGTGCAGGGAGATGCGGAAACCGGGCTCGAAGGTGCGCTTGACCATGCGGTCGCCGTGCACTTCCAGAATGCGCGACGAGGCAAAGCCGCCCATCAGGGCTTCGCGAACCCGCGCCGGATCGGCGCCGGCCTTCGAAGCAAAGACCAGTGCTTCCGCGACAGCCTCGATGGTCAGCGCGACGATGATCTGGTTGGCGACCTTGGTCACCTGGCCATCGCCGCAATCGCCGACCAGCGTGATGTTCTTGCCCATCAGCTTGAACAGCGGCAGCGCCCGCTCGAAACTCCCTTCGGTACCGCCCGCCATGATCGACAATGACGCATTTTTGGCGCCGACTTCGCCGCCCGAGACCGGTGCGTCGATATATTCTGCACCCGTCTCGCGGATTTTTTTGGCAAATTCCTTGGTCTCGATCGGCGAGATCGAGCTCATGTCGATGACCAGCTTGCCCTTCGACAGGCCGTAAGCAACGCCGTTTTCGCCGAACAGGACATCCTTCACTTCCGGCGTGTCCGGCAGCATCAGGATGATGATATCGACCTCTTCGGCCAGCGCCTTCGGATTTTCCGTAAACATCAGACCGTTGTCGACGAGTTCCTGTTTCGGTGGGATGAAGAATTTCGAGGTGACGACGGTGTGGCCGGCATCCTGCAGGTGGCGCGCCATCGGCGTGCCCATGATACCCAGTCCGATAAAGCCGATTGTGGCCATGATGCTTAATTCCTGATCTTGATGATGTCTGCGCTGCGGACGGGATTTACGATGTCGGCAAGCCAGCCGAGCCCGTCCGCCGTCGTCGCGCGCGGCTTGTATTCGCAGCCGATGAAGCCGTCATATCCGGCCGCATCCAGCGCCTCGAAGACGAAGGGATAGTTGATCTCGCCGGTGCCCGGTTCGTTGCGGCCCGGATTGTCGGCCAGTTGCACATGCGCGATTTGCGCCTGGTGCTTCTTGAACGTGCCGATCAGCTCGCCCTCGGTGCGCTGCTGGTGGTAGAGATCGTACTGGATGAACAAGTTGTCGCTGCCGACTTCCTTGATGATCGAGGCTGCCTGCTCCACCGTGTTGAGGTAAAAGCCAGGAATGTCGAACCGGTTGATCGGCTCGATCAAAAGCCGGATGCCGTGCTTGCCCAGCTCTGCGGCGGCCAGCCGCAGGTTGGCAACGAACGTTGCCCGCAGCACCGCGTCCGATACGCCAACCGGCGCAATACCGGACAGGCAGTTGATCTGCGTGCAGCCGAGCGCCGTCGCATAGTCGATGGCCGAGGCCACGCCGCGGCGGAATTCGTCGATCCGGTCGGGCAGGACGGCAATGCCGCGCTCGCCGCCGGCCCAATTACCGGCCGGCAGGTTGTGCAACACCTGCGTCAGGCCGTTGACATCGAGCGCCGCCTTCAGCGCGCTGGCGTCGAAATCATAGGGAAAGAGGTACTCCACGGCCGTGAACCCGGCCTTGGCGGCGAGAGCGAACCGGTCGAGGAACGGCGCCTCGTTGAAAAGCATAGTCAGGTTTGCCGCAAATTTTGGCATGAAAAAGTCCTCCGTTCTTCTGATCAGTCGAGCAGCGCCATGATCGCCGTCGGGGCATCCTCGCCGCGCTCGGCCAGCTCCTCGAACTCGACCACCGCGTTGATGTCGGCGCCCATCGAAATATTGGTGACGCGCTCAAGGATGAACTCGATGACAACAGGTACCTGATGTTCGTTCATCAGGTTCTTGGCTTTTGCGAACGCTTCCTGGAACTCGTTCGGACTTCTGACCCGGATCGCCTTGCAGCCAAGCCCTTCGGCAACCGCCACGTGGTCCACGCCGTAACCCTTCTCCGCATCGCCGGATGCGTTGATATTGTCGAAGGCGAGGCTCACCTCGAAATCCATGTTCAGCCCGCGCTGCGCCTGGCGGATGAGGCCGAGATAGGAATTGTTCACGACCACATGCAGGTAAGGCAGCTTGTGCTGGGCGCCGACCGCCAGTTCCTCGATCATGAACTGGAAATCATAATCACCCGAGAGCGCCACGATTGTCCGGTCCGGATCCGCGGCACGCACACCAAGCGCTGCGGGCAGCGTCCAGCCGAGCGGTCCGGCCTGGCCGCAATTGATCCAGTTGCGCGGCTTGTAGACATGCAGGAACTGCGCGCCGGCGATTTGGCTCAGACCAATGGTCGAGACATAGCAGGTGTCGCGGCCGAATGCCTTGTTCATCTCCTCGTAGACACGCTGGGGCTTGAGCGGCGTCTGGTCGAAATGCGTCTTGCGCAGCATCGTCCGCTTGCGTTCGCGGCATTCCTCCGCCCAGCCAGACCAGTCCTTCAGCTTGCCCGCCGTCTTCCATTCGGTGGCAACATCAAGGAACAGCTTGAGGGCTGCACCCGCATCCGAGACGATACCGAAATCCGGCGCAAAGACGCGGCCGATCTGGGTCGGCTCGATATCGACATGAACGAACTTGCGGCCTTCCGTATAGGTCGGGACATTACCGGTATGGCGGTTGGCCCAGCGGTTTCCGACACCAAGCACGAAGTCGGAGGCGAGCAGATTGGCATTGCCATAGCGGTGCGAGGTCTGCAGTCCGCACATGCCGGCCATCAGCGGATGATCGTCGGGGATGGTGCCCCAGCCCATCAGCGTCGGGATGACCGGAATGCCGGTGATCTCGGCAAATTCGGTGAGCAGATCGGAAGCATCCGCATTGATGATGCCGCCACCGGCCACGATCAGCGGCCGCTCCGCCTCGTTCAGCATGGCGATCGCCTTCTCGGCCTGCGCCCGCGTCGCCGCCGGCTTGTAGGCGCCGAGCGACGCATAGGTCTCGACATCGAACTCGATCTCGGCCAGCTGCACATCGACCGGCAGGTCGATCAGCACCGGACCGGGACGGCCCGAGCGCATCAGGTGAAACGCCTTCTGGAAGACGAACGGCACCAGCGCCGGCTCCATGACGGTGACAGCCCACTTGGTCAGCGGGCCTGCGATCTTGGCGATATCGACCGCCTGGAAATCTTCCTTGTCGAGCCGGGCGCGTGGCGCCTGGCCGGTGATGCAGAGGATCGGGATCGAATCCGCAGATGCCGAATAGAGCCCGGTGATCATGTCAGTGCCGGCCGGTCCCGAAGTACCGATGCACACGCCGATATTGCCATGCTTGGCGCGGGTATAGCCTTCCGCCATATGGGAAGCGCCCTCGACATGCCGCGCCAGAATGTGGCGCACCGAGCCGCGTGCCTTCAGCGCCGAGTAAAAGGGATTGATCGCAGCACCCGGAACGCCGAAAGCGCAATCGACGCTTTCCTTCTCCAGAACCAGAACCGCCGCATCGACAGCGCGCATTTTCGCCATGACTATTTCCTCCATCTTGTGAGGATGAGGTTAGTCCATTTTCCCAAGGTCGCAATGAAATAATGGAAATCATTCCCATTCTATGGAAATAAACATTTTCAACGAATCCGACATGAATGGAGTTACCCGCAGCATGGTAGGTGCCTATGGATTTCAGGCGATGATCGCGCGCTCCCTCTTCTCCCCCGCGGGCAGAAGGTGGCGCAAAGCGCCGGATGAGGGGGCGAAGCCATAGGCTGCGAGTCTGCCGCACCACCCCCTCATCGCCTCGCTCTGCTCGGCACTTCTCCCCGCTGGGGAGAAGAGGAAGCAAGCGGCCATCTCCGAAATCAATGGGCGAAAGTTTGCTGCGCCGGTCGAACCGAAACTCGATCCTCCCTCTCCCGCGTGCAGGGAGAGGGCTAGGGTGAGGGGCCGCCAACGCAGAATTCCAGGGCGCCGCAGCTTGATAAACACACCGCGGACACCCTTCAAAACACCGAATGCACCCCAAAGCCGTTCCGCTTTCAGCAACGATGCAATATGTCATGGACCATGAGACAACACGGAGCCGACATGCCCGACAAGCCGCAACCATCGAGACAGGATCAATTGCGCGCCAGGCCGGGCCGCAAGGCGAATGAAAACGCCGCCCCCTCCTCCGTCCAGGTGCTCGACCGCAGCCTGAAGCTGCTTGACCTCGTCGCAAGCGCCGATGGCGCGGCGCTGACCGACCTTTCCGACCAGTCCGGCATGGCCCCCTCCACCGTCCACCGCCTGCTGACCTCGCTTGCCAATCACGGCATGGTCGCCCACGACGCCGAAACCGGCGCGTGGACCATCGGGCTCAAGGCCTTCGAGATCGGCAACGCCTTCTTGCGCTTCCGCAAGCTCGGCACGATCAGTCGCCCCTTCCTGAAACAACTGATGGAACATTCGGGCGAAACCGCCAATATCGGCGTCGAGGACGGCGGCGACGTCGTCTTCATCTCGCAGGTCGAAAGCCACGCCCCGATGCGCGCCTTCTTCCGACCCGGCCGCCGCGGCCCCATCCACGCCTCGGGCATCGGCAAGGCCATCCTCTCCACTTGGGGACACGCCGAGATCGAACGCCTCCTCTCTACCCGCGCCCTTCCCCGCTTCACCGAAAAAACCCGCGACACCCTCCCCAAGCTCATCACCGACCTCGAAACCATCCGCACCCGCGGCTGGTCCATCGACGACGAGGAACACACGCTCGGTATGCGCTGCCTCGCCGCCCCGATCTTCAACGAATACGGCGAAGCCATCGCCGGGATTTCGGTATCAGGGCCGGCGGTCAGGCTGCCGGACGGGAAGCTTGAAGAACTGGGGCCGGTAGTGCGGGCGGCGGCGGAGGGAGTGACTCGGGCGATGGGGGGACGGGTGGCGGAGGATCAAAGGTAGACCTCATGACGAACCCGGGGGACCACTGCCTCGGGATTCGTGAGCGCTGCCTGGCGGCATGCGGCGGTCGCCGGTGCTTTGCCGACTCCAGGTAAGAATGATTGTGTCCCACCCCAACGGTAACCCCTTCGGCAAGTCCGGCGTCGCCTTACGGAGATCACGCCGGTCAGACGCTTATCGCGATTAATACCCGGCAGAGGGAGAACTTGCACCTCGCACATCTCGCGCGCACCGTCATCAATATCCTCGTCCAGGCAATATTTGACATCTGCATCGCCGTCCAGGCCGTCGGCCAAGGCGTATTCTGGCGGCCGTTCTAAGGTGATGTGGCCGAATGTCTGGAACGCGACCGCGGCGCTGGTCGCTGTTTGGTAGGAGGCGTTTGGCGCATTGCCGGCAAAGTTCGCCTGCGTCGACCAGAGGGACTGACCGTCCCTCTGCTTCGAGGCCACCATCAGGCCGGTCTCCGGATTGGCGGCCGGCAAGCGATCACCCTTCTTGATGTAGGAGGCCATGAGATAGGGCATATCGTGTCCGCCCAGGCGGGCGCGGCCCACATACCGCACCTGAACGGCGCCCGTGCCACGGTGCTTCAGGTCCAGCAGTTCGGCTGCCTTGCTGGAAACGTCGATGATGCGACCGTGATGAAAGGGCCCACGATCGTTGACGCGCACGATGAGCGAAGAACCATTTTCAAGATTGGTCACCCGCACGTAGCTGGGCAAGGGAAGGGTCGGATGCGCGGCGGAAAGGTGATCCGGGTCGTAAATTTCGCCGTTTGCGGTCCGGCGCCCGCGAAACGCCCGGCCGTACCAGGAAGCGACTCCCTTCCTGTCGTAGTTCGGGTCTTCCTTCGGATAATAGCGCTTGCCTTTCACCACATAGGGCTTGCCAACCATATAGCGGCCGCCACCCTTGGAAATATTCTTGCCGTAGGCGGCTCGCGGGCTCACGCCGTATGCCCTTTCGGAAATATATCCCTTGCTGTGGTTCTTGCTCAGCGCTTGCGTGGTCATACACGTCGCACAGCTGGCGCAGACCATCGTGATTGCCAGCCATCGCAAGCCTTTGACAGCCGTACCTACATCAATAACCATCCGTCCAACGCTGGCGACAGCCCTCCGTGCATCTGCGGCAAGACTCGACACAAACGCTCATGTGGACCACGCGCTTGCAGTCTGCTGTGCATTGGGTCGACAGACAGGCAGATTGCAGCTGGGGCACTCGTCGAGGCATTGCAGCATTCTGGGGTCGGGCCATTCATTCGCTCCTTCTCTTTATAATTGTAGAACCGGACCTGATGCCAAAAGTTCCATTAGGACATGCGAATATTCGCCGCCCTTTTACTTGGGCCGACCGCTGACAACACAACCGCAGACGCCGGCCCGCAGCAGTGGCAAGACTGCAACGTCACCTCGATGCACCGAACGGTTGCCGCGCAAATTTGCCATGACGCTGGACTCGATCGTCGGATGACGGGAACGGTAAGTTTCGCCCGCAAGCGAATTTGCGCGCGTCGGATGGTTGCTGTGGCAAGACGAAGAGGGGTTAACCTGCCTGTTCCTGAATCCAGGCTCACCTAACCGTGTGGGGCACCAAGCACAGCCCGCAGCCCCGGGTCATTCTCGCGGAGGCGGTCTTCGATCCATCGGTTGGTCCAGGCGTAGGCGTCCGAAAACAACTCGGAATGCCGGCTCCAGTCCATGAACCCGATCGGGTTGGAAAGCTGTGGGCAGACCGAGACATCCTCGTCGCCAAGTGCAATGTCCGGTGGCCGGTGCGCCAGCATGCTCGCAGCAATGACCTGAAGCATGCTGGGGACCTTTGGCAAGCGATCGCGACCGAAAGGGTTCAGCCAGGCGACGGCCAGTTCGGTCGCTCCGGGAATGCGGTCATAATCGATGCGGTATTTCTGCGGTGCGTTCGAACCCAGGCTCACGACGACATTCGGTCCGGTCTTGAGTTCCTTCATCTGTTCCAGCGGCAGATTGTTCATGATGGCGCCGTCCACCAGCATATCGCCATCAGCCGTAAAGAACGGCGGCAGGACACCCGGGATCGAGCCGGACGCCCGAACGGCCTGCCAGAGCTTCCCACGACGGTGGACATGGGGCTGGCGACTGCTCAGATTGCTCGAAAGCGCAAAGAACGGAAGCCAGAGATCCTCGATGAGAACCTCGCTGTATTCCGAGCGAAGGGCCTGATCGAAAACCTTATGATCCAGGAGTGCGAAATGCGGCACGGTGAGGCGGCGAAACGCCCGGCTCCTGATGAATATGTCATGCGTGCCCCGGTCGATTTCGTCTGCATCCAATCCGCTTGCAAAGCCGGCCATCATCGCCGCTCCGGAACTCGTGCCCCCGAGATAGTCGAAGCAAGCACCCGCCTCGACGAAAGCCTTGTAGACGCCGAGATGGGCGCTGCCGAGGGACCCGCCGCCCGCCGCCACGAAGCCCCGTGCCTTGCCGGAGATAAATCGAACCAGCCGCTCTATGTCAGACCCGTCCTCCAGCGCAACATGATGATGCTGGCCTATATGAGGACGCTCATCAAGCCATGCGGAGGTACCGGAGACTGCTGTCGAGCGCGCGTCGTGAATGAGGACGAGCCGCCCGGCCGATGGTGGATGAACCGATAGCGCCAGTGCCTCGGATGGGTTCAGCCGAGGCGAACAGGAGGCGTCGGCAAGCAAGAGGAAGGTATCGGCCTGGCGAATGCACACGCGTGTCCAATCATTCGCCTCTTCATCGGCAACGTAGACGATGATTTCGGTTTCCGCCTCCAGCTCGTTCAACCAGTTCAAAACCGGCTGGTCATCGACGGCAAGACCCGCGAACCGCGCGTGAATGTCGGCTCGAGCGACGAACCGGGCGTCCGTATCGGCGTCGAACGCCTCCTGCAGACGCCGGATGAAGACCGGTGAAATGCGGCTTCCGCCGGCCGGAATGATCGCAAGCGTCCGGATCCTGGCAGCCTGCTTGAGGAGCGCCGAACTCGGAGATTGCGCCGCAAACCGGCGCGCCAGAAATGTCGTGACCGCCTGTCGCAGGCTCGGCAGGGCCTCGGCCGCCTTCTCGAAGTCGCACCCACAGATTTCAAGGACGATCGAATCGCGCGCCGCAAGGACGGTCGCCGTGCGCGGCAGTCCTGCGAAGAAACCGACCTCGCCGACGAGTTCGCCCTGACCGATTTCGGCGATCGAGACCGTCGAATCTCCCTTGTGCACGGTAAAGCGGCCAGACTGTACGATGAAGAACTTGTCAGACGGATCGCCTTCGCGAACCAGAACCTCGCCGCGTCGCAAGACCCGGCGGTCGGATTCGGCGGCCAAAGCCTCAAGCGCCACCAACGACGTCCTATCGAACATCAATGTCGCCGACAGCAATCTCGCCGCGAGAGAATCGACGGAGGACATCTGAACCACCTCCTGGGAGCCCCGGTCTGATTGTGGTCTGTGCTTGCTTACATAAGGATCACTGAAAACCGTTAAATAGCAATGCCCGCTCTGGCCGCCAGGCGCAGCTGCCACCATGCGAAGACCTTCAGCGTGCCGTCTGCAGATCGCTTTTCCGTGACGTTACCGCAAACGACGGGCCTGTCATTCAGCGACACCATCAAACATTCAACCAATCAGTTGACTATCCAAGATCACGAGTCTATATTCATCCATATGGTTGAACAATAAGCGTACCAAATGAACTCCCGTCTTTCACGCTCGCGGCGACATCACGCACTGCCGGATGCGCGTGAACTCGCGGTCGGCAAGCGGACGGTGAGCCAATCGTCAACTGTTGTCCCCGGCATCAATCCCGATTGCGGCACCCACCGTTGATCGCAGTCAAAAGGAGAAGACCATGAACGAGCTTGCGACCTTCAGCGCCTACTATGGCGTTCTGATCGAGCCCGCCACCCTGAAGCTGGAACGCCTTCTGCCAGGCCCGATCGAGCGGGTCTGGGCCTATCTCACCAAAAGCGACCTGCGCCGCCAGTGGCTGGCGGCAGGCGATATGCCGATGAAGCTCGACGAACCTTTCGAACTGGTCTGGCGCAACGACGAGTTGACAAACCCGCCCGGCGAGCGGCCTGCCGGCTTTCCCGAGGAACAGCGCATGCAGAGCCGGATCACCGAGATCGATCCGCCGCGCAAGCTCGCCATTTCCTGGGGCAGTACCGGCGGTGTTTCCTTTGAACTGGAACCACGAGGCAAGGACGTGCTCTTGACCGTCATTCACCGCAGCCTGCCCGACCGCACCGCCATCCTGATGTTTGGCGCCGGCTGGCACATGCACCTCGACATCCTGGCTGCCCACGCCACCGGCAAGGAACCTGAGCCGTTCTGGGATGGATGGCTCCGTCTCAGGGCCGAATACGACCGGCGCATGCCGGCCTGATGCAACATGCGTGCTTCAGTCCCGCGAAGTCAGCCCGCAGGACATTGCCTTAACCGAAAAAGGAGATCGCCATGAACAGTTTCACCACCAGTTTTACCGTCGACCAAACGCCGGACGTCGCCTTTGCTGCCATCAACAATGTACGCGGATGGTGGTCCGAGGCCATTGAAGGCCCCACTGACAAGGTCGGTGGCGAGTTCGACTACCACTACCAGGACATCCACCGCTGCAGGATCAGGGTGACGGAACTGGTCCCCGGCAAAAAAGTCGCCTGGCGGGTGCTGGACAATTATTTCAGCTTCACCAACGACGAGACCGAGTGGAAGGATACGGACATCGTCTTCGATATCTCAAGGGCCGGCGGCAGGACGGAAGTCCGCCTCACCCACCATGGTCTCACGCCCGAATACGAGTGCTACGACGCCTGCTCGCAAGGCTGGGGCACCTACATCAACAGCAGCCTGCGCAACCTGATCGAGACCGGCAAGGGAGAGCCCAATATCGGCGACCCGATGACCTCGGCCGAGCGGGCGCTGGCGGTCTAGCCAGCCGGATCAGCGCGCTGCCCGGTCCGGCCGGGCTTTGGCGCCGCTCTTGCGCCAGCCGGACATCGTCGTAGACTTCAGCCGGGCTCACACCATCCGGCGATAGACGCAGCGGTACAACCGGCTGACCATCCGGCCGGTTGACGCAGAAGCATCGGATCATTGAAACGGAGACAAGCATGCACGCTTCTTCCTATCGCTGGGTCATCGTCGCCGCCGGCGGTCTGCTCGGCTGCATGGCCATCGGCGCCATGTTTTCCCTGCCGGTCTTTCTCCTTCCCATTTCGCGGGATACCGGCTGGTCCGTCACCGGAATATCGAGCGCCATGACGATCGGTTTCCTTGCCATGGCGTTCGCCAGCATGTTTTGGGGCACACTGTCTGACCGCTGGGGTCCCCGCGTCATCGTGCTGACCGGATCGGCGATCCTTGCAGCAAGTCTTGCCATCGCCAGCCGGGCGACGTCGCTTGTCGAGTTCCAGCTGGTTTTCGGCCTCGTCGTCGGCGTCGCGACCGCCGCAATCTTCGCGCCGATGATGGCCTGCGTCACCGGTTGGTTCGATACGCATCGCAGCCTTGCCGTTTCCCTCGTCTCGGCCGGCATGGGAATGGCGCCGATGACCATGTCGCCGCTCGCAGCCTGGCTCGTCTCCGTCTACGACTGGCGAACCTCGATGCTGATCATCGCCGCCCTTGCCGCAGCCATCATGATCCCCGTTTCGTTTCTGGTGCGCAGCCCGCCGGTCCAGGAGCACGAGAGCGCCGGCGCCTCCGGGGATGCAGGTCCACAGTCCGGGATGACCATGAGCCAGGCGATGAAGTCACCCCAGTTCATCATCCTGCTGCTCACCAATTTCTTCTGCTGCGCCACCCATTCCGGCCCGATCTTCCATACGGTGAGCTACGCCGTCAGCTGCGGCATCCCCCTCATCGCCGCCGTGTCGATCTACAGCGTCGAAGGGCTCGCCGGCATGGGTGGCCGTGTCGCCTTCGGCCTTCTCGGAGACCGATACGGCGCCAAGCGCATTCTGGTCATCGGCCTGCTCATCCAGGCTTTTGGCGCGCTGGCCTATGTCTTCGTGCGCGAACTATCGGCCTTCTATGCCGTGGCTGCTTTGTTCGGCTTCATCTATGCCGGCGTCATGCCGCTCTATGCCGTGCTGGCGCGCGAAAACTTCCCGCAGCGGATGATGGGCACCGTCATCGGCGGAACCGCCATGGCCGGCAGCCTCGGCATGGCGACCGGCCCGGTGGCGGGTGGCCTGATCTACGATACGTTCGCAACCTATAGCTGGCTCTATATCGGCGCCTGGGGCATCGGCATCGGCGCCTTCCTGATCGCGATGACCTTCAGGCCGTTCCCGAAAGCCCAGCCTGCGTTCGCACAAGCAGCGTGATCGGCCGGCGTCTGATGCCGATCAGCCGGGAATTGCCGAGACGCTTCGCTCGATCCACCGAGCGGAGCATTCCTCAGTTCCTCGCCACCCAGTCGTGCCAATCGTCCTCGCTGCCATGGAAGACATTGAGGTCGATCCTGCCCTCGACGCCGTGCGACAGGCCCGAGCCGGAATATTGCCAGAACAGCCATTTGCGGCCCGGATAGATTTTCGACGGATGGGCAGCGACCGAACGCAGCCAGAACGGGTGGTTCGGGAATTCGCCCCTCAGGTTGTCACGGTAGAAATCCGGTGCCGTATAGATCACCGGACGCTTGCCATAGTGGCGCTCCAGCTTGTCCATGAAAACCTGCATCTTCTCCAGCACGTTTTCACGTGACACGCGCCGCTTGCAACTCGATTCGCCGTTATATTCGACGTCGATCACCGGCGGCAGCGCGTTGGGATCGCGCGGCACATTGCGGATGAACCAGTCAGCCTGTTCGCCGGCCGTGCGGCACCAGTAGAAGAAGTGGTAGGCGCCGCGCTTCAGCCCGGCATCCTTCGCCCGCTTCCAGTTCTTCCTGAACATCGGGTCGAGATGGTCGCCGCCGTCGGTCGCCTTGATATAGGCGAAGTTGGCGCCCTGCGTGCGCAGCTTCTCCCAATCGATATCGCCCTGCCAGCGCGAAATATCGACGCCGTGCACGGCCAGTTTTCGGGGCGAAGCGGAGCCGAAATTGATCGGATGTGCGTCACGGAACTGGCGGCTGTAGATCTGCGCCCGCCCACGACGGGTGCGCGTCCCCGCTTCCGGGTTATCAGGCATCATCAGGGCAACCGGCCGTTCGGCGGGAACGGCCATGGCTTCGGTGGTCAGGGATTCGAAGGCCTGCGGCTGCGGCACCTGCCCGGCCCAGGCCAGTTCCTGCGGATGCGCCTCAGCCTGCGCGATGATCGCCCCGACATCATTCGCCGGCACTGGATCTTGCGCGACCGAGCTCGTGACTTCCTTCGAAGGCAGCCCGGCAGACAGGCTTTCCGGCCCGGAGCTGGACGTGCAGCCCGCCACAGCAAGGCTGGCAAGAAGAAGTGCTGAAAGAGCCGATAGACGCATTGGAACCCGTACGCAAAACAGAATAGGGCGAACTCCGCCCTCCACTGCCTTCAATTGCTAACGGAAAACTACCAACAAAAGCTGAATCCGAATTAATTCGGGACGCGTTGCGCAAAAACGACGATCGCGGCGGTAAAAGTCTGTTTTGCGGGCTTTGTCTTCGATAGGTGGCCGAAACGGCTCAATCCAGGGACTTAAGATCCTCGGGGACGGCATATTCCTTGCCGTCATAGGTGAGCCGCAGGGTCGATTTCTTCGGGCCGTCGCGCTTTTCCACGCATTCGCCGTTCGCCGCCACGCTCGCGACCGTCGTCGAGGACGTCTCCGACACCAGAATATCGGCATAACCGTGATGGGCGGTCGATTGCATCGAAAGCGTACGGCTGCTTTCGTCGAACGTCCCGGCGCAATTCGTGTCCCATTCGCCGTGATTGTCGCTGACCGTGATGCCATCGAGCACCGACGCCAGCTTGCCGTTGGCGATGGTATAGAGCGAGAGTCCCACCTCCCCGAACGGATTGGGTCCCGAGCTGCCGTGATGGAAGATGCGCAGGCCAAAGGCGATCTGCTTGGGCGCCAGCCGGTAGGGCGCGGTATCGAAGGCGATCTGGGTAATGCGCACCGCGTCATCCGTCATGCGGCCGGCAAGATGCAGGCGCTGCCGGATATCGAGGCTCGTCTTATCGAGCACCAGCAACTCGAGATCCCCCGCATTGCCGTCATCCGATTGCCCTCCGATCAACGGCACGGCGACCAGCATCAGCTCCGGATGGGCCGGCCAGACCCGGCAGATCATCGCATTCGGATCGTCCCCGACGCTCTCCGCCGGCAGCGTGATCGCCAAGCCCTTGACGCTAAAGCTCGTGTCCGAGGTTTTCGCCGCATCCGGATAGGCCCGCTGAACGATATCCGCCGCCCGCCCGCCGCATCCGTTATCTAAGGCGAACGACAGATTTGTACCGGACACGAGGGCGGCTGCGGCCAGAAGGCCTTGCAGGATGGCGGTTTTTGCGGCTCGGAAGGTCATGAGCGGAAGGTGGCATAATGTGGTTGAAATGACAAACGCGCGGGTGCTGAGAGGAGGCTAGGCACCGAGTGTCCACTGATGCGAGGTACTCACTCTTCTGCTTCTGGCCGATTCGGACATCACATGAACTCGTCCCGCCTATAAAAATTGCCATAGAGATGGCTCAGCTCCGGGTTGGATGACACCAACTCCTTTGGGTCGCTCACACTGTAAATCAGCGACACAAAATGGTTTTCACTGCTGCCTACTATGCCCGTCGTGACGTCCCAATTTTCAATTTCCACGTAGTGTCGGTTGTCTAGTGGAACTTTGTCTGCCGCGAGTTCGTCAAAACGCGATCTATCAAGAACAACATACCACAGCCAAGGGTCAGATAGGGGTGTGGCAAACAGCATCGCAGACCAAGCAGGAGCAATCAAAATAGCAATAAAAACGCTGGCTGCAGTCCGAAAACTCCGCCGATACAGGGCAATAAATGCTTTGATAAGCCAAACGAGTAGTATCACGGAGACCACGAGTGCGATTAGCGGCCCGGTCAGATCGAGACGCCATCTTATTTCGTCGGCGAAACCTAGAGGCCAAAAATCGAAAGCGCGAAAATAGGCAACATATATGGTGCCAAGCAAACCTGCGATAAGGATCCGCCTAACACTCCAGGCGTCCGTTGATTTAGCCGATGAATTCATTTCCTTGCTCTCGTTACCAAAGGCCGGTCACAAGGTTCGAAATATACCTTGCTATGAGGATTGCACAGGCGTTTCCGCAAATGATTTATGACCGCTTGTGGTGCAAAGCGGGCAATTCCGCCAATATCCAGTGATCCGAGGACGTGCCCATTCACAGAAATCCGACAGCCGCACGTTCCCCCAAACCATCCCCGCCCCTCGCCCCCGTGCCATACTCCTCCCATCCCGCCACGGATATACTGCCGCCGTGGCAGCGAGGCGGGATCGGCGCTGGCTTCAAGGAAAGGACGGAAGTCCTTGGAGACAGGGTTCGCGGAAAATGGTCTCCCTCCGGCGACACGGGGAGAGACGGGGTCTGTCCTCGTCTCTTGAAGCCCGAAAGTGCACGCCGGGCGTGTCTGTGCGGCACACATGGTGGCAGGCCGGCGGGGTTCCGCCGGGATGGCTGTTGCAGAGAGACCCAAGTCGCAGACAAAAACCGCCGAACGGGACGCTGAGAGGTGTCACTTTTATACTTTAAACGCGGCAGCTTTCAGCGCCCCGTCCGATCTGCTCTTTGAAAACCACGGCGGATTTTTTCGCGCGTGGCCATGGGACATTGGGGAACGCCCACCTCCCCCTTGAGGGGGGAGGTCGCCGCATCGCGGCGGGTGGGGTGACGACCACGGACATATGGACACCGCGGATCACCCCACCCGTAGCATGCGCTCCGACCCTCCCCCTCAAGGGGCGGGGAAGGTCATCACGCCGTCTCCAGCTCCCGCTTCGCGGCCGTCTTCCGCCCCTTCATCGCCTTGCCAGCGACATAAACCTCCGCGACGCAACGATCGTCGCCCATGGTCTGCAGGATAAAAAGCTCGTCGGTCAGCGATTTTGCCGTCCGCATCCTGAGTTCCATCGCCGATTTGCCGCTGGAGTCGAGCACGACGATATCGGCGTCGGCGCCCGCATGCAGCGAACCTATGCGGTTCTCGAGCCCCAGCGCCCGGGCATTGCCGAGCGTCATGCGGTAGAAGGAATTGAGCGGCGACAGCCGCTGGCCCTGGAGGTGCAGCACCTTGTAGGCCTCGTCCATCGTCTCCAGCATCGAGAAGCTGGTACCCGCCCCGACGTCGGTCGCCACCGACCAGCGGGCGCCGAGCTTGTCGAACCGGTCACGGTCGAACAGGCCGGAGCCGAGGAAGAGATTGGAGGTCGGGCAGAACACGCCGACGGCGCCGGTTTCCGCCAGCACCGAAATCTCCCGGTCGCTCAGATAGATGCAATGCCCAAGCAGCGTCTTCTCCGTCAGGAGATCGTAGCGGGCGTAGATGTCGGTGTAGTCCTTGGCATCCGGATAGAGCGAGGTGGCAAAGGCGATCTCGTCCTTGTTTTCGGAGAGATGCGTCTGCACGTAGCAATCGTGATGCTCGGCGACCAAAGCCCGGCTCATCTCCATCTGCTCCGGCGTCGAGGTGATCGCAAAACGGGGGCTGATCGCATAGTGCGCCCGGCCCCGGCCGTGCCATTTGCCGATCAGCCGCTTGGTCTCGTCATAGCCCTTTTGCGGCGTGTCCCGCAGCGCATCCGGCGCGTTTCGGTCCATCATCACCTTGCCGCCGACCATCAGCATGCCGCGCTGTTCGGCCGCCGTGAAATAGGCGTCGACGCTCTGCGGATGCACCGAGCAATAGGCAACCGCCGTCGTCGTGCCGTTGGAGAGAAGCTCGTCCATGAAGCGACCGGCGATGAAGGCCGCATGTTCCGGCTCGGCGAATTTCTGCTCCTCGACGAAGATATAGGTGTTCAGCCATTCGAGCAGTTGCGCGCCATAGGAAGCGATCGCCTGGGTCTGCGGGAAATGCAGATGCGTGTCGATCAGCCCGGGCAGAACGAGGTGTGGCCGGTGATCGGCCACCGCGACGCCGGCGCCGGCGATCTTGCTGATCTCGGCATAGTCGCCGACGGCCGCGATCTTGCCATTGCGCACCAGCACCGCCCCGTCCTCCACGGTGCGATAGGATGCGGTATCATCGATGCCCTGCGGCTCATTGACGAAAGTGAGAACGCGTCCGCGGATCAGGAGTTCGGTCATTGGGTTTTTCCTCCATTCACAACCGTTTCGTACCAGGCGACCAAAAGCTTGCGCTCGTCGTCGGTGACGGCAGTCACATTGGCCGGCGGCATCGCGTGGGAACGTCCCGCCTGCAGATAGATTTCGCGGGCATGGGCGGCGATCTCGGCGTCATTTTCCAGTGTCACCCCCTTGGGTGGCACGATCATGCCCTCCCATCCCGGCTCCTTGGCGTGGCACATGGAACAGCGCCCGAGGATGGTGTCCCGCACCTTCGGAAAGGCCTCCGCCGTGATGAACGGCTGCTGCGCCGCCGCGACCTTTTCCGGCTCGCCTGTCAGGATTTTCGGCACGGTCGACAGCCACATGATCGCAATGAAGAGCAGCACCGTCGCGAGCCAGGTCCAGGTCGGGTTGCCGGCATTGGCATGGCGGGTGTTGAAATAGTGCCGGATGGTGACACCCATCAGGAAGACCAGCGAGGCGATGATCCAGTTGAACTGCGTGCCGAAGGCCAGCGGATAGTGGTTCGACAGCATCAGGAACAGGACGGGCAGCGTCAGGTAATTGTTGTGCGTCGAACGCTGTTTGGCAATCTTGCCGTATTTTGCATCCGGCGTGCGGCCCGCAATCAGGTCGGCGACGACAATGCGCTGGTTCGGCATGATGACGAAGAAGACGTTGGCCGACATGATCGTCGCCGTGAAGGCGCCAAGATGCAGGAAGGCGGCGCGGCCCGTGAAAAGCTGGGTATAGCCCCAGGCAACCGCGACCAGGATGAAGTAGAGCGCCACCATCAGCCGCGTATTGTCATTGCCGAAGGGCGACTTGCAGAGCAGGTCATAGATGATCCAGCCAAAGGCAAGCGAGGCCAGCGAGATGCCGATGGCGACGGGCTTGGATACATCAAGCACGTTCGGATCGATCAGGTAGAGGTCGGCGCCGGCATAGTAGACAAGCGCAAGCATGCCGAAGCCCGAGAGCCAGGTGACATAGCTTTCCCATTTGAACCAGATCAGGTGCTCCGGCATGTTGGACGGTGCCACCAAGTATTTCTGGATGTGATAGAAACCGCCGCCATGGACCTGCCATTCCTCGCCATGGGCGCCGGCGGGCAGATCCGGGCGTTTGCGCAGGCCAAGATCGAGCGCGACAAAATAGAACGACGAACCGATCCAGGCGATACCGGTGATGACGTGAAGCCAGCGGACGGCGAAGGTCAGCCAGTCCCAGGCAATGGCATATTCATACATATGGGCTCTCCCCCCTGTTTGGGAGAGTTTTGCCATCGCGCGATCTTCGCCGAAATGCCGGTTAATCCCCAACACTTTCAAAAAAAACTATAAGATCGCCCCCGATGCCGTTCGATTTGCAATATGATAGAAGAGCTTCATGTCCTATCTCGATAACGTGCGAGTCTTCGTCCGGGTCGTCGAACTCGGTACCCTTTCTTCCGCCGGCCGCGACCAGCGGGTGACCCCGGCCGTCGCCAGCAACCGCATCAAGGAGCTGGAGCGGCATCTTGGCGTGCGCCTGTTCAACCGCACGACGCGTAAGCTTTCACCGACCGAACACGGCCGGGTGTTCTATCAAGGCGCAGTGAAGATCATCGAGGCGGTGAACGAAGCGGAAAGCGCCATTGCCGACCTGTCGCACAACCCCAAGGGCTCACTCAGGATCACCGCGCCGCTTGGCATCGGCCGGCGCCTGATTGCCTCCGGCATCCCCGAATTCCACGACAAATATCCGGATATCGAGGTGCGCCTGCGCCTCTCCGACCACAATGTCGATATCCTCAGCGAAGGTGTCGATGTCGCCTTCAAGCTCGGCGTGCTGGAGGATTCCAACCTGCGCATGCGCGGCATCCTCAACTGTCAGCGCGTCGTCTGCGCCGCCCCCGCTTATCTCGAAAAACGCGGCACGCCGGAAACACCGGATGCCCTGATCGACGACAAGCACGACTGTCTTCTGCTGCGCTATCCGGGCTCGAAGGAATATTACTGGACGCTGCAGACCCCGGAAGGCATCCGCAAGTTCGAGATCGGCGGCCCCTATGATTCCGACGACGGCGACGTGCTGACCCAATGGGCGCTGGAAGGCCGGGGCATCATCAACAAGCCGCTCTTCGAGGTGAAAGCGCACCTGAACGACGGCACTCTGGTCGAAATCCTGAAGGACACCCCGCCGGCCAGCGTCCAGCTCGCGGCGATCTACCCGCACAAGCGTTTTCAGGACCCGAAGGTTCGGCTGATGATCGATTTCATGGCCGAGCGCTGTCAGCGGATGATCGGCAAGATGCTGGAGTAGCGGCTATCGTGCGCTCGCCGTGGGACGGTTGCTTCGAGCAATGCCGACTTTGACTGCATCATGATTGAGCGCTGCCGTCATGATCTCCGCCGCCGCCAGCGCCGCGATCACCGCCGGGCGCTTGTCTTTCACCGCCGTGCCGCCGATCGGGCAGATGAGGCGTCCGAAAAGCTCCGGGCGGCCGATTTCGCGGGAGAGCCAGTTCTTGAAGGTCGCGCGCTTTGTCTTCGAGCCGATCATGCCGACATAGGCCGCGTTGTCACGGCGCAGCGCTTCGGCGGCGATCAGGAAATCCAGCGCGTGATCATGGGTGAGGATGACGAACGAACTGCCGGAAGGGGCATCGCGAACAAGGGCTTCCGGCATCGCCGTCAGGCAGGTTTCGATGCCCGGCACACTTGACGCTGACAATTCCTCTTCGCGGGTATCGACCAGAACGGTACGCACCGGCACCAGCGACAGGGCCATGGCCAGCGCGTCGCCGACATGGCCTGCCCCGAAGACGTAGACATGCGGACGCTCTGCCATTTCGCGGTCGCTCCGTGCAATCAGAAAGGCGGCGACATCCGGGGTTGCCGCGGTAAAGGAAAGCCCGACACGGCCGCCGCAGCACTGGCCGATTTCCGGGCCGAGCGGGACATTCATGGCTTCCGCCGGCACGCCCTGCCGCAAGGCCCGGCGGGCGTGGTCGATCGCCATATATTCGAGCTGACCGCCGCCGACGGTTCCGAACAGGCCATCTTCGGCCACCAGCATCCAGGCATCGGTATCGCGCGGCGTCGAGCCGGCGGCACCCGTCACCTCGACGAGCACGCAATCCGGCTCGCGGCGCAGAAAGTCCCTGATGTCCTCGCGTCTGGCAGCCATGCCGATCACCCGTTCTTCGCAGCCCGCCGCAAGCGTTCGATGGCGAGCAGCACGCGTTCAGGCGTTGCCGGCGCATCGAGGCGCGGCGCTATACGATACTCCGCAACGCTTGCCGCCGCCATCGAGATCGCTTCGAGCACCGAGATCGGCAGCATGAACGGCGGCTCACCGACAGCTTTCGAACGGCGGATGGTTTCCTCGCGATTGACCGACCATTCGGCCAGCTTGACGTTGAAGATGCGTGGCCGGTCGGAGGCGAGCGGGATCTTGTAGGTCGACGGTGCATGGGTGCGCAGCCGCCCCTTGGTATCCCACCACAGTTCCTCGGTCGTCAACCAGCCCATGCCCTGGACGAAGGCGCCCTCGACCTGACCGATATCCAGTGCAGGATTCAGCGACTTGCCGACATCGTGCAGCACGTCGGTGCGGTCGACCTGATACTCACCGGTCAGCGTGTCGATGCTGACCTCGGAACAGGATGCGCCATAGGCATAGTAGAAGAACGGCCGCCCCCGGCCTTCCGAGCGGTTCCAGTGGATCTTCGGCGTCTTGTAGAAACCCGCGGCCGACAGCTGGATGCGGGATCCATAGGCGATCCTGATGAATTCCGAGAAGGCGATGCGCTCGGCGCCGATGCGGATCGTGTTCGGCTCGAAGGCGACATCATTTTCGCTGACGCCCCAGCGTTCGGCGGCGAACGTCACGAGCCGCGCCTTGATTTGCTGGGCGGCATTGGCAGCGGCCATGCCGTTGAGGTCAGAGCCGGAGGAGGCGGCGGTCGCCGACGTGTTCGGAACCTTTCCGGTCGTCGTCGCAGTCACCTTGATCCGGTCGAGATCGACCTGGAATTCATCAGCCACCACCTGCGCAACCTTGGTGTAGAGCCCCTGCCCCATCTCGGTGCCGCCGTGGTTGAGATGGATCGACCCATCGGCATAGACATGCACCAGCGCGCCGGCTTGGTTGTATTCCGTCTTGGTGAAGGAGATGCCGAACTTCACCGGTGTCAACGCGATGCCGCGCTTGATCACGCTGCTCTTGCGGTTGAAGACCAGCACGTCCTCGCGCCGCGCCGCATAATCGCAGGACGTTTCCAGTTCCTCGATGATCCGGCCGATGATGTTGTCTTCGACGGTCTGGTGATAGGGCGTGAGATTCCGCCCCTCGCCGCCGTAGAAATTCAGCTTGCGGATTTCCAGTGGGTCCTTGCCGAGCGCATAGGCGATATCCTCGATCATCCGCTCGCCGCCGACCATGCCCTGCGGGCCACCGAAACCGCGGAAGGCGGTGTTCGAAACCGTGTTGGTCTTCAGCGGCCGCGACCGCAACCGGACATGCGGATAGAAATAGCAATTGTCGGCGTGGAACAAGGCGCGGTCGGTGACCGGGCCGGAAAGATCTGCCGAGAAACCGCAACGGGCCGAAAACGTCGCATCGACCGCTTGAATCCGGCCGTCATCATCGAAGCCGACCTTGTAGCCGACGTGGAAATCATGGCGCTTCCCGGTCGCCGTCATGTCGTCGTCGCGGTCCGGGCGGATTTTCACCGCACAGCGATATTTCTTGGCGGCCAGCGCTGCCACGGCAGCAAACAGGTTCGCCTGCGTCTCCTTGCCGCCAAACGCGCCACCCATGCGGCGCACGTTGATAGTCACGGCATTCGAGGCGACGCCAAGCACCTGGCCGACCATGTGCTGGGTTTCGCTCGGGTGCTGAGTCGAGGAATAGAGCGTGATCTCGTCGTCTTCGCCGGGAATGGCAAAGGAGATGTGTCCCTCGAGATAGAAATGATCCTGCCCGCCGATGCGCATCTCTCCTTCGAGGATGTTCTTTGCCTTGGCAAAACCGGCAGCGATATCGCCGCGCTCCAGCTTCAGGGGATCGATGACCAGCGGGTAGTTGGCTGCGGCCGCTTCGAGCACATCGGTGACATGCGGCAGGTCGCGATATTCGACCTTGACCCTGGCAGCGGCGCGGCGGGCCTCATCACGGGTTTCGGCGATGACGGCGAAGATTGGCTGGCCGTGGAACTCGACCTTGTCGGTCGCAAAGACCGGATCGTCGTGCTTGTGCGCCGGGCTGACATCGTTCTCGCCGGTGATATCGTCGGCCGTGAGGACGCCGATCACGCCCGGCGCGGATTTCACTGCGTCGAAATCGATCGACAGGATCTGCGCATGGGCTCGCTGCGACAGGCCGAGATAGGCGTGCAGGGTGCCAGCGGGTTCGGGAATATCGTCGATATATTCGGCGGTGCCGGTCACATGCTTGTGGCCGGATTCGTGGCGTTCGTTTTCGTGGACGCCGCCGCGGATGCGGTCGATGGGCTGCATGACGTTCATGGTTTTCTCCTCACACAGCCTGCTTGCGGTCAAGCCGCACCGGCTCGTCGCCCTGCGTTTCCAGATAGAAGCGACGCAGAAGGTTTTTTGCGACCAGCAACCGGTAGTCGGCGGATGCCCGCCAGTCGGTGAGCGGGGTGTAATCCTTGCCGAGCGCATCCATGGCGATCTCGATCGTCGCCTCGCTCCAGTCGGCGCCAATCAGCACGGCCTCGGCATTGTCGGCACGTTTCGGTGTTCCGGCCATGCCGCCGAATGCGATAACAGCGTCGGAGACTTTGCCATTCTCATCGAAGGTCAGGCGGAAGGCGCCGCAGACGGCGGAGATGTCTTCGTCCAGCCGCTTGGTAATCTTGTAGACCGCGTAGCGCGCGTTCTGGTCAAGGAACGGGATGCGCAACGCCTCGACGAATTCGCCGGGTTGGCGATCCTGCTTGCCGTATTCGATGAAGAAGCTTTCGAGGGGCACCGTGCGCTGCACCTTGCCCTTGCGAAGCACGCCGGAAGCGCCGAGCGCAATCAGAGCGGGCGGTGTATCGCCGATCGGCGAGCCGTTGGCGATGTTGCCGCCGATCGTGCCCATGTTGCGCACCTGCCGGCCGCCGATGCGGTTCCAGAGTTCAATGAGCTGCGGAAAATGCTTTAATATCAGCGGAAAGGATTCCGTGTAGCTGACACCAGCGCCGAACGTGATGCCGGCCTCGTCGACGGCAATGCGGCGCAGCTCGTCGAGATGGCTGAGATGCACGACGGGCGAGATATCGCGCATGAATTTCGTTACCCACAGGCCGACATCGGTGGAGCCCGCAACGATCCGAGCCTTTGGCTCCGCCTCGTAGATTTCGGCGAGATCGTCGACAGAGGCCGGCAGCAGGAAACGCTCGGAACCCTCACCGATCTCGACGCGTTTGCCGTCCTTCAGCGCTTCCAGTTTCGCGATGATTGTGGCGCGCTCCGCAATCAGCGGATCGCGGTCGAGATCGCCGATCACCGACACGGCTTCGGCAGCGCGAATGATGGCGGCATAGCCGGTGCAGCGACAGAGATTGCCCTGCAGCGCCTTCTCGATCTCCGTCACCGAAGGCTTCGGATTTTCCATCCAGAGGCCGTAGAGCGACATGACGAAGCCGGGCGTGCAGAAGCCGCATTGCGAAGCATGCGTATCGACCATTGCCTGCTGCACCGGGTGCAGCGGGCCGCCCGGCACGGCAAGCGAATCCACCGTGACAATGTGGCAGCCATCGAGAGAGCCGACGAAACGGATGCAGGCGTTGACCGATTCGTATTTCAGCTGGCCATCCAGCAGGCGACCGACCAGCACGGTGCAGGCGCCACAATCGCCTTCCGCGCAACCTTCCTTGGTGCCGCGCAGATTGCGGTCAATGCGCAGGAAATCGAGCAATGTTTGGACCGCCGAGACGGCCGAGAGTTCGACCAGGCGGTGATTGAGCAGGAAACGGATGGAACTGCGTATCTGGACGGTCATGGCTCAGCTCCCGCGATAGGTCGAATAGCTGTAGGGCGAGAGCAGCAGCGGCACATGGTAATGCGCCGACACGTCTGCGATCCCGAAGCGGATGGGGATGATATCGAGAAACGCGACTTCGCCGTTCTTTTGGCCGAGATAATCGCCAGCATGGAAGCGCAACTCGTAGGTGCCGGACTTCATGACCTCGCCACTCAACAACCGCGCATCGCAGCGGCCATCGTCATTGGTGCGGGTGGAGCCGATCCGCTCGACATGCTCGCCGTCGATGCGAAAGAGATCGATGCGCAGGTTTTCGGCGGGCTTGCCGAGCGCCGTGTCGAGCACGTGGGTCGTCAGCCGGCCGGCTGTTCCAGATTGCATGCGTTTCACCTCCCGAAGACTGCATTCATTCCGCCACTATCCGTCACCTCACTTCCCTGCGGTAGCGGGCTGATCGTTCGAGACTTTCAAAATTTTGAGGGGGAATGACGCGCGCGTTTTGCGGTTAGAAATCGGCCAATCGAACGTTTTGGGAGGAATGATTTCATGAGATATCCGCGCGATCTCCAGGGCTACGGCGCAACCGCGCCGAACGCCGCCTGGCCGGACAAGGCCCGCATCGCCGTGCAATTCGTCGTCAACTATGAGGAAGGCGGCGAAAACTGCGTGCTGCACGGCGACATCGCCTCCGAAGCCTTTCTGTCGGAAATCGTCGGCGCTCAGGCATGGCCCGGCCAGCGCCATTGGAACATGGAATCGATCTATGAATACGGCGCCCGCGCCGGTTTCTGGCGCCTGCACCGGCTGCTGACCGAAAGAAATGTCCCCGCGACTGTCTACGGCGTTGCGACGGCGCTCAAGCGCTCGCCTGAACAGGTAGCGGCAATGCAGAAGGCTGGCTGGGAAATCGCCTCGCACGGGCTGAAATGGGTCGAGCACAAGGACATGGATCCGGCAGAGGAGCGCAAGCAGATCGCGGAAGCGATCCGGCTGCACACGGTCGTCACCGGCGAGCGTCCGCTAGGCTGGTACACCGGCCGGTGTTCGGAAAACACCGTCGATCTCGTCACGGAAGAAGGCGGCTTCGCCTATGTCTCCGACAGTTATGCCGACGACCTGCCCTACTGGCACGAACATGGCGGCAAACACCAGCTCGTTATTCCCTACACGCTCGACACCAACGACATGCGCTTTGCCACCGCCCAAGGGTTCAATAGCGGCGACCAGTTCTTCAGCTACCTGAAGGATACGTTCGACGTGCTCTATGCCGAAGGTGTCGAAGGTGCACCGAAGATGATGAACATCGGCCTGCATTGCCGCCTTGCCGGCCGGCCGGGACGGACCGCCGCTCTTGCCCGGTTCATCGACTACGTGAAAAGCCACGACAAGGTCTGGATCGCCCGCCGTATCGACATCGCCGACCATTGGGCCAAAAACCATCCATTCCAGCCCAACGAAAACCGTCCTTCCCGCTTGGGCGCGGACGAATTCGTTTCCCGTTTCGGCGGCGTCTTCGAGCATTCGGACTGGATCGCCCGACGCGCCTTTGCGGATGAACTCGGCCCCGCCAACGACACGGCAATCGGCCTTCATGCAGCGCTGACGGCCGCATTCCGGGAGGCGAGCGAGACAAAGCGCCTCGGCGTGCTCAATGCCCACCCGGATCTCGCCGGAAAGCTTGCACAGGCCAAGCGCCTGACCGAAAGCTCGACCAGCGAACAGGCCTCCGCCGGGCTCGATGCGCTGACGGACGCAGAGCGCGAGCAGTTCAACATCCTCAATGGTCGCTACGTCAAAACGTTCGGCTTTCCCTTCATCATCGCCGTGCGCGGCCTTGGCAAGGGCGACATTCTGGCGGCTTTTCAGCGCCGTATTGGCAATGACTGGCAGACGGAGTTTCAAACAGCCTGCCGCCAGGTCGAGCGGATCGCCCTGCTGCGCCTGACCGACATGTTGCCAAACTGAGGGTGGAGACGATGAAGATGATCGACATCAGACCGCTGACCCGCGAGGCTTTCGCCCCCTTCGGCGAGGTGCTGGAAACCGAAGGCGCACACAACTTCCCGATCAATGCGGGCAAATGCGTGCGTTATCATGATCTTGCCAAAATCGAGACGACCGGCGAAAAAGCTCGACCGATGATCAGTCTGTTGCGCGGCGAGCCCTATCCGCTGCCGCTGGAACTCAACATGGTCGAACGCCATCCGTTCGGGAGCCAGGCGTTCATTCCCTTGAGCGAACATCCGTTTCTCGTCGTCGTTGCTGAAGAAACGCTGGACGGGCCGGGCGAGCCGATCGCCTTCAAAACGGCGCCCGGCCAAGGCGTCAATATCGGCCGCAACGTATGGCATGGCATCCTGACGCCACTCGAGGGCCTCTCCGATTTCGCCGTCGTCGACCGCGCCGGCGAGGGCGTCAATCTGGAAGAGCATTTTTACGAGACGCCGTTTTTGATCCGGTAACCGTAAGTCTAGTCGCTGTTGCAGCCGTTCTACAACGCTCAATATTCCGGGCTGAAAAGTGGAACCACAATCTTTGGGGTTCCACGCTCAAATATCCAGTCGCCCGCGAGGCACTCAAACGTGTCATCTTTCAGATAGAACAAATAATGTCTGTCGCCCTTGCCGGGGTAAGGTGGCGGCTGCCAATCGTCAGGCTGCATTCTAAGAGCATCTTCACCGATCAGTTCGTAAAACTCACCCCATTTGGGAACCAGTTTGCTGTATCGGCATTGTCCGCGATACCAGCCCTCATCGTTTGTCAGACCGAAGCGCCATAGTTTGCATCCTTCAAACGTAAGATACCCCACCTCGTCCTCCTCCACCTCGTAAGCCCAGGGGAGCAGAAATCGAAGCTGGACAATCGAACCCGAGGTCCCAATCTCCACAGATGGAGCGCCGAAGTCAGCGTTCCAGCCTTCATTGAGTTTGACGAAACTAGGGGATGTTGCAGGCATGACCAATCCGTCGAAAACCAGAAGATTCTTGCCTGCCAACGAAATCTACGAGACTTCGTCAGCCACCGACAATTCAATGATAATCTTTGAGATAGCAACTCATTTTCATGTTTTGGCGCCCGCTTTAATCGGGCTCTTCGACCGGACTTCCAAACGATAAGGCCGAGCCGCAATGGATGCGGCCCGGCCGGTTCTGAAGTATTGGCGAGCGGGACTATCGTTTACCGGCCTCGCCTCACCTCACCCCGCGAAGAAGGCGAAGCGGACGACGAACAATGCCGCGACGATCTGCGTTGCCGGGTGAATCACCCGCCATTTGCCGGTAAAGACCTTCAGCACGACATAGCTGACGAAGCCGAAGGCGAGGCCATTGGCGATCGAGTAGGTGAAGGGCATGGCGAGCGCCGTCAGGGCCGCCGGGGCGGCTTCCGTCAGGTCGTCCCAGTCGACTTCCGTCAGTTCGCGCATCATCAGGCCTGCCACATAGAGCAGAGCCGGCGCCGTCGCATAGGTCGGAACCGAACCGGCGAGCGGCGAGATGAACAGCGAGGCGAGGAACAGGACGGCGATGACGAGAGCCGTCAAACCCGTGCGGCCGCCGGCCTGAACGCCAGATGCGCTTTCGACATAGGCGGTGGTGCTGCTGGTGCCCATCAGCGAACCGGCGACGATGGCCGTGCTGTCAGCGAGCAGTGCGCGACCGAGGCGGCTTGGCTTGCCTTCCTGGATCAGGTTAGCACGCTTGGCGACACCAATCAGCGTTCCTGTAGCGTCGAAGACCTCGACCAGCACGAAGACGAGGATGACGTGGATCAGGCCGCCATGCAGGGCACCGACGATGTCGAGCTGCAGGAAGGTCGGCGCCATGCTGGGCGGCATGGAAACGATGCCGTGAAACTGGCTGACACCGGTGAACCATGAGAGCACGGTCACCGCCAGGATGCCGATCAGGATGGCACCGCGGACCTTGAGCGCATCGAGCACGGCGATAACGAAGAAGCCGAAGATGGCAAGCAGCGGCCCGGTTTCCTTGAGGCTGCCGAGGCCGACCAGCGTTGCCGGATTATCGACGACAATACCGGCGTTCTTCAGGGCGATGATGCCGAGGAAGAGGCCGATACCGGTGGCGATGGCACTGCGCAGCGAATGCGGAATGCCTTCGATCAACCAGCTACGGATACCCGTCACCGTCAGGAAGACGAAGATGAGACCCGAGATGAAGACGGCACCCAGGGCCTGCTGCCAGGTGAAGCCGAGTGCGGCCACGACCGTGAAGGCGAAGAAGGCATTAAGCCCCATGCCGGGCGCCATGCCGATCGGCCAGTTGGCAACGAGCGCCATGACGACCGAGCCGAGCGCTGCGGCAATACAGGTGGCGACGAAGATCGCATCGCGGTCCATGCCCGTGGTCGACAAGATGTCCGGGTTGACGAAGATGATGTACGACATCGTGAGAAATGTCGTGACGCCCGCGACCAGTTCGGTGCGGATCGTTGTATTGTGCTCACTCAGCTTGAAGAGCCGTTCAAACATGTTTCCTCCCTTGGCCGGGATAATACAATCCCGGCAAATGCCACTGGCGGACCGCCTACTCCTCCGGCGACCGTCATACCTGGTACCGATCTTCAAATCGTCACGACTTGTCGGGGCTCCTGCCCGATCAGGTTCCGTGCTCCATCAAGGAATGCCGGATGCCTCATTTACGGTTTTGTGATTGTGCGGTTTCGCGAGGAAGATCGCTAGCCGTCCATTTCGACGGCACAAGCGAAAGACTTTCAAATTTTTCGGGGGACGGTGTTAGGCGAAATGGCGCCCGCCCGGCAGGAAAAGGCCACTTCCTTTTCGCCAAAAAGGCGCTGCAAGGAATGAAGGCGCTGCCTATTTCTCTGCTTCGACCTGCCCATCATTTTGTTAGCATTTGCAGCAAAGTCAAGCGCGGCCTCAGCTCCGTTCGATGTCGCGGCGGAGCACGATCGATGTCGTCAGGTCGTCGACATTTTCCATTGTCGCCACTTCGTTCCGGAGTTCGTTCAGTGCGTTGATCGACCCGACCTCGACCTCGACGACGAGATCGAGCTGGCCGCTGACCGACGACACCTTGCGAACGGAGGAGAAACCCGCCAGCCGGTCGAGCACGCCGATCGATGGCGTTTTCTTGAGCGTCAAAAGCAGGAAGGCATGGATCTGGCCTTCGTCCAGCTGCCCGATATCGGCTCTGTAGCCGCGAATGATCCCCGCCTTTTCAAGCCGGCTGACACGCTCGGTCGTCGCACTTCTCGAGAGCCCGATCCGCCCGGCAAGTGACTTCATCGGAATGCGGGCCTCCCGCGAGAGGATGCTCAGGATCGTCCGGTCGATCGCGTCTGTGTCCTGCATGAATTCCACTTTCGAAAGGGCCGACAAGATGACGGTTATTATAAACATAATGCCGGTACAACCGGCATATTGCCGGGTGCACGGCTTGCCATCCCGTGCAACTCTCACGGCAGACGAGGAACCATCATGACTGATATGCTGAAGACCACACCGGATTTTTCCATCGAAGACGCGCAGCGCCTGCTTGCCGAGCACTATGGCCTCGACGGTTCGCTGTCGCCGCTCGACAGCGAACGCGACCAGAATTTCAAGGTGACGGCGAATACCGGCGGCACCTATATCCTGAAGATCGTCAATGCCGCCGAACCGCCTGTCGAGAGCGACTTCCAGACGGCACTTCTCAGCCATGTCGGCGAATACGCGCCTGATTTGCCCGTGCCGCATATCCGACCGACAGTTTCAGGGGCAAGCCTTGGCGAAACGACAAGTCCGCACGGCGTCCGCCACCTGCTGCGCCTTGTCGGCTGGGTACCGGGCACGCCGCTTGCCCAGTCCGCTCGCAGCCAGGAAGCGCTGACCTCATTGGGCCGCCTGCTTGGCCGGTTCGATGCGGCGCTGCAAGGTTTCATGCACCCCGGCGCTTTGCGCGATCTCGACTGGAATATCCGCAATGCCGGCCGCTCCGCCGACAGGCTCCACCATATTTCCGGCGCAGAAGACCGAGCATTGCTCGAACGCTTCCTGACCCGGTTCGGCAAGGTGGTCGAGCCGCGCCTGCCAAAACTGCGCTCGGCTGTCATTCACAACGATGCCAATGACTGGAACGTGCTGGTTGCCAATGACGATCACGACCGGATCGCCGGCCTGATCGATCTCGGCGATGCGCTTTATGCGCCCGTCATCGCCGAAGTCGCTATCGCTGCCGCCTATGCCGGGCTCGACCACGCCGATCCGATCGGCGCTGCCGCAGCTATCGCGCGCGGCTTCCATGCCGAATATCCGTTGCTCGAAGAGGAGATCGACGTCCTCTTCGACCTGATCGCCATGCGGCTGGTCACCTCGGTGACGATCTCGGCATCGCGTCATGCCCATACCGACGGCAACCCCTATCTCGCCATCAGCGAAAAACCGGCCTGGACGCTGTTGCGCAAGCTCGACGCGATGAACCCGCGTTTTGCCACCGCGATCCTGCGTCACGCCTGCGGTTTTGAGGCCACCCCCGGGACACGGGCGGTCACGACCTGGATCGATGCGAACCGGAAGACGCTTCACCCGTTGCTCGACCGTCCGGCTGCGACCTATCCGGCCGCTCTCGTACCCTATGCCGACCCCAAGCATCCGATGACCGTAAATTCCGCCGGCGAAAAGCCGGATGAGGCACAGGCGATCTGGGAAGCCTATTGCGCTGAACGGGGCGTCGATCTCGGCATCGGTCCCTGGGGCGAGGCGCGCACGGTCTATTCCGGCGAGATGTTCGTGTCGCGGCTGATCGAGGACACCCGCCGCACCCGACATCTCGGTCTCGACCTGTTTATGGCGGCGGGCACCAAACTCTACACGCCGACTGCTGCCACGGTCGTCAGTGTGGAGATCGAGCCGGACCCACTCGGCTACGGCTGCCTGATCGCCCTGCGACACGAACCGGAGGGCTGCCCGGCGTTCATTACGCTCTGGGGCCATCTTGCCCACGAAGCGCTCGGCCGATTGAAGGCGGGCGACCGCCTGGAAGCCGGCGCGCTGGTCGGCGAAATGGGGGCTCCCAGCGAGAACGGCGGCTGGGCGCCGCATCTCCACCTGCAGATTTCAACCGATACCCGGCTTTCCGCTACTGAAATCCTCGGCGTCGGCGAGGAGCGCTATCTGGATGTCTGGGCCGAGCTTTTCCCCGATGCTCGCACATTGGCCGGTATCGCTCCCGAGTTCTATGAACGGACTGGCCGGTCGCATGACGAGATCGTCAAACTGCGCAAGGAGTTGCTGGTCCCCAATCTGTCAATCTCCTACGACAAGCCGATCAAATTCGTGCGTGGCGACGGCGTCTGGCTGATCGATGATAGCGGCCGAGCCTATCTCGATTGCTTCAACAATGTCTGCCATATCGGCCACGCACATCCGGCAGTCGTGGAAGCGATGGCGCGGCAGGCAGCGACGCTGAATACCAACACGCGCTACCTGCACGACAATATCGTCGCCTATGCCGAGCGGCTGACCGCAACACTGCCGAAGGAACTGACGGTTGCCGGCTTCGTCAATAGCGGCTCGGAGGCTAACAGCCTGGCGCTCCGGATGATGCGCGCCCATACCGGCCGTGAAAATGCCATCGTGCTTGACTGGGCCTATCACGGTACGACGCAGGAGTTGATCGAGATCAGCCCCTACAAGTTCCGCCGCAAGGGCGGCAAGGAAAAGAAGCCGCATGTCCACGTAGCGCTGGTTCCCGACAGCTATCGCGCCCCTGCCGATTGGGCGCTTGAGGAGCATGGCAAGCGTTATGCCGAAAGCGTCGCCGAACTGATCGCCCAGATGCAGGCAAAGGGCGATGGCCCGGGTTTCTTCATCGCCGAATCGATCCCAAGCGTTGCCGGTCAGGTGTTCCTGCCGGAAGGTTATCTCAAAGAAGTCTACCGGATGGTGCGCGCTGCGGGCGGCATCTGCATCGCCGACGAGGTCCAGGTCGGTTTTGGCCGAGTGGGCAGCCATTGGTGGGCATTTGAAGAACAGGGCGTCGTTCCCGATATCGTCACCATGGGCAAGCCGATCGGCGATGGTCATCCGCTGGCTGCTGTCGTGACGACCCGCGAGATCGCCGACAGCTTCAACAACGGCATGGAATATTTCAACACGTTCGGCGGCAACCCGGTCTCCTGCGCCGTCGGCCTTGCCGTACTCGACGGCATCGAGGGCCAAGACCTGCGCGGCAATGCCCTAGAGATCGGCAACTACCTGATGGCCGGGTTCCGGGCGATGCAGGATCGTTTCGAGGTGATCGGCGACGTGCGCGGCATGGGGCTTTTCCTCGGCATCGAGCTCGTCACCGACCGCAAGACCAAGGCACCTGCGACGGATTTCGCCCGTGCGGTATCAAACGGCGCGCGTCAGCGCGGCGTGCTGATGGGCACAGAAGGGCCGCATGACAACGTGCTGAAGATGCGGCCGCCGATGATCTTCTCGAAGCGCGACGCGGACCATCTGCTGGCCGTGCTTGAGGAAACATTCGAGGCGGTCACAGCCCGGGGCTGACGCCTCGACGAATACGAAAGAACGAACAACGACAGAACTTGGCAGCGCTTGACGCCGCCCGGACGGAAGATGTGCGACTTAAAAACTGGAGGAGAACGAAACCATGAAATCAGCAATTTTTGCAATTGTGGCCGCGACAACGCCGGCAAGCACGGCAGCACAGGCGGGCACGCTGGAAATCGCCCGCGAACGCGGCGCGCTCCGCTGCGGTGTCAGCCAGGGCGTGCTCGGTTTTTCGAGCCCGAACGACAAGGGCGAATGGACCGGCTTCGACGTCGATTTCTGCCGTGCGGTTGCAGCGGCCACGCTCGGCGATTCCAGCAAGGTGCAATATGTGCCGCTCTCCACGAAGGAGCGTTTCGCTGCCCTGCAATCGGGCGAAGTCGATCTTCTGTCGCGCCAGACCACCTGGACATTGTCGCGCGATACCGATCTCGGCATGAGCTTCGTCGGCGCCAACTACTATGACGGCCAGGCTTTCATGATCCGCAAGGATCTGGGCGTGAAGAGCGCCAAGGAACTGTCCGGCGCTTCGGTCTGCACGGAAACCGGCACGACCACCGAGCAGAACATGGCCGACTATTTCAGTGCCAACAACATCCAGTACAATGTCATCGCCTTCGAAAAGCCGGACCAGACCATTCAGGCCTTCGGCACCGGCCGCTGCGATGTCTACTCGACGGACGCCTCTGCCCTCTATGCCCAGCGCCTGACGCTGACCGATCCTGACAACTACGTCGTGCTACCGGAAGTCATTTCCAAGGAGCCGCTCGGACCGGCCGTACGTCAGGGTGACGAGCAGTGGTTCAAAATCGTCCGCTGGACTTTGTTTGCGATGATCGAGGCAGAAGAGCTTGGCATCACCAAGGAAAATGTCGCGACAACCGCAGAAGACGGGACCGTGGCACAGAAGCGGTTTCTCGGCAGCGACGGTGGCATCTCGAAAAATCTCGGCCTCGATCCCAAATGGGCTTTCCAGGCAATCGCGGCCGTTGGCAATTATGGCGAGGTCTTCGAACGCCATCTCGGCAAGGACAGTCCGCTGAAGATCGACCGCGGCCTGAACAGGTTGTGGAGCGATGGCGGCCTCGCTTATGCCCCGCCGCTGCGATAACAACAGCGCAGAAAAGCAAACAGCCGTCGTGAGGTTCACACTTCGCGGCGGTTTTTTCGTTTTCTGGAGAATGGACGTTTTGGAAAGGTCCGGAATCGAAAAAGCCTGCCGCGGGAGGAGGTGCGGCAGGCTTTCGAATAGAACCGAACGGCAACTGGGAGGAGGAGTGTTGCCATTCCGCAAGTGCCCTCTGGGAGGAGGAGTGAGGACACTTACAATATCGAAGCTCTGCGGGAGGAGGTGCATCACTTCGATGAGTTCAATATACATTGATTCCGCTTAAATCGTAGGCAGAATTTTGCAGAGCAGCTATGCGCTATGCGCGTGGCGGATGGCTCGCCAAACCATAAATCGTTTCAATCTCCTGGCGGTCTGATCTGCCCGCATAGCGACCAGTGTCAACGTTCGGCGGCAGTGAGCAGCAGACGGCGCCCGCAATGCCTGCCGCTTCCAGTACCAATGAAATTTTCTGAGAAAACGTTTTTCCATTTGACATCATCATTGGTAAAAGGTTTTCTCACGACAACAGAGGAGGGTGTTCTGGATACCGGCGGATCAAAGAAGCGCATTACGATCCATGATGTTGCGGCTGCGGCGGGCGTCAGCATTTCGACCGCGTCGAAAGCATTGAACGATACCGGGCGCATGGGGGACGAGACGCGGCAACGCGTGAAGCGTGTGGCGACAGAGATCGGCTTTCGTCCGAACGCCCTTGCCCGCGGCCTGCTCAGCAAGCGCAGCTTCACCATCGGACTTCTGACCAACGATACCTACGGCCGCTTCACCCTGCCGGTGATGGCCGGCATCTCGGAGGCGCTGGTCGATCATGGTGTTTCAGTCTTCCTCTGCGCGATCGAGGACGATCCGGCGCTCGGGCAGATCCATGTCGAGGCCATGCTCGACAAGCAGGTGGACGGCATCATCGCCACCGGAAAGCGGCTCGACAGGCGCTTGCCGGTCGATCTGTCCAATCTGCCGGTTCCGGTGGTCTACGCCTTTACCGAGGGAACACCGAACAGCGTCACCTTCCGCTCAGACGATGCGCAGGGCGCGACGCTTGCGGTGGAATGGCTTCAAAAGGTTGGGCGGCGGCGGATCACACACATTACCGGCCCCAGGGATTTCTTCTCGGTGCGCGAGCGTGCCGGGGCCTACAGTGTTGCCGCCGGTGATGTCGAGCCTGTGATGTACGGCGTCTGGTCCGAAAGCTGGGGTCACGACGCGATCGAGGAAATCTGGAAGCGTCCGGGAGAAAAGCCGGATGCGCTGTTCTGCGGCAACGACCAGATCGCCCGCGGCGCCGTGGACGCCCTGCGCGAACGGGGCATCAAGGTGCCGGAGGATGTGTCCGTCATCGGCTTCGACAATTGGGAGATTGTCGCCGCCCAGACACGGCCGCCCCTGACGACGGTGGACATGGAACTGAAGGAACTCGGGCGGCAGGCGGGATTGACCGTTTTGGCGCTCGCGGAGGGCCGGCCTGTCGAGCCGGGGGTGAGGAAACTGCCATGCCGGCTGGTCGTCCGGCAGTCATGCGGGGGTAAGACCCCGAGGGAATGAACAAGGCGCCGGAGGAGATGGCGTCAAATTGGGAGGAGTGTCATGATCAAGCGTCTATTGGCAGCGACCAGCGTCGCGACCCTGTGCCTCGTAACCAGCGCATCGGCCGCCGAAAAGGTGGAAATGTGGGTTCGCAGTGGCATCGGCGAATCATTCAAGAAGACCGTCGAAGCCTACAATTCCAGTCACGAAAACCAGGTCTCGATGACCGAAGTGCCGTTCTCGGAACTGGTGCAGAAATACGCGACCGCAATCGCCGGCGGCCAGGCGCCCGATGCACTGTCGATGGACCTGATCTACAATCCTGCCTTTGCAGCGGCCGGTCAATTGGAAGACCTGACGGACTGGGCAAAGTCCCTGCCCTATTTCAATTCGCTGTCGCCGTCGCACGTCAAGCTCGGCACCTATGACGACCGCATCTACGGGCTGCCGTTGTCCGTCGAGACGTCGGTCTTCGCCTGGAACAAGGACCTCTACAAGAAGGCCGGCCTCGATCCGGAAAAGGCACCGACGAGCTGGGACGAAATCACCGCCAACGCGGAGAAGATCCGGGCACTGGGCGACGATACATACGGCTTCTATTTCTCCGGCGGCGGCTGCGGCGGCTGCATGATCTTCACCTTCACCCCGCTCGTCTGGGGCTCCGGCACCGATATCCTGTCTGCCGATGGCAAGACTGCAACGCTCGACACGCCGGAAATGCGCAAGGCAGTCGATATCTATCGCAACATGGTCAAGAAGGACCTCGTGCCGGCGGGTGCCGCCAGCGACAACGGCGCGAATTTCCTCTCCTTCACCAACGGCAAGATCGGCCAGCAAAGCATTGGCGCCTTTGCCATCGGATCGTTGGTGACCGAGCATCCGGACATCAACTTCGGCGTGACGCTGATCCCCGGCGCCACGGGCGGAACATCCTCCTTTGCCGGCGGCGACAATTTCGTCATCACCAAGGGCACGCCGAAGATCGCCGCCGTGAAGGAATTCCTCGAATATATCTATTCCGAGGACGGCCAGAAGATCATGGCGAAATACGGCAGCCTGCCGACACGCGGCGATATCGCCGACAAGGTTCTGGAAGGTCTCGATCCCCGGCTGCAGGTCGGCATCCAAGCCATCTCCGTCGCCAAGACGCCCTATACACTGCAGTTCAATGATCTGATCAACAGCGCCAATGGCCCCTGGGCCAGCTTCACCAACGCCGCCATCTACGGTGACGACGTCGATGGCGCATTTTCGAATGCCCAGACCGAAATGCAATCGATCATCGACAGCGGCCAGTAATCTCTCCGGTCGCTGTGGCCGGGAGGCAAAGCCGCCTTCCGGCCAATTTTTCCAAACCCATGCGGAGCATTTCGATGACCGGTTCCGGATCGAAGACCCTGTCGCCTCGGCGTAAAAGACGGCGCAGATCGGGTTGGCGCGGCCTTGTCTATATCGCGCCGGCGATGGCGCTCGTCATCCTGTTCTTCGTCATGCCAGTGATCTTCACCGGCTGGATGAGCCTGCACAACTGGCCGTTGATGGGCGGCACGCGGTGGATCGGTTTCAAGAACTACGTCCGCATGTTCCACGACGCCCGTTTCATGTCGGCGCTGCAATTTACGGCTTACTATACCGTCATCGTCACGATCGCGATCTTCGCCGTCGCCTTTCCGCTGGCGATCTTCGTGGAGAAGCAACGGCGCTTCGTCAGCGCCTACCGCACTATCATCTTCCTGCCGGTTGTCGTCGGTCTGGCCACCGCATCGCTGCTCTGGGTCTGGTTGGCAAATGTCGACAGCGGCTTCATCGGTCCGGCTTTGAAAGCGCTTGGATGGGCGGACAAAAGCCCGAACCTGCTCGCCACCTTCGACAGCGCCTTTCTCACCATCATCGTCATGGTGGTCTGGAAGATCGCCGGCTTTACCATGATTATCCTCCTGACCGGCCTGCAGGCCATTCCATCGGAACTGACGGAGGCGGCCCGCATTGACGGCGCCGGCCGCTGGCAGCGGTTCCGGCACCTGACGCTTCCCCTGATGCGCAAGACGATCGCGCTGGCGCTGATCATCTCCGTCACCGGTTCGATCCTTGCCTTCGACCAGTTCTACATCATGACGTCGGGCGGGCCGCAGAACCGGATGATCTCGGTGGTCTACTACATCTTCAACCAGTCCTTCGTGTCCTTCAACCTCGGCTATGGCGCGGCCCTTTCGATCGCCCTTCTCGCCATCCTGGTCGCGATCAGCGTCGTCCAGCTCTGGCTGCTGCGCGTCGGGGAGGAACGGCCATGAATTCTTCAACCATGAGCCTGTCGAAGCAGCGCCGCGCCCGCAGGGCCTTCCGGTCCAACAGCGCCTATCATGCGACGGGCATCGCCATCTGCCTGTTCTTCCTGGCGCCTTTCGTCATCACCCTGCTCGCCTCGTTCCGCCACGGAACGGAGGCCCGACTGCCGCCGCTGCCGCCATGGCCGACCTCCGGGATCAGCATCGATTCCTACCTGTCCCTCGACACGTTCGGCGCGGGCATCTGGCAGCACACGATCAATTCGCTGCTGGTATCGCTCGCGACCGTGGTGCTAACCGTGGCCGTCAGCCTTTTGGCCGGCTACGGGTTCTCGCGCTACCGGTTTCCGCTGAAGAACGTGCTGTTCGTGCTGATCATCGCCACGCTGATGATTCCCTTCCAGTCGATCCTGACGCCGCTGTTCATCATCCTCGCCAAGCTCGGGCTCAACAATTCGCTGCTCGGGCTGACGCTGGTCTACGTGACACTGCAGCTGCCCTTCTCGGTGTTCATGATGCGCAATGCATTTGATGCGGTGCCGAAGGAAATCGAGGAAGCCGCTCGTATCGATGGCGCACGGGATTTGCGATTGCTGGTGCGTGTGCTGCTGCCGCTGGTCTTGCCGGGTGTTGCGACCGTCGCGATCTTTGCCTTCCTCAACGCCTGGAACGAATTCCTCGCGGCCCTGATCCTCTTGTCCAGCAACGAGAAATACACGCTGCCGGTCCTGATGATGGCAGTGCGCGCCGGGCGCCTCGGCGCGGTCAACTGGGGCGCGGTGCAAGCCGGCGTCGCCGTCATGACGATCCCCTGCCTGATCGTCTTCCTGCTTTTGCAACGCTACTACATGCGCGGGCTGATGGCCGGCGCGGTGAAATGATCTCAAGAAACGGATGAAACCATGAACACGATGAAAAGAGACCGCCAGTTCCGCCCCCTTCCCGTGCCCAGCGTCGATATCCACGGCCTGTTCGGCGATCGCCAGGACGCTATCTGCGATACGACAGCCGAAACGCTGCTCGACCGCTGCGTCGAGGCCGGCATGATCAGCGCCATCGATACCAGCCAGCAGAGCCCCGGCATCGTCATCCCGATCCAGCCCTGGGGCGGCACGACGCAGATGTTCTGGGATTCCGATCTCGGCAAGTCGATCGAGACGGTCGCCTATTCACTCTACCGGCGGAAAAATCCGAAGCTCGAAGCCCGTGTCGACGAAATCATCGACATGTACGAGCAGATGCAGGACGAGGACGGTTATCTCAATGCCTGGTTCCAGCGCGTCCAGCCGGGCCGCCGCTGGACCAACTTGCGCGACCATCATGAACTCTATTGCGCCGGGCACCTGATCGAGGGTGCCGCTGCCTATTTCCAGGCGACCGGCAAGCGCAAGCTGCTCGACATCATGTGCCGCTATGCCGATTACCTGATCAAGACCTTCGGCCGTGGCGAAGGGCAGAAACGCGGCTATTGCGGCCATGAAGAAATCGAGCTGGCACTGGTGAAGCTGGCGCGGGTTACGGGCCAGAAAAAGTATCTTGATCTTTCCAAGTTCTTTGTCGACGAGCGTGGTGCAGAGCCGCACTATTTCACCGAGGAAACGATCCGCGACGGCCGCGACCCCGCCAATTTCATCCAGAAGACCTATGAATACAGCCAGTCGCACCAGCCCGTGCGCGACCAAAAGAAGGTTGTCGGCCACGCGGTGCGCGCCATGTATCTCTATGCGGGCATGGCCGACATCGCCACAGAATACAACGACGACAGCCTGACAGCCGCGCTCGAAACACTCTGGGACGATCTGACAACCAAGCAGATGTATGTGACCGGTGGCATCGGCCCGGCGGCGTCCAACGAGGGCTTCACCGACTATTACGACCTGCCCAACGAAAGCGCCTATGCCGAGACCTGCGCGTCCGTCGGTCTCGTCTTCTGGGCCAACCGCATGCTCGGACGCGGTCCCAATCGGCGCTACGCCGACATCATGGAACAGGCGCTCTATAACGGCGCCATGTCCGGCCTGTCGCTCGACGGCAAGACATTCTTTTACGAAAATCCGCTTGAAAGTGCTGGCAAGCACCATCGCTGGGTCTGGCACCATTGCCCCTGCTGCCCGCCGAACATCGCCCGTCTCCTCGCCTCCATCGGCTCCTACATGTATGCCGTATCGGAAGACGAAATCGCGGTGCATCTCTACGGCGAGAGCACGGCACGTTTCGACATCGGCGCCAAGAAGATCGAGCTGGAACAGAAGACCCGCTACCCTTGGGACGGTGCGATTCATTTCAACGTGGAGACGGACACGCCAGCCTGCTTCGCCATTTCGCTGCGTATCCCCGAATGGGCAGCCGGTTCTGCGCTGAAGGTCAATGGGCAGACCCTCGATTTGGCATCACTGACAATCGACGGCTATGCCCGCATCGAACGGGACTGGAAGAGCGGCGATCAGATCGATCTCGACATTCCTCTTGCACCACGCGTACTCTTTGCCAATCCGCTGGTGCGGCAAGACGCCGGACGCGCGGCCCTGATGCGCGGACCGCTGGTCTATTGCGTCGAGGCGACGGACAATGGCGAGGGCCTCAACGGCATCGAACTAACGGGGAATCTGTCCGATGCCAGGACAGCCGAACTCCCGGAATTGCGCGGCGCCGTGGCGCTCGATCTGCCAGTCACACGCGACGAAGCCGACTGGGGTGCCACACTTTACCGAACCTCGCCGCCGAAGACCAAGAAGACAACCGCGCGGTTCGTGCCGTATCCTTTCTGGGACAACCGGGAACCGGGCGAAATGCTTGTCTGGGTCAGAGTGGGTGAGCTGAACGGTGAATAACAATATGTCCGATACCGGTGTGGTCCTGACCGACATTCGCAAGAGTTTCGGCAGTCTGGAAGTCATTCACGGCATCGACCTGACGATCGCGGAAGGAGCCTTCGTCGTCTTCGTCGGACCGTCAGGTTGCGGAAAATCGACGCTGCTCCGGATGATCGCCGGACTGGAAGAAGTCACCGACGGCGAGATCGAGATCAAGGGGCGCAACGTCACCGATCTCGACCCGTCCGACCGCGGCATCGCCATGGTCTTCCAGTCCTATGCGCTCTATCCGCATATGAGCGTGCGCGACAATCTGGCCTTCGGGCTAAAGATGGCGCACACGGAACCGGCGGAGATCGACGCCCGCGTCAAGGCCGCGTCGGCGATCCTGAAGATCGATCCTCTGCTCGAGCGTCGTCCGGGGCAGCTTTCCGGCGGCCAGCGCCAGCGCGTGGCGATCGGCAGGGCGATCGTGCGTAAACCGGATGTGTTCCTGTTTGATGAGCCACTGTCCAATCTCGATGCGGAGCTGCGCGTCTCGATGCGCATCGAGATCGCCAGGCTTCACCGCGAACTCGGCAACACGATGATCTACGTGACCCATGACCAGACCGAAGCGATGACGCTGGCCGACGTGATCGTCGTGCTGCGAGATGGCCGTATCGAGCAGACCGGAACGCCGCGCGAAATCTACGAGAACCCGGCCAACATGTTCGTCGCCGGCTTCATCGGCTCGCCGCGGATGAACCTGTTGAATGCGGTGTGGCTGGGCAACGGCAAGGTCGCCGTCGGGCAGACCGAGATGACGACCCCGGTGAGCGGCAACGGCCTGAAACCCGGAGACAAGGTCTCCTTCGGTATCCGTCCGGAGCATCTTGTCGTCGCGGGCAATAGCGACGAAGGGCTGAATGCGAGGGTCGATTTCTTCGAATATCTCGGCGGTACGCAGTATCTCTATTGCCAGCTCGCTGACGGCCAGCCGGTGACGGCGGAACATCGCGGCGCGGAACCGATCGAGGCCGGAAGCACCGTTCGACTGTCATCCGAGACAGGCAAACGGCGCCTCTTCGATCATGAAGGGCGCCGCCTGACGTAGGATCTGCTTCCCGGATCGACGGTTATTCCGCAGCGAGGGATGCCGGATACATCGCCTCCATCTCGGGTTCATCGGCGATCTGTTCAGGCTCGGCAACCTTGCTCTTCGGCTCCTTGCCGAAGAACAAGGCATAGCCGGCCGGCAGCACGAGGATGGTCAGCACCGTGGCAACCAGGATGCCGCCCATCATTGCGTAGGCAAGCGGACCCCAGAAGACACCGCGCGAGATCGGGATCAGCGCCAGAACCGCCGTCATTGCCGTCAGCACGATCGGCCGGAATCGGCGGACGGCCGAGCCAACTATGGCCTCTGTCCGCTCCATGCCCGCGGCGATATCCTGGTCGATCTGGTCGACGAGGATGATCGAGTTGCGCATGATGATGCCGAGCAGCGCGATGACGCCGAGGATCGCCACGAAGCCGAAGGGTGCGCCGCTGATCAGAAGCGCGGCCGCGGCGCCGATAATGCCGAGCGGGCCGGTTGCCAGAACCAGCATCGCCTTGCCGAAATGCTGCAGCTGGATCATCAGCAGCACGACGATGACGGCGAGCATGATCGGCGCCTTGTCGGCGATCGACTGCTGGCTTTCGGCTGCATCTTCCGCGCCACCCTGGATCTCGACCGAGTAACCGGGCGCAAGGCTGTCGCGCAGCGGCTTCATGTCGGCATACATCTTCATCGCCACGTCGTTCGGCTGCACCCCATCGGGAAGCGTACCGCGCACTGTGATCGTCGGCAGGCGGTTGCGCCGCCATTCGACCCCTTGTTCGAGAACGGGAACAACCTTGGCAACCTGCGACAGGGGAACGTAGCTGCCGAAATCCGTGGGGACATAAATCGAGTCGACGGACGATAGCAGGTGACGGCTCGTCTCCGGCTCGCGGGCCACGATCGAAACCGTTTCCTCGCCGTCGCGGAAGTCATCGAGCGGCGCACCGCTCATCGTTGCCTGCAACATCTGGCGGATGCGCTGCGAGGAGACGCCGAGCGCCCGGGCGCGGTCCTGATCGATCACCAGCTTCATTGCCGGAACCTGTTCGAGCCAGTCATCATGGATTGCGCCAAGCTGCGGGTTCTCTGCGAACTTCGCCTTGACCTGATCGGCAATGCGGCGAACTTCGGCACGATCCTGGCCCATGACGCGCATCTGCACCGGCCAGCCTGTCGGCGGCCCGAGGAACAGCCGGTCGACCTTGCCACGGACGGACGGGAAGTCCTCCGCAAGAATAGTCCGCAGCTTGACGATCAGCCGTTCGCGCGCCGGCTCGTCATTGGCCATGACGAGAAGCTGGGCGAAATTCGGATTGCGCAGCTGCTGGTCGAGCGGCAGGAAGAAGCGCGGCGCGCCCTCGCCGATATAGGTGGCGATGAATTTCTTGTCCTTGTCGTCCAGTATCTTCGCTTCGAGCGCCTTGGCCTGGGTTTCCACTTCCTTGATGCTGGTGCCTTCCGGCAGCCAGAGATCGACCAGGATTTCAGGACGCGAAGACTGCGGAAAGAAATTCTTCGGAATGAACTGGAAAGCCCAGAGGCTCGTGGCAAAAGTCATCAGCGTCAGGACAAGAACGATGGCGCGATGACGCACCGCCCAGCCGACGGTGGCGCGAAGGCGCCGATAGAAACGCGTGTCGAAAACGTCGTGATGCTCACCGGCATGGGCGCGTTGTTTCAGGATCATATAGCCGAGCCAAGGCGTGAAATAGACCGCCACGAACCAGGACACGACGAGCGCGATGCCGACCACATAAAACAGCGAGCGCACATATTCGCCGGCGGTGGAAGCCGCAAAGCCGACCGGGATGAATCCCGCGGTGGTGATCAGCGTGCCAGTCAGCATCGGAAAGGCTGTCGAGGAATAGGCAAAGCTGGCAGCGTCGAGCTTATCCAGCCCCTCCTCCAGCTTCCGCTCCATCAATTCGACCACGATCATCGCGTCATCGACCAAAAGGCCGAGCGCGATGATCAGTGCGCCCAGCGAAATGCGCTGCAGGTCGATACCGAGTTCGTACATGATGGCGAAGGTGGCAGCGAGAACGAGCGGGATGGCAATGGCGATGACGAGGCCCGAGCGCCAGCCGATCGACAGGAAGGAAACGACGAGCACGATCACCAGCGCTTCTCCGAGCGCGTGCATGAATTCGCTGACGGCATCCGTCACGACTTCCGGCTGGTTGGCGATCTGGTCGACGGTGACGCCGTAAGGAAGTGCGGATTCGAAGCGCCCGTAGGTTTCCTCGACTGCGGCACCAACATCGGTGACCTTGAAGCCCTTGGCCATGACCACACCGATCTGGACGCTGTCCTGACCGTTATACCGGTATTTGCGCTGGTAAGGATCTTCCAGGCCCGAAGAGACGGTAGCGATATCGCCAAGCCTTGTGACCTCGCTGCCGGATCGCAGCCGCAGCTCACGGATATCCGAAGGCTTGGTCAGCCCACCTTCGACGGAGATGCGCACCGAGCGCGTGCCGGTATCGACGGAGCCAGCCGGATCGACATTATTCTGCCCCTTGATGGCATTCTGCACGTCGGTGAGCGTCAGTCCCCGGGAGGCGAGCACCGCGGAGGAAATGTCGATATAGATCTTCTCCGGCTGGTCGCCGATGATCACGGCCTTTTCGACACCGGGCGTCGTCAGCAGCATGTCGCGCGCCTGGATGGCGAACTTCTTCAGTTCCGGATAGCTGTAGCCATCACCGCTTAAGGAATGCAGGGTGATGAACGTATCGCCGAACTCGTCGTTGAAATAGGGACCAAGCAATCCCTGCGGTAGTTCATTGGCGATATCGCCGACCTTCTTGCGCACCTGATAGAAGGCATCGGCAACCTGTGCTGAATTGGTGTCGCCCTTCACTTGCAGCGTGATGATGGCGCTGCCGGCGCGGGTATAGGAACGGACGAAATCGAGATGCGGGGTTTCCTGCAGCTTGCGTTCGATCTTGTTGACGACCTGGTCTTCCATGTCCTGGATCGAGGCACCCGGCCAGATCGCCTGCACCACCATGACGCGGAAGGTGAAATCCGGATCCTCCTTCTGGCCCATGCGCATCAGGCCAAGCACGCCGGTGATGAGGATCAGCCCGAACAGGAAGCGCGCGATGCTCGGATGGCCGATTGCCCAGCGCGACAGGTTGAAGGATTGTTTTTGATCGGTGGAGGAGGTCATCGGCGTCATTCCGCTTTCGATAGATGTGGGTTCAGCGCACGAGTTGGGCATTTCCGCCAGCATCGTTGGCGGAAGCGGATTGCTGTTCCAGCGCACCCTCGAGCTTCACCTTGAGGCCCTCCGTCATGAACTGCGTGCCGGCGGCGACCACGACATCGCCGGGTTTCAGCCCTTCGGCGATCCGCACGCCGTCACCGGTAAAACCGGCGACCTTGATCGAACGGGAATGCACGGTGTCACCGGCGCGATCGACCGTCCAGACGATCGGCTGATCGTCCTTCTTGGCAAGCGCGCTCAAGGGAATGGAAACCAACGGCTGCGTCGCCGATGCCGAGGCCACAATGCCAGCGGTCATGCCAAGGAGCACGTTCGGATCGGCCGGCAGACTGACACGAATGGCGAAGGTACGCGATTGCGGTTCGGCGTTGCCGGCGACCTCGCGAACCTTGCCCTGAAGAAACAGTCCGGCATCCGACCAAAAGCCCACGGTGACGGTCTTGCCCGGCTTGAACTGCGCGATATCCGTTTCCGGTATGGCGACCAGCACTTCCTTTTCGCCATCGACGGCAACAGTGACGACCGGCGTTCCAGAGCCGACGACCTGGCCGACATCGGCATTGATGGCAGTGACGATGCCGTTCTGATCAGACTTCAAATCGGTGTAGGTGACCTGGTTCTGCGCCTGCTCCAGAGCCGATTTTGCCGAGTCGCGGGTAGCGACCGCCTGATTGTGGCTGAGCGTTGCCTGTTCCAGCTGCGATTTCGGGGAGACATTCTTGGCAAACAGCTGTTCGGCGCGGACACGGGCCAGGTCCGTTGTCTCGACCTGACGCTCGGCCGCATCAAGGCTTGCCTTGGCGCTGGTTAGTGCCAGTTCGTAGTCGGCCGGGTCGATTCGGGCGAGCAGATCGCCGGATTTCACCCGCTGTCCGATATCAACGACACGCTCGGTGATCTTGCCGTTGATGCGGAAGCCGAGATTCATTTCGGTACGGGCGCGCACCGTGCCGGAATAACTGAGCGTGCGCGTGCTATCGACCGCGGCAATCTCGACCACTTTCACGGGACGGACGATCTCCTTCGTCTCGGCCTTCTCCTCGGAGCAGCCGGACAATGCGAGGACCGCGACGGACGTAAGGGCAATAACCGACAAACGAATGCTGGAATGACTAGGCGAAAACATTTTCGCGCTCCTGATTTCTAAATGAAGTGTCGAAAGCGAACCGCGTGAACGACCGCTTCTATCTCAAGGCTTTGATGGCAAATTCGATGAGCTCGTCGGGCGTCGCCCGGTTCGGCTTGGAGAGACATTGCGCCACCATCTGCGGATGGCACATGTTGACCGTCGCGGCGCCGAAACACCGGGCAGCGGCGCCGGAATCCTGTTCGGCGAACTCGCCGGCGGCGATGCCCTGCCGGATGATCTCTTCGATCAGTTCGTGAATCCGGTCGATATGTTTTTCGATGACATGCCAGTCGCGCTCGATGGCGACGATGACCATCTCGTGCACCTTTTCATGGTCCATCATCGCCGTGACGATCAGCTGGTGCTGGGCGTTCAGATACTGACGCAGGCGATCTGCGGCGGCGATCGGCAGGCGGGAGATTGCAAGAGCCTGCTGGTAGCTGCCTTCAAGCATGCGACCGCAGACGGCCTGGTGGATTTCGGTCTTGGAGGCAAAGAACCGATAGATATTGGCGGGCGACATGCCGAGATCGCGGGCAATGTCGGCGACATTGGTCTTGGCGTAACCATAGTGCCGGAACAGACGCTCGGCGCTATCCAGTATGCGCGTCACATTTTCCTGCCGCGAGGCATCCAGGATTTCGGTGCTGTCATCCATCTCTACAATCTTTCGATTTACGACTGACGAATTTTGAATTTCGTCAGTCGTAAATCGAAATACAGTTTTTGTCAACCGTGGACTTTTAGTTAATTCTTATGAAGAGGCCGCCTGCACATGGCGATTGGCACGCAATTCCGCGACGAGAAAATCGACAAAGGCACGTGTCTTGGCAGAAATATGCCGGCCTTCGGCGTGCATCACATGGATCGGTACGGGCGGCTCTTCGTGATCTGCCAGCACGATCTTCAACCGGCCGTCGCCGACGGCCGAGGCGACCTGATAGGACAAGGCGCTTGCTAGGCCCCAGCCACTGATCGCGGTCGAAATGGAGGCATCGTTGGTGTTGCAGAACAGCCGGGGGTGAAGTGCCGCGCCAGCTTCCGTCCGCTGGGCGAACCGCCAGTCGAGCGGCGCGGACGAGCCCGTATTGGCGATGATCGTGTGGCCCGCCAGATCCGCCGGAACCCGCGGCACCGGATGGTTTTCGAAATAGGATGGCGCGCCGCAGATGACCCGCCGCACGCTGCCGACCTTGATGGCGCTATATCCGGAATCCGGCAGGTTTCCGATCCGCAAGGCGACATCGATGCCCTCTTCCATCAGGTTGACGACGCGGTCGAGCAAAAGGGCGCGTCCCGTGACGGCGGGATGCCGGGTCAGGAACGAGGTCAGGATCGGCATGACATAGATCTGGCCGAACAGAACAGGCGCCGTGACCGTCAGCAGGCCGGACGGCGTGGCGTGGGAGCCGCCGGCGGAGGCTTCGGCTTCATCGATGTCTGCAAGGATGCGGCGGCAATCCTCGACATAGCGGCTGCCCGGCGCGGTCAACTTCACCGATCGCGTCGACCGCAGGAAAAGCCGCGCTCCGGTCAAGTCTTCGAGATAGGCGATGGCACGGGTGACGGCTGGCGGGCTCATATGCAACGCCCGCGCCGCCTGCGCAAAGCTACCGGTATCGGCGACCTTCACCAGAACCCGCATGGATTGAAGCCGGTCCATGATTTTTACTCCATCCTATTATTCCGAAAACTGGAATTATCTCTTGTCCTTTATCGCTGTTCTACCTTTGTCAGGAAAGAAATATCGTCTCCTTGACAATCAAACATCGTGGAGACCATCGATGAAGCTCTATTACCACCCTCTTTCCGGCCACTCTCACCGCGCCCGGCTGTTCCTGTCGCTGCTCGGCATCGACGTAGACCTCATCGAAGTCGACCTTGCCGCCGGCGCCCATAAGAGTCCCGAGTTTCTCAAGCTCAATCCGTTCGGCCAGGTCCCCGTGCTGGATGACGGTGGCACGATCATCCCCGATTCCAACGCCATCCTCGTCTATCTCGCCAAGAAACATGCGGCGAGCAACTGGCTTCCCGAGGACCCTAAGGGGGCCGCGGCAGTGCAGCGTTGGCTTTCGGTCGCAGCCGGCGAAATCGCCTATGGTCCATGTGCCGCGCGTCTCGTTACGGTCTTCGGTGCAAAGTTCGATGCGGGCGAGGTCATCGCCCGCGCTCACGTCGTCCTGAAGCGTATCGACGCGGAGCTTGACGGTCGCCGCTGGATGGCGGCTGAATACCCGACCATCGCTGATGTCGCGCTCTACAGCTATATCGCCCGCGCTCCCGAAGGAAATGTCGATCGCAGTGCTTATACGAACGTCAATGCGTGGCTGGAGCGCGTGGAAGCTCTCCCCGGCTTCGTTGCCTTCCAGAAAACCGCGGTGGGCATCCCAGAACTGGCCTGAAGCCAAATCAAAGCCTCTCTTGCGCCGCTGGCCGGCCTATCGTGAAAGGATCATCTCATGCTGACCACAACCGAAGGCGCATCCCCTTGGCATGCAGGCGAGCGTGCACTTCAGAGCCAAGCCGGTGTTGCCGAGCGCATGGAAGAAGTCGGCCGGCGCGTATTGCGCGATCACCTGATCGACCAGCATCGCGCCTTTTATCCGCAACTCCCCTTCATCGTGCTTGGTAGCGTGGATGGCGAGGGGAACCCGTGGGCAACGCTGCGGGCGTCTTATCCGGGCTTCCTGCAAAGCCCGGATCCCGGCACCTTGAGCGTCAGCCTGCGCCGCGACCCAGCCGACCCGGCCGATGCGGGAATGGACGATGGCGTGCCGATCGGCATGCTCGGCATCGAACTGCATACGCGTCGCCGCAACCGCTTGAACGGCACGATCAGGTGGCGCGGCGCGGAGCAGTTCGACGTGACTGTCGGCCAGTCATACGGCAACTGTCCGAAATATATCCAGCTGCGCGACTTCGGCTTCGTGCGCGAACCGTCCACGTCATCGGCTCGCGAGCCCCTCAAGCTCGACCGGCTCGACGATCGCGCCCGGCAGATGATCGTCACGGCCGACACGTTCTTCGTGGCGTCCTACGCGGACCTCGAAACCGAACAGCGTCAGGTGGACGTTTCGCATCGCGGCGGCAAGCCCGGCTTTGTCCGCATCGGCGGCGGCGATACCTTGACCATTCCGGATTTCGCCGGAAATCTGTTCTTCAATACGCTTGGCAATATCCTTGCCAACGGCAAGGCGGGGCTCGTCTTTACCGATTTCGAAACCGGCGAACTGCTGCAGCTTTCCGGCGACGCGCAAGTGGTTCTGGACTCCTCTGAGATTGCGGCCTTTCAAGGTGCCGAACGTCTCTGGCGCTTTACGCCGCGGCACATCATCCGGCGACCCGATGCCCTGCCCCTGCGCTGGACCTCCAGTGCCGAAGGCCAATCTCCGAGTCTGAAGATGACCGGCAGTTGGGAAGAGGCCCTTGATATTTCCTGATCGAGACTCGTGGCGGGAACTTCCACGACTGCCGGGAATTTCTGACATGGCCTGAACCGATGGAGGAATGCCATGTCAGAAAAACCGAGTCTCTTTTCCAGATTTTCCGGTGGCGTCGCGGAATTGACCGGCAAACCGGCGACATTTGTCATCGCCGTTGCCGGCATTCTGGTTTGGGCTGCGACCGGCCCGACCTTCGGGTTTTCGGAGACCTGGCAACTTGTCGTCAACACCGGAACAACCATTATCACATTCCTGATGGTCTTCGTGCTGCAGAATTCTCAGAACCGTGACGGAAAAGCCGTCCAGACCAAGCTTGATGAACTGATCCTCACCAGCGGGGCCGAGAACCGCTTCATGGGCATCGAGCACCTCGACGAGAAGGATCTCAAGCGGCTGACCCTACTTCTCCGGAAAGCCGCCGAAGGCGAGCCGGATCACGCACTTGCCGGTAAGGTCGATCACATCATCAGGGATCGGCGCACGAAGCTGAAGAAGAAGGTGTGAGAAGTCACACGGCACCGGCAGGCGAAACCGCTGCGTATCAGCGTTTTATCCGATCCTGGCGGAGGGTTACGGTTCCTTTCTCAAATGCACTCAAAAGCGTGGTATGCGTTTATCTGGGAGGAGAAAGCCATGAGCCGAGCATTCACAAAAGAAATCGACGATGCGCCTCCCCCGCCCGTTCCGGAGCACCCCATCAGCGCGGCCCGCAACCTCGTCACGCCGAATGGCGCCCGGCAGATCGAGCAGGCGATCGTCGCGTTGAATCAGCAGATCGAGGCCACCGGCGAAAGCGATGCACTCGCCGCACTCAGGCGGGATTTGCGATATTGGGAAGCGCGCCGGGCGAGCATGGAAATCATCGAGCCAGTCGCTGCGCCAACCGCAGTCCGGTTCGGGATGCACGTGACCATCAACCGCAACGGCAAGATCAAAGATATCCACATCGTCGGCGAGGACGAAGCCAACCCATCCACGGGGGCAATTGCCTGGACATCGCCACTTGCGCGAGCGCTGGAAAGTGCGAGCAAGGGCGATATCATTGAATTCGAAGCGGCAGGGCACGAAGAAGAGATCGTTGTTCTATCCATTATCGGGGCCGGGGAGTAACCGCGGCGTCAGCCTCCAAATTGCAGGCAATCATTGATCTCATCTGCGAAACGCGTAAAGACCGTGGGCGACGATGATGTGAGGACATGATTTGGAGACCGCGCTTTATCTGCCGATCAAACACTTTCTTGAAGCGGCCGGCTACAGCGTCAAGGGCGAAATCGCCGGCTGCGATCTCGTCGGGCTCACGCCAGACGAGCCGCCGGTCGTGGTGATCTGCGAACTCAAGCTCAGTTTCAATCTCGAACTCATCCTGCAGGCCGTCGACAGGGCAGCGGCGAGCGACGAGGTCTGGATTGCCGCCCGTGTTTCGGTGAAGGGGAAGGGGCGCGAAAGCGACCGCCGCTACCGCGACCTTTGTCGGCGGCTTGGTTTCGGCATGCTCAGTGTTTCCGACAACGGCACGGTCGATGTGATCGTCAGCCCGATCGCGCAAATGCCACGCAAGAATGCGCGCAAGCGGTCGCGCCTGGTCGATGAACACAAGCGCCGGAAAGGCGACCCGACGGCCGGCGGCAGCACCCGGTCGCCGATCATGACCGCCTATCGGCAGCAGGCACTCGCCTGCGCCGCAGCCCTGCAAGGCGGTCCCTTGCGCCCGAGGGAGTTGAAGCTGATCGTGCCTTCCGCAGCGACCATCCTGCGCGGCAATGTCTATGGCTGGTTCGAGCGTCTCGACCGCGGTATTTATGGTTTGACGCATGCGGGCATGGAGGCGCTCGCGCGCTGGCCGTTCTCTCCCTCGGATGTAGCGACGACCGAGGCTGTCAAGAAAGCCGGTTAGCCTCTTTTCATCCGTCGCTTTCACGACGACCCGGCCGCGGAAATTTTTCTCAGCATACGCACGATCGCCTGATCGAGGACCGGATCGACCGGTTGGTCCTGCGACGACAGCTTGACGATCACCGTCGCGGTGGCTGGGTCTATCCAGATCCATTGGCCATGAATGCCGATGGCAGCCAGCTCTCCCTGGCCAGTCTCGTACCAGTAATTGCGGTAGCTGCCGGTTGGAAACAGGGTCGTCTGGTCGCCGTTCTTCCAGGCGTCGCGGTTGCCGCCGATCCATAGGTCTGCGACGAATGCCTCCGATATCAGTCCGGCGCCCTGCCTGAGGACAAGTTCGCCGGCTAGAGCCAGATCACGGGCCGTCGCCGACATACCGCCTGCAGCACGGGCCGTGCCGACGCGATCGACCGTGACCATGGCATCTGACTGAGCACCCAGTGGCTTCCACAGATGGTCGCTGACCAATATTGCCAAGCGTGCTCCGGCAACACGCTCCAGCACGATGCCGGCCAGATCGGTGTTTGGAGAACGATAGGCATGCTTCTCTCCATGCTCCCAGGTTCCCTTTCGAATGCTGCAGATGAAGCTTTTCAGATCCGGCGCGGGATTGTCCGCCTTATCGGGGTTCCAGCCTGTTGCGCGACGGTAGCGGTCGAAGCCGCCGGAGGTATCGAGATAGTCCTCGACGAAATCGACGCTGACCTCCATGTCGAACAATTGCTGCACCGTTGCGTCCGCATAGGCGGACCCGGCAACCTCTGGCACGTAATCGACAATCAGCCTGTTGAAGGAGAGCAAGCCTTTACCCGCCAAAATCCCGGCCACCAAGGCCGTCAGCGATTTGGAAACGGAAAAGATGATGTGGGGCCGGGCCGGATCGGAATGGTCCGCCGACCACTCTGCGACGATCCGGCCTTCCTGCATCACGACAAGCTCGTCGGTTTCGCTTGCCGTCAGGAACCCCTCAAGCGAAACAGCCTCACCGTCGACGCCGGTCACCTGCAGTCTTTCGAGGTCGCCGAGACTGAGATGTGGCCCCTCATCCTGGCGTTTGGCAGGAATGACGGCCGAGGGTACGATCTCGCAGACGTTCCGGAAAGACCAGCGGGAATAGGCCCCTGTTCGCCAGTTGGCGAGCGTTACGTCGGAACGCTGGAAATCCGTCATGCCTGTTCTCCTCCATCCGCGGTTGCCAGCGCGCCGTAAAGTTCCGGGCGGCGATCGCGGAACATGCCCCAGGCGGCGCGGTTGTCGGCGAGTGATTGCCGGTCGAAGGTTGCGATGAGGATATCCTCTTCATCGCGCGATGCACTGGCCGCCAGCATTCCATCGGGGCCGGCAATGAAGGACGAACCGTAATAGGATTGCGACATGCCGCCTATGGTTTCCGATCCGATGCGATTGGCGGCGGCGACCGGCATCATATTGGCGGCGGCATGGCCGCGCATCACCATGCGCCAGTGCTCCATCGTATCGAGATCGGGACGCGCAGGCTCCGAACCGATGGCCGTCGGATAGAGGATCGCCTCGGCTCCCATCAGCGCCATGGCGCGGGCGGCTTCCGGAAACCACTGGTCCCAGCAGATGCCGACACCGATGATGCCGAAACGCGTCGGCCAGACCTTGAAGCCGGTATCCCCGGGCCGGAAATAGAATTTTTCACTGTAACCCGGACCATCCGGAATATGCGATTTCCGGTAGATACCGAGGATCGCGCCCGCATCGTCGATCATCGCAAGGCTGTTGTAGAAGGCCTGGTTCTTTTTCTCGAAGAAGGACACCGGCAGCACGACACCGAGTTCGCGCGCAAGAGCCTGCATCGGTACGATTAGCGGATGATTGGCAAGAGGATGTGCCCGCGCGAAATGGACCGGATCCTGCGTCTGGCAGAAATAAAGCCCTTCGAACAGCTCCTGAACCAGCACGATGTTCGCGCCCTTCCCTGCGGCCCGCCGGATCAGCCCCGAAGCGGTCGCGAGGTTTTCGGCAAGATCGTCCGTGCAGGCGAACTGCACGACGCCCAATGTCATCGTTGATGCTGGAGCCAAGATCAAACGTCCTCGAAGCCGGTGAGCACGCTCACTGCGTTGACCCCGATTTCCGCGACCGCATAGCCGCCTTCCATGACGAACAATGTCGGGATGCCAAGGCGGGCGATGCGTTCGCCGATCTTCGGAAAATCCTCCGTCTTCAGCTTGAACTTGCTGATCGGGTCCTTCTCGAACGTATCGACGCCGAGCGAGACCACCACGACATCCGGATTGTAGACCACAAGCCTGCCGCAGGCATCCTCCAGCGATTGGCTCCAGCGCACCCAATCGGTGCCGAAGCGCATGGGGTAGTTGAGATTGTATCCCTCGCCCTCGCCCGATCCGCGCTCGTCGGCATGACCGAGGAAATAGGGATATTCCTGCATCGGATCGGCATGCAGGTTGATCACCTGCACATCGGCGCGGGAATAGAAGATCTCCTGCGTGCCGTTGCCGTGGTGGTAGTCAACGTCGAGGATCGAGACGCGCTTGGCACCGTTATCGCGGAACCATTGCGCGGCCACGGCCGCATTGTTGATATAACAGTAGCCGCCCATGAAGCCGGCACCGGCATGATGGCCGGGCGGGCGGCAGAGCGCAAAGGCGGCGCGTTCGCCGTCCTGCACGAGGCCGGCTGCCGTCAGCGCCACGTCATGGGAGGATTTGATCGCATCCCACGAACCTTCGACGATGCCGCAGCCGGCATCGAAGGAATAGTAGCCGAGCAACCCGTCGATGAATTCCGGCGGCACGTCACCGCGCAGGCCGCGCGTCGGCCAGGTGAAGGGCAGCGCCGTGCCTGTGCGGCCTTCGGCCGTCCAGCGATCCCAGATCGTCGGAAGGAAATCGAGATAGTCCTGTCGGTGAACGCGAGCCGCCGTTGTCAGATCGTGTTCTTCAGGCCCAAGGATCGGTCCCAGCCCGACGGCCTTAATGCGAGCGGAAACATATTCGGCACGGGAGGTGAGTTCATAGCCGGGAACGATGGCGCCCGCCACAAGCTCGAGTTGATCGGCGTGGCCGCGATGGCGGGGCGAGAAAACAGTTTTCATCGGTATATCCGTCGGCAGGAAATGAACCGCACCCCGCCTGATTGGTGGGGTGCGAAGATGCTAGGCTTACTTCTGCAACTCGGTCCAGATCTTCGTGTAGAGCTCCTGGACGTCCGGCGGGCAGGTCATGGAGGGAACGCCGAGCGACGCGAATTCGACCGGCACGTCGATTTCAGGGGCGCCCTTCATATCCGCGGGCATGAATTCCGCGGAGCCGGCGATGCCGTTGGCATAGCGGTGGAAACCGGAATTCATGCCGGCATTTTGCGGATCCATCATGAAGTTCTGGAAGAGCTTGGCGTTCTCGACGTTCTTCGCGTCCTTGAGAACGGCGAGATTGTCGCTCCAGTCAACGAAGCCTTCCTTCGGATAGCCGTATTTGATGGCGGGATTTTTCAGCCGCTGGCGAAAGGCTGAGCCATTCCAGTCGCTGGAGGCAGAAAAGTCGCCCGAGCCCATCTTCTCGATGGTGCCGTATTCCATCGCCACCCAGTTCGGCTTGGCCTTGACCAGGGTATCGCGCACCTTCTTCAGAATGGTCAGATCGCCGGTGCACTTCGTGCCGCCATTGTAGAGCACCGCAGCGTCGATCACGTCGGTCATTTCCGGAACGACGTTGACCTTGCCCTTCAACTCGTCCGGCGTATCAAAGATGATACCCCACGTGTTGATGTCGCCTTTGTAGACATCGGTATTGACGACGGTTCCGACCGTACCCATCGCCCACGGCACGGTATATTTGCGGCCGGGGTCGAAATCAGGGTTCTGCCATTCCGCAGCGACGTTCTTGAAGTTCTCCATCTTGCCCGGATCGGTTTCGAGCAGCAGACCTTCGGAGATCCAGATCGGGATATAGTTCTGCGACGGTACGACCATGTCGAAGCCCGAGCCGCCCTGGCGGACCTTGGCAAGCGCCGTGTCGTTGGAATCGTAATCGGTGATCGTCACCTTGACCTTGTACTGGTCTTCGAATTTCTTGATCATCTCGGGGCTGGTGTAATTGCCCCAGTTGTAGATATTGAGTTCGCCTTCCGCATGGGCGAGGCTCGTCGAGGCGAGAAGCATAGCCGCAAGGGCCATGGTCGTGGTGATCCGTTTCATGCTGTTCCCTTCTTGTTAGACACGTTTTCTGTTGACGATGAAGAAGACGGTGACGACGCAGATCGACAGAAACAGGAAGAGCGTCGAGATGGCGTTCATTTCCGGGGTGATGGTGCGGCGGATCTGGCCGAGCATGTAGGTCGGCAACGTATCCTGCCCTGCTGATTTCACGAATTCGGTGATGACGACATCATCCAGAGAAATCACAAAGGCCAGCATGAAGCCGGCAAGAATGCCCGGCCAGAGCAGCGGCAGCGTCACGTAGCGGAAGGCTTTCCACGGCGTCGCATAGAGATCGGCAGCCGCCTTCTCCAGCGTCAGGTCCATATTCTCGAGCCGTGCCCGGATCGGCAGATAGGCAAACGGGATGCAGAATGCAGTATGGGCGGCGATGAGATAGCCAAGCCCGGAATAGCCGGTCCAGATCTTGATGCGGGCGAAGAAAATGAGAAGGGCAACGGCAGTCACGATCTCCGGGATCATCAACGGCTGGTTGATGAAGGCGTATTTCAGCGTCAGGCCACGATAGGCTTCCGTCCGTGTCGTCGCCAGCGCAGCCATGGTGGCGGCGATCGTCGCGATGACAGCGGCGACGGCGGCGATCTGCAAGGAGCGCAGCGAAGCGTCGATCACCTGCTGGTTTTCGAAGGCCCTGGCAAACCAGCGCAGCGAAATGCCATCGAAGGAAGCAAGCGAGTCCCCGGCGTTGAACGAATAGAAAACCAGAACGGCGATCGGTAGATAGAGTGCGAAGAAGCAGATCATCGCGATCGTGGTAAAGCCCCGCTGGCGGCGGATAGAGAAAGTCCTAGCCATGCCTGCTCCCTTGCGAACTCGCATTGCGGACGTAGACCAGGAGCGCCACCATGACGATCAGCATCAGCGTGATCGACAGCGCCGACCCGAGCGGCCAGTTTCGACCCTGGCCGAACTGCAACTCGATCAGATTGCCGAGCATCAGGTTCTTGCCGCCGCCGAGAATGCTCGGTGTCACGTAGGCGCCGAGCGCCGGAATGAAGACGAGGATGGAACCGGCGATGATGCCCGGCTTGACCAGCGGGATGATGATCTTGCGCAGCACCTTGAACGGCGTCGCATAAAGATCGTAACCCACCTCGACCAAGCGGAAATCCAGCTTTTCCATGCTGGCATAGAGCGGCAGGACCATCAGCGGCAGGTAGACGTAAACCATGCCGGTCAGGATCGCGCCGTCGGTAAACAGCATCTGGATCGGCCTTGCGATCAAACCGAATTTCAGTAGCAGCCCGTTGATCAGGCCCTCATTGCGAATGACTTCGAGGATGGCGAAGGTGCGGATCAGCAGATTGGTCCAGAACGGAATGGTGACCAGGAACAGCCAGAGTTCCCGCGTCTTTTCCGGTCGGGTGGCGATGAAATAGGCCGTTGGGAAACCGACCAGCAATGTCAGCACGGTCGTTACCAGCGACAGCATCACCGAGCGCACGAAAATCGAGACATGGGCATCGGCGAGCGAGAACGTGCCGTCGAAAATGTCCTTCTCCAAAACGACGTTGATCCAGCCTTCGAGCGACGGCAGCCATTGCACGTCGCCGTAAGGCCCAGGTGTAAGGAAGGAATAGACGAGAACGATCAGCAGCGGACCGGAGGCGGCAATGAGGATGATCAGCAGGGCGGGAAGCGAAAGCAGCCACCGTTTCCGGATGTCCCTGCTCTTTTCCGCCTCAATCGCCCCCGCCGCGTCACTCATTTCAGTTCCTCAGAACCCGGGCGGCATTGGCTTCAAGGGCGATGCCGACCCTGTCACCTTGCGTGAACCGCGCGCCCTGAAGCGGTTTGTTCTGCTCTCGCAGGGTGAACAGCGTCTCCCCGTCGGAAAGGCGGACATGGTAATGCGTATCCGTGCCGAAATAGACGACGTTTTCGAGCGTGCCGGTCATCTGGCAGGCGGGCGGCCGGTCCGGTGGGCAGAGCATCGCGTGTTCCGGCCGCAGCACCACCGTCACCTCGCCTTCGGCGTTGAAATCCTGCGATACCGTTGCCGAAATGCGGCCGGCAACCGGCGTGTCGACATCGGCGATGCCGCCAGCCACGGAATTGATACGGCCCTTCAGGAAATTGGTTTCACCGATGAAATCGGCGACGAAACGATCCGTTGGCGCGTCATAGATCTCTCTGGGATTGCCGACCTGCAGGATCTTGCCCGAAGACATGACCGCGATGCGGTCCGACATGGTCAGCGCTTCTTCCTGGTCATGGGTGACGAAGATGAAGGTGATGCCGGTCTCTGCCTGCAGGCGCTTCAGCTCGATCTGCATGTCCTTGCGCAGCTTGTAATCCAGCGCCGATAGCGGCTCGTCGAGAAGCAGGACCTTCGGCTGCGGGGCAAGTGCGCGCGCCAGTGCCACGCGCTGCTGCTGTCCGCCGGAAATCTGGCTGGTCCGCCTGCCGGCGAGCGCCTCCATGCGCACCAGTTTCAGCATGGCGGCGACACGGTCCTTGATTTCCTGTTTCGGCTTGCCGAGCATGGTGAGCCCAAAGCCGATATTCTCCGCGACCGTCATATGCGGGAACAGGGCATAGCTCTGGAAAACCGTGTTGATCGGCCGCTTGAACGGCGGCATGGCGGCGATATCCTCGCCGTTCAGCATGATCTCGCCGGAGGTTGGATATTCGAAGCCGGCAATCAGCCTCAAGAGTGTTGTCTTGCCGCATCCGGATGGTCCGAGCAGCGTGAAGAACTCGTTTTGACGGATCGATACCGATGCCTCGTCGACGGCGGCGAATGCGAATTCGCCAAAACCGAATACTTTGGAAACATTGCGAATTTCGACCGCGTTCAATTCCGCCATATGCGGCACACTTAACCTTGCATGAAGCTGCTGTCCCCGCCTTTTCGGCTTTGCGCTAGGTGACCACAGCGCCTCCATATTGACAACACGATTCTGTCTCGCGAGGCAAAAATATTTATCAGGAGGAAAAACTTATGCATCCGCCGCAAATCGTGGTAACGGGCCTGATCGTGGGTAACGCTTCGGGAGCAACCTTTTCGATATCACCGTTGAGGATGACCACGTCGGCGAGATAGCCAACCTTGATCCTGCCCTTGCGATCCTCCTTGAACTCCGCGTAGGCGCCTTCGACGCAATAGGCTTTGAGTGCCTCCATCAGTGAGAAGGATTGATCCGGATCGCTCTCGGCCCAGCGCTTGCGCGTGACCGCGGCCTCGATGCCGATGAGCGGATCGATCGGCGACACCGGCCAGTCGGAGGCAAAGCAGATATGGGCGCCGGCATCCCTCAGCGTTCGCCAGGCGTAGCTCAATGGCCAGCGGTAGCGGCCGATGCGCGACACGGTCGGCTCCAGCGGCAGGCCAGCGCAGCCCGGCGGATGCGGCGGCTGCATCGAGGCGATAACGCCGAGTTCGGCGAATCGGAGGATGTCATCGGTATGCACGACCTCGATATGCTCGATGCGGTGGCGGCTATCGCGCACGCCGTTTTCCTGTCGTGCTGCCTCATACCCATCGAGAACGGCCCGCACCGCACCATCACCGATCGCGTGAACCGCGATCTGCAGCCCGCGCCGGTCCGCCTCCACCGCCACGGCGCGGAAGGTTTCGGGCGTAAAGAGGCCCTCGCCGCAATCGCCGGGCTTGTCGGCATAAGGCTCGACCATCACCGCCGTCCAGCTGTCGAGCACGCCGTCGTAGAAAACCTTGACGACCCCGGAAGACAGCCAGTCGCTGTCGAAACGGCTGGCGAGGTCGGAGGCTTTCTCGAGCATGTCGGGCGACATGAAATTCTTGAAGTGGAACGGGATCATCACCCGGCACGGCAGGCCGCCGTCCTGCTTCTCGATCGCCGCGAGCAGTTCCAGTTGGTAGAGGTTACCATCCATGTTCTGAATGGTGGTAATGCCGTGCTCAGCGCAATATTCCAGGCCGCGACGCATCACCGCGATATCCTGTGCCCATTCCGCGTCGTTCGGATAGGGATCAGGCTCCCCGCCGGTCGAGAGGCCGAGCCGGTAGCGATCGAATCCACCGGCAGCCTGCAGCGGGCTGAAGGCTTCCATTTCGCGCAATTCCCCGGATGCCAGGCCGTCCCCGCCCATCACCACCTCATTGCCCGGGCCGAGTTGCACACCCTGAAGCATATCGACAAGTTCGAGCGCCTTGGTGTTGGCCCAGGCAGTGTGATGATCCGGCGCGAAGAGAACCAGCGGCTGATCCGGCAGGATCGCATCCAGATGGTGGCGCGTCAGACGCTCGGTCTCGCCGAGGAGCGTGTAGTCAGCCCCTTGCGCGAACAGGACCTTGTCGCCGCCGCGTGTCACCGCATAGACCCGCACCGCCTCGGTCAGCGCTGCGAGCCCCTTGACGCCAGACAATTGCAGATGATCGAGCTCGGCGGCACCGGAAAACAGGTGCATGTGATTTTCGGAGAAGCCGGGAAGCACCGTGCTCCCGGCTGCGTCGATCACCTGTGTGTCCTCGGCTCGAAACGGCTCGACATCGGCGCTCGTACCGACCGCCACGATCCGGCCGGATGCGAGAGCAACCGCTTCGGCGACGGGATTATCGTCATCCAAAGTCAGAATACGCGCGTTGAGAATGATGATATCGGCCGTCTGCGTCATGATGCTACTCGCTGCTTGCCATGAATGTGGCGCGAGCTAAGCCGATCCGCCGACGCAATTCAACAGGGATCAACGTCCTTCCCTACCATCCCTCCGAAAGCACACGCTCCAGCATATCGGCAAAGAAATCAGCACTTTCCCGAGACAGGCAGAGCGGCGGCTTGATTTTCAGGACGTTCAGATAGTCTCCTGTCGGCTGCATGATGACGCCGAGTTGCAGCAGACGGTCGCAGATCGCGGCCGTCTCTCCCGTTGCCGGCGCAAGCGTCTCGCGATCGCGGACGAATTCCAGCCCGAGATAGAGGCCCATGCCGTGCACAGCGCCGACAAGGGGAAAACGTTGCCCCAGTGCTTGAAGGCGCTGCTTCAGGTGATCGCCGACGATGCGGGCGTTTTCCTGCAGGCCCTCGTTGCCCATGATGTCGAGGACGGTCATGCCGACCACGGAACTCACCGGACTGCCGCCGGCGGAAGAAAAGAAATAGCCTTCCTTTTCCAGCGCGTCGGCGATCGCCTTCGTCGTGATGACCGCGCCGAGCGGGTGGCCGTTGCCCATGCCCTTGGCGACGGTGATGATGTCTGGCGTAACGCCCTGCTCCTCGAAACCCCAGAAGTAATGACCAAGCCGGCCATAACCCACCTGCACTTCGTCGGCAATGCAGACGCTGCCGCGTGTCCGCACCATGGCGTAAACCTGCTGGAGGTAGCCGGGCGGCAATGGAATACCGCCGGCATTGCCGTAGACGCATTCGCAGATGAAACCGGCGAGCTGCTGCCCCTCCGCATCCAGCCTTTTCAACACCGGCTCCACGGCCGCGACATAGTCGGCGGTCGATCCTGGCCCGCGAAAGGGACCGCGGTAGGTATTGGGCGACATCACCGGATGCACCCAGTCCGGCCTTGTCGTCAGCGCCTGCGGATTGTCGGCAATCGATGTGGAGACCGCGTCGCTCGCAACCGACCAGCCGTGATATCCTTCCAGCAGACACAGCATGTTGCGCGCACCGGTCGCTGCCCAGGCGAGCCTGAGTGCGAGATCATTGGCTTCAGAGCCGCTGTTGACCAGGAAAACCGTATCGAGCCCCTCTGGCGCAAGTGCCGCCAGTCTCGCAGAAAACTCGGCCACCGAGGCATAATGAAACCGGGAATTGGTGTTCAACCGCTGCCATTGCCGGTGTACGGCATCGGCGAGACGGGGATGGCCATGGCCGAGGATGGTGACGTTGTTGACCATGTCGAGATAGGCCCGCCCCTCGACATCGACCATATGCTCGCGAAAGCCGCGCTCGATCTGCGGCGGCGCCTCGTAATAATTCTTCTGCGGCCTGGCGAAATGGTTTTGACGGCGCACGAGAAGCGTCGCGCTCTCCGGCGCCGGCGCATTGCAATCAAAGCCGAGAAGCCTGGCCGGCGATGGGCAGAGCGCCGCCCAGGCCGCAGCATGACCGGAGGAAACGAATGGTGGCGGCACGATATCCCTGTCGCGGCAGAGCTGGACGCGCAGCACGGCTCTCTCGCCGGGGTCGCCCGCGACAATACCAAGCGGCTGACCTGGATGGATGAAATCGTCCGGGCCGGGCAATGCGTCGACGCCGGTCAGATGAAGGGCAGCATCCTGCCCCAGCAATATGAGGCCGCGTTCGCCGAATTTCAGAACGCCGCCGAAGGGCGCAGCCACGTTCGTGCCCGCTGGCAAAAGCAGATCGACATGAACAGCGAATGTTTCCGCTGGCTTGGGCGAAAGCAGCGCCGTTCGGGTCAGCCGGTATTCGCCGTAGCGCGTCGCCACAACGGCATTTTCGCCGGACGCCGCCAACAGCAGGCGATCTTCGAGCCCGGGTTCGGGCCATGTCACGCCGTCAAGCAGAACGCTTTGCGCATCGAGCGCGATTATTCCGACCTGCGACGCCTCAATCTCGGGCAACAGCCGGTCGCCGGTGATCGCCGCACCTTGATCGGCCGATCGGCCGACAGCCTGAAGGATTGCAATCTCCATCAATGCTGGCGGCACCGAAAGTGCGACGTCGAAGATCGTACGTTCATGGTCGATATTGCCGGCGACGTAGGCATTGTCCGGATCAAGAGCCAGTTGCTGCTCGCTGCTTGCCACGAGGACGGCGGCCCGCGCGACGATCAACGGCCAGAGAGCCTGCAATTCGGCGTCATTCAGCGGGAAGGCCGCATGAAAAGCCTTGACCGCTGGCAGGATGACGAAGGGATCGCCATCGGCATGATGCAGCAGCGACGCGCCGGTCACGGCGAGATCGGCGACAAGCCAGCCGTTCATGATATCACCGAAATCGATCACTCCCGTCGGTATCAGCTGGCCATGTTCGTTCGGCTGGCTCACAACATTGTCGTCAGTGACATCGTGATGGATCGCCTGCAGCCGCAGTTCCGGTTTCAGAGCTTCGAGCCTTTGCATGGCCGCATCCATCGCCCGGGTGATGCGTTCCCTTCGATCAGCGTCCTGAACCGCGGACAGGAGATGGCGCACGACCGTTTCGGCATGGCGCAGATCCCATTGCAGATCGCGCGACAAACCCGCGTGGACGAAATCCGAAAGTGCCAGTGCAAGCCGGCCGCCGAGCGCGCCGAGTGCTGCAATGGTGACCGGGGGCAAATGTTTTCGCCGTGTCAGAGGCTCGCCTTCGATGTAGTCAAGCAAGCGGATCTGATAGTCCTGCCCGCGCACCGTGACGGACACGATATCCGCACCATTTACGGCCGCAATAACCCTTGGCACACGCGGTGTTCCGGGTTTGCTGGCGATATGGCGCAGCGCTGCATTCTGCGCTTCAAGTTCGACGGTGGCGTAGTCAGCACGGGTGATTTTCAGGACGAAGCGGCCACCTGCCACTTCGATGCGATAGTTGCGGTCCTGCTGGCTGCCGAGTTCGACGATCGGTCCGGAGAGATCGTAGTGGGCGACAAAGAGGCCGGCGGCATCTTCGGCATTCACATCAGGTCGCGACAACTCCGCCCGTAGCAAAAAAGCATGTTCCAATCTCTCGCCCCCGGAATCAGATCGGCAGCAGATTGGCACAGCCCGGGATGAACGCGAACAGAAAATCGGGTGGTGCAGCGCTCGTGTCGTCGGCGTCAATGACGAGCACAGACACTTTCGCAAACCAAGGTATCCCAAACGCAGAAACGCCCGCTGCGGGGCAACGGGCGTTTCGGGAAAAATCGCTGGAGGCGATGTTCGCTGGTATCAGCGGGCAACCGAGGCGCGAGCGATGGACTGAATGTCGGCGCGGTCGATGCCGAGGTCGCGCAGTTCGCGGGTGGTCATGCGGCCGAGTTCGGTGACCGTCTGACGGTACTTGCGCCAGTTGTTGAAAGAGCGTGCTACGTTCATGATGATCCCCTTTCTAGGGCTTTCCGGGCCCGGCAGCCATTCAGTGGCGCCGTTGTCGTTTTCATGAGCGGAATATAGGCCTCCCGATTCTGTAGTAACAGCGCCAATACATCAGGCCACCCATGCGCCGGATGCATAGTCAATTTGGCGACGATGTCTTCGAAGAAGTATTGTGCTTCAATCCCCGCTTATTGCGGCGTTTTTTTTGCAGACGAGCGGGAACTTCCCACCATCTACGGCGTTTCAAGCGCGTGGCGAAATAGGAGTCTCTAATATGCTTGCAAAGTTTTCTTATCTCGCATTCGGCTTCGTTCTCGGCGCGGCTCTCTTGCTGACGCTGACAATGGTCAACAATAACAACACGGGGCTATCTAAAACGAGCCGCCTGAACGGTGTTGACACGCCCGCCCATACCGTCGCGCCTGCAGATTTTGCGATGGAACGGTTTGGGTAGAGGCGCAGTTGCAGAGAGTTCCGATGGAACTCATCGCGCTCATACGGTGATCGCGACCTTCAATCCTGTGTCTTGAATTCATTACCCACCGAGGGCTTCACGAGGACAGAGCCCGCTGCATCGACAGGAAAAGCGCCTTGAGTTCTGGCTCATGGACGCGCCGGGCAGCTTCGATGCACGAAACCCATTCACTTATCCGCTGACCTTTCTCGTGAAAGACGTCTGAAACCTCTTCGACATCGAGAAGATGCACCTGGACGCGGCAGGGTACGCGCGCGCCATTATCGAACATCTTCAGGTAAGTGAAATATCCGAACGGCTTTTTCTTCGCCTTTCCGCGCACTCCGGCCTCTTCGAAGGCCTCGATGACGGCGACTTCATGCGGCTTCTTGCCGGCTATCGGCCAACCCTTTGGAATGACCCAGCGGCCGCTCTCGCGGCTTGTCACCAGAAGCACCTCGAATATGCCGCGGTCCTTGCGGATGCGATAGCAGAGCGCTGCGAACTGTTTGTGCATTCGTTCCTTGAACAGTGCGCCGGTATAGGGCGCCTGTTCGGACAGGAACGTCGCTGGTTTTTTCGAGGATTTCCTTGCCACGCCGCCCATGCCGCTCAGCCGCCCCTGATCGAGGTGCGCCACACCAGATCGGCATGCAGACGCACCGAAGGGTTTTCGGGCCGGGCCGCGTCTCCCGCCAGCCAGGAAACGGCCTCGTGCGCAATCATGTCCACTGGTTGCGCGAATGTGGTCAATTGATAGGACGACCATGATGCCTGCTCGATATCGTCGAACCCGGCCACGCAGATATGATCGGGCACCGACATCGAGAACTGATGCCGGGCGGCATCCATGAACCCGCAGGCCAGGAGGTCCGTAGCGCAGAAAACCGCGTCTGGGCGCTCCTTGCGCGTCAGAAGCTGCTGGGCAACGGCCCTGCCGCTCTCGTAACCGGTATGGCCGAAACGTTCGACGATTACATCCAGGCCCAAGGCCCCGGCTGCGGCCACGAACCCACGCTCACGCGCCATCAGGCTCGGCGTTCCCGCCTGTGAATTGGCAAAGGCAAGCTTGCGGCACCCGGCCCGCACGAAAGCAGTGGCGATCCGCGCCGCAGCATCCTCGTCATCAAGATTGATCCTGAGCGGCCCTTCACGGTCGTCGTCGCGGTTGATCAATACCAGCCTCTGACCGTTTTTCAGACAGAGGTCGGTAATCGACTTGTCCGGCAGGCCGGAGAGGATGATCGAAGCATCAGCGCGATACCGGATTGCCTGTCTAAGCGCGAGATCGACGCTGCCGTCGGACCGGTCCGTATTGATCAGCATCGCGATCTTGCCGGAATTCTGCAACTGCTGTGTCAAAGCGCGCAGCAGAGCCGAGCGGTAAGGCGTGCCGATCTCCGAAACGATCAGGCAGACGATGCCGCTTTCGTTGCGCATCAGGCCACGAGCCAGATGATTGACGTGGTAGCCAAGCGCCTCGGCGGCATCCAGGACCTTCTGGCGTGTTTTCGGAGAGACGCTGGCGCCGGATGTAAACGTGCGGGAAACCGCAGAGCGCGAAACACCTGCCTTTTCCGCCACTTCCTGTGCACTGACGAAAAGTTTTTGCGACACGTTGCCCTCCACCCTCGGCGGATAGTTTGCATAATTTTGCAATTGCGTGCAAGCGGAAGATCAATCGAAATATGACAGTTTTATGAAGAAATTGTTTGACAGTCGATTTCACCTCATGCAGCATTTGCACACGCTTGCAAAGAGCGAGCGGCGTGGAGGCGCCGCTTCAACGGGAGGAAATTTCATGGATTCAAGATACATTGCCGCCGCTGCGATTGCCGCTGGAACGACACTGACGGCATTCACAGCGCAGGCTGCCGGCGATCTCAATCTGATTTGCTCGGCAGACGTCGTCATCTGCGAGCAGATGAAGGAAAGCTTCGAGAAGGAAAACGATATCAAGGTCAACATGGTGCGCCTGTCGTCGGGCGAGACCTATGCCAAGATCCGCGCCGAGGCGCGCAATCCGAAGACGGACATCTGGTGGGCCGGAACCGGCGATCCCCATCTGCAGGCAGCCTCCGAAGGCCTGACGCAGGAATACAAGTCACCGCTGCTCGACCAATTGCAGGATTGGGCGAAGAAGCAGGCGGAAAGCTCTGGTTACAAGACCGTCGGCGTTTACGCAGGTGCACTTGGCTGGGGCTACAACACCGACATCTTCAAGACCAAGGGCTTCAAGGAGCCGAAATGCTGGGCAGACCTCCTGGATCCGGCTTTCAAGGGTGAAATTCAGATCGCCAATCCGAACTCTTCGGGCACCGCCTATACGGCGCTCGCTTCGCTGGTCCAGATCATGGGCGAAGACCAGGCCTTCGACTATCTGAAGAAGCTGAATGCCAACGTCTCGCAATACACCAAATCCGGCTCCGCGCCGGTGAAGGCTGCGGCGCGCGGCGAAACGGCGATCGGCATCGTCTTCATGCACGACGCGGTCGCGCAGACCGTCGAAGGCTTCCCGGTCAAATCGGTGGCACCTTGCGAAGGCACCGGCTACGAGATCGGCTCGATGTCGATCATCAAGGGTGCGAAGAACCTCGACAATGCCAAGGCCTGGTACGACTGGGCGCTGAAGCCGGAAGTCCAGTCGCGGATGAAGGATGCCAAATCCTTCCAGCTTCCGTCCAACAAGTCGGCCGAAATTCCCAAGGAAGCGCCAAGGTTCGAGGACATCAAGCTGATCGACTACGATTTCAAGACCTATGGCGATCCGGCCAAGCGCAAGGAATTGCTCGAGCGCTGGGACCACGAAATCAGCGCGAACGCAAACTAGGTCCTTCCGGGACGGGGCAAGGCGTAACGTTGCTGGGGCCTCCGCCTGCCGCCTCTCCCTAGTCAGGAAACCGCATCCATGCCCCTACACAGGTGGGGATGCGGTTTCCTGCTCCCAAAATATGACGTCATGAAAGGCGCGGGGATCGTCATGGATAATCGCAACCGCAGACTGGATATTGCCCTCGGGCTTGGCATCGCCGCGTTTCTCCTCGTCCCTTGGTACAGGATCGAGGGCGGGTTTCTCGGTTTCGGCTGGCTTTCCGGCTTCCCGACGGAGGCTTCCGTTGCACCCGGCATCGTTCAGATCTTCGGACAGGGCCGTTGGTGGCTGTCGGTCGCCGCAGCGCTGCTGACCGTCGCGGTCGCTGCGCGTTTCCTGCGCGACCCCATGCAACGCGGCACCCTGCTCGCCTGGGCAGGCGCCGTCGGCGTTCTGTTCCTGACATTGCAAGGTCTGGCGATCGGCTTTTCAGGCTGGACATGGACGATCAGCGAAACCCTCCTCTGGGCGCTTGCCGACGGTCAGCCATCGATGGGCGCCGGAGCGATCCTGCTATCGCTGGTTTTCGTCTTGATCTTCTCCTTCGGACTTGCTGAACGCGGCGCGATGAAAGGCGACGCCTTCGTCGTCGCCTCCATCGCCATACTCGTTTTCCTTGTCGCAATCTTCGTCTTTTATCCGGTCGGCTCAATGCTGGTCGGCGCGTTCCAGGATTTCAACGGCTCCTTCAATCCGGATGGCTTCACACGCAACATCCAGGACGGCTCGATCTGGAGCCTCGGCTGCGTTGTCGGCGGTGAGCGCTGCGGCGTGGCCTGGCGCACGCTCTTTCTGGCGATCATGACCGCTGGCGGTTCGACCATCATGGGCCTTGCCTTCGCGCTGGTCGCCACGCGCACCCGCTTTCCCTTCAAGAAGGGCCTGCGGCTACTGACAGTCCTGCCGATCATCACGCCGCCTTTCGTCATCGGCCTTGCGCTGACGCTGCTCTTCGGCCGCGCCGGCGTCGTCACCGAAGGCCTTTCCAGCCTGTTCGGCATCGAGCCCGGCCGATGGCTCTATGGTCTGACCGGCATCTGGATTGCGCAGGTTCTGTCCTTCACGCCAATCTCTTTCCTCGTCCTGATCGGGGTCGTCGAAGGCGTCAGCCCGTCGATGGAAGAAGCCTCGCAGACGCTGCGCTCCGATCGCTGGCGCACCTTCTGGCGGGTGTCGCTGCCGCTGATGAAACCGGGCATCGCCAATGCTTTCCTGATCGGATTCATCGAAAGCATGGCGGATTTCGGCAATCCGCTGGTGCTCGGTGGCAGCCACGGCGTCCTCTCGACGGAAATCTTCTTCGCCGTCGTCGGCTCGCAGAACGATCCATCGCGCGCCGCCGTACTTGCTATCATCCTGCTCTGCTTCACACTGACAGCCTTTCTCGCCCAGCGCTATTGGCTGGCAGGCAAGAACTTCGCCACCGTGACCGGTAAGGGTGACAGTGGTTCGCATATCGCGCTCCCCCGCCCGCTTTCGATCGCCGTGCACGCCATGGTCATCCCGTGGATGGTCTTCACGCTGGTGATCTACGGCATGATCCTGTTTGGCGGCTTCGTGAAGACCTGGGGTCTCGACAATTCGCTGACGCTGGATCACTACGCCCGGGCCTTCTCCGTCGAAGTCCGCGACGGGGCACTGGCCTGGACCGGCGTCGCCTGGAACTCATTCTGGACGACGATGGAGATCGCCCTGATCTCCGCTCCGCTGACGGCGGCCGTCGGCTTGCTCACTGCCTATCTGATCGTCCGGCAGAAATTCGCCGGCCGCAACGTCTTCGAATTCGCCCTGATGATGAGCTTTGCCATTCCAGGCACGGTCATCGGCATCAGCTACATCATGGCCTTCAACCTGCCGCCGCTGGAGATGACCGGCACGGCGCTGATCCTGATTGCCTGCTTCGTCTTCCGCAACATGCCTGTCGGCGTGCGCGGCGGCGTGGCGGCGATGAGCCAGCTCGACAAGAGCCTGGACGAAGCCTCGCTGACGCTTCGCGCCACCAGCTTCCGGACGATACGCAAGGTCATCCTGCCACTTCTGCGCCCCGCAATCACGGCTGCCCTCGTCTATTCCTTCGTACGCGCCATCACCTCGATCAGCGCCGTCATCTTCTTGGTGAGCGCCGAATACAACATGGCGACCTCCTACATCGTCGGGCTCGTCGAAAACGGCGAATACGGGGTCGCCATCGCCTATTCCTCCATGCTGATCGTCGTCATGATCGTCATCATCGCCGGTTTCCAGCTTCTTGTCGGCGAACGCAGGCTGCGGCGCGAAAACCGTGTCGCAGGGCTGACCGCCGCCCCTTCCCTTTCCCTCGGTCAGGAGAAAACCGCATGATCACACACCGCGCCGGCTCCGTCGTCTTCCAGAACATCAGGAAGCAGTTCGGCAGTTTCACCGCCATTCACGATCTGTCGCTGACCATAGAGCCCGGCCAGCTGGTCACCCTGCTCGGCCCCTCTGGTTGCGGCAAGACGACGACGCTGCGGATGCTGGCAGGCCTCGAACACCCCACATCGGGCAAGATCCTGATCGGCGGCAAGGATGTGACCATGCTGCCGGCCAACGAGCGCGATGTCTCGATGGTGTTCCAGTCCTACGCGCTGTTTCCGCATATGAGTTCGCTCGACAATGTCGCCTATGGTCTGGAATCGTCCGGGCTGAAGAAGAAGGAAGCCCGCGAACGCGCCGAGGAAGGCCTGAAGCTCGTCGGCCTCGGTGGCATGGGCGGGCGGCTTCCGGCCGAGCTTTCCGGGGGCCAGCAGCAGCGTGTCGCCGTTGCCCGCGCGCTTGTGTTGGAACCGCAAGTGCTGCTGCTCGACGAACCGCTGTCGAACCTCGATGCCAGACTTCGCCGACAAGTGCGCACCGAAATCCGCGACCTGCAGCAACGTCTCGGTTTTACCGCCGTTTACGTCACCCACGATCAGGACGAGGCGCTGGCCGTCTCGGACCGGATCGTCATCATGAAGGACGGCGTGATCGCGCAGGAAGGCTCGCCCCGCGATCTCTATGAGGCGCCTGCTTCCGCCTTCATCGCCGACTTCATGGGTGAGGCCAATGTCGTGCCCTGCGACGTCATCAGCGTCGCAGGCGCGGATGCAACAATCCGCATCGGCGCGCTCGAACACCGCGTTCCGAGCCGCAATGCAAAACCCGGCCCGGCAAAGCTTGCCGTCCGGCCGAACTCGATCACGCTGGAACCGGCATCGGGAGCTGCCTTTCCCGGACAGATCACCCATGCCGCCTATCTTGGCGACCATGTCGAATACGAGGTAGAGACCAGCACGGGCAAACTTTTCGTCGTCGATCCGGCCGTCGAGCGCGCACTTGCGCCGGCAACCGAGGTCGCCGTCGGTTTCAAAGGGCGCGGCATCGCCATCATCAACGGCTGAACCGCAATATATCGCAAGAGGACCATATTCATGACATCGCAAATCTCGGGGCTCGACGCGCGTTTCGCGCTCGCGCAGGCCATGGCCAGGGAGGCGGGCGCCATCGCGCTCGGCTATTTCAACGCGCGCGAAACGCTGGTGATCGAAACCAAGCGCGACCTGCAGGACGTCGTCTCGATCGCCGACCGCGAAGTGGAGAACCTCATTCGCGCCCGCGTCGCGGAAGTTCACGCTGGCGATGGTTTTCTGGGCGAGGAATACGGCCTTGCGGAAGGCCAATCCGGCTATACCTGGGTGGTCGATCCGATCGACGGCACCAGTCCCTTCGTCAATGGCATGCCCAACTGGTGCGTCTCGATCGCGGTGCTTCACAAAGGCGAACCGGTCATCGGCGTCATCTGTGCGCCCTGCCACGACGAACTCTATGCAAGCGCTTCAGGCCAGGGTGCCACACTCAACGGCAAGGTGCTGACCCTCGACCCTTCCCGCAACATCCGCAACGCCGTTACCGGCATCGGCGCCAACAACTATGTGACACCGGCCTTCGTCGGGAAGATGGTTGAACGCCTGCTGGAGGCGGGTGGCAATTTCATCCGCAACGGCTCCGGCGCGCTGATGCTTGCCTATGTGGCGGCCGGGCGTCTGGTCGGTTACTACGAGCCCTACATGCACGCTTGGGATTGCCTGGCCGGCTATTGCCTCGTCAAGGAGGCCGGCGGCTGGCATCATCCCTTCCCCGTCGAGGGTGAGCATTTGACCAAGGGCGCGCCGGTGCTTGCAGCCGCCCCTGGCGCACGGGACGATCTGATGAAGATTGCCGGACTCTGAAAGAAATGCCGGGATCGCAAATGTCCCGGCTGGCATGGTCATGTCTTGCCGCGACCATTCGGCAAGGCCCGCGCCACAGCGCTGAGGAGATCGGTCTGGGATATCAGCCCCAGGATCCGGCGCTCATCATCGACAACGATGACCGCATGGGTCCGGCCGTCCGTCAGAACAGGCAGCAGGGAGAGCGCGGGATCGGCCGCCGAAGCGGCGGCTGCCGTCGACAGGACTTCGCCGACCCGTTCGGCAGATCTGGAGAGTTCCCGCAAACCGATCGTTCCGACAAGCCGGCCGTTCTCATCACTGACCGGCAGCGTGCGGATATTGTGCTTCAACAGAAGCTCCCGCGCGTCTGCAGGATCGGCATGCGCGTCAATGGAGATGACGTCGCGGGACATGATGTCGGCGCAGCTGATATCCCCATGCGCGCGGATGGCCGCCTGCAGCTCGACCTGTTGGAGAAGGCGGCTGAGATCACCCCGGTCGATGTCGAAGGTTTCGTCGAACGCTGCAAGCGCGGCATCGACATCCTCCTCGCGAAAACCGACCCGTAGCGATGAGGGCAGGTCCGCAGTCTGGTGTGTATTGACAATTACTTTGGCTGCGACATGGGGATAGTTCCGCCGTGCGAGCTTGTGAAACAGCAAGCCAAGCCCGACGAGAATACAGGAGTTCAATCCGACCGGGACAAACGGGAAAAGCAGCCCCCAACCGGCAACGGCAGGCCCGCCAAGCACGGCCGTCAGCGCCGCCGCGCCGCCCGGCGGATGAAGGCAACGGGTAAACGACATCGCACCGATTGCCAGCGACACGCCGACACCGATGGCAATGATCGGGTCATGGATCAGATATGCGGCGATGATGCCCATCAAAGCGGAAATCGTATTGCCACCGATGATCGACCATGGCTGCGCCAGAGGGCTTGCCGGCACCGCAAACAACAGCACGGCGGAAGCGCCCATCGGCGCCACAATCAGCGGCAGATGCGGACCTTGCCCGAAGAGATAACCGCTGATCAGGCCCGTCAGACCGATGGCGATCAAGGCACCGACACAGGCGATCAGCCGCTCGCGCAATGTTGCGCCGGCCAGAATGGGCGCGAAAAGTTGAAATCGGCTGCCCGATTTGGATTTTTGAAGTTGGGACATAGGAAACCGATAGGAGGGAGGAGAAAATGGAAAGCATGCGTGTGCGGCGGCTAGCCAGGCGGGAGATGCGGGGGCTTGCCGCGCGTAGCGATGAGCACGTCATGGAAGGCGTCTAGGGCACTGGCGCGATCACCCCTGCGGGAGACCAGAAACGTTTCCACGGGACCGAGATCGTGCATCCTGGCGTTTCCCGGCCAGTGCATCAACTCCAGCACCGATTTCGGCATCACACCGGCCGCTTGTCCCGTCGCGACGCTTGCCAGGATCGCATGGTACGATCCAACCTCCATCGTCTTGACGGCACTTGATTTGCGCGCCCAAAATTCGGCGACGCGGCGATATGTGCAGCCTGGCTCCAGAGCGGCCAGCGATCCGACACGAAGGTCCGAAGCCGACTTGATATCCGGGTGCCCTGGCGGCAGCAGGACGACGAGTTCTTCGACGAAGATCAGTTCGGACTGGAGCTTTTGGAGATCGTCAGAAAAGCTCCGCTGCTCGGCGAGAACCGCCTGCGGCGGCCGCGCGATCAGAGCGCAATCAAGCTCACCCACCAAAACGCTCCGAGTCAATTCGGGCGAAACCCCCATCGCCAAACGAACAGACACATCCGGCCACATCCGGTTGAATTGCGTCAGGGGCGCTGGCAGACGGCTTGCCGCCGTGCTTTCCATCGTTCCCAGGTGCAGGTTTCCCGATGGCGTCAAAGGCCGCACCGCCTGGCGGGCTTCCAACGCCAGCGCCGTCAGCCGGTTTGCGTAGGCCAGAAACGTCTCGCCCTCGCCGGTAAGGGTCATCTTCTTGCCGTCACGGCTGAACAAAGCCACGCCCAGATCCTGCTCGAGCTGCTGGATCCGCGTCGTCACGTTTGACGGAACCCGGCCAATTGCCTTGGCAGCCTTGGTCACGCTGCGATCACTGGCGACGGCTAGAAATATTTCGAGGGTAGCAAGGTCCAAGGATCAGTCTCTATTCGGGAATTATATTGATATATCGTTCGTTATATGGAAATCATATTCAAAGCTCAAGACGGAAACCTGGGCGCGCGCTTTTGTCTCGCGGCGTCAAACCGAAGGGCAGCAGCGATGCCTGGCGATGACCCCACGGACTTTGCAGACGGTTTTTCATCTCCCGCATGCCTGATGCACGAAGTCGATCCCGTCTACATGGGATTGTCGCCGGAAGGCAATTCCAACAGTGATGTTGCGCCGTGGCGTCAGGCAGAACGCAAGCGTTTGATCAACGCCCGAATGGACATATCCTTTGCAAGGCGCGACGCATTTACCGCTGATATCGCTGCAAAACTTGACGACATCATTGGCGATGCCTCGGGTAAGTCCGTGAGCTTTTTTTGGCCGTTCAAAGGCGAACCGGACCTGCGGCAATGGATGGCTGTGGTCACCGCCAAGGGCGGCACCACCCTGCTCCCGGTCGTTATCGCCAAAGGGCAGCCACTGGTCTTCAGGTCCTGGAAGACGGGAGAGAAGCTTGAGCCCGGTGTCTGGAACATCCCCGTACCTACAAATGGAACTGAGTGCGTTCCCGATATCGTCATTGCGCCCGTTGTCGGTTTCGATACCGCCTGCTTCCGGCTCGGCTACGGCGGCGGATTTTTCGATCGCACGCTGGCCCGGTTCCGGCATTCGCTTTTGGCGATCGGCGTCGGCTATGAACAGCAGTCCATTGCCAGCATTCGCCCTCAACCACACGACATCCCGATGGACATCGTCGTCACCGAACATCGCGTACTATACCGGTAGCCTCACCGGGCAAGCGAGCTGGCTCACCATTCGGCGGGCTTGTAGGATGGCCGATCTCTCGGCCATCCTACATCGCCTACTCAAGCTTGGCCGCCGCAACGAAGAAACCCTCCGGGCTTTCGACCTCGACAAGCTTCTTCTTCTCGATCAGCCAGAAACGATTGCCGACCGCGCGAACGAAGCTGCGGTCATGCGATACCAAGAGGCAGCTTGCCTGATGCGCCATGAGTTCGCCTTCCAGCGCTTCCTGCCCGTCGATATCCAGATGGTTCGTCGGCTCGTCGAGCAGGTAGAAGTTCGGGTTGGTCAGCCGCAGGACCAGCATGCCGAGCCGCGCCTTCTGTCCACCCGACAGCTGACCGATCGGTCGCGCCTGCAATTCGATCGTCATGCCAGCGCCCGCAAGCAGCGCTCGCGCCCGCTGATCGCCGATATCGAAACGGCGAATGATCGCCTCCATCGGCGTGTCGGCGTCGCGGAGATCGGCGAGCGCCTGATCGCCGTAGCCCAGGACGAGTGAAGGCGTTGCCTTGATACCCTCCTGCGTGACCTCCGGCTGTTCGACCGCTCTGCGAAGCATGGCGATGAGGCGGGTCTTTCCGGCGCCGTTTGCGCCGAGCAAGACGATCCGGTCGCCCTGGCAGACGAACTGCTTGCCGGTCCTGAACAGCAACGTCCCATCCGGGGTCTGAACCGTCGCGTCTTCCAGCGTGATCAGCACCTTGGCGTGTGTGCCGCGATTGGCGAGCTTGATCGCCCCGGCGGAGCGCTCCAGATGCGCAGGCTTGGCAGCATCTTCGAGCTCGTCCGCGCGCTGCTTCAACTGCTTGGTCTTGACCACCAGCAGGTCGCTGCCGGAGTTGATGCCTATATTGTTGAGCTTTGCCGCCTGCTTGCGCAATTGGTCGGCGACCTTCAGGTCGCGTTGATAGCGGCGCTCGTCGGAGGCGTCGGCCTCGTCGAGGGCGGCGCGCGCGCGGGTGTAGGGCAGCGGAAAGATCTGCGATTGCTCCGGGCGAAGGAAGAGCGTGCGGTTTGTCACGGCATCGAGGAAGGCCCTGTCGTGGCTGGAGATGATAACGGGCACATCGCGCGGTAGCGCATTCAGCCACGCCTCCAGCATCGCGATCTTGCCGAGATCGAGATGATTGGTCGGCTCGTCGAGCATCAGCACATCCGGCTCCGTGACCCAGACCCGGGCGAGCATGGCGATGCGCTGCCAGCCACCACTCAACTGCTTCATCGGCCGCTGCCGCAACACTTCCGGGACATCGAGCGATTCCAGCACCACGTCAACACGCCAGCTTTCGCTTGCCTGCTGGTCGGCGGAAAGTGCATCCAGCACCACCGCGTAGAAAGGTATGTCGAACAGGGCCGGCGGCGCATTCTGCTCGACATAGCCGATCGTCAGCCCGCGCGCTTTTGTCATTTCGCCTTCGCTCGCTTCAAACGCGCCGGCGATGCAGCGGAAAAGCGTCGATTTCCCGCGGCCATTGGCAGCGACAAGTCCGATGCGATCGCCGGCATTGATGACGAGGCTGAGTTTCGAGAAGAGCGGGCTACCCAGCACAATGCCGAGATTACGGATGTTGATAAGAGTCATGATCGTTCTCTGGTCTTGCCACGCGATCATCCACCGAGGGCTCTCAAGCCATCATCGATGCGATGCGTCAGGCGCGGCGGATTGGAAAATGCAGGCAGCTCAAGTCATCAGACTGGAACACTGCAGTGCCACGAAGGGCAGACCAGAAGCGGTTTTAAGAGAAACGGACTTTGGTCAGCCCTGCAAACGCATTTGCAGGGCGTTGACGGGGCCAGGCTGGCGATGGTGCCGGAAATATGTCTTCATTGCGCAGCCCTCCTTTCTCGATTTGCAGAGTGCCACGCATAACATCCGATTGCGGGAATCGCAATCACCCCTGCATCGAACCCGGAAGGCAAGCTCGACCCAGGACCTAAATCTCAGACGATGGAATGATCGACAATGACGACCGGCTTGCCGTGCGAACACATCTCGACCCGTGCCTCGACGCGGTAGATATCGCGAAGCATCCCTCCGGTGATGACATCGCCGGTCAGGCCGCTTGCGACCATCGCACCCTTGGCGATGACGATGGTGTTTTCGCAGTAGCGGAGCGCGTGATTGAGATCGTGGAGGGCGATCAGTACCGACATTCCCGACTTTGCCGCCAGCCGCCGCATGAAGCCGAGCACCTCGATCTGGCGAAACAGATCGAGCGCCGAGGTGGGTTCGTCCATCAACAGAACTTCAGGCTTGCGGACAAGCGCCTGGGCGATAGACACGAGCTGACGCTGACCGCCGGAAAGTTCGCCAAGACCGCGAAAGGCGAGATCGTTGATCCGCAACGCCTGCAGAATACGGTCAATCTCCACGAGCTCGCTGTCGCGCACCTTCCAGCTCGATCCTTGCTTGCTGGCAAGCAGAACCGATTCATAGACCGTGAGCACTGCATTGGCGCCGGTGTCCTGCGGCATGTAGCAGATGGTCTCGGGGCCTTTTAGCGTATCGGACAGCACCACCGTTCCCGGTCCCGAAGCAAGCCCGGCAATGCGCTTGAACAAAGTGGACTTGCCCGCCGCGTTCGGGCCGATGACAGCGGTCATGACGCCGCCGCGCAGAATATCGGTATCGACGTCCGACAACACCGTGTGCTTGCCGTATTTCGCGCCGACACCCTTGAGTGCAAGACCTACCATGCCCGCCTCCGATTGGTGAAGATCAGCACGAAGAAGAAGGGCACGCCGACCAGAGCAGTGATGACGCCGATCGGCAGGATGGCACCGGGGATGAGCGTCTTCGACACGACCGAGGTCGCCGACAGAAGCAGCGCACCACAGAGAACGGACGCCGGCAGGAAGAACCGCTGGTCTTCGCCGACCAGCATGCGGGCGATATGCGGGCCGACCAGACCGACGAAACCGATGGTGCCGACGAAGGAGACAGGAATGGCGGCCAGCAGGCTGACGGTCATCATCGTGTGCAACCGCAGCCGACGCACGTTGATGCCGAGGCTCGCTGCCTTGTCTTCGCCCAGCCGCAGCGCTGTCAGTGCCCAAGCATGCCGCGCGAACAACGGGATGGCGAACAGGAGCACCGCGCCGGTGATCCAGACTTTCGGCCAGGTCGCCTTGGTGAGACTGCCCATGGTCCAGAAGACGACGGCAGCAAGCGCCTGTTCGGAGGCCAGATATTCGAGCAGCGACAGCAACGCGTTGAAGGTGAAGACCAGCGCGATGCCGAGCAGAACAATCGTCTCGACGGTAACGCCGCGCATGGTGGAGGCAAAATGGATGAAAAGCGCGGCGGCCATTGCCATCAGGAAGGCATTGATGGGGATCATATATTGCACGGCAGCCGGAAAGATCGCCACGCCACCGATAAGCCCGAGTGCGGCACCAAAGCCGGCGGCAGCTGAAATCCCGAGGGTAAAAGGGCTAGCCAGCGGATTGGCGAGAATGGTCTGCATCTGCGCACCCGCCAGCGACAGCGATGCGCCCACGGTGACCGCCATCAGCGCGATCGGCATACGGATATCCCAGATGACCACGCGCAATTGATCACCGACAGACTCCGCATAAAACAGCGAGGTCAACACTTCTCTCAGCGTGTAATTGGCCGGCCCCAGCGCCATGTCGATCGATATGCTGAAGCACAGCGCCACCAGCATGGCACAGATCAGGACGATGCGGCGCAACGCCAAGGCGCGATACTGATCGCGCCCCGTAGTCGTTTCGAGCGGTTCGGTGGCGATTGCCATCGACTATTCGTCCTTCACGGAGACGAAATAACCGGGCTTGTAGTCCAGCGGCAGGAAGCGTGCATGCAGTTCCTTGAACGTAGCTTCCGGATCGAGATCCGTAAACAGATCCGGATGCAGCCATTTCGCGATCTCCTGGATCGCCACGAACTGGTAGGGATTGTTGTAGAACTGGTGCCAGATGGCATGGACATTGCCATCTGCGACAGCCTTGACGCCGGTGAGAGCCGGGCGCTTGGTCAGGTTTTCAAGCTTGCGATGCGCTTCGGTGAGATCGGCACCATACCCGACGCCGACCCAATTGCCGCCGGGAACGTAACCTTGCCAATTGCCGCCGGTGATGATGATCTGGTCGGGATTGGAAGCGATGATCTGTTCCGGGTTGACGGTACCGAACGTACCGGGAATGATATCCTTGGCCATGTTCGTGCCACCGGCGATCTCGACCATCTTGCCGAAATTCTCGTTGCCGAACGACATGCAGCAATCGTCGGAATATCCTCCGGCGCGCTCGACGAACACGACCGGCCGAGCCGGGTTCTGCTTTGCGAGTACGTCGGTGACCTTGGCGATGCTATCGGCGCGGAACTTGATGAAATCTTCCGCCTTGGCTTCCTCGCCGAGCAGCTTGCCCATGACCCGCATGCTGGCTTCGGTGTTTTCCATCGGCTTTTCGCGGAAATCGATATAGACGAGCGGGATGCCGACCTTGCCGAGCTTTTCTATGTAACCGGCTTCTTCAGTCGCAGTCTTGGCGTCAAGATTCATGATGACGACGTCTGGCTTCAGCGAAACTGCCTGCTCGATGTCGAAGGTGCCGTCCTTCATGCCGCCGAACGTCGGCAGCTTGGCGATCTCCGGATATTTGGCGAGATAGGCGGCGTAGCTTTCCGGGTCGGCCTTGGACAGGTCATCCCGCCAGCCGACGACGCGCTTGAAGGGGGCATCCCGGTCCAGAGCAGCGACGAAATAGATCTGGCGGCCTTCGCCGAGTATGACATGTTCAACCGGCACGCTGACCTCGACGTCGCGGCCCGTCACGTCCTTGATGACGACCTTCTCGCCGGCCAGAACCGTACCGGAAAAAAGAGCGCAAAGACCCACGGCGGCCAATGCCACCTTGCCGAACATACCCATTGTTTTCAACTCCATCGGGGAAACTGTGCGCTTCGTAGATATCATGATCTTGACAGTCAAGTTTTATCTTTTAGAAGCATTCCAGGAACTGGCCGCAGCGCATTTCGATCCAAGGCAGCATGTTATGAGCGATATCCCCCGACTGACGAATTATGACCTGCGTGACGAGATCAAGGCCTATTGGTCGCAGCGCGCGGCGACCTTCGATCAGTCCCCTGGCCACGAGATTTTCTCCGAAGAGGAACGCGCCGCCTGGCATCGGCTGATCGTCAAGCACCTTGGCAAGGGTGATGGCCGCCTAGCGCTCGACTTGGCGAGCGGTACGGGCGTGATCTCGCACCTGATGGACGATCTCGGCTTCAAGGTTACCGGGCTCGACTGGGCCGAGCCGATGCTGGAGCGCGCGCGCAACAAGGCGAAGATCCGCACCCGCAGCATCGCCTTCCGCATCGGTGATGCGGAAAACACCATGGAGCCTGATAATCACTACGATGCGATCATCAACCGGCATCTCGTCTGGACATTGGTGGACCCGGTCAAAGCCTTTGCCGAATGGCTGCGGGTGCTGAAGCCCGGTGGAACCCTGCTGGTGATCGACGGCGACTTTGTCAACACCACAGTCTTCGAACGGGTGCTGTCGAAACTTGCAGGCTGGTGCCAGCGCTTCGGTCTTCTGAAGAGCGATCCGCTCCACGCTCCGCCCGGTATGATGGAGATCCACCGCAGCATCCTGTCGCGGGTCTATTTCTCGCACGGGGCACGTGCCGAAACCGTTGCCGGTCTACTGACTGAGGCCGGGTTCGAAAATGTCATCATTGACACCGATCTCGGCGAGATACACCGGACTCAGGCGAAGAACTGGAACGTGCTGAAGGGTATGGCCCGCAAGTCGCAGCATCGTTACGCGATCCGGGCCATCAAGCCCATCCAGGGCTCGGCGTAGACAAAATTTCTATTATATACTTTATTGTCTACATCCTCCGTGATAGACAAGCCGCACAGCTATCACGGAGGCACCATCAATGCAGATCGAGGAATTCACGCTCGAACGGATCCAGTCGCTTTATGAGAACCTCGTGGAGTTCAATCTCTCCGATAGCGGCGTCCATCCCTATTCGCTGAAGGAACTGCTGACGCCCGACCAGCTTCTCGGCCTGCATGAGGTCGAGCTCGGTTATGGCTGGACCAATGGCGGCGTCGAACTGCGTGATACCATTGCCCGGCTCTACAAGAACCGCGACCGGGAAAACGTCATGGTCACCAATGGCTCGGCGGAAGCGAACTTCATACTGGTCATGACCTTGCTGGAGCCGGGCGACGAGCTGGTGCTATTCGTTCCGAACTATCTGCAGATTCGCGGCTGGGCAAAGGCGCTTGGCGTGACAGTCAAGGAGATCGTGCTGCGCGAAGAGTTGGGCTGGCTGCCGGATCTCGACGAGGTTCGCGCTGCCGTGACGCCAAAGACCAGGCTGATCAGCCTGTGCAATCCCAACAATCCGACCGGCAGCCTGCTACCGCGCGAAACGATGGACGCGCTTGTCGATATCGCCCGCACGCATGACGTCTATCTGCATGCCGATGAAATCTACAAGGGCTCCGAGCTGGATACGGAAGAGTCCATCAGCTTTGCCGACCTCTACGAGAAGGCCGTGGTGACGGCCGGGCTTTCCAAGGCGATGGCGCTTCCGGGCCTGCGTCTCGGCTGGCTGGTCGGCCCGGCGGAAGAAATCTACGGTACCTGGCAGCGCAAGGACTATACCTCGATCACCACCGGGGCGCTGAGCGAGCACATCGCCAACATCGTTCTGCAACCGGTCAAGCGCGCTGAAATCCTGTCGCGCAGCCGCCGCCTGCTGCGGGAAAACCGGGCTTTGCTGACATCCTGGATCGATGCACACAGCAACCTCTTTTCCTATCTGCCCCCGCGTGCCGGCGGCATGGCTTTCGTTCGCTATAACCGGGAGATCAATTCCTCCGTGCTGGTCGATCGAGTGAGAGAGGAAAAGAGCGTCATGTTGGTGCCGGGCGACGTCTACGGGCTCGACGGCTATGTCCGTATCGGCATCGGCGCGCAGAAGCACCACCTGGAAGCCGGATTAGAGCGCCTTGCAGACTTCATGAGAGGCTGAGGATTACCGATGAAGCCTGAACTCGCCTCCTATGCAGCGGTCTGCGATGGTGTTGCCCAGCTGTTCCAGCCCTTCGTCGAGGTCGTGCTGCACGATCTCGAAACGGAGACGGCTGCACACATCGCCGGAAATTTCTCCAAGCGCGAGATCGGCGAGCCGTCATTGCTGCACGAGATCGATTTCCGCCCCACGGAGCGCCTTCTCGGCCCCTATGAAAAGGTCAACTGGGATGGCCGGCGGATCAAATCGATCAGTATCATCCTGCGCGACAACGCTAAGCGGCCGATCGCCGTGATGTGCATCAATGCCGACGTCTCGCATTTCCATGCGGTGATGCAAACGTTGAGCGCCTTCGCCTCTGTTCCCGCCGATCATACCAAGCCGGCAAGCCTGTTCAAGGAGGACTGGCATGAACGGATCAACGAATATATCCAGAACTGGACGGGCTCGCGTGGGCTGATCATCGCCGACCTGACACGCGAACAGAAACAGCAGGTGGTCAAGGACCTCTCGGCTGACGGCGCTTTCGGTGGCAAGAACTCTGCCGCCTATATCTCGCGCATCCTCGGCATGGGCCGCGCGACGGTCTACAAATATCTCAATCAGGATCGATCGGCGGACGAATGATTATCCTGTCGAGATCTGAAATCGAAGCCCTGGTCGATCTCGACAGTGCGCTGCATGCCCTCGAAGCTGCCTATGTCGCTGCATCCGATGGGCGGGCAGTGATGCCGCCGGTCGGTTATCTCGCCTTTCCAGACAAGGAAGGCGATTGCCATATCAAATACGGCCATATCGCCGGCGATCCGACATTCGTCGTCAAGGTCGCGGCCGGCTTCTATGGCAATCCGTCGATCGGGCTGCCGACGTCGAACGGCGTGATGCTAGCCTTCTCCGCCAACACCGGCGTTCTCGAAGCGATCCTGCTCGATGAAGGGTTCCTGACCGACCTGCGCACCGGTCTTGGCGGCGCCATCGCAACCAGGGCGCTTTGCCGTCCGGATGCGCGGCGCGTGGCGATTATCGGGACGGGCATTCAGGCCCGATGGCAGATCCGCTGCCTCCGGCAGGCGATGCAGCAAACGCCGTTCTCCTTCACCATCTGGGGCCGCTCGCAAGCGAAGGCGCAGGAGACGGCAGACAGCCTCGCAAGCGAGGGCATCGAGGTGAGCGTGGCGGTCGATCTGGAGCGACCGTGCCGCGATGCCGATATCATCATCACGACGACACCGTCGCGCGAGCCGTTGATCCGGGATGCCTGGATAGGGGCCGGTACGCATATAACCGCAATCGGGGCCGATGCACCGGGCAAACAGGAGCTGGACACCGCTCTTGTCGGCCGCGCCGACCGCCGCATCGGCGACCGGCTCGAACAATCGCTGGATCACGGCGAATTCTCCACCGCGTTCAAATCCGGATTGATCACCAGTCCGGACTGCACAGAGCTTGGAGCCGTTCTCGGCGGCAAGGCACGCGGACGAATACATTCCAACGACATCACCATTGCAGACCTCACCGGAATTGCCGTTCAGGACATCGCCATCGCGAGCTCGACCCTCAATGCCTACCGGCTTTCGCGAGTCGGTTGATTGCTGATTCCTGGCACCGGGGCTGCATTTTCCCCGGCGAGCGCCGTCACTCAGCGTAAAACCTGATGATGCTGGCCAATGGCGATCTGGATGCCGGTGATGACGCTGACCGGGACAGATGTTGGCCACGAGATGGCAGGCGCGTATCAGGCCGGCTCAAACAGCGGCACGATCTCCATTTCGGGCACCAGCACCAACCCCTTATCGGTAATGCGGATTTCAGGGATCACCGAGAGCGGGATAAGGTTGAAGCCCATATAGGGGATCGAGCAGCCGGCCTTCTCCCACTCGACTTTCAGCGCCCGCACCTCTTCGGCGACCTCCGTCACGCGCTTGTCGGAAAGCAGTCCGGCGACCGGTAACGGCACCAGGGCGGTCACCTTGCCGTCCCTGACGACACAGGCGCCGCCTTGCGTTTCTTCCAGCGCCCGCAGCGCGATGTTCATATCGGCCTCATTGGTGCCGGCAATGATGATGTTGTGGCTGTCATGGCCGACAGAAGATGCGACGGCGCCCTGGTTGAGATTGAAACTGTTGAGCAAACCATGCGCGACATTGCCCGGCGATTTGGCATGGCGTTCAACGACGGTGACGAAGCAAAGGCCGTGGCGTTCGAAATGCGTCTGCCAATTGTTGGCCGGGTCCAGCGTGACGGTGACATGGCCAAGCGTGATACCCGGCAGTTCCGTCTTGATGGTATGGGCGACCACCCTTTCGGTCGGCAGGTCGGGCGTGAGTTTGATGGTCTTCGGCAGCTTGACGGTGTGATAGGCCGCTTCCGGATACTGGTAGCGCGTCGACAATGCCCGATCGAGCAGCGGCGTGATCCTGCCCGACTCGACGACCAATTCGCCGCCATACCAGGTATTGACCGGCTTGAAACCATCATCGAGCAAGACGAGATCGGCCCTGCGTCCACCGCCAAGACCGCCGATATCACCTTCCATGCCGAAACGCGTGGCGCCGTGTAGTGAGCCCATGGCCCAAGCCTGTTCGGGTCTCATGCCGGCCTTCATCGCCTCCCGGGTCACCCAGTCGAGACCGAACATCATCAGGTCATCGGCATCGCGGTCGTCGGTGCAAACAGCGATGCGCTTGTGCGAGGAGCCAAGTTCCGTGATCGTCTTGATCGCCTCCGGCAGGCTGTGCCACGGCGTCGTCGGTGGGCCGCCGCGCAGAAACAGCCAGATGCCCGCCTCCAGCATGTCGTCGGCAATCTCGCGATCGATCGCTTCATGGGTGTCGGTGACGCCGGATGCCGCGTAGGCAGACACAAACTCGCGGCCATAGACGTGACCCGACACCGGACGCCCGCGCTCCAGTGCTGCGGCAAGGATCGCATGGCTGCGCTCGTCGCCCATCGCCACCTGGACGAAATCCATCTTCTCACCGAGTGCGACGGCTTCCGGCCATTTGTCGAACAAAGCCGCGATCTTGGCGGCCGTCAGATCGCCACCGGCTGTTTCGAGTTGGGGAGAAGTTGCCGGCACCGTACTCGGCACTGTCAGAAAGATCGACAAGGGTGCCATGCGGGCATCTTCCAGCATCGCTTCGATGCCCGCCACATCCATGACGTTGCCAATCTCGTGGCTGTCGCAGAAGATCGTCGTCGTGCCGTTGAGGAGGGCTGCTTCGGCATAGGCGCAAGCTGTCACCATGCTGGATTCGATGTGGATATGCGGATCGACCAGACCGGGGGCGATGATGCCGCCCCTGGCGTCGTAGCTCTTTGCTGAGCCCTTATGCGTTCCCGCCGGTTTCACCGCCGCAATGCGGCCGCCCGACAGCCAGATTTCGCGGTCCGGCAGCATGCGCTCGGAATAGGTCGAGAGTACCCGGGCGCCCCTGATCACCAAGTCCGGCTCAGTCCGTCCGAAGGCGACATCGGCAAGCCGGCGCGTCATTGTCGACAATGGTTTCACGGAAAAACGGGTCAACGCACTCATCGGATCACTCCCTCGCCCTGATTTCTTCTCTGCTTCAATGGTAGTCCGGAATACCCGGCATGGTCATGAAACCCTTGATCATCCGGAATCTTCGCGCCCAGCGCCTGAGCGCCGGATATTCGTCGTGATCGATGCCGAAGTCCCGCGACAGCGCGAAGGCCGGAAACAGAGCGATATCGGCGATCGTCGCATCACCACCGACGAACCAGTCCACGCCTTCGTATCCACGCTGGGTCATGTGATCGTCCATTATCCGCAAGGCTTTCATGGAAGCGGTACGCAAATCCGTTTCGTCGCCCGGCGTATCGAACAGCGAGTGCCGGCGCGCGACAATCGTCGCATCGAGGTCGCGGGCGGAAAAATTCAACCATTGCATGACGAGCGCAAAAGCCGCTCCGGATTCGGGCAGCCACTTTCCGGTGGCATCATGCGTCTTGGCGAGATGGGCGAGGATCGCCTCCGTTCCCGAGAGAACCAGATGGCTGTCCTTGAGGATCGGCAGCCGACCGACGGGGTTCATAGCCAGGAAGGCGGGCGTCGTCTGCTCCCGGCCGGGAAAGACATCGACTGCGATCGTTTCCCACGTCAATCCCAGCATCGAAAGCGCGAGACGGACCTTGTAGCAACTTTCATCCAGTTCGTAATTGTAGAGCGTCAGGGCAGCCATCACAGCGCCTCCGCAACAGTACGCGCGGGCGCAGCAAACATCTTCTTCGAAGGATTTTCGATTCTGAAGCGCAGGTCGAGAGCCCAGGACAGGAAATGCGCCTGCCCCCCACCCTCGTAAACTTCCGGCAAACCGGAAATCACCACGTGCAGGGCGGTACGCTGGGCGGTTAGGGTCTGGATGCCGATCAGCAGGCGATCATGCCCGGCAGACACGGCGTAAAGCGAGGGCGTAACGGCAGAAATTGTGGTTTCGGCATCGCGACCCGCCGAGAACGGAGCAAGTGTCATGCCCTCCAGCACAGCGATAGCCACGTCCGCCGAACAATCAACATAGAGGCTTTGAACAGGGATCGTCCCGGTCTCGTCGATCGGTACGGAAAGCGGCTCGGCATCCGCTGCCAGCGTCGTCCAGATCATGCCGGCCCGCTCCTTTGTCAGATAGACCGGAACCTTGATCGTCTTCGGGACCTCGAGGTCGGGATGGGCAGGAATGTACTGGCATTGACCGCCGGTGTCGTACTGCCAGCCGTGATAGAGACAGGCAATATGATCACCGCGAACGAAGCCGAAGCTCAAGCGCATGCCCCTGTGCGGACAGCGGTCCTCCCAGACGTGAGCGACGCCACTATTGTCGCGCCAGACAACCAGATCCTCGCCCGACAGCCTAGCCCCCGCCGAAGTGCCGGCTTCGATCGAATGGGACAGGCAGACCGGTTGCCATATGTTTCCCGTATTCATTTTCAACTCCCGTTTCGCCCTCGCCTCGCCCATCAGGCGGTGGTGCGGACCACGTCCAAGACAAGACAGTCATAAGGGCCGAGGCTGCAGGCCATTTCGAAGGCATCGACCAGATCGACCGGCCCCTCCACGGTGACATTCACCGCCTCATCATCTGCGCTGGCGATTTGAAGCACGATGTCGAGGCGGCGCGCGCGGTGACGGGCAAACTCGACGAAGGCGTCGGGATGCAGATGACCCGTAAACACCAGGCGCGCTTTTTCATTCATGCACACGACCTCGGGCGGTCGCCAGCATGCAGGCAGGGCAAGCCGTCATCGCGCCTAACGTCCGTCAACAAAACCGCCTCAAAATTTCACTTCCAGCACAGAGATTGCCCAAGCCGCACAAAATTTACTCATGCACTCAATTTGTGCATAAATTGCCATTCCGGGTTTTACGCCTAGCAAAAACGCGCCGTCAAGTGCTGCGTTTCGCGCACTGCGATCATCGGAAAATACTGCCTGTTGTGAACATCGGGCATCCGAAACTGTTTTTGCGCTGGCCGGATCAAAGGTCGAAGGCGGCACTTTGCGCCATGGCCTCCGGCTACGTGCATTGTTTCACCCGACCCAACCGCTTGGCACAATTGTTGCGTTGCCAATTCACGCTATCCAAGCGGCGTTGGCGGCAGGTCAGATCATCCAGTTGCCTGCCATCACCGTCAACAATCAAAAGGGGAATACATGATCGACCTGCGCACACTGTCCCGCCGCGGCTTCCTCAACATGAGCGCCGCAGGCGCTGCGGCCCTTGCCATGCCCGGCGGGCTCCTGCGCCCGTCGACCGCCTCTGCAGCAGCACTTCCGGCCATTGCCGAAGAAGACGCCGTCATCGGCTTCGGCCATGTCGGCCCGATCACCGATGAAGGCTGGACCTGGAGTCATCATCAAGGCCTGCTCGCCGTCAAGGAAGCGTTTCCGAAGCTGAAGAAGGTCATCGAGGTCGAGAACGTTCCCTATTCCGCCGATGCGACGCGAACCTATCGCCAGTTCGTCTCAGAAGGCGCCAGCATGATCTTCGACACGTCCTCGACGGGCGACTTCCTGCATGACGTCGTCAAGCGTGCGCCGGACGTCGCCTTCATGGAGTGCGATGGCCATCAGGTGATGGACAATCTCGGCTGGTACTATCTCGCGCACTGGTATCCGACCTACGTTATTGGCGTCGCCGCAGGCCATCTCAGCAAGACCGGCAAGCTCGGCTATGTCGCCTCCTTCCCGGTCGCGTCAGTCTTCTGCAGCACCAACGCTTTCCTGATGGGTGCCCGCTCGGTCAATCCCGCAGCAACGCTGCAGACGATCGCCATCAACTCCTGGTTCGACCCGCAGGCGGCCACCCAGGCCGGTACGGCGCTGATCGACAATGGATGCGACTTCCTCTTCGGCATCATGGACGAGGCCGGCTATCTGCAGGTGGCCGAGCAGCGCGGTGTCTGGGCTGCGATGTGGAACACCGACATCCGCCGCTACGGCCCCAACTCCTACGTCTCCTCCGTCATCATCGACTTCAAGAAATTCTACGTCGACCAGGTCGGCAAGCGCTTGGCCGGTACATGGTCGCCAAGCGAGACCCTGCTGCAGATGGGCTCCGGCGTCGACCGCGATGCCTGGGGCGAAAAGGTGCCGGTCGATGTCGCCAAGGCAGCCGACGCCGTTCGTGAAAAGATCGTCGGCGGCTGGTCGCCTTTCGTCGGGGAGATCAAGGATTCCACCGGCACCGTGCGCGTCGCCAAGGACCAGACGATGACCGACATGGAACTCTACACCTGGGATTGGTCTGTCGAAGGCGTCAGTGGCCTGACGAGCTGAGACGCAAGGGCGAACGCACCTGAACGGATTGGGGGCGGCGGATGCCGCCGCCCTCTCCGACGACCCAGACCGAGCCGACGAATGGGCTCACCTCATGCAGCCGGACCCTTTCGATGAATGACACCACGCAGAGCCTTCCGCCGGGAACGCCACCGCTCGTTCAACTGAAAGGCATCGCCAAATATTTCCCCGGCGTCATCGCCAACCAGGATGTCGATCTCGACGTCATGCCCGGTGAGATCCATGCGCTTCTCGGAGAGAACGGCGCTGGCAAATCGACGCTGATGAACATCCTCACCGGCATCTACCAACCCAATGCCGGCGAGATCATCATCGATGGCTACGCCAAGGAATTCTCCTCGCCGCTCGACGCGATCGCCGCCGGCATCGGCATGGTGCATCAGCATTTCAAGCTCGTGCAGGCCTTCACGGTCGCTGAAAACATCCATCTCGGCTGGGACAAGACGCCCAAGAGCGCCTCCGCCCCAAAGCTTGAAGCCCGCACTGCCGAGCTTGCGACAAAATTCAATCTTCAAGTCCGTCCCGGCGCTCGCATCAGCGAACTTTCGACCGGCGAGCAGCAGCGCGTTGAAATCCTGCGGGTGCTCGCCCGCGAGGCCCGCGTGCTCATTCTCGACGAACCGACCGCCGTGCTGACACCTGCCGAAGCGCGCGAATTGTTCAAGGCGCTGCGCGAGTTCCGCGACCGGGGCAACGCCGTGATCTTCATCAGCCACAAGTTGGACGAGGTGCTGGAAATTTCCGACCGCATCACCATCCTGCGCGGTGGCCGCAAGATCGCCACCGAACAGGCTGTGGATTGCAATCCGCGTTCGCTCGCCAAGCAAATGGTCGGCCGCGATATCGTGCTCGCGAACATGCGCCAGCGCCCGGCGGGTGCCGCGCCTGTTTCCACGGAGCCTGTTCTTCGCCTCGACAATGTTTCGGCACTGGGTGAAACCGGGCTTTCCGCCCTGCACGGCATGACGCTCGATGTTTTCGCAGGCGAGATCGTTGGTATCGCCGGGGTCGCAGGCAATGGCCAACGCGAACTCAGCCAGGTGCTGACCGGCATCCGCCCGCCCTCCTCCGGCCGCATCCTGATCGACGGCAAGCCTGTCGAGCGCGCCAACGCCGCCGATTTCGTCGCGATGGGCATCGGCCACATTCCGGAAGACCGTTTGCACAGCGGTCTGGCGCCGGCGCTCAGCGTCACCATTAATGCCGTCATGCGCGAATACAAGAAGCCGCCCGTCACCACGGCAGGTCTCTACCGCCCCGGCGCGGCGACCACGCTTGCCAGGGATATTGCTGAAGTCGCCGACGTCACAGTCCCGGACTTCACCATGCCGATCCGCAACCTGTCGGGCGGCAACCAGCAGCGTCTCGTCGCCCGCCGTGAAATGCGCATCGCCAGCAAAGTCTTGGTCGCCGCCTATCCGAGCCGCGGACTCGACGTCGGCGCGATCAACACCATGCTGAAATACATCGTCGAACTGCGCGATGCCGGTGCCGGCATCGTGCTGATTTCGGAGGAGCTGGAGGAACTGCTCAATCTCTCCGACAGGATTGCCGTGCTTTATGAAGGAAAGATCATGGGCGTGATAGACAACGACAAGGTCGATATCGACGAGATCGGCCTGTTGATGGGCGGTCGCCGGCAGACCAAAGAGGTCGCCTGATGGTCGCCGGCCTGCGTCTTCAGCGCCTTCCCTCGGCCCATCCCGGCATTGCGCTCGCAGCCCGCGGTGCTGCGATCTTCCTCGCCTTGCTCCTCGCCTCCATCGTTCTTGAAATCACAGGCGCCGCGCCGCTGGAACTCGGCGCGCAGGTGATCAGCGCCACGTTCGGCTCCACCTACGGTATCGAGGATCTCTGTCTCCTGCTGATCCCGCTGTTGATGACCGGCCTTGCGGTGGCTGTTGGCCAGCAGATCGGTGCATGGAACATCGGTGCCGAGGGCCAGTTCTATGCCGGCGCCTTTTCTGCAACCGCCATTGGCCTCTTCGTGCCCGGCCCGACGATCGTCATCCTGCCGCTGATGTTCATCGCCGGGGCCGCCGGCGGCGTGATCTGGATCCTTGTGCCGACACTCGCCCGCGCCTATGCCGGTGTCAACGAGTTGATCACCACCCTGCTCCTGAATTTCGTCGCCGCCCTGATGGTCTACTACGTCTCGACCGGCCCCTGGCGCGACCGGGTCGGAATGTCCAATTCCGCGACACCGCGCGTCAAAGCGGAAATCCCGGAATTCTGGGGCCTCGTCCATTGGGGATTGCCGCTGGGTGTGCTGATGGCGATCGGCTTCGCGCTGGTACTGTCCTATTCCAAATGGGGCTATGAGGTCCGGTTGTCCGGCTCCAATCCGTCGGCTGCCAAATATGCCGGCATCCCGGTACGCCGCCATATCATCACCGTCATGCTTCTCTCCGGCATGGTCGCCGGCATCGCCGGCATGTTCGAGATCGCCGGCACCGTGCACCGGCTGCAGGGCGGCATCTCCAACAATTTCGGCTATCTCGGCATCATGGTCGCGGTGCTTGCCCGCAACTCCTGCATCGGCGTGATCTTTTCGGCGGCGCTGATGGCCCTGATCCTCAATGCCGGCATCATCCTGCAGACGCAGGGGCTGACGACATCGGCCGTTCTGGCGATCACCGGCCTCATCCTGTTCCTCACTGCGATCGGCGACGAACTCGCCCATTACCGCATCACCCGCATCAAGATCTGAGGAGAAAAGACATGGATCTTCTGACCGGACTTTTCTCCACCGCGTTCCTCGCCGGCGGCGTGCTCGCACTCGCAGCACTTGGCGAAGTGCTGGCCGAGCGCGTCGGGGTCGTCAATCTTGGCGCTGAAGGATTGATGGCGATGGGCGCGATCACCGCGATCGCCACCGTGACGGCGACGCCTTATCCCATGCTCGGCTTCATCGCAGCGCTTGCCGTTGGTGCGCTGTTCGGCGCGGTGTTTGCGGCGGCTACGGTCTGGTTGCGCGCCAATCAGGTGCTTTGCGGTTTGGCGCTGACGCTGATGGGCACCGGGCTTGCGTCGACTATCGGCCGCTCCTATTCCGGCATGCCGGCGCGGGCCGTATTCGAACGCATTGAAATCCCGCTTCTGAGCCAGCTTCCCATTCTCGGAAAGGCGCTTTTTTCGCAGAATATCCTCGTCTATCTCATCTACATCATCCTGCCGCTTGCTCTGCACTACCTGCTGTTCAAGACCCGCCATGGCCTCAACCTGCGCGCCGTCGGCGAAAACCCGGCAGCGGCGGACGCTGCCGGCATTCCGGTTAATGCAATTCGCTTTGCCTACGTGACGGCAGGTTCGGCGCTTGCCGCCGGTGCCGGCGCCTACCTCACGCTCGCCTTCGTACCCTCCTGGTCTGACGGTGTGGTCGCTGGCCGCGGCTGGATCGCCGTCGCCCTCGTCATCTTCGCCGGCTACCGGCCGATCCCGGCAGCGCTCTCCGGCCTGCTCTTCGGCCTCATCACTGCGCTCGGCTTCGTTGGCCAGGCGCGCGGCTGGCCGGTGGCGCCGGCTTTCCTGTCGATGCTGCCCTATCTCGGCACCATCGCCCTCATCATCGTGCCGGTTCTCGCCTGGCAGCGCATGCGCCGTATCATGGCAGCACCTGCCGCCCTTGGAGAACCCTATTTCCGCGACGTCCGCTAAACGTTTATATTGAAGTTGAAATGCCCGAGCACGAAGAGGATCGCATCGTGAGCAGACCCGCCGAAAAGGCCGCCCTCGACCAATGGTATTGCATCGAGGCACTGCAGGACATTCCCGAAGGGTCGATGGCCAACCGCCTGCTGGGCATCGACCTCATGGTCAGCCGCGCTGCCGATGGCGCGATCACGGTCCATGCTGCCGATCGGAGCGAGCCGCTGCAGGCGACCGAGCGCTATGGCTATCTCTGGGTAACGCTCGGGCACCCGGAAACCGACGTGCTGCCAATCCCGGAAACGGACGAGGGCGACCGGCGTATCATCGTCTGCGGCGCAATCTCGGTGAAGGCATCCGGCCTGCGCATCGTCGAGAATTTTCTCGACATGGCGCATTTCCCCTTCGTCCACACCGATATTCTCGGTGCCGAACCACACACGGAAGTGCTTCACTACACCACCGAAATCCGCCGCGACGTGGATGAGGTCTGGGCAACCAACTGCCAGTTCTTCCAGCCGCAGGCGGCCCTGTCGGCGACCGGCGGGATCATGACGCAGTACATGTATCGCGTCACAAATCCCTTCGCGACGATCCTCTACAAGACCTGCCCGAATGCCGCCAATCGCTGGGACGTCATCTGCCTGTTCGTGCAGCCGCTCGATCCTGACCGCTGCCGCGCGCACCCGGTGATGTTCCTGATCGACGACGTCTCGACGCTGACGGAGCTCATCCATTTCCAGCAGCTGATCTTCCTGCAGGATCGCATCATCCTCGAAAACCAGCGCCCGCGCCTGCTGCCGCTCGAGCCGCGTTCGGAAATCCCCACCCGCGCCGACGCCTCCTCGATCGCCTACCGCCGCTGGCTGAAGGAAAAAGGCATTACCTACGGAACGAACGTAGAAGCCGCATGACCAACCTTCGCGGCAAGACACTTCTCGCCTCCGGCTTCCACATGCCCGAGCGCGGGACCGTCGATGAACTGACGGAAGCACTGATTGCGATCGGCGAGGACGGGACAATTCTGTCGATCAGGCGACGGGAGGAGGCAGAATACGAAGCGGAAAAGCGGGCGCTTTCGGCCAAAGGAAATCTCGTTACCCTGCCAGCAGGCGCCTATCTCCTGCCGGGCTTTGTCGACCTTCACGTCCATGCTCCGCAATATCCGCAGCTAGGGCAGGCACTCGACGTGCCCCTCGAAATCTGGCTGCATCAGCACACTTTCCCGCTCGAAGCCCGCTATTCCGATATCGCGTTTGCCAGGCGAAGCTACGGACTGCTTGTCGACGATCTGCTGGCTGGCGGCACGACGACGGCCCTGTATTTCGCCACCATCCATCAGGATGCTACCCGTCTTCTCGCAGATATCTGCCTGGAGCGGGGACAGCGGGCGCTGATTGGCAAGGTGGCGATGGACAACCCGGATCAGTGCCCGGACTATTACCGCGACGCCTCGCCCGAGGCGGCAATCGACGGCACGCGGGCACTGATCGACTATATCAGCATGCATCCGGACAATGGCGAAAACCTTGTCCGACCGGTAATCACGCCACGCTTCATTCCTTCGTGCACCGATGCTGCGCTGGAAGGGCTTGGCGCCCTTGCGCAAGGCTGCGGGTGTCATGTCCAGACCCATTGCTCCGAAAGCGACTGGGCGCATGGTTACGTCCTTGAGCGCCACGGAATGACCGATGCCGAAAGCCTCGACCGTTTCGGTCTCCTGCGCAGACGCAGCGTGCTTGCCCACGCCAATTTCCTGACGATGTTGGACATGGAAACGATCCGGGTGCGGCAGGCGGCGGTGGCCCATTGTCCGGTCTCAAACGCCTATTTCGCCAATGCAGTCTTTCCCCTGATGGCCGCGCTGGAAAAAGGTCTGCACGTGGGGCTCGGAACCGATATTTCCGGTGGACCCATCGGCTCGATGTTCGACGCCATGCGCGGCGCCATCATGGTTTCGCGCATGCTGGAAACCGGCACCGATCCCGACCTTCCGGCCGACGCAAGAAGCAAGCGGGCAGATAGCCGGGTCGATTTCCGCGATGCCTTCTATCTTGCCACCACCGGCGGCGGTATCGCGCTGGATTTGCCGATCGGCCGGTTCGAGCCGGGTTATCAGTTCGATGCACTGGTGATCGACACCACCGCCGAAAAGGGGACCATCCGTCTGTGGGACGATCTCGACCGAGGGACATCCATCCTGCAGAAGATCGTCTATACCGCCTCGAAGCCGAACATTATCACCGTCTGGATCGGCGGTCGTCCAACAGTTCGAGGTTCGCTCGGGTGACGTAATGATCCCTGCAAAATGGTCAACGATATTGTTTTTTTGGGTTGAGAAGGACAGCGTCGGGGTTTGGGAGTGCTTTTGTTCCAACCCCGTCTCGCAGCCTATGTATCGATAGTGGAAATTCGGCCGCCGTAGCTGCGGCATCCGGTTTATCCACGCCACCGTCTCAAACGGATGGCCGATCGAAAAACCGTTTAGGAGTCGGTGGTCAGCAGAGCCGACACGGGAACCTGGAGCGCCGCAGCGATCCTTCTCAGCTTTGCCGGATCAGCATCCGTGCCATCTTCGATCGCGGAAATCTCGGAATTCGCCAGTCCGCATGTCACCGCAAGATCCTCAATGCTGTAGCCGGCAGATTCGCGATGGGTCTTGACCCGGGATGCGACAGTTCCGCTGGAAATTGCGCCGAGGCCAAGGCCGTCGAAGGTATTGAGTGCAATGGACATAGAAGTCTCCTGTTGTTCATGGATCTGAAGTATGCGCTTTATCGTTCCCCGCTTGATGGCTGACCGCAAATTATCGATCACCCTTTTATTGCTGCAATGCGTCATCGACAAGCAATATTGTTGCACCTGCTCGGCGAACAGGTGGCTCACTCCAAAATTTTAATCAAAACAATATCCTAGGTGGGCCTGGCTCTTGGCCCACAACCCGAGCCAGGTCCCGTTCCCAGTCACTATTTCGTGATGCGGAACCCTGATGGCACCTCGAGAGAGGAGGCTGATTCCGTTTCAACGCTGGAAACGGAGGCGCCGGGAGGTCCAAGCCAAAATTGCTTCAACATCGCGGTCACTGCCGAATCCGGCCCGGCGATAAGGGCCGTCACCGATCCGTCGGCTTCATTGCGAACCCAGCCTGTCAGACCGAGCCGTTGCGCCTGGCCGCGTGTCCAGACGCGGAAACTCACGCCTTGTACCCTGCCGGCAATGCGAACCAATGTCGCCTTGGGATCATTCGTCATGGCCATCTCCATGAATGCCTGTCTCGTGAATCTGGAGCATGCCGGAAAGATTGCAAGCGCGTCTCCCGCGCGGTGAAAAGAGCGTCGAAACCATGACAAGCCAAGACATCGCGAGCGCACTCTATCACCCTATGTACAACAGGCTTCGCCTGCTATTGGAGATGCCGGATTGATCAGAAACACGCCCGAAACGCGGCCCAACCTTCTTTGGCCCGCGGTAAACGACGGCAAGAATGGATGCGCAGATGGATACGGTGGAAATCAACGGCCGAAGCGATTTTGCTCTTTGGGCGATACAACGGGCACAGGAAATCGTCATGGCAGAGGGTGCTGCACTGGCGCTGGCCGCTCGCGACATGGACGAGGCGGCGCTCAAGGAAAACGGAACGGCATTGGGCAAGGCCATCGCAGACGCGATGCTCGAAGTCTTTGACGGCTTGATGACTGAGTAGAAGCAACACCCGGGGTCTCTGAAGGTTCCAATTCTCAGGGCCGTTCGGCGGAAGAAAAATGATTGAAGCGAGCGCATCCACCGTGTCAGGACTACAAATCGAAAACGATGGTCATCCCATCAGGCTGAAATGGCATCGGCTTCGGCGGCAGCTTTCCGATCCGCTGTTTTCCCTCGACGTCATGCGCGCCGGATTTGCGCTCGGCGCGTCGATGGAGCTTGATCTGCGCGTACGCGCCGATGGCGGCTTCGTTGTGTTGCATGACGAAGATCTGGAAGGTGAAACGACAGGGCGCGGCCGGATCTCCCGGAAAAGCCTCGACGAGCTGCACGACATCTACATGCGCGACGGCGAGAGGCCTCTGACCTTCAGCGAGGATCTTGCATTAATGCTGCAATCGGCACATCCCGATGCGCTGCTGCAATTCGACATGAAGGACGATTACGAGGTGATTGGCGAGAAGGGCATCGCGCATCTGGCGGCGCACTTTCAAGATATGAACGCCTCGGTGATCGTCAGCGGCCACTGTCTCGATCTCATCGTCGCGGTAAAGGAAAAGCTGCCGCATTTGCTGCGCGGTATCGATCCGACCGACAAGCTCGTCGATATCTACCGGCAGGAGGGATTGAGGGCGGTCGAGAAGAGTCTGCTTGCCGATATCAGCGGCCCGACGGAGCCGGACACCATCTATCTGCAATGGTCGCTACTTTTGCAGGCCGAGCGCGATGGCCTCGACATGGTTTCGCTCTGCCGGAGCGAAGGAAAGCGCGTGGATGCCTGGACCTTCACGTTGAAGAATCCGGCAGGCGGCTTCAGCAATGAGGAGTGGCGCGATTTTTCGGCCTTGATGGCGCTGAAGCCGGACCAGATCACCACCGATGAAGCTCCGGCGACGAAGCTGGCTTGGTCAAGGCGTACGACCGGCTAAGAGACGAGGACGTCCGCCGGGGCCAAACTTTCCAGGTCGATGAGGAAGGTGAATTCGCTTTCCATGCCGGCGGAATAAGCGATTACGGGGCCGCCGCCATCGAAAAGGTCCGGCAGGCGCGGCATCGCCACCTTAGCGCCGGCTTCTTCAGCGATCAGCGCTCCCGCCAGCAGATCCCAGGCATTGAGATGCCGCTCGTAATAGAGATCGGCAACACCTTCAGCGACGCGGATCAGCCCGATCGCCGCAGCGCCCATGCGCCGATAGTCCATGCCGCGCTCGTAGAGACGCCTTGAGATCGCCAGATAGTCATCAAAGCTGGTGCGGCGGGAGTGGCCAAGAATGATCATGGCCTTTGATGGATCGTCAGTCGCGGCGGCATGAATCTCGTCACCGTCCTTGAAGGCGCCGCCACCGCGAATGGCATGGAAAACCTTGTCCTGCGCCGCATCGTAGATCACGCCGATCTCGACCCGGTCGCCGGCCACGAAAGCGACCGAAACACCCCAGTGGCGGAAGCCACGAATATAGTTCGTCGTCCCGTCTATGGGATCGACAACCCATGTTCCGGCAGTTCCGGACTGCCCGCCGCTTTCTTCTCCCATGAACGTGTCGTCGGGAAACAGCGTCAGCAGGCCGTCGCGGATTGCCTGCTCGGCCTGCCGGTCGGCAATCGTCACGAAATCCTGCGGCCCCTTGTTTTCGATATGCAACATGCCGGCTTTCGCATCCTGCCGGAACCGGGCGGCTTGCCGGCCAACCTGCCGTGCAATGCGGATCGCTGCCTCCGCCCGAGCGTGAATGGCGGAGGGATCGAATATGGCAGGCATCATGCAGTCCTTCTTTTGATCAGCGACACCGGCGTAAACTCGACGCGCGCGGTCATGTCGGGCTCGGCCATCCGGCTCATCAACAGGTCGATGGTCTGGTCGGCCTGAATATCGCAGGGCTGGCGGATCGTTGTCAGCGCATAGGCGGCCCAGCTCGCCTGCGGAATATCGTCATGGCCGATGATCCGGATCTGCGGAGCGTCCTGGCGGCCGAGATCGCGCATCAGCCGGTCGGCGACGCCACACGCCATGTAGTCGTTGGCGCAGAAGACACCATCGATGCCCAACGCTTCCAGGTCACCGGCGGCGCTGTAGCCGTTCTGATAATCGTTGATCTGCAGCGGGATCAGCCGCGCTTCCAAACCCAGCTGTTTGCAGCGGCCGAGAAAGGCCTCGCTGCGCCGCCGCGCCGTATAGGAAACCGCCGGTGCAGCCATGACCGCCGGCGAGCGCACGCCACTTTCGATCAGGTGATCGGCCGCAAGGTGCCCGGCCATGCGGTCGTCCGAGACGATCCTGTCGACAAAGGGGATGTCCTCCCCCTTGTTGATGAGCACGATCGGCACGCCTTCGGCGGCACATTGCTCGCAGATCTCCGTCGGCGGCGCGTCGGAAGTAACGATGACGCCGGAAACGGCATAGTGCAGCAACTGGCCGATGACCGCGGAGGTATCGGCTTCCTTCGAGGTCGGCAACAGGATCGGCCGGAAATTGTGGGCCAGCAGCGCCCTTGCCAGATGCTCGATCTGCATCGTGCGGAACGGATTGTCGAGGCCGGCGGCGACAAGGCCGACGAGATCCGAGCGTTTGTTGGTGAGGCTGCGGGCCAGATAGTTTACCCGGTAGCCGAGTTCCTTTGCCGCCTGATAGACCTTTTCCCGGGTCTTCGGCGAGACGCTCGCATCCGGCGTGAAGGCGCGCGAAACGGCGGCGCGAGAGACGCCCGCCACACGCGCCACGTCGAAAGACGTCACCTTGCGTGGTGCATTGTCCTTGTCAGCCAAGTCTTTCTTCTCCACCTGTCACCGGTCGCATCAGTTCCGGCAGATCGGTGCAAATGCCGAGTACCGGCAGTTGCTCAATATCCTGCAGAATGGCCGGTCTCTCTTCGTGCCAGAGTACGATCTCCCTGCCCTCATCGAAGGCTGTCCGCATCAATTCCACTGTCACCAGATCTTGCGGACGATCCCCTGACCTCTCCCAGCAAAGATGCAGGATATCCGCGCCGGCCTCGTCGCCAAGCGCATGCGGGTCGTGGCCGACGCGCACCAGGACCGAAAGCGGGAAGTCGCAACCGGCGTCACGCAACTCACGCACCTGCGCGGTATCGAACGAGCCGAGGCAGGCGAAGCGCTGGTTCAGCTGCCGCAGATGCTGCCAGCAGAGCATGCCCGTGCCCGGCGCCTTGAGCTCGATGTAAAGGCCTGCCCCGAGGTTACGGGCAAGAGCAGCCACCGCCTCGAATGTCGCGACGTTCACGCCCTCAAGTGCAGCAAGCTCGGCCGCGGTCATCTGCGAGATATGGCAATCGACGCCGAAGACGCGCTCGAGGTGATCGTCATGCGATACGACGACGACGCCATCCTTTGTCAGTTGCGTGTCCAGTTCCCACATCTCGGCACCGAGCTCGGAGGCCAACCGGAACGCCTCAAGTGTGTTTTCGCGCAGATGACCGCTCGCGCCGCGATGGCCGATGCAGAACGGTAGCTTTCCCTTGCCGGAAGGCCAGCCATAACGCTCGAAGAATGCGGAAAAATCGCGGGGCATCAGAGCCTCCCTCCGTCACCGTCAAAAACCAGCACGTTCCTGCTGTCGATCGCCCAGGTAACGGCATCGCCGATGTTGACATCGTGGCGGACGGGCTGGATCGAGCGGAGCAGCGGTCCGCCATCGAGCTGGACGTCGTAAAGGTTCTCGCGCCCCTGCGTCTCGGCAAAGCTGACCTTGCCGGGAACGGCAACATCGCCCGTCGGCGTGAAATGCTCGGGGCGGACACCGAGCATCAGCTTCGTGCCTTCGGTCGCAGCAACCGAGGCCGGCAAGGGAACGCGAATTTCGCTGTCCGGTATAGCGAAGACACCATCGGCCATGACGCCACGCAGGAAGGTGATGGGCGGATTGCCGAGAAAGCCCGCCACGAAGGCGGTGCGTGGATCGGTGTACATTTCGGCCGGTGTGGCGATCTGGACGATCTCGCCTTCCTTCATGATGGCGATGCGATCGCACATGCTCATCGCCTCGACCTGATCATGCGTCACCAGGATCGCGGTGATACCCGTCTCGCGCTGGATGCGTCGGATTTCCGAGCGCATTTCCAGGCGCAGCTTGGCGTCGAGATTGGCAAGCGGCTCGTCAAGAAGCAGGACATCGGGTTTTCGTACCAGGGCGCGCGCCAACGCCACACGCTGCTGCTGGCCGCCGGAAAGTTCGGCCGGGCGCCGCCCGAGCAGGTTGCCGATATGGACGAGCCCGGAAATGCGATCGACTTCCTTGCGGATGTCCTCGCCGGCCATGCCCTTCACCTTCAAGGGAAAGCCGATGTTTTCGGCGACCGTCATGTGCGGATAGAGGGCGTAGGACTGGAAGACGACGCCGATATTGCGCGCCTGGCTCGGCAGATCGGTGACATCCCGGTCGCCGAAGAGGATGCGTCCGCCGGTCGGGCGATGAATGCCGCAGATGGCAAACAGCGTCGTCGACTTGCCGCAACCGGAAGGGCCGAGGAGTGCCAGCATTTCGCCATGGCCGACCTCGAGCGTCATGTTCTCGATGACTTTGGTGGCACCGAAGCTTTTTGAAAAATTGTCAAGGAGGATGCGCATCAGCCTTTGCTCCCGCCGCCATAGATATTCATCAGGTATTTGTGGAACAGCGCGTAAACGATCAGCACCGGGATGATGTAGAAGACGCCGACGGCCTTGAAGGTACCGAAATCGAAATTGTTGTCGTCAGCAATCAGCGCCGAAAGATAGACCGACAGCACCTGCACCTTGCTGCCGGGCGCCAGCACCTGCGGCAGGATGAATTCGCTCCATGCGGTCAGGAAAGAGAACAGTCCCACCGCCATGATCCCGGGCCTCACTTGCGGCAGCACCAGGCTGCGCCAGACGCGGAAGCGCGATGCGCCGTCGACGACCCCAGCCATTTCAATCTCCCAGGGCACGGTGTCGTAGAAGCCCTTCATCAGCCAGATGCCGAGCGGCAGGTCGATGGCAGCCTTCACCAGGATGACACCGATCAGCGAATTATAGAGCCCGATCATCTGCAGCACGATGAAGATGGCGATGATCAACGTCACCGAGGGGAATGCATGCAGCACCATGACGCCGGCGAGAAAGAAGCCGCGCCCCGGTACGTTGAGGCGCGACAGCACATAGCCGGCCATTGAAGAGACAAGAACGATGACAGTGGTCACGCTTGTGGCGAAGATCAGCGTGTTGAGGGTGACGAGCCAGATGTTCGGCTTGCCCGCCGGCGTTTCCCAGAGGAAGCGCCAATGCCGCAGCGTGAAGCTCCCCGGAATGAGCGATCCGACCGCCGTGTCGGTGATCGTGTCGATGAAGAGATAGGCATACATCAGCACCAGCGGCGCACTGACGATCGACAATGCCAGGATGACGGGCCAGGTGCTGTAATTTGCCGAGGGTTGCGATTTCTCCGCCATGGTCAGTCCTCGATCAGCGGCCGGGAAACCAGCGTGCCGTAGTTGAAGATGCGCAGGTAGCCGAGCGACAGGACGATGCCGATGACGACGAGCACCAGCGCCATGGCAGCACCGAGGCCGTATTCCAGGTTGCCGGCATAGTTGTTGAGCGCGGTGTGATAGGCGGCGAGCGACCAGACTTCCGTCGCCTTGCCGGGCCCGCCGCGCGTCGACAGCAGGATTTCGTTGAAGGAGGCGAGCAGCGAAAGCGTCTGGTAGCAGGTGACGAAGAGGATCGGCCAGCGCATCTGCGGCAGGATGATGTAGCGGATCTGCTGCCAGCGGCTGGCGCCGTCAACTTCGCTGGCGAAGAACTGGCTTTTCGGGATCGCTTTCAGCGCCGATGAAAACACCAGCATGCCCATCGAGGCTCCGATGAAGCCGTTGATCAGCACGACGAAAACCCAGGCATTATAGGCATTGTCGAGCATGTAGTTCTTCGGTGGATAGCCGAACTTGCCCATCAGAACCGAGATGAAACCACTATCCCAGGCGAGCCATTTCCACATCAGCACGTAGATGACGACTGGGGTGATGCGCGGCAGAAGCCAGATCGAGCGAAAGATCGTCGCCGGCGCGGGCGGCATGTAATGCGTCCAGATCGCGAGAAGCATCGCATAGGCCGTGTTGAAGAGGACAAGCACGAGCGCGACATAGAGAAGCGTGTTGAAGAGCACACGGGCCATATCGGGCGAGGAGACGATGCGGGAGAAGTTCTCCGTCGTCCAGTTCCAACCGGTATAAGTCACATCAGCGACGCTGTTCTTCTGCGCGTCCGTCAGCGTGAAGCCGAGTGTGTCTAGTACCGAGAAGAGTTCTTCCTTGCTGGAAAAGCGGGAATTGACGACGGAACGGTTGAATTGCTCCGAAATCTTCTTGACGTCCGGGGTCGAAGGCCGCTGATCAAGCCCCTTGATCATTCGCTCCACCTCGCGTCGGGACGGGAAGACCTCGCCCATGTGCTTCGCGCGCAATTCCGTTGCGATGCCCGCGTCGAGCCCCAGCCCTTCGACGGCTTTCAGACCCGCCTCGTCGATCGCATAGCGCGGTTGCGACATCTGCTCGGCGATTTCAGGCATGGCCGCTTTGAGATCGTTCAGCGAATGCGGCGCAATCTGGTAGGCGCCACCGGAAATGCCTGTCGCGGTCGTCATGTTCGTCATCGAGAAGACCCCAGTCAGCACGACCGGCATCAGAAAGAACAGAAGGATCATGATCGCAGCCGGCGCGATCATCACCAGTCCAAGCATCCTCGATGTTTTCATGGAAACTCTCCCCGACGTTTCCGGGCGGCGAACCGCCCGGAATTTCGCGCCGATGTCAGCGGATGACGATCTTGTCGCCGAGCGTGCTTTTCAGCTCGTTCTCGACGTCGCCGATGGAAGCATCGACGGTCTTCGCACCCGTCCAGGACGCTTCGAGGCCCTTCCACATGATGTTCCAATAGGTGCCGAAATCAGCATTGTTGGGCATCGCGTTGGCAAACGGCAGCAGACGTTCAGTCGCCTCACGCGCCCAGCGGTCGGACGAGTAGAGGTCGATTTCGCTTTCAGCCTTCGAGATGCCGAGGTGGGCGGATTTTACCGCGTGCAGAACGTTGATACGCGGCTCGGAGGCGATCTTGATCAACTGGGCAGCGATCTCCGTCTCCTCCTTCTCGTGACCGGAGGTCAGGAGGTAGACGAGCGGGTGCGTCAGCGTGTTGGCCTTGCCGCCTTCGCCGGCCGGCATCAGCGAGAAGACGACATTGTCGAAGAAATTCGTCAGGCCTTCCTGCTTGACGAGGCGGGCATAATGCCATGTGCCGCCGTGCCAGATGCCGGCCTTGCCGGTGGCAACTTCCTTCCACCACTGATCGCCGGGCATGCCGATATGGTTCTTCTTGGTCACCCCATCCTTCACCGCATCGGCGAAGAACTGGTAGGCGCGCGTCATCGCGGCCTTGTCGAAGACGAGCTTGCCGTCTTCTTCCATGGTTCCGCCGAAGCTGGTGTAGAACTGCCAGTAGTCCGGGCCGTTGCTGGTGCGCGGATAAAAACCGTAGCCGGGCTGGACGAGGCCCTTGTCCTGCATCTTCTTGGCGTCTTCCAAGACGTTTGCCATGGTGTAGCCACCGTCCTGGATCTTCTGCGGCAGGGCGTCGAGATCGGCGTCACTGTAGCCGATCGCCTTCATGTGCGGCTTCCAGAAGAACATCGGACGGGATTCGGCGTCCTGCGGGATACCGTAGACGACGCCATTGAAGGAAGCGATCTCCATCAGGTTTTCGTAGATGTCGTTGAGCGGCCAGGAGTCCAGATCGACATAGTCTTCGATCGGAACGATCAGGCCCGCCTGCGACCAGGGGCCGATATCCTCGTGTCCGGTGGCGACGATGTTCGGAGCCTTCTTGGCTTCGGCAGCCAAAGTCAGGGCCTGCTTGAAGCTTTCCCAGTCGGAATAGGGCGTCTTTTCAACCTTGATCTTCAGGTCCTCGCCACGAATGGCGGCTTCGCGCTCCAGCTGCTGGGCAGCGATTTCGATGGCATCGAGGCGGTAGGTGTCGTTCGGGCCTGTTCCGCCGGACCAGACGCTGATGGTGATATCCTTGGCGTAAGCCAGAACCGAGGTCGAAGCCAGGATGACGGCAGCAACCGTCATGCATTTCAGAGTGGGCAGAATGGTCATTTTCTTCGTCTCCCGAGAAGAGCAAGGTGAGATTTCAAGACCGCAGCACCTGACTGGCGGCCTCTTCGAAATCCCGCGAAAACGTGGCGTATCCCGCTCTATGGGGCGAACGTAACGGCCGAATGACAAAATTGAGCACGTGTGCAAAAATCCTCGCAACGACGGTTTGCTCGATGTTTTTCCTACCGATGGAAATGGGAGGGTGCGTTCCGTGAGACTTGCTGACATGGCAGGTCACCAAGAACAACGACGACACGTTTATTGAAATCGACCGATATCTATCGTTGGCGAGCACCAACGCCGCCCGCGGATTTTTCGTATTCTGACAACGATGTGACAAATCTGAAAATCATCTGAAAACGCCGGTCAATCGACTGACATGTGCACGCTCTACAGAGGCTGCGAAAGCGACCGGACACGTTTCGGCGCAGTTGCAAAAGCCGATGCGGAGAACGCACCATGAAGATCATCCAGATCACCGATACCCATCTCAGCCCCAGCAAGCCGCATTTCAACGGCAATTGGGGACCGCTTGCGGCCTGGATCATGCAGGCGGATGCGGATCTCGTCATTCATACTGGCGATCTCACCGTTGATGGCGCCGATCAGGACGACGACATCGCCTTTTCGATGGAGCTGATGCGCCAGCTTCCGATGCCGGTGCTGATCGTGCCGGGAAACCATGATGTCGGCCATCTGCCGGGTTCCGACCAGCCGGTGGACGCCGCCCGGCTGGAGCGCTGGCGTCGTTTGGCAGGACCTGACTACTGGGTATCGGACCAAGGCAACTGGCGGCTGATCGGGCTGAACAGCCTGCTGTTCGGCCATGGCGATACCGAGGAATCGACGCAGTTTTCCTGGCTGGAAGAGATGCTGGCGGCACGCGACGGCCGGCGCGTCGCAATTTTCACCCACAAGCCGCTGTTCGTCGATGACGCGCATGAAGGCGATACCGGGTATTGGAGCATCCGTCCGGCACCACGCCAGCGCCTCTACGATCTGCTGGCAGCGCATGATGTGGCGCTGTTCGCCAGCGGTCACCTGCATTGGGCCTGGAAAGGCGCCTTCAAAAACACCGCGCTTGTCTGGGGACCGTCGTCGGCCTTCATCATCGACAAGCTGGAGCGGGAAATGCCCGGCGAACGTGTCGTCGGCGCCGTCATCCATACGTTCGGTGAGGATGTATCGAGCGAGATCATCACGCTGCCGGAACTGACCCCCTATTTCATCGACGAAGTGATCCACGAGGTCTATCCCCGTGCCGTCGCCAAGCGGGTGCCGGAGGCAGCGCAATGACTGTCTTTTCGCTACGCGACATCAGAAAATCCTTTGCCGGCAACGCCATCCTCAACGGCGTGTCGCTGGAGGCCGAAGCCGGCGAGTTCATCGCGCTCGTCGGCCCCTCCGGCTGCGGCAAGAGCACGCTCTTGCGCATCGTCGCCGGTCTCGATCATGCCGATAGCGGCGAAATTCGCATCGGCGACCGCGAGATGTCGAAGCTCACCGCCGCCGATCGCAACATCGCCATGGTGTTTCAATCCTATGCGCTCTACCCGCACCTGACCGCCGGCCAGAACATCGCCGTGCCGCTGGCGATGCGCAAGTTGACGGGCATGCAGCGCCTGCCGTTGATCGGCGCGCTGCTGCCGGGCCAACGCCAGATCTGCGCCGATATCCAGCGGCAGGTCCAGGCCATGGCCGTATCGCTGAAGATCGACCATCTGCTCGACCGCAAGCCCGGTCAAATGTCGGGCGGCCAACGCCAGCGTGTCGCTCTCGCCCGTGCCATGGTGCGCAATCCGAGCGTGTTCCTGATGGACGAGCCGCTGTCCAACCTCGACGCCAATCTGCGCGTCCATGCCCGCGGCGAGATTGTCGACCTGCACCGGCGTGCGGGCGTACCGACGCTTTATGTGACGCATGATCAGTCGGAAGCTCTGTCGATGGCCGACCGGGTGGCTGTGATGATCGGCGGCAATCTGCTGCAATTGGCAGCACCGCAAGCGATCTACGACGATCCGAGCCATATCGAGGTCGCCCGCTTCATCGGCCAGCCGCGCATCAACCTGCTGCCCGGCAAGAAAGACGTGCATGGCATCGTTCAGTTCGGTGCGCTGCGTCTCGCGTCTTCGGTACAAGGCCACGGCGAAGCAAACGTCACGCTCGGCGTTCGTCCGGAGTTTGTGCGGCTCCGCGCGGAAGGGCAAGGTGCGCTGGCCGCCCGGGTCGAGCGCCTGGAGTTTTTGGGATCAGAAGTCATCGTGTTCGCCAGGCTGGCGGCCATCGGCGAAACGATGCTCGCCAAGGTCACGCCCGGCGACGCGCGCGGGCTTGTTGCCGGCCAACCGATCGGCCTCGATATGGACGCAGCCCATGTAATGCTGTTTGCCGAAAACGGCAGTCGCCTGCCGGCAACACCGGTGTCCGCCGTTCTGCGGGAGACCGCTCATGGCTGATGTTGCGCTACCCTTCTCGGCCATCGAGACGGCCGGCCGGCGTGAAGCGCAGATGGCATGGCTGCTCGCCGCACCCGCCATTCTGCTCATGCTGCTGTTCATCGTGCTTCCCACCATCGCCGTGATCGTGCTCGGCTTCACCGATTTCGAACTCGGCTATGGCGGCTTCCGTTTCGTCGGCCTGGAGAATTATGCCGAGCTGATCAGCGACCGGACCTTCCGACGCTCGTTGTGGAACACCACGGTCTACACGGCGATCGTGACGCCGGTGTCGATCGTTCTTGGTCTCGGCATCGCGTTGCTGATCGAATCCGAGCCGCGTGGGCGCGATTTTTTCCGCACGGTCTATTTTCTGCCCGTCGCCTCCCTGCTCGTCGCCATGGCGACGGTCTGGCAATACCTGTTCCATCCGAGCATCGGTCCACTCAACACCTTTCTGGCGCTGTTCGGCATTCCCGGACCGAACTGGCTGGGGGCCTCCAGCACGGTGGTCTACGGCCTTTCGATCATCGGCATCTGGCAGTCGGTCGGCTTCAACATGGTGCTGTTTCTGGCGGGCCTCACCGCCATTCCGCGCGAACTCTATTCGGCGGCCGAGGTCGACGGCGTCAAATCCTCTATCGACCGCTTCCGTCTCGTGACTTGGCCGATGCTGGGACCGACCACGCTTTTCGTCACCACGATCAGCGTCATCAACTCGGTCAAGGTGTTCGAAACCGTCAAGACGCTGACCGAAGGCGGACCGAACAAGGCGTCGGAAATGCTGTTGTTCACCATCTACCAGGAAGGTTTCGTTTTCCTCCGGGTCGGTTACGCATCGGCGATGACCGTCGTGTTTCTCGCCATCCTCGTCGTCCTGATGATCCTCCAGTACCGCTTCCTCGACCGGCAGGTGCATTACACATGACCCAGACGCTGACCCTCGGACGGCTTTTTCGTCTCACGCTGCTTTCGCTCGGCGCCCTGATGTTCCTCGCGCCTTACATCTTCATGGTCTCGACGGCCGGCAAGGACCAGAGCGAGATCTTTTCCGCCTCGTTGTCGCTGATCCCGCAGCACTTCGCCTACGTGGCCAATTTCACCAAGGCGCTGACGCGCGTGTCGATGCAGAACCTGTTGCTCAACGGGGTGATCGTCTGCGGATTGATCCTGGTGTTGCAGGTGGTGGTGGCAGTGCCTTGCGCCTATGCCATGGCCAAGCTGAAATTCGGCGCGGCACGTTTCATGATGGCGCTGGTGATGCTCGGCCTGCTGGTGCCGATCCATGCCACCGCTCTGCCGCTCTACGTCGCCTTCGACAAACTGTCGCTGCTCAACAGCTACACGGCACTCGTAGCGCCGTTCTCGATCTCGGTGTTCGGCATCTTCCTGTTCCTCCAGTTCTTCCGCGCCATGCCGGATGACCTGATCCATGCCGCGCGTCTCGACGGCATGTCGGAGGCCGGCATCGTGGCGCGCGTGATCGTACCCAATGCCTGGCCGGCGGTCACCGCCTTTGCGATCTTCTCGGTGGTCGCGCACTGGAACGACCTGTTCTGGCCGCTGATCGTCGTCACCAACCAGTCCTACGCGACGCCGCCTCTCGGGCTGTTGTTCTTCCGGGCGGCCGAGGCCGGCGACGACTACGGCGCGCTGATGGCCGCCACCCTCATCATCACCCTTCCCCTCGTCGTCGCCTTCCTGCTCGCGCAGAAACGCTTTGTCGAGGGCATCACCATGACCGGTCTCAAAGGCTGACCGGTCGTAACCCAAGCCGTAACTCCCAGCCGTAACTCAAGGAGACCATGCGATGAAACGTATCAAGCAGGCCCTCGCCGCCGCCGCGGTATCGATGGCAATGTCGATCCCGGCTCATGCCGAAACGACCCTCACCGTCCACTATCAGATGCCCGGCTTCTTCAAGGACGTGATGGACACGATCTCGAAGAAGTTCATGGAAGAAAATCCGGATATCAAGATCCAGTTCGCCAACCCGTCGGCGACCTATGAGGAGGGCATCCAGACGATCATGCGGCAGGCCGGCACGGCGGAAATGCCCGATGTCACCTTCATCGGCCTCAACCGCCTGCGCATGCTGAACGAACGCGACATCCCTGTCGACCTCACGCCGCTGGTCGCCAAGGAAGGCGACATGGCGTCGAAGGGCTTTTCGGAAAACATCCTGAAACTCGCGCAGGTCCAGGGCAAGCAGGTTGGCCTCGCCTTCGCCACGTCCAACCCGATCATGTACTACAATGCCGATCTGGTGCGCGCCGCCGGTGGAAATCCTGACGTTCCGCCGAAGACATGGGACGAAGTGATCGCCCTCGGTGGCAAGATCAAGGCGCTCGGCGACGGCAACGAAGGTATCGATTTCCGCTGGCAGGGTGACGACTGGATGTTTTCCGCGCTGTTGTTCGGCGCCGGCGGCACCATGTTGAGCGAAGACGAAAGCAAAGTGACCTTCAATGGTCCCGAAGGCCAGAAGGCCGTCGAAGTGCTGGACCGCATGGTCAAGGAAGGCGGCCTTCCGGTCCTGACCAAGCAGGCCGGCGAGCAGGCTTTCGTGGCCGGCAAGATCGGCTTTGCCTTCCAGACGACGGGCGCGCTGCGCAACACCATCAAGAATGTCGGCACCAAGTTCGATCTCCGCACCGCCCATATTCCGCTGATCGATCCGGCCAACGGCAAGCTGCCGACCGGCGGCAACGCTGTAGTCATCCTGACCAAGGACGCAGACAAGCAGGCGGCCGCGTGGAAGTTTGCCAAGTTCGCCGCCGGCCCCTATGGCGCATCGGTCGTCGTTCCCGGCACCGGTTATGTTCCGAACAATGAGCTGGCGGCCGCTTCGCCGGATTATCTCGGCACCTTCTACAAGGAGAACCCGCTGTTTCGCGCCGGCCTCGAGCAGATGCCGCTGATGAAGCCCTGGTATGCCTTCCCGGGCAGCAACGGCGTCAAGGTGACCCAGACCATCGTCGAGAACCTGTCGCGCGTGATCGAGCAGTCGGCAACGCCGCAGGAAGCACTGGACGACGCAGCCGCCGATGTCGAAGACCTACTGCCGCGCAGCTAAACAGATCCCAGCTCATCGAACGGCCGCCCTTCTTGTGGCGGCCGTTTTTCGTTGCCCCGTCAGTCATTATTCCGGATGTTGCGCACCGTACCGCCGGGGCGCAACCGGTGCGCCACCTGCAGATGGCGCGGTGCGACAGCATTTTCGGCCATGTCCAGAAGCAGCGACGCAGCCGCGGCGCCCATTGTCGCGTCCCCCATTTCCACGGTCGTCAGGACCGGATCGGTCAAAAGGCCGATCGCGATGCCGTCGAAGCCGACAACCGAAATATCGCCCGGCACCGACAGACCCTGGCGTCTGACGGCGGCGATGACGCAAAACGCGAGAAGGTCGTTTGAGGCGATAATCGCAGAAGGCGCGAAGCGCGAAAGAATCACCGATAGATCGAGCGTTTCGAACCCATCGACGAACGGGATCTGCATGGCTTCCAGAACGGCCACGCGCGCCGCATCCATCGCATCGCAATATCCGGCGTAGCGCAGCCTTGCCCGGTCGGAGGCCGTGAAATAGCCGGAAACGAACAGGATGCGCCGATGACCGCAAGAGAGAAGATGTTCGGTGACGTGGCGGCCAGCCTGGCGATTGTCCGCGCACACGGCCGCAGGAAAGCGCGCAGTCGGCGGATTGCCGAGCAGAACCGTTGGCGGCAGGTCCGCCGAGAAGGCCTCGCTGCGATGGGCGTCGCAGACGGTGAGGATCAGCCCCGTCGGCTGCTGGTTGAGCAGGGAGGCAACCGCGTCCACCTCGCGGGCCGGATCATAGTCCGACTGCGCGATCAGCACGCCGTGGCCGGCGACCAGCATGCGATTCTGGATGCTGCTCAGGGAGGCGGCGAAGACGGGGTTGGTAATACTTGGAATGAGGACGCCGACGACCGGGCGGCGCTTTGCCGAACCCGTTGGCACTGCGGCCGCGCGATATCCAAGTTCGGCCGCAGCGCGCCGGACCTTCCGGACCATCTCGTCACTGACCGGCCCGGTGCGGTTCAGGACCCGCGAGACGGTTGCAAGCGAACAGCCGGCGCGGGAGGCAACCTGTTGGAGGGTTGTCATGACATGGGGTCCGCTGTTGTAAGCCGCCAAAGAAAGAGCACCGCGAACCATTACCTACGATGAACCGGACGGGATGCGCAATGAGATCGATGCTCAACCCATGGCCGAAAAGTTTGGAACGAGCGATCCGCCGTTCCCAATTCGACCACGACCAGCGGATAAAAAAACGTCCGGCGGGCATGGTTGCCCGCCGGACGTTCACAATCAAGCTTAATAACGCTTGCTGGAGTTGGGCACGCGCAACGTCAAAGCGGTGTCACGTCGAACCCGAACCACTTCTCCGACAGGGTCTTGATCGTGCCATCTGCCTTGGCAGCGGCGATGGCATCATTGAACAGCGCCTTGAGTTCCGGATCGGTCTTGCGCAGGCCTACCGAGCTGCCGCGACCGAGGAACCCACCCTGGAAGCGCGGACCTGCCGTTGTCATGTCCTCGTTGCCCGGCTTTTCGGACGCCGTCGTGAGGTAAGCCATGGACGCCATGACGACATCGACGCGGCCCGCAGCGAGATCAAGATCGTGCTCTTCCGTCGTCTTGTATTCGCGAACCTCGACAACGCCCTTGAGATATTTGTCGACGAAGGATGCGCCGGTCGATGCCGTCTGCACGCCGATGGTCTTGCCCTGTAGCATCGGCTTTACCTTCTCGAGGATGCTCATGGCGCCTGCCTCATTCGAGGCGAGCGAGAAGACTTCACCCTTGGACGGCATGCCGGCGAGCGGACTGGACTTCAGCGTTGCGAAAGCCTGGCCGGTCGAGCCGTAGGAATTGCTGAAGTCGATGACCTTCTCGCGCTTTTCCGTCGCCGACATGCCGGAGATGATAGCGTCAAACTTGCCGGCATTGAGTGCAGGGATCATGCCGTCGAAATTCTGGACGACGACCTCGCACTCGACCTTCATATGATCGCAGAGATACTTTGTCAGCTCGATTTCATAGCCGTCGAGCGTGCCGTCCGGCTTGGTGAAGTTATAGGGCTTGAAGGCGCCTTCGGTCGCAATGGTCACATGCGTCCACTTCTTGTCTTCTGCATAAGCGCCGGCCGATGCCAGCATCAGTGCTGAAAAGCAGGCAGCCTTGAAGATTGATGTGATGGTTTTCATTGTTGCATTCCCCTTTTTTTGATCGGTGGTTGGAATAGTCACGGCACTCATCCCTTGATGAACTGCCGAAAACGGTCGGATCTCGAATTCTCGAAGACGTCCTTCGGGCTGCCGTCTTCTTCGACCAGACCCTTGTGCAGGAAGATGACCCGGCTCGAGACATCGCGGGCGAAACCCATCTCGTGCGTCACGATCAGCATGGTGCGCCCCTCTTCCGCGAGCGACCGCATGACGCGGAGCACTTCGCCGACAAGCTCGGGATCGAGCGCCGATGTCGGCTCGTCGAACAGCATGACGTCCGGCCGCATAGCCAGTGCGCGGGCGATCGCCGCACGCTGCTGCTGGCCGCCGGAGAGATGGGAGGGATACTGATTGCGCTTGTCGGCAATGCCGACCTTGGCAAGCAGCGCCTCGGCTTCCTCGATACACTCCTTGCGTGGCCTTTTCTGGACATGCACGGGCGCTTCGATAACGTTCTCGATAATGGTCTTGTGGGTCCACAGATTGAAGCTCTGGAACACCATACCGAGCAGCGAGCGAACGCGATCCACTTGTGAGATGTCGGCCGGTTTGCTCTTGCCGTTGCGGGCGGGCAGCATCCGGATTGTCTCACCGCCAACCGTTACACTGCCGGAATCGGGCGTTTCCAGCATATTGATGCAGCGCAGAAAGGTCGACTTGCCGGAGCCGGAGGAGCCGAGGATCGAGACGACCTCACCTTCCTTTGCATCAAGCGAAATCCCCTTCAGGACCTCGATCGGGCCGAAGCTCTTGTGGAGATCCTTGACGCTCAACGCCAGCGAATCTGCCGCGGACAAGGGAAGGTTCATCGCGCATCTCCTGCAATAACCGCCTGCGCGGCGTTTTCCGGTTGCCGCAAATGCGGACTGAGCTTGAATTCGACCAGCTGGACCAGACGCGTCAGCAGGAAGTTGATGGCCAGATAGATGAAGCCTGCGACGACGAACACCTCGATGGCGCGGTAGGTTTCGGAGATGATCCGAGCCGCGACGCCGGTGACTTCCATGAGGGTGATGATGGAAGCGAGCGACGTTGCCTTGATCATGGAGATCATCTCGTTGCCGTAACCCGGCAATGCCTGGCGGATCGCCAGCGGTAGCACGATGCGGCGAAAGACCATCAATCGCGACATGCCGCAGGCGCGCGCCGCCTCGACCTGTCCGTGCGGGACCGAGAGTAACCCACCCCGAATGATCTCGCTGGCATAGGCGGCCGTATTCAGGCTGAGCGCGATGACCGCGCACCAGTAGGGCTCGCGCAGGACCGGCCAGAAGATGCTGTGCCGGACTGCCGGGAACTGGCTGAGGCCATAGTAGATCAGGAAAATTTGGACGAGCAGCGGCGTGCCGCGAAAGACGAAGACATAGGCGCGAGCAAACCAATCGAGCACCAGGATACCGGAGGTGCGCGCAAGGGCCAGCGCGAGTGCGAGCATGGCGCCAAGAGCGATCGACGCGCCGGCAAGCGACAATGTCAGCGGCAAGGCCGAAATCAGACTGAGGAACGTTTCGTGTGTAAATTGCCAATCCATCAGCCTCTCCTCACGCCACGGCTGAAATGACGTTCCGCCTGCCGCAGGGCGATGCTGGAGACGGTCGAGATGGCGAGGTAGATCAGGCCAGCAATCAGATAGAAATCGAAGGGAAGACCGGTCGAGCCGGCGCCGATCTGCGATTGCCGCAACAGTTCGACCACGCCGGTAATGGAGACCAGCGCGGATTCCTTGAGGACGACCTGCCAGACATTGCCGAGGCCCGGAAGCGCATGACGCAATGTCAGCGGTGCGATGACGCGGCGAAAGCGCAGCGAGCGCGACATGCCGCAGGCGATCGCCGCCTCGATCTCGCCGCGATGCACCGCCTTGAACGCGCCGCGGAACACTTCCGTATGTTGCGCGCCGGACGTTATGCCAACGGCGAGAGCGCCGGCAAGGAAGCCTGGGAAGCTGATGAAGCCGTCAGCGCCGAAGAGTCTGCCGATCGATGTGATCGCAGCGCTTCCGCCGAAATAGAGCAGGTAGATGACCAGCAGATCGGGTATGCCGCGCAGGATCGTCGTATAGGCATCGGCCGCGACGCGCACCGCCCTGCCGCCGGAGATCTTGGCCCAGGCGCCGAACGTGCCGATGACGGCGCCGATCGTATAGCCGGACAGCGCAATCAGGATCGTCATCCAGGCACCGGCGAGCAGCGCCTTTGACCAACCGTCAGGCCCGAAGCTCAAGAGATCGAGAAATCCCGGCTGCGTCATGATGGGTCCATCCCGCAGCGGAGGCGCACCCTCAGGTTTTGAAGAGCGATCTTAACGGCCATTGCTGTTCTCCGGCAGCGGCGGAGAAACGTCATCCGGAATGGGATTGACGAACGGATTTCCATCGAGGCGCGCCCTGTGGTCCGCCTTGGCGGCCTTGATGAGGGCCGGATCGGCGATCAGGTCGAGAGCGGTGCTTGCCATGACCTTTGCCGCGTGCTCCATGCCCTTGTGCGCGGCGGGCAATTTTCCTTGCGCCACCAGCTGCCAGGAGTGGCCGGGCGTGCCGATGGCATAGGTTGCGCCGCGCATCTGCACGGTCGGGACGACCCAGCTGACTGTTCCAACATCGGTCGAACCGACGATCGACCCGTCGCCTCCGCCCAACGGATAGATAAGATCGCAAAGCGCCTGCCCCTTCTTCTGCTTGATGCCGAAGCGTGCATAGGACGCCGCAATGTCTTCCGGCGAGAACGTCTGCTGGAAAGCCAGCGCCGCCTCGTTGTCTGCGGTATCGAAAACGGGTGGCCCCAGGCGCTGAAGGTTGGCAAACATGCGCTCCTCAAGCGGGGTATTTCCGACGAGGTTGGCGTCGCCGCTGACGACTTCGCTGCGGACCGTCGTCTCGGTCATCAAGGCCGCACCCTCGGCCACTTTCTTGACGCGCGCCACGAGGCTCAAGAGTTCGGTCAGTGTCCTAGCGCGGATCAGGTAGCGCACCGTCGCACGGGCCTGGACGACATTCGGTGCGGCACCGCCGGCATCGGTGATCGCGTAGTGGATACGGGCCGACGACGGCATATGCTCGCGCATATAATTGACGCCGACATTCATCAGTTCTACGGCATCGAGCGCGCTGCGGCCGAGATGGGGCGTTGCCGAAGCATGCGATGCGCGGCCGCTGAAGTGGAAGTTGAGCTCGTTGCAGGCCAGCGATATCGGATTGTTGACGCCGGAAAATGCCGCCGGGTGCCAGGATATGGCAATATCCACATCGTCGAAAACGCCGGCGCGGACCATGAAGCCCTTGGACGAACCGCCCTCTTCGGCGGGGCAGCCGTAGTAGCGCACGCGTCCCTTCATGCCGTTCGCCGCCAGGAAATCCTTGACAGCCGTTGCGGCCATCATGGAGCCGGATCCGAGCAGGTTGTGACCGCATCCATGGCCATTGCCGCCGGAAACGAGCGGCCGCTCTTTGGCCAAGCCTGCTTCCTGGCTCAGTCCCGGCAGCGCATCGAACTCGCCGAGAATGGCAATGACCGGACCGCCCTCACCCGCTTCACCCATGACGGCTGTCGGAAGGCCAGCGACATTGCGTTCGACGCGAAAGCCTTCCTCTGTCAGGAGACGTGCATGCTCTTCACAGGAGCGGAACTCCTCGTAGTTGGTTTCCGGCATGTCCCAGACGCGATCGCTGAGCACGAAGAAGGCCTCACGTTTCGCTTCAACGAAATCCCAGACGGAATCGGAGTTTTTCATGGCCTTCGGGACTCGCTTGTCTTATAGTTACCAATATTGGCGCCAATTTAGGATACAAAAATAGATTGCGCAACCGGCGCCGATGAATATTTTTATCAGGCCGCCTGCGTCGCAATTGTCGAAACTCGGCTACAAGAAAAATTCGGGCCGGAAATGCGCCGCCGGACCAGGACAACAGGAAGAATCCATGAGTGAAGTTCAAAGCGAAACGGCTGCGGTATCCGAGGAACGGGACGTCACCGATCTTGTGCTTCAGGACATCCTAACCGGTATGCTGCCCGCCGGCACCTGGCTTAAGCAGATCGATCTCGAGCGACGATATGACTGCACAAGGCCGGAGGTCCGCCGCGCGCTTGACCGCCTGTCGCAGAAGCGGCTGGTGGCGCATGTGCCCAATCGCGGTTACCACGTTTACCAGCCCGATGACCGGCGTGCGAAAGAAGTGAGCGATATCCGCGTCATTCTCGAAACCGCGGTCGCCGACATGATGGTTGCCAATGCGATCCCTGAAAGCATCGCCACATTGCGCGGGCTTGCCAGGTACTTCGACGAAATGACCCTGACGGGGACAATCCTGGAGCACTACGAGGCAAACCTTGCTTTCCATCGGGAGCTGCTGCTTCTGGGCGGCAACCAGGAACTGGTCGACCTGGTCTCCGAAATTCGCCAGCGAACGTCGTCAGCACCCGTTTCTCAGTGGCGGACCCGGGCCCGTATCGAGAAGTCCGGCCGCGAACATCACATGATGGTCGATGCGCTGGAAGCCCGCGACGCCGAGGAGTTGAAGCGCCTCATTGCGTTGCATATCCGCCAGCCGGCCGATGCGCCGAAAGACGCTTCGCCGGCATTGAACGGTGCCCGAACGTCGTAGATACTCGGAAGGGGTTTGGGGAAATTCGATCGGGAGGTGCGTTTTGGAAGCTGATCATGACACGAGCCAACTGGAGATGGTCGTCCTGATGACGCCCGACATGGCCAACTTCAGCGGCAAGGTCCATGGCGGTGCGCTCCTCAATCTTCTGGACCGCGTCGCCTTTTCCTGTGCCTCGCGCTATTCGCAGGAATATGCGGTGACCTTGTCGGTCGATCAGGTCGTCTTCCGCCAGCCGATCCATGTCGGCGAACTCGTCACCTTTCGCGCTTCGATCAATTATGCCGGCCGAACGTCGATGGAAATTGGCATCAGGGTTGAAGCGGAAACCATCAGGACCGGCGAACGGCGGCACACGAATTCCTGCTACTTCACGATGGTTGCAGTCGATGCGGAGGGGCGTCCTACCAATGTGCCCGCCTACAGCCCCAAGACAGCGATTGGAAAACGCCGCCTGCGCGCCGCCGAGGTGAGGCGCAGCCTGAGGCGTGAGTTTGAAGAGCGCTTCAAGGCAGCCGGCTCGACCCCCGACGATCTTTAAGCCGAGCTGCGCAGCATGATCTCGGCTGTCAACAACACGCGTTCATCCATTCCACCGAAGCCAGAAACAGGCGGCGCATCGCCGAGCTTGTGAAGCAGCAGCTCGATCGCGCGCCGTCCGATCTCGTTGTAATTCTGGGCGACGGTCGTCAATGGAGGACAGGCGTAGCGTGACAGCGGATGGTCGTCGTGGCCGGCAACGCGCAGATCGCAATCGCCGCCATGGCCGACCTTGAGGCCTTTCTGGTAGGCCGCCGAAATGACCCCGAATGCCACCCGGTCGTTGGCGCAAAGAATGGTTTTGGTCGGCAATCGACCACCGGTTTCCAGAAGCCGGGTCGCCTCTTCGAAGCCGAACCGCTCGAAATCCCAGGTGGCGTTGTCGGCAACATCGACGATTTCAGGCGTGAAGCGAAACTGCTCCATGGCCTCGATATAGGCGCGCTGCCGCGTCGCCGCGTTGGTATTGACCTGCGGCATGCCGAAGTAGCAGGGCGGCTCCCCTGACCGGCACAGGTAATCGACGATCAGGCCAAAACTCTGGCGATTGTTCGTCCCGACGAAAGCGGATGTCTCGTCCAGCGGTGAGTCCACATAGATGAGCGGAATGCTCTTGCCGAGCTGTTCGAGGGTGGAATGGTGGGACTTGATCCCGAGCGGCGCGATGATCGCGCCGGCAACATTCATCGACTTGAACGTCTTGATGGCCCGGTCCTCCATCTCCGCCTTGCCGTCCGACGACAGGACGAATGCCAGGAAGCCTGCTTCATTGGCGGTCGCCTCTATCCGGCGGGTCAACGCCATATAGAACGGGTCGGTCGAGTTCGGAATGATGACGCCGATGATGTTGCTGCGCCGACGGTTGAGGTTGACGGCAAACATATTCGGCCGGAAGCCCGACTTCTTGAGAGCTACCTCGATGGCGTCCCGCGTTTTCTTGCGCACCGAGGCTGGATCATTAAAGTATTTCGAGACTGTAGGACGCGACAAGCCGACGAACTCGGAAAAATCCTCCATCGTTCTGATCGTTTTCCCCAACTGCTTACTCCTGACACGGCAAATCTTTCGACTTTCTAGATGACTCCACGGTGCACGGAAAGTCGAAAGCGCGCCAGCCAGCACGTGGTTCTCAAAAACCTAATCTGCAACGAACTGCACTTTCATCGTCGCGGCATCGCTCGACTTCTTTGTGAGGAAAGGCAGGATCTCCGGCAATGGCAAGCGGTGCGACACAAGCCGTGCCATGGCGCCGTTGTCCTTCACCAGAATTTCCAGTGCATCGGGAATGTTGCGATTGAGCGAATGCGAACCGACCAGCTTGATCTGCCGGCGGAAAATCTCGAAGGGCGCGACGGAAATCCGTGCGTCGGGTGCACAGACACCGAAGACCAGAACGGTTCCGCCATCTGCCGTGAAATCGATCATTCCTTCCACAACGCTCGCGATCCCCGTGGCGTCGGCGACGAAATCAAAGCCTCGCTTGTGCGCCAGCAACTCCTGCGATCCGGAGACCGCAGCCTTGAGCCCGAGCTCCTGCGCGAACGAGAGGCGGTTCTCGTTGATGTCGGCAATGGTAACTGTCTCGACACCTTCCGCCTTTAGCGAAAGAGCCAGCAGCAAGCCGATCGGACCGGCCCCGAAGACGAGCGCAGTCTGCGAGCCGAAAGGGCCGGTCTTCAAATCCGCGCTGCCGAGCCCGTTGACCACGCATGCCAGGGGTTCGGCCAAAGCTGCGGCGTCGAAGGGCAGTTCGCCGATGTCGTGGAGATGATTTGCCTTGACGACGCTGAACTCCGCGAAACCGCCATTGTGCGTCACGCCATAGGCTTTGAGGTTGCGGCAAAGATTCGTAAGTCCCTTGCGGCACGCATTGCATTCGCCACAGGGCATGTTCGGGTCGACGGCAACCCGCGAGCCCGGTTGAACGCGCGTGACATCCGCTGCGACCGCCTCGACGACACCCGCATATTCGTGGCCCGGAACCAGAGGGAAACGCCCCTCCCCGTAACGGCCGTGCAGCACGTCGATGTCGGTGTGGCACAATCCGGCCGCCTTCACGCGGACCAGCGCATGACCCGGCGGGATCTCCGGCAATGGCAGGTTTGCCGGCGCCGCCACGCCCTTGGCGACAAATTGAATTGCTTGCATGTCTTTCGTCTCCCTTCGTCCGTTCAGCTCATCCAGTTTCCGCCGTCGACATTGTATGTCTGGGCGAGAATGTAGTCGCTGTCAGCGGAGGCGAGAAAGACGGCTATGCCCTTGATGTCATCAGGCGTCGCAAAGCGCCCGATCGGCACTGACTTGGCAACGGCGGCCTTCTTCTCCCCCGGTTTCAGTCCTTCCCACTCGGCAAACTTTGCGTCGACAATGTCCCAGTGCTCGCCATCGACGACGCCGGGTGCGATCGCATTGACATTGATACCGTGCTTGACGAGGGCAAGCGCCGCCGATTGGGTGGCCGAGATGATCGCGGCCTTCGAGGCGCAATAGAGCGTGACCAGCGCCTCGCCGCGCCGTCCGGCCTGGCTTGCCATATTGATGATCTTGCCGCCCCGGCCACGGGCGATCATGACGTTGGACACGGCCTTCATCATGAACAGCGGCGCCTTCAGATTGATCGTGAAAACACGGTCGTAGCTGTCTTCCGTTATTTCGTTGATCGGTGCCATGTCGAAGATGGCGGCATTGTTGACGAGGATATCGATGCCGCCGAACCCCGCGTCGATGGCTTTGACAACCGCATCGATCGCCGGAAGGTCGGTGACATCGAGTTTGACGGCCTTTGCGGCCGGTCCAATTGCCGTGGCAGCTTCGGTCGCCCGCTGGATGTCGATGTCGGCGATCACGACCTTTGCGCCTTCCTGGACGAACGCCTCGGCGAACCCGAGCCCGATGCCGCGCGCGCCACCCGTGATCAGCGCAATCTTGTTGTCTAGCTTCATGTCAGTCTCCGATAGTCGTAGGCCGCCCAGGTTCTCTTGTGGCGGGATTATTCCGATGATGGCTGCAGGCAGAACAGGTGGCGCAACTGGCCGCCGCTCCGGCGGTCGAAGACGGCGCTTGCAGCAGATAAACCTCGCAAATCGCCATGGCGTTCAATGCGAAAGGTCCGGCAGACCAGCTGCCGGGCCCTCTCCGGGAGGAACCCCGCGGCCGAAGCCGCGGGCAGAGACCTCACTTGATGTAGCCCGCCCTCGTCATGTCGCGCTCGACCTGTTTCTGGGCAGTTTCAAGGGCGGCATCGACACTCTGCTGGCCGGCAAGTGCCGAAGCGATCTGCTGTCCGACGCTCGTTCCGATGGCCTGGAACTCGGGGATCGCAACAAACTGGACACCGGTATAGGGGACGGGATCCTTGGTCGGCTTGGACGGATCGGCAGATAGAATTGCCTGGAGAACCGTTGCCGCGAACGGCGCGGCCTTCTGGTACTCAGGCAGCGCGTAGGTCGACTTGCGCGTGCCTGGCGGCACCGCAACCCAGCCTTCCGTCTCGCCAACAAGCTTCACGTATTCCTTGGAGGTCGCCCATTTGAGGAACGACTTCGCAGCCTCCGCCTTTTGCGAGGTCTGCGGAATGGCAAGGTTCCAGGACCACGACCAGCTCGATCCGCTCGGGGTCACGGCAACCGGAGAACGCGTGAACGCGGTCTTGTCCGCCACCTGGCTCTGCTTCGGATCATAGACACGTCCGGCGGCCGACGTCGCGTCGATCCACATGGCGCAATGGCCGGTCGAGAACAGCGCCTGGTTTTCGTTGAAGCCGTTTGCCGTTGCACCCGGAGGGCCATACTCCGTCAAAAGCTGGACGTAATCGGTAATAGCCTTCTTCCACGGCTCCGAGTTCAGCTGCGGCTTCCAGTCCATGTCGAACCAACGACCGCCATAGGAATTGACCATGGTTCCGAGGAACGCCATGTTCTCGCCCCAGCCCGGCTTTCCGCGAAGGCAGAGACCATACTGCTCCTTCGACTTGTCGGTGAGCTTTGCGGCAAACTCCTTGATCTGGTCATAGCTGGGCTGGTCCGGCATCTTGAGACCGGCCGCGTCGAACAAGTCCTTGCGATACAGGGTGAACGAACTTTCGGTGTAGAACGGCACCGCGTAGAGTTTTCCGTCGACGGTCAGGCCGGCCTTGATCGGCTCCAGCAGGTCGCCATAGTCATAGTCGTCGCCGAGATCATCGACGGGGGTAAGCCAGCCGGCCTTGCCCCAGATCGGCGCCTCGTAGCCGCCGATCGTCAGGATGTCGAACTGGCCACCCTTCGTGGCGATGTCCGTCGTCACCCTTTCGCGCAGGACGTTTTCCTCGAGCACGATCCAGTTGAGCTTGTTGCCGCTCTGCTTCTCCCACTCGGTGGACAGCTTCTGCATGATGATCATGTCGCCGTTGTTGACGGTGGCGATCGTCAGCTCCTCGGCACAGGCCATTCCTGCCATCAGGCCAAAGCCGACGGCGGACGAAGATAGAATTCGAATGATGTTCCTCATAGTCCCGCTCCTCCTTAACGGATGTTTACGCATAAACTTACATGCGTAAACTTTTATCATGCAATACTGCGGCACTTGTCAAGCGATAGCATCTCCGATTAGCCGTCCGGCTCTTTGAGATTTTTCTCAAATCATTGATATTATCAAATAATTTTTTGCATCAGGATTGAGAATGAATGCGCCGCAATATTCATGTGCGCCGCAAAAATAATTATCGCGCGTAAATTATTGTTGACTATATCACACGCGCCGACTACTTCGCTCGATAGCGATCAGCCTTGGAAACGACCCTTGGCTTGACTGAGGAGTTTGACATTGTCCGTTTCGAATATCCGGGGCCTCGCGCCGGAAGTGCTTGGACCCACGATCACCGTTGGCGAAATCCTTGTGGAGATCATGGCGACAACAGTCGGCACCGGGTTCCTGGCGCCGCAGCCGCTGGTCGGTCCCTATCCCAGCGGCGCACCCGCCATCTTCATTGACCAGGTTGCGCGCATGGGCGGTTCCGCCGGGATCATTGCCGGCGTTGGAAACGATGATTTCGGCCGATTGAACATCGAGCGCCTCAGAAGCGACGGCGTCGATGTTTCGGCAATCTCGATTATCGAGGACAAGCCGACAGGAAGCGCATTCGTCCGATATCGTCCTGACGGCGCGCGCGATTTCGTCTTCAACATCACGCATTCCGCAGCAGGTGATATCAGGATGACGGAAAATGCCCACGCTCTGGTGGAGCGCGCCGGGCACATCCATGTCATGGGATCGGCTTTCGCCATTCCCGGTGTGGCGGAGATCCTGAATCACGCCATCCAGACAGTGAAACGCCGCGGCGGATCCGTCTCCTTCGATCCGAACATCCGCAAGGAGCTGCTCGATGCCGAACGCGGGCGAAGGCTTCTGGATGATATTCTCGCTGTCACTAACCTGTTGCTCCCCTCCGGAGAGGAGCTCCTCGTGGCCGCCGACAGGACAGACGAAGCGGTGGCGATAGCGAAGCTTCTGGACAGTGGCGTCAGCGAAATTGTGCTGAAGCGCGGCCGGAAAGGCTCGTCGTTCTTTGGTCGCGACCGCAAGCAGATTGATGCACCGGCGTTCACCGTTGACGAAATCGACCCCACGGGCGCGGGCGATTGTTTCGGCGCGACCTATCTCACCTGCCGCCGGATGGGCATGGAGCCCGAAAGGACGCTCCTGCTCGCCAACGCGGCAGGCGCCCGCAACGTGACGCGGCAGGGACCGATGGAAGGCGTTTCCAGCCTGGCCGAACTCGAAGCTTTCATCGCCACGACCAGGACGGAGAGTGTTCATGAGTGATATCTTGATGCGGCTGGCCGCCTCCAGACACAACGGCAATCCATTCGGCATTACATCCGTGTGCTCCGCCCACCCCATCGTCCTCAGGGCGACGATAAGACGTGCCGCGCGCACCGGCCGGGAGGTCCTCATCGAGGCAACCTGCAATCAGGTCAATCATCTCGGCGGCTACACGGGCATGACACCGCAGGCCTTCATCGACTTCGTCAATCATATCGCCGAGGAAGAGGGGCTGGACCGGGTCCAGATCATCTACGGTGGCGATCACCTTGGTCCCAACCCCTGGAGGAAGGAACAGCCTGCGAAGGCCATGGAAAAAGCCGAAGAGATGGTCGATGCCTACGTGCGGGCCGGCTTCAGCAAGATCCATCTGGATGCCTCGATGGGCTGTGCCGGCGAGCCGGCCGCCCTTGACGATCGCACGATCGCGGAACGGGCCGCGCGGCTCGCACAGGTGGCAGAACGAGCAGCACGGGAGGCCCATATGCCCCCGCCAGTCTACATCCTCGGAACCGAGGTACCTGTGCCTGGCGGCGCGGATCATGTCCTGAGCGATGTCGAACCGACATCGCCCGAGGCCGCGCGATCCACGATCGAAATCCATCGGGCCGTCTTTGATCAGGCGGGCCTCGCGGACGCATTTTCCCGTGTCATCGCATTTGTCGTTCAGCCCGGGGTCGAATTTGGAAGCGACAACGTCGTTCCCTACAGATCGAATCGCGCGGCCGATCTCGCCAACTTGCTTGACGAGCAGCCGCAGTTGGTCTTCGAAGCCCATTCCACCGATTACCAGACTGAAGCAGCGCTGGCATCTCTGGTGCGCGACGGGTTTCCGATCCTGAAAGTCGGCCCGGGCCTGACATTTGCGTATCGCGAAGCCGTCTACGCGCTGGACATGATCGCGTCCGAACTGATTGAAGGATATGGCGACCGGCCATTGGCCCGGGCCATGGAAGACACGATGCTTGCGTCGCCCCAGGATTGGAAGGGGCACTATCATGGAGACGACGCCGCACTTCGACTTCAGAGACACTACAGCTACAGCGACCGTATTCGCTATTATTGGGGCAAGCCCAATGCGGAAGCAGCAGTTGCGAAACTCTTGAACGCACTCAAGGGAAGATCGATACCGGAAACATTGGCTCACCAGTATCTGCCAAATTCCCTAGGCAATCTCGCAGAACTGGAAGACCCCGAAACAATCCTGATCGCCTCAGTCGATGTCGTTTTGGCCGCATACGAACAGGCATGCCTTGAGCCGACGCTAAAAAACTCACGCGCCGGAACGCGGTAGCTCGCCAGCCAGCGGCTGAAATCGGGTTTGATTGCTGAGCATTTCCTATGATTGCGGCGATCAAACCCGTTTGCAAGCTGGAGATTGTCCCAGCCCATGGAAAAAGAATGGAAACGGACAGTGTCTACCCGCTGTTTCTCAGAGCGGAGGCAAACGGAAGCCGCGTCGCCGCGATTGCCGGCAGAGCTCCGCCAACGATTCCGATGGCCAGTCCCAACAAACCTGCCTGCAGCATCAGGTCAGGCGTCACGCTGAGTTGGAACGCCATCTGCGTGTTGTTGGCGCCCAGCGTGCTTGCCTGCCATCCGTTGAAGACCAGCCATGAGGCAATCGCACCGGTGCAAGCGCCCACCAGAGACATAAGCATTGCTTCGAGCCACGTTGCCGAAAAGGCGGCGAACCGACTGAAACCCAAGATGCGCACGGTTGCGATTTCGACAGACCGATCCGAAACGGAACTCATCATCGTGTTGAGCGCACCGGCGGTTGCGCCGATCGCCATCAACAGGGCGATGGGCCAACCGAAAAGTCTGATGAGGCTGCTGATCCTCTCCGATTGCGAAGCGTAGAAGTCAACCTCCGGCATCGCGACGATTGGCGTCCCGGAGGATGCAGCAAGCACGGCCTGCAGCGTCTTCAGGCCGGCCGGACCGCCGAGACGAACCCGGACAGTCTGCACCTGACCCTGCCGATCGAACGCGGATTGAACCGCTTCCATGTCGGCCCAGATCTCGGATTCAAAGGCACTGCCGCCGGCCGTGAAATGTCCTGCGACAATCCAGTCGAGCGGGCCAAAGCGAACTTTGTCGCCGATGCCGAATCCGGCAAATTCGCTTGCAATACGCTTGCCAACGAGGATCTCGCGAGAACCGGGAGCGAACAAGCGTCCCCCGGAAAGCGCGACTCCATCGCGAAGAGATGGCCCAGCCGGATCCATACCGCGCAAGGCGAGCGCCTGGTCCACGCCATCGGCAAGACGCCTCACATCGACCGGCACGAGAATCTCGCGCGAGGCGATCAGGTCGCCATTTGCGTCGCGGGCGATCCCGATGTCGCCTTTATTGGCTTTGAGGTTGCGGATCATTTCGGTCGGGATGTCGGAGCCAATCTCCTGGTTCGTGCCGCCACCGAGAATGATGGCGACAGAGGCGGAACCCGCACTGGCCAGCGCCGTCTCAAACCCTTTGGCCATGGACAGGAAGCCGATCAGTACGGACACGACCAAAGCGACCGAGAGGACCATCGACAGAGATATCCACGCCCGGCGCGGAAGGCTGCCGAGATTGGCTCTGATCATGACGAGTGTTTGCTTGAACTGGGACAACATGGAGCTACCTCGACCTGAAAGCGTTGATGATGGGCATACGCATGGCGTTGAATGCCGGGAGGATTCCTGTGACGAGACCAAGGACGACGATGATGATGATGGCTTTGACAAGCACAACAGGCGTGAAAACCAGACCAAAAGCTGGACCGGCGAAGACGGTCGCAAGTTTTGTGAGCGCGAGACCGATCATTCCTCCGGTCACGAAAATGAGCATGGTCTCGCTGACGATCAGCACCATGATATGGCTGCGTGAGAAGCCGAGTGTCTTCAGCACGCCGATTTCGAATGTTCTTTCTCTGATGGCAAAGACCATGGTGTTGATGACGATCATCAGAATTGTCGCAAAGGCAGCGCCGACGACGAGATTGACGATCAGCCCGATGTCGGCAAACTGACGGATGAAGGCTTCGAGGAACTGTTTCTCGGATTGCGTCTTGGTCGGTGCTGCCGAATTGGCAAACAGGGAATCGATTCTGGACGCCAGCAAGCCGGGCGAAACCATCTCGCGCGGCAAGACGATAAAGGCATCGGCCGTATCCTTGTCCCGAGCTCTCACCGCGTTGACGTAGTCGTAGCGGGCGATCATGAAATAGGTGTCGGTGCTTGCATCGGCGCCGTTGAAAACGCCTGATATTTCGAAGCTCCAGTCCCGGCCGCCATCCGTCTTGGTCATCTGAAAGGCGGTTACGCCTATGCGTTGTCCCACGGACCAGCCTTGCGCTTCAGCGAGTGCCTTTCCGACGAGCACTCTGTCGCGTGCCTGATCGAGCCCGGCCAGCAATTCGCGCGTCAGGCCCAGCTCCTTGCCGTTCACGCCCGCGATCAACCGTGGATCGACGGCACTCGTCACGACGACGTTCTTCTCGGCGCCGACAAACCCGCGCATGCGTGCCATATAGGCGAGCGCCGCGACATCCTTGTCGGCGGCGATCTTGTTCATGTAGGCGAGCGGCAGCGGTTGTGCACGGCCTGCCTTGTTGACGACACCGAGCAGATTTTCGCTCGCCCCGTCCGACCCTTGCGAGCCGCTGCGAAAACTTGCCGTCAGGCCATAGATGAGGAATGCCACACCGACACAGAAGACAAGAAGCATTGTTCGAAGCGGTTTGCGCCAGGCATTGCGCCGGGCCAGCTTGAAAAAGGTCATTGACTGTCCATCCCCTGCTCGATGAATGTCCCCTTGTCGAGGTGAAGCGTGCGCCTGGCGAAACGGGCCGCCTCCGGGTCATGGGTGACCATGACGATCGTCTTGTTCAGTTCGCGATTGAGGAAGCCGAGCATTTCGAGGATGTCGTTCGCCGATTTCCGGTCAAGGTCGCCAGTCGGTTCGTCGCAGAGAAGCAGGCCAGGATCCGTGACGATGGCCCGGGCAATGCCGACACGCTGCTGCTGACCACCCGACATCCTGTTTGGATACTGTTTCTGCCTGCCGTTGAGCCCGACCAGATCGAGAACCGTGTCCACCCTCGCACTCCGCTGCTTTCGGGTGAGAGGTTTGAGAAGCAAGGGCAGCTCGACGTTTTGCGCCGTGTTGAGCATCGGCAGCAAATTATAGAACTGAAAAACGATGCCCATGTTGTGGGCGCGCCACGACGATCTCGCGCTTTCGCCCATCCGGTCGAGGTGGCTCTTGCCGATACGCACCTTGCCCGCATCCGGGCTGTCGATGCCGCTCAGTATGTTCAGAAGCGTCGATTTTCCCGACCCGGAAGGCCCCATGACGGCAACGAAGTCGCCACGCGCTATACTCAGGTTCAAATCGGAGAATATCGATATTCCCTCCGTGCCGAACTTGAAGCCCTTCCTGACGCCGTTGAGCTCGATATAAGGTTCTTCTTGTGTCGTGATTGTCACTTTTGCGTTCCTCACTGATTGATGGCGGCTATGGTCGCCGATGCTGCAATGTTGATCCGCACTGCCATGTTGGGGCGGATGCCGGCTGGCGGTGTGCGGAGGGAAAGGCGAAGCGAGACCGTGCCCTTGTCGGCAGAGGCGGCGGGCGCTATCCGGTCGATCTCCACGTCGAACGGCTGGTCGGGAAAGGCGTCGAGCACCGCCTCGCCGCGAAGGCCGGGCCGCAGAAGGGCAATACTGGACTCCGCGATATCAGCGCCGATGACCAGGTTCATGGTATCGGTGATAGTCAGCAGGCTGGCGTTTTCGCGTACGCTGTCGGCACGCGCCAACACGATTTCGCCCAATCGGGCGTTGCGTGTCGTGACCGTCCCGGCAATGGGCGCCCTGACATTCAGCTCGCTGACGGTATCCTGCGCCCTTTCGAGAGCCAGTTCGGCCTTGGCCAGATCCTGCCTTGCCTGCCCCAAGCTGTTTACGGCGCGATCCCGCAGGCTCGTCGCATCCTCAAACTGCTGCCTGGACGCCGCACCGCGAGCGACAAGGGTTTTGATACGATCGAGAGAGGAGTTGGCCTGGGCGAGGTCGATATTCCTGGCGGCGAGGGCGAGTTCGGCCGAGGCCTTGGCGATCCGGGCCTCGCGAAGCGCGAACCGGGCACCGGCATCATCCAGCCTGACCAGCAATTGGCCGGCCTCAACCTTGTCGCCGACCTCAACCGCAATTTCTATAATCTTGCCTTCATGCTTGGAGTAGATCGCGGCAGAATCGAGCGCCACGACATAGCCGGAGCCTGTGACGCCACGCGTTGCCGGAACCGCGCCAGAAAGACCTGCGGGCGCCGTTTGCGCTGCGCTGGCGAGATCTTCCCTGGCAGGGGCCGCGACATCTTTGCCGGTCGATTTCGCCATGTCGGTTTCGAATGATCCGGCCGCGCCTGCGGTGACGCCGCTGCCGAACAGGTTATGCCCGAAACGGTACAGCTCGCCCGGTTGAAGTACGATGAGCGCATATAGCGATGCGGCGGTGACGATGGCGAGGACGCCAACGCGATTGAGAAACAGCCGGGCATGGCGCTTCGGCGGCTCCGGGTCAAATGTCACGGGCTGAAGAGAAAGCGACTTCAGCTTCTCGGCAAGTTGGCGATCGTGTTCGGTTGCTGTGTTCATGCCGCCAGAATTGCGGAATCGGAAAAAGCAGCGACCTGAATTGCATTATAGAACGTCCTCTATCGCGATTTAGAACGTGGGCGGACCTCTCTCGGCCTTCGGTCACCATATATCGGTGCGCCCAACTCACGCGGCAAAGCGATGCGCGAAGGAAGGATCAGACGCTGCGCGCACTCTTTTCCCGCCAGGCGAGCGGGGTCATATCCGTTATTCGCCGGAACTCGCGATTGAAGTTGGATTTGGTCTGGAAGCCAACGTCGAGCATGATTTCCGTCACGGATTGATCCGTGTCGGCCAGAAGGCGGCAGGATTCTGCGATGCGGTACTCGTTGACATATTGCGACACGTTCTTGGCCATGGCCCGATTGATCGCCGCCGAGATTTGCCGCGCCGGTATCCCCGCCTTTCGAGCGAGACGATCGAGATTGAGATTGGCGTCCCGATAGAGTTTCTTCTCCTGCATCAAATCGTCCACCCTGACGATCGTCTCGGTGTCCTCGGCAAAATCGAGCTGGGGCAAGACTTCGGCAGCCTCGACGGGAGCCCGGCTTCGGCTGGCAACTGCCGCCGCTATGCTGAGAACGACGAGCGCGAGAAGATTGGCAACACTGATAACCGTCACAGCATGGGCACCATGGACCCATCCGAAATCAATAAAAACAAATATGTCGACTGCCGCCGACAGGCAAAGCGCAACTGCTGCGAATATGCTGGCCCGATAGACCGAGGCCGCCCCCTCAAAAGGCGCAAGACGAAGAACGTCCGTGCCAGATCGCATGAGGAGGAGGACAGCTATGGCGTAGCCCAGATAGGTGATGATCAACGCGACATCGATGGCATCCCGCCATGCAACCATGAGTACGACGATCACGACAGCCGGAAGAATATGCAGCACCAGGGACAGCGGCCATGGACGATGGATCGTCCGAACCAGAGTGGAAACGCCGAAATAGACGAGTGGCGGGACGATTGCCGCAACAATCGGCGCAACATAAGCGACACTCGCCACTCCGTAACCCCAGCGCAAACCGGCGAGTACCGATTGAAACGCACTGGTCACGATCAAAGCCAGGAATGGACGATTGGGCGGGGATTCATCGTTGCGTCTTGCTGCGACGAAAAGAATGAGCAGCAACAGAGCAACGACGAAGGGAAGTGGGACAAACAGCATGATTCTTGCTTAAACTAGATTGGTGATATGACCGTGTTTCAAACCAGCATCGCCTGAGATCATGATTGTCGGCGACCTCTATCACGTTTTAGGCCACGAAATTGGCGACAATCGCAAGTCCCGCGGCGCGCGCAGTTAGTCCCGCCGATGGCAAGCCGAATGCGATCGAGCAATCGTGGCTGGAGCAGTTTTCCTGAACCAGGACCAAACACATCATTCGCGTCGTTCCTGGCCGATTGAGCGGCCGCGCGACGACCCATGTCGAAGTCACGTATACAGGCAATTACTATCAGTTCACCGGCATGTTCCACCCTCGGTGCAGGATGTTTGGCAAGCGAGTTCAAGGTGTTGCAATGGGGCGAACAGCCTGATTTTTAAGCCAGTTTTCCGCTTGACACTTTTTTAGGCGCTCCCTATGATTTTTGAACCAAATGGTAAAAAAAGGGGAGCAAATCAATGACCAAAGACATCTTGATTTCACGCCGTGCAGTAATCGCATCGGGCATCGCCCTCGGGGTCAGCGGGCTCGCGCCGCTGGCAAGAGCCGCTGCACCGATGAAGGTTGCGGGCATCCATGCCTCACCCGTCGAAAATGCCTGGAACTCCTGTCTTCATCAAGCCTTGCAGGACGCGGCCAAGGAAGGCGTCATTGAATATGTTTTCTCCGAGGGAGTTTCCGGCACCGATTATCCGCGCGCCATGCGCGAATATGCCGAGCAGGGCAACAAACTGATCATCGGCGAAGCCTATGCCGTGGAAAAGGAAGCGCGACAGGTCGCGGCCGATTATCCGGACACGGCTTTCGTGTTGGGTTCGAGCGGCGCTGAGGCCGGCGACAATTTCGGCGTCTTCGGCACCTGGAACCATGACGGTGCCTATCTTGCCGGCATGCTGGCGGGCAAGATGACCAAGTCGAACATTGTCGGCTCGGTCGGCGCCATTCCGATCCCGGAAGTCAACATGCTGATCAATGCCTTCGCCGAGGGCGTCAAGGCCGTCAATCCGGATGCGAAACACCTAGTTTCTTTTATCGGCACCTTCTTCGACCCGCCAAAAGCCCGCGAAGCCGGTCTTGCCCAGATCGATGCCGGCGCCGACATTCTGTTCGGCGAGCGTATCGGCACTGCTGATGCAGCGAAGGAACGCGGCATCAAATCGGTGGGATCGCTGATCGACTACACGCCGCGTTATCCGGACACGGTATTTGCCAACGCCATGTGGTATTTCCGCCCAATCCTGAATGCCGCGATCGCCGATGCCGCCGCCGGCAAGCCGGTCGGCAAGAACTACACGCCCTACGGCCTGATGAAGGAAGGCGGCAGCGATATCGTCTTCGTGAAGGGCGTGGCACCTGCCGAGGCGGAGGCTGCGATGGAAGCCAAGCGGGCGGAGATCAAGGCTGGCACCTTCGAAGTTCCGAAGATGATGGACGAGCCGAAGTAATTCGACTGATGCGCGGCGACGCGACCGACCTAGCAGAGGCGATCAAGAGCGGCAGCCTGACCTCTATCCAAGCGATGCAGGCCTCGCTTGCCTCGGTGGAGGACCATAGAACGCTCGGCGCTATTGCCCATCTCGACTCGACGATGGGCATGGCGTCGGCTGAAGCCATGGATCAGGAACGGTATTCGGAGCCGGGCCGTTTTGCTGCCCGGCCGTTTTCCGGTGTGCCGACGCTGGCGAAGGATCTTGGCGGACCTTTCTCCGGATTACCGGTGACGGCCGGGTCGCGTCTTTTCAAAAGAGAGGGCAGCGAACCGGATTCGGATATCGCCACCCGCTTCCGAAATGCCGGCTTCTGCCTGTTCGGGATGACGACAAGCCCGGAATTCGGCCTTTCGCTGGCGAGCGAACCGGCCGCAGGGCCAACCTGTCGCAATCCGCTCGATCCGGCGCGCACGCCCGGCGGCTCGTCCGGCGGTGCAGCGGCGGCGGTCGCAGCTGGCATCGTCGCGATCGCGCATGCCACGGATGCCGGTGGCTCCATCCGCGTGCCTGCTGCCTGCTGTGGCCTTGTCGGCCTCAAGCCCAGCCGCGGCGCCATGCCGGCCGGCCCTTCCTTCGGTAATCATCTCGGTGGCATTGCCAGCGAACTCGCCGTCTGTCGCTCGGTGCGGGATGCGGCGCTGATTTTCGATGCTCTGCGCGGCAGGGCAAAGGGTCCGTTTGCCGATCCGGCGATTTTGGAGAACGGAGGTGACCGGTTGCGGATTGGCTTGCTGACCGATACCGGCTCGAAATATCCAACGGATAGTAAACGGCTCGAAGCGACCATGGATGCGGCGCGCGCGCTTGAGGCGGATGGACATCAGATCGTCTCGCTCGGCTGGGCCGAATTCGAGCAGAGCGTCGATGCCAGCGGTCGCGCGCTCGGCGACATCATCGCGGTCAACCTCGCATCCTTCATCGATACGCTCGGGCTCGACATCTCACGCGCCGAACCTCTGACCCAAGCATTCATTGAACGTGGACGCGCACTCACGGGACCGACACTCTGGGCTTGCCTGAACGGCGCCGTGCAGACCAGCCGCGCACTCTGGACTATCTTCGACAGGGTCGATTGCATGTTGATGCCGATGCTTGCCAAGGCGCCCCTTGCGATCGGGTCGTTTCCGTCCGATCATGGCGATACGGAGTTGCAGCTTGAGCGGATGACTGCTTTTGCACCGCTTGCCTCTCCCGCCAATATTTCGGGATTTCCGGCCTTGACCCTGCCCTTTGGATCCGATGCGGACGGCCTGCCCTTGCCCGTGCAGATCATGGCGCCGATGGGCCACGAGCCGCTGCTGTTATCGCTTGCCGCGCGTCTCGAACGGGAAGAACGCTGGCAACATCGTTTTCCGGTGGCAGGGCTTGCGGCATGACAGTTCCGGTTCTGGAAATAGAAGGTGTCAGCAAGCGCTTCGGCACCAACCTTGCAAATGACAACATCTCGATAACGCTTGCCAAAGGTGAGATTGTAGCCCTGCTTGGCGAGAACGGCGCAGGCAAGACCACGCTGATGAGTGTACTCTTCGGCCATTATATGCCGGATGCCGGCCGAATTCTGATCGATGGCATGGAACTGCCGCAGGGCAAGCCGCGAGCTGCGATCCGCGCCGGTGTCGGCATGGTGCATCAGCATTTCTCGCTGGCGTCCAACCTGACCGTTCTCGAAAATGTCATGACCGGCACGGAAAAACTCTGGTCCTGGCGCTCGGGGACATCCGCAGCGCGGAAGAAGCTGCTGGCAATTTCAGAGCGCTTCGGCCTCAAGGTCGATCCGGATGCGCGTCTTGGAGACCTTTCGGTCGGTGAGCAGCAGCGCGTCGAGATCCTCAAGGCGCTCTATAACGACGCGCGCATCCTGATTCTCGACGAGCCAACGGCGGTACTCACCAATATCGAAGCCGAACGACTGTTTGCGACGCTGAAGGAAATGGCGCGCCAGGGCCTTTCGCTGATCTTCATTTCCCACAAGCTGGATGAGGTGATGGCCGCGGCCGACCGTATCGTCGTTTTGCGCGGCGGCCGGATGGTTGCCGAACGCAGGGCATCCGAAACCAGCAAAGCGGAACTCGCCGAACTGATGGTCGGCCGCCGCGTGACGCGACCGGTACGCGAGCCATCGACGCCCGGCGCGCTTGCGCTGGAAGCCGTCGATGTCACGGTGAAGATCGATGGCGTCGAGCGGTTGAAATCCATCAGCTTCCGGCTGCGCGAAGGCGAAATCCTCGGCATTATCGGCGTTTCGGGAAACGGTCAGGCGGCGTTGGTGCATCTTCTTTCCGGCACGCTTTCGCGCGCATCCGGCACTCTCCTCCTTTTCGACGAATCCATCGGCAATCTCGGCGTCGCCGATGTCGTCAGCGCAGGTATCGGCCGGATTCCGGAGGACCGAAACGAGGAAGGCGTGATCGGTGAAATGGCAATCTGGGAAAACGCCGTGCTTGAGCGCATTTCCTCGTCTGCATTTTCGCGCCGTGGACTTGTGAACCGCAAGGCAGGCATGACCTTTGCCAAAGAGATCATCGGCCAATTCGATGTCCGCGGCGGCGGCCCTGCAAGCCGCACGCGGTTGCTTTCGGGCGGAAACATGCAAAAGCTTATCCTCGGCCGCAATCTGCATCAGCGGCCGCGCATACTGATCGCCGCGCAGCCAGCGCGCGGCCTTGATGAGGGCGCCGTGGCGGCCGTGCATGCGCGTCTTCTGGAGGCCCGTCGGCAGGGTACGGCCATACTTTTGATCTCGGAGGATCTGGACGAAGTGATCGCGCTTGCCGACCGCATCCAGGCTATCGTCGGCGGCCGGCTGTCGCCCCCCGTCGAAGCGGAAGTGGCCGATGCACGCAGGCTGGGTCTGATGATGGCCGGCGAATGGCATGAGATCCGGAAGGTTGACCATGCGATTTGAGCGCCGCGAACATCGCCCGCTTTACCTGCTGATCGTCGCGCCGGTGCTCGCAGTCATTGCCGCCCTCGCCCTCTCTGGCATCCTCATCGCAATCGCCGGCGCGCCGGTGCTCGATGCCTATTGGCGCATCCTGACCGGTGCTTTCGGATCGCGCCTGTCCGCTACCGAAACGCTGACGCGTGCAACGCCGTTGATGCTGACGGGGCTCGCCGCCGCCGTCGCCTTCCGGGCAAGGCTCTGGAACATCGGCGCCGAAGGCCAGTTCTATCTCGGGGCCATCGCGGTTGCCGCAGCGAGTGCCAAAGTGTTGGGCGATCTGCCTGCACCCGTTCTTATTCCGTTGCTGCTGCTGGTCGGCGCCATCGCCGGCATGGTCCTGATCCTTATCCCACTCTGGTTACGCTTGCGCTTCTCGGTCGATGAAGTCGTAACCAGCCTGCTCATGAACTTCATTGCCCTACTCTTCGTTTCGATGCTGATCGACGGAGTGCTCAAGGATCCGCTCGCTTTCGGCTGGCCACAGTCGCAATCGATCAGCGACCATGCCATGCTGCCGAAGCTGATTGCCCGCTCCCGCCTGCATGTCGGCCTTGTAATCGCTATCACACTGGCGATCGTCGTCCATCTCATGCAGCTGCGCACGGTGTTCGGCCTGCAATCGCGGGCCGCTGGCCTCAATCCCTCCGGCGCGGTCTTCGCGGGCGTTCCGCTCGGGAAAACGCTGATGAAGGTCGCCTGCCTGTCGGGCGGGCTTGCCGGTCTTGCCGGCGCGATCGAGGTCATGGGCGTGAAGGGGTATGTCACGACCGATCTGTCACCCGGTTTCGGCTATGCCGGCATCGTCGTCGCCATGCTCGCCAATCTCAATCCGCTCGGCGTGGTCCTCGCGGCCATTTTCACGGCCACCATGTTCGTCGGCGCGGATGGCATGAGCCGTGGCCTCGGCATCCCCACCTATATCGCCGACGTCACGGTAGCACTGTCGTTGCTGACGATGCTGATCGCGCTGTTCTTTACCCAGTACAGGATCCGCCGATGACCGTGCTGTTCGACATAATGGCATCTGTCGGGCTCTGGGGCGCCGTCCTGCGCATCGCAACGCCGCTAATTTTTGGAACACTCGGCGCATTGCTGTGCGAGCGGGCCGGCGTGCTCAATCTCGGCATCGAGGGGATCATGACCTTCGGCGCGATGATCGGCTGGCTCTCCGTCTACCACGGCGCCGATCTCTGGACCGGCCTTTTGATCGCCGCGATTGCCGGTGCGGTCTTCGGCCTGCTACATTCAGGCCTGACGGTGACGCTGGGTCTCTCCCAGCATGTGGCGGGGCTTGGCGTCACGCTGTTCGCCTCCAGCTTCAGCTACTACGTCTTCCGCCTGATCGTGCCTACGGCAGGCACGCCGCCGACCATCGTGCCGTTCCAGCCGATCGCCATTCCCGGCCTGTCGACACTGCCTTTCATCGGGCCGGCCTTTTTCACGCAGACAGCACCGACCTACCTGGCGATCCTGATTGCGCTGATGATGGCCTATATCCTCTTTCGCACGCCGCTTGGCCTTGCGATCCGCATGACCGGCGAAAATCCGCATGCGGCCGAAGCGCAAGGTGTCAATCCGATGAAGGTGCGCTACGGCGCGGTAATCGCCGGAAGCGCATTGATGGGCATGGGAGGAGCATTCCTCACTCTGTCGGCGTTCAACAGCTTCTTCCCAACGATGGTGCAGGGGCGCGGCTGGATCTGCATCGCGCTTGTGGTGTTTTCATCGTGGCGCCCCGGTCGGGCGCTGTTCGGCGCGCTGCTTTTCGCCTTCTTCGATGCGTTCCAGCTCCGGCTGCAAACCGTGGTGGAAGGCGTGCCCTACCAGATGTTCCTGATGACGCCCTATATCCTTTCCATCGTCGCGCTTGCCGCGATGGCCCGCCGTGCCCGCGTGCCGCAGGCACTGATGCAGCCTTACAGACGCGGCGAGCGATAACCGCTTTTACTCAACGAGGTTTCCATGTTCGACCTGATCGTCCGCAACGCAAATCTTCCCGACGGCCGCAAGGGCATCGACATCGGCATCACGGGTGGCAAGATCAGCGCGATAGACAGGGCGATCGAGGCGCAGGCGGGAGAGGAAATCGACGCCACCGGGCGGCTGGTGAGCCCGCCCTTCGTTGATCCACATTTCCACATGGATGCAACGCTGTCGCTTGGCCTGCCGCGGATGAATGTTTCGGGTACCCTGCTTGAAGGCATCGCATTGTGGGGCGAGTTGCGTCCGATCGTGACAAGGCAAGAACTGGTAGATCGCGCACTGCGCTATTGCGATCTGGCGGTGACGCAAGGTCTTCTGTTCATCCGCAGCCATGTCGATACCAGCGATCCGAGGCTGGTGACCGTCGAGGCGATGATCGAGGTTCGCGAGAAGGTCGCACCCTATATCGACTTGCAGCTGGTCGCCTTCCCGCAGGATGGCTATTATCGCTCGCCGGGCGCGATCGACGCGCTTAACCGCGCGCTCGACATGGGTGTCGATATCGTCGGTGGCATTCCTCATTTCGAGCGCACCATGGGCGAAGGCACGGCTTCGGTCGAGGCGCTCTGCCGCATCGCTGCCGACCGCGGCCTGCCGGTCGACATGCACTGTGACGAGACCGACGATCCGCTTTCGCGCCATATCGAGACGCTTGCCGCGCAAACCATACGCTTCGGCCTTGAGGGACGTGTCGCCGGCTCACATCTGACCTCGATGCACTCGATGGATAATTACTATGTCTCCAAGCTCATTCCCCTGATGGCGGAGGCGCAGATCAATGTCATCCCCAATCCGCTGATCAACATCATGCTGCAAGGCCGGCACGATACCTATCCCAAGCGCCGCGGCATGACCCGCGTGCGAGAGCTGATGGATGCAGGCCTCAATGTTTCCTTCGGGCATGATTGCGTCATGGATCCCTGGTATTCGATGGGATCGGGCGACATGCTGGAGGTCGGCCACATGGCCATCCATGTTGCGCAGATGGCCGGCATCGAGGACAAAAGGAAAATCTTCGATGCGCTGACCATCAACTCGGCAAAGACCATGGGCCTTGAAGGCTATGGCCTGGAAATCGGCTGCAACGCAGACCTCGTCATGCTGCAGGCGCAGGATACGCTGGAAGCGCTGCGGTTGAAACCGAACCGGCTGGCGGTCATCCGCCGCGGCAAGGTCATCGCCCGCTCGGCGCCGCGTATCGGCGAACTTTTCCTCGACGGACGTCCGAAAAGCGTTGACGGTGGCTTGGACTACGCCCCGCGTTACTGAGGTGCGGGGCGGTGGGATTCAGACCCCGCGCTTGTTGCCCCACAGCAGGACGTGCAGTTGCGGCAACACGCGCGCCTCGAACCATCGGTCCTCCGTCACCTTGTCGACCAGCCAGAGCATCCGGTCCATGACGCCGTCGATATCGACCCTTGCCTCGTCGTCATCAGGCGGCGGCGGGGTGTGATTGCCCGGCTGGAGATAGACCGGAAGATCAGGATAGCGGGCCGCAGCAATGCGGGCATAGGTGTAGTCCCGATCATCGAAGACGACGATTTTCAGCGCAATCTGCGGCTTCCTCGCAGCCATTTTCAGGCACGTATCGAAAGCGTCCCAATCCGTCTCCATGCCGCTTGATGGCGGCTTCGGGCTCAGCACCAGAACGTCGAGATCGGCAAACCAGTTTTTCGCAACGCTGCCCTGGGTCTCGAGCGCGAAACGATAACCCTCGCGATGCCCACGCTCAATCAGCGGACCAAGCGGCTGGATCGCCGGGTTGCCGCCGGACAGCGAGACTGTCAGCGGCCTATTGCCCGAAAGCCGCGCGACGTCCAGCCAGATCTCTTCGGCCGACATCGGACGCCATTGATCGCGATAAGCATTGTCGACCGCATGCAGCGTATCGCACCATGAACAGCGATAATCGCAGCCGCCGGTCCTGACGAAGACGGTCGGAAGGCCGATCAGGATGCCCTCCCCCTGGATCGTCGGTCCGAATATCTCGCTGACGCGGATCTGCGCCTCGCGGGCAGTGTTCATGGCCGGTATTCCGCCCAGGTCTTCGACGTTTCGCTGACGCGCACGGCCGAAGTTTCCGGCAGGCGCTCCTTGCACCAGTCAAAGAAATGTTTTGCCAGATATTCCGACGTGACCCGGTCATGGCCGAGCACGTCGTTCAGATGGCGATGATCAAAGGTTTCGTCGATATAGCGCTTTAACGGCGCAAGCTCGTGGTAGTCGCGCACGAAGCCGTCGCCGTTAAGCGTAGCTGCCGAGAGTTCCACCACGACGATGTAATTGTGCCCATGCAAACGCGCGCACTGATGCTCGGCCGGCAGATGCGTTAGCTGATGCGAGGCGGAGAAATGAAATTCTTTGGTGATCCGGAACATTATTTCACCTCCTCGGCGGAGAAGCCGGCGGTCGCGGCCACCCAGAAGTCCGGGTCCTCGTATTCGGTGGGATCATCGACCCCGGCGAGATGAAAGGCCTCTCGCCGCTCGACACAGGTTCCGCAACGGCCGCAATGGCGGGCTCCGCCCTTGTAGCATGACCACGTTTCCGCAAACGGCGTGCCACTCTTCACGCCATCAGTCACGATATCGGCCTTGGAGATGGTGACATAGGGCGCGTAGAGCGAGACGCTGGCATAGCCGTCGAGCGCTTGGTTCTGCATCGCCTGAAACGCATCGATGAAGCCCGGCCGGCAATCCGGATAGATAAAATGGTCACCGCCATGCACGGCGACGGCGACGGCATCGGCTTTCTGCGCGGCGGCAAGACCAAAGGCGATGGCGAGCATGATCGCGTTGCGGTTCGGAACGACGGTAGCCTTCATCGTCTCCTCGGCATAATGGCCGTCCGGGACGTCGATATCATCGGTCAGTGCCGAGCCGGTGAGATGGCTGCCGATATTCCTGATGTCGATGACCTGGTGGGCGACGCCGAGCCGTTTGGCGCAGGCGGCGGCGAAGTCCAGTTCCTTGCGATGCCGCTGTCCGTAATCGAAAGAGAGAAGGCTGATAAGCTGATGTTCCGCCGCGACCTTCTGCGCAAGCGAAATGGAGTCCAATCCGCCGGAGCAGATGACGATGGTTTTCATACGATAGGATCCCTTGTTTTGACCGGGTGGGCTGCGACCGGATTACGGGCGGCTTCTAACGCAAAGACATCCCTTTGTGAAGGCCAAGCGAGAGGACGGATGATTGCGTCAGAACCGCCGACTTGATGACTTAAGAGGCGTACGACGCCCAAAGAATGGGCAAGTGCATGCACTTTTGAAATGCTGCGAACAATGTTGCCCCGTGCATTCAAGCGAAATCAAATACTTAAAACTTGGCACGGCCTTTGCTTTTTAGAATGCAGAGTTGGTGGCTAGGGTTCCGACGCTTTGAGAAGCGTGCTGGTCCGAGAGCTACCACCGGTTGGGGAGACATCCCGCCGGGTGCACGGCGGGACAAAAGCCCGGGAGACCTCGTTAGCCAAGGGATTGGCGGCGCGATGGTCCATGCCGATCCCTTTTTTGAAGAAAAGCAAAAAGGGGAATTTCAATGCAGACTTTTTCGAAAATGCTCTCCATCACCGCACTGGCGACTTCGCTGGCCTTCGGCATGGCGTCAAACGTTTTCGCGGCGCCGAAGACCGACTTCAAGGTCGCATGGTCGATCTATGTCGGTTGGATGCCGTGGGGCTACGCGGCCGACAAAGGCATCGTGAAGAAATGGGCTGACAAGTATGGTCTCAAGATCGAAGTCACCCAGTTCAACGACTACGTCGAATCGATGAACCAGTACACCGCCGGCGCCTTCGACGCAGTGACGCTCACCAACATGGATGGCCTCTCGATTCCGGCAGCCGGCGGTGTCGATACGACCGCAGTCATCGTCGGCGACTTTTCCAATGGCAACGACGCCGTCATTCTCAAGGACAAGGCAGCCCTTGCCGACGTAAAGGGGCAAAACGTCAATCTCGTCGAGTTTTCCGTCTCGCACTATTTGCTCGCGCGGGCGCTTGAGAGCCTCAAACTGACCGAACAGGATGTGAAGGTGGTCAACACCTCCGACGCCGACATGGTCGGCGCCTACAAGACAGCGGATGTCTCGGCAGTCGTCACCTGGAACCCGCTTGTTGCGACCATCCTCGAAGAGCCGACTGCCAAGAAGGTTTTCGACAGCTCGCAAATCCCCGGCGAGATCATCGACCTAATGGTCGCCAATTCCGACGTGCTCAAGGACAATCCGGATTTCGGCAAGGCACTCGCCGGCATCTGGTATGAAACAGCAGCGCTGATGACGGCAGACACCGACGAAGGCAAGGCGGCGCGCGAAGCGATGGGCTCCGCGTCGGGAACCGACCTGAAGGGCTTCGAAGCCCAGATTGCCGCCACCAAGTTGTTCGACAAGCCAGCCGACGCGGTGGCTTTTACGGCATCACCAGGCCTGCCGAAAACGATGGACCTCGTGCGCAACTTCCTGTTCGAAAAAGGGTTGCTCGGCAGCGGCGCAGCATCGGCAGATGTCATTGGCATCGAAATGCCGGACGGCAAGATTCTCGGTGACAGCGGCAACGTCAAGCTGCGCTTCACCGAAACCTACATGAAGGCCGCTGCAGACGGCTCGCTCTGAACGTTGCGCCGATCGGGGGTGCGGGTTTTCCCCGCCGCCTCTTCTCCTTCATCCGCGGAGCCTTATCCATGCGTTGGATCAACACCAGACCGAGCCGGGGTGCGCAGCTTGCCCTCATGCTCCTGCCCTTCCTGCTGCTGATTGCCGCCTATGCGACGGGATCGGCGGCACGGCTGGCGGAGAATGCCAACGACAAGCTGCTGCCCAGTCTCACGGGCTTCGCCGACGCCATCAACCGGCTGGCATTCCTCCCGGATGCGCGCACAGGCGACTATCTGCTGTGGTCCGATACGGCTGCGAGCCTGATCCGTCTTTTCGCAGGCCTTGGCATCTCCACGGTGACGGCGCTTCTGATCGGCATGATCATCGGCATGTTGCCCTATCTGCGGGCGCTGCTGGCGCCCTTCGTTACCGTCATTTCCATGGTGCCGCCTCTGGCGCTGCTGCCCATTCTCTTCATCGTCATGGGCCTTGGCGAAGCCTCGAAAATCGCGCTGATCGTCATTGGCGTCGCACCGACGATGGTCCGCGACCTGGCCCTGAAGGCGCAAGAGCTTCCGCGCGAGCAGATCGTCAAGGCGGAAACACTGGGCGGGTCGTCATGGCAGATCGCCCTTCGCGTCGTGCTGCCGCAGATCCTGCCGCGCCTGATCACCTGTGTCAGGCTGCAGCTTGGCCCGGCCTGGCTCTTTCTCATTGCCGCTGAGGCGATCTCGTCTGATTCCGGGCTCGGCTACCGCATCTTCCTCGTCCGCCGCTACCTGTCGATGGACATCATCTTTCCCTACGTCGTCTGGATCACCCTTCTCGCTGTCCTGACGAACTTCGTCCTCGATCAAATCCGCATTGCCGTCTTCCCCTGGTCCGAATTGGAGAAGCAGGGATGAGCGAACTGATCATTGACGGTGTCTGGAAGGAATATGGAGACCAGATCGTTCTGGAGAACGTTTCGCTGACGGTCGCGTCCCGCGCCTTCGTCGCGCTGGTCGGTCCTTCCGGTTGCGGCAAGTCGACATTCCTGCGCATGCTGCTCGGCCAGGAGCGAGCGACGAAAGGCACGATCCTGATTGATGGCGAACCGCTGCCCGCCGAACCAGGTCCTGATCGCGGCGTCGTCTTCCAGCGCTATTCGGTCTTTCCGCATCTGACCGTGTTGGGGAACGTGCTGCTCGGCAAGGAGCTGACAGCCTCCAAATACAAGGCCAAACTTTTCGGCGCGGCCCGGCGGGCAGCCATCGAGGAGGCCCGGCAGCTTGTTGCCGAAGTGGGTCTCTCCGGTGCGGAAGAGAAATTTCCCGCCCAGCTTTCCGGTGGCATGCAGCAGCGGCTGGCTTTGGCACAGGCGCTATTCATGAAGCCGAAAGTCCTGCTGCTCGACGAGCCCTTCGGCGCGCTCGATCCCGGCATCCGCGCGGAAATCCACACGCTGATGAAGCGGCTCTGGCACGAAACGCAGATGACTGTCCTCATGGTCACGCATGACATGCGGGAAGCCTTCACGCTCGCCACCCGCGTTGTCGCCTTCGAGCGGCCGCGCGATCGTCCTGAGGAAAAACAACGCTACGGCGCCACCATCACGCGGGACATTTCCATCTGGCCGCCGCGCCGCGCCGGCGAACTCTCTCTTTCCAGCCCTGACCGGGACGGCCCGGTCGTTTTGCAGGGCCCTCGCCGGGACGACCCGTCTTCCAGTCCGTCAGGAGATAGATAGCCATGCACGTCAGACGTTCCGCAGAGGAAATCGCCGCCAACCGGCAGCGTTATGAAGAACACCAGAAGAAGGGGCTGGAGTTTGCCCCCAAGACGCTTCCGTCGCCGAGCCCGTTGCCCGCACCCGCAATCGAGTCAACAGCGATCATCCATCGAGAAACGATCCCCGGTGGCTGGTACTGGTCGACCCTTTTGAAACGCGGCGAGGCGTTGCGTATCGACCAGCAGGATGGCGCCTCTACCGTAGCGCTGGTCGCCTGGAACGCGACCGACATCAGCGAGAGGCTCAATCTCGTCGACACCGTCAAGGTCCAGTGGACGACCGCGCTCGGCAAGGGCCGGGTGATCTTCTCGGACATGGGCCGCGTGATGTTTTCGATGATCGAGGATAGCTCCGGCGCCCATGACTGCCTGATGGGCGGATCGACGGCTGCGTCAAACGCCGCCAAATATCCGGATGCAAAGACCCGCAACACCCGGGACAACTTCATCCTCGCGGCCGGCAAGCTCGGCCTCGACCGCCGCGATATTCCGGCCGTGCTCAACCTCTTTGCGCCTGTCCGTATCGATGACGCCGGCGGGTTCCACTGGCAGGGCAAACGGTCCAACAGCGGCGACTACGCCGAAATGCGTGCCGAGATGGATATGTTTGTCGGCCTCTCCACCTGCCCGCATCCGCTCGATCCCAATCCGGTCTATGCGCCGGCACCGGTCACCGTCAGCCGCTTCCGCGCCGCCGCGCCGGGTAAGGACGATCTTGCCCGCACGGCCACCGCCGAAGCCGTTCGCGGTTTTGAGAACAACGCCATGATGCAGGCTTGAGGAGGCGAATATGATCGATTTCATTCAAACCGACACCTCGCGCACCATCGAAAACGCAGCGCAGGATCATTTCATTCCGGCCGAAGCGCCGTGGTCCGGCATCGTGCGCAAGGGCCAGACGATCCGCATCGAGGACAGCTACGGCCAGCAGGCGATCGACACGCTTTTCTACAAGGCGGATGATTTTTCCGAGCGCTATTCCAACCAGGATACGATGCGGGAACAAGGTGAGGCCTATGTCGGCACGGGCACGCGGATCATCTCCAACGAAGGCAACGTGATGCTGACGATGACGGCCGACAGCTGCGGTCGCCACGACACTTCGGCCGGCGCCTGCTCCTGCGAAAGCAACACAGTGCGCTTCGGCCACGCCACCAAATATCTACATGCCTGCCGCGACAACTTCGTGATCGAGGTGATGAAACACGGCATGAGCAAGCGCGACATCGTGCCGAACATCAACTTCTTCATGAACGTGCCGATCAGCCCCGACGGCAAGATGACCATCGTCGACGGCATCTCCGCACCCGGCGACTATGTCGAACTGGTGGCCGAGATGGACGTGCTCTGCGTCATCTCCAACTGCCCCCAGATCAACAATCCCTGCAACGGCTTCGATCCGACACCGATCCGGGTGCTCATCTGGGATGCCGTTCCGGACCTTGAGGCCTGAGCATGTTCAAAAAGGTCCTCATCGCCAATCGCGGCGAAATCGCCGTCCGGGTCATCCGGACATTGAAGACAATGAGCATCGCCTCCGTTGCGGTCTATTCCGACGCCGACCGCTTTGCCATGGCAACGCGTCTGGCTGATGAAGCCATGCGCCTTGGCCCCTCGCCCGCCACCGAAAGCTATCTGAACATCGATGCCGTCATCGCCGCCTGCAAGGCAACGGGCGCCGAAGCGGTGCATCCGGGCTACGGTTTTCTATCGGAAAATATCGGTTTTGCCGAACGGCTCGCCGCCGAAGGCATTGCCTTCATCGGTCCGCGCCCGGAGCATCTCTCTGCCTTCGGGCTGAAGCACACCGCGCGCGAGCTGGCGAAATCGAGCGGTGTTCCGCTCCTGCCGGGCAGCGGATTACTGGAACATGCCGACGATGCACTCGCGGCGGCGGAAACCGTCGGCTATCCGGTGATGCTGAAGAGCACGGCCGGCGGCGGGGGCATCGGCATGCAACTCTGCGCGGATGCCGATGCGCTACAGGCCGCCTTCGAAAGCGTGCAACGCACAGCGCGCGCCAGCTTCGGCGATGCGCGCGTCTATATCGAGCGCTTCGTCGCCGATGCCCGCCACGTCGAGGTGCAGATCTTCGGCGACGGCAAGGGCAAGGTCGTGGCGCTTGGCGAGCGGGATTGTTCGCTGCAGAGGCGCAACCAGAAGGTCGTCGAGGAAACACCGGCACCGGGCCTTTCGCCTGCGACACGGGCACGGCTGCACAAGGCGGCGGTCGATCTGGGTAGCTCGGTGTCCTATGCCTCGGCCGGCACGGTCGAATTCATCTACGATCCGGAGCGAGAGGAATTCTACTTCCTCGAGGTCAACACGCGGCTTCAGGTCGAGCATCCCGTCACCGAAGCCGTCTTCGACATCGACCTCGTCGAATGGATGATCCGTCAGGCGGCGGGCGAAGATGTGCTTTCGGGTGCCGAAGCTCTGAAGCCGAAAGGGGCCGCGATCGAGATGCGCGTCTATGCCGAGATGCCGCACGCCGACTTCCGCCCGAGCGCCGGTCTGCTGACGGAAGTTGCTTTTCCCGAAAACGCCCGCATCGACGGCTGGATCGAAACCGGTACCGAGGTGACGCCGTTCTACGATCCAATGCTGGCAAAACTGATCATCGCGGCCGACGATCGCGCAGCGGCGATCGTGAAACTTCAGGCTGCCCTTGCCGCTACGTCGATCGCCGGGATCGAGACCAATCTCGACTATCTTCGCGCAATCGCCACTTCCGATCTTCTCGCCAGCGGCAAGGTGGCAACAACGGCGCTGCGCGATTTCGCCTTCGTGCCGGATGTCATCGAGGTTCTGTCGCCGGGCGCGCAGTCCAGCCTCCAGGAACTGCCCGGCCGCCTCGGCCTCTGGCATGTCGGCGTGCCGCCGAGCGGGCCGATGGACGAACGATCCTTCCGCCACGCCAATCGTCTTGTCGGCAACGATGATACGACCGCTGCCTTGGAGCTGACTGTGTCCGGCCCGACGCTGCGGTTCTGCACCGAGACGGTGATTGCGCTCGGAGGAGCGCATATGGCGATGACCTGCGACGGCAAACAACTACCGCACAACACGGCTGTGACAATTCGTGCGGGGCAAGTGCTGTCGGTCGGTACGATCGACGGTCCAGGTCAGCGTGCCTATCTTGCGGTCGCAGGAGGCCTTGCTGCACCGGTCGTGCTCGGTTCGCGTGCCACATTCGGCCTTGGCCAGTTCGGCGGCAACGCCACCGGCACGCTCAGGACCGGCCATGTGCTTCACCTTGCGCGACACGTGCCTGCCAAGCCGGCGGAGCCTGCAAACGAACCCGCCGAACTCACGCGCGAATGGAGCGTCGGCGTCCTATACGGGCCTCATGGCGCACCGGATTTCTTTCAACCGGGCGACATCGACACCCTGTTCTCTACCGCCTACGAGGTGCATTTCAACAGCGCCCGCACCGGCGTCCGCCTCGTCGGCCCGGCGCCGAAATGGGCGCGCAGCGATGGCGGCGAAGCGGGGTTGCATCCTTCCAACCTGCATGACAACGCCTATGCCGTCGGTGCCATCGATTTCACCGGCGACATGCCAATCATTCTCGGCCCCGACGGACCGAGCCTCGGCGGCTTCGTTTGCCCGGCGGTGATCGCCCGCGACGAGCAATGGAAGATGGGCCAGTTCAAGCCCGGCGACCATATCCGCTTTCATGCCGTTGCGCGGAGCGAAGACCCTGTCGCCGGTCCTGCCGTTCATCGGTCCGTGCCGGATATCGGTTCGGCCATTGTCGGGACGCGTGACGATGGCCCTGTTTCCGTCGTCTACCGCCGCCAGGGAGACGACAATCTGCTGGTCGAATATGGCCCGATGGCACTCGACATCGCGCTCAGGCTGCGCATACACCTGCTGATGCAGGCCGTCATGGAAGCCCGCCTGCCCGGTCTCATCGACCTCACACCCGGCATCCGCTCGCTGCAGATCCATTACGATGGAACGACATTGAGCCGAAAGCGTCTGCTTGGACTGCTGTCTGATATCGAAGCGACCCTGCCGCCGGCTCAGGCAGTCAAGGTCCCGAGCCGCATCGTGCATCTGCCGCTGTCGTGGAGCGATCCGGATGCCGAACTTGCCATGCGCAAATACCAGGAACTGGTCCGCCCCAATGCCCCATGGTGCCCGTCGAACATCGAGTTCATTCGCCGCATCAACGGGCTTGCCGACGAACAGGCGGTGAAGGACATCGTCTTTGATGCCAGCTACCTGGTGCTCGGCCTCGGCGACGTCTATCTCGGCGCGCCGGTTGCAACCCCTGTCGATCCGCGTCACCGCCTCGTCACCACCAAATATAATCCGGCCCGCACCTGGACCCCGGAAAATGCCGTGGGCATCGGCGGAGCCTATATGTGCATCTACGGCATGGAGGGTCCCGGCGGCTACCAGTTGTTCGGCCGCACCATACAGGTCTGGAACACCTGGCGGCAGACCCCCGAATTCGCCAAGGGCAAGCCGTGGCTGCTCAATTTCTTCGATCAGATCCGCTTCTTCCCCGTGAGCCATGACGAACTGACGGAGGCGCGGGCTGCCTTCCCGCATGGCGGCTATCCCGTGCGGATCGAGGAAACGGAATTCTCCTATGCTGCCTATGAAAAGGAACTGCAGGCGAACGCCGTGTCGATCAACCGTTTCAAGGCCACGCAGCAGGCGGCTTTCGACGCCGAGCGGCAGAGCTGGAAGGAAACCGGTCTCGACAGTTTCGTCAGCGACGAAGGTGCTGGAGAAAGCCTCGGTGGCGATATTCCCGCGGGCTGCTTCGGCGTTGCCAGCAGCGTTCCCGGCAATATCTGGAAACTTATGGTGGAACCGGGAGCGACCGTTGCCGCCGGCGAGACGGTTGCCATCATCGAATCCATGAAAATGGAAATCAACGTCACTGCCCACACCGCTGGACGCGTCCGCGATCTGCGTGCCGGGCCCGGTCGAAATATCAAAGCCGGCGATATCATCGCCGTTCTGGAGAACTGCTGACATGCTGCCGACAATTCTCGATCTCTCAAGCCTTCGCGCCGCCTATCAATCCGGCCTGACGCCGCTCGAACTCGTTGAGGAGGTAATTGCGCGCCGCGCCGCTTCCAAAGACCCGGCGATCTTCATTGCCACCACACCGGATGAGGGGCTGCGCTCAGCCGCCCGTGACCTGCTGGCACGTGCACCCGAGCCAAACAGCTTGCCCCTTTGGGGTATCCCCTTCGCTGTGAAGGACAATATTGATGCCGCTGGCCTGCCAACCACAGCCGCCTGCCCCGCCTTCGCTTATGATCCGACAGTGGATTCGACAGTGGTCGCACGTCTCAAGGCTGCGGGCGCCCTTGTCATCGGCAAGACCAATCTCGACCAGTTCGCGACCGGGCTCAACGGCACGCGCTCGCCCTATGGCGCGCCGCGTTCGGTCTTCGACCCGGCCTATGTATCGGGCGGGTCGAGCTCAGGTTCCGCGGTCGCGGTCGCATCCGGCCTTGCCACATTCGCGCTCGGCACCGACACCGCCGGTTCAGGACGCGTGCCGGCGGCCTTCAACAATCTCGTCGGCATCAAGCCGACGCCGGGTCTGGTGCCGAACGTCGGCGTCGTCCCGGCCTGCCGCAGTGTCGACGTGGTCACCGTCTTTGCAGCCACGGTTGGCGATGGCGTTGCGATCCGCAAGGTGATGGAAGGGTATGACGCTGCCGATCCCTTCTCGCGCAATGCGATGCCCGCAAGCCTTCCCGCTTCCGGCTTGCGGATCGGCGTGCTGGAGAGCACCGAGCGGGAGTTTTTCGGAAACAGTGATGTCGAGGCACTTTATGATGCGGCAATCGAGCGGGCGAAATCGCTCGGCGCAACCATTGTGCCCTTCGATTATGCACCGTTCCGGCAGGCGGCCGAGCTGCTCTACAATGGCCCCTGGGTCGCCGAACGACTGGTGGCGGTCAAGGATTTCCTGACCAGCAACGCGGATGATTTCGACCCGACGGTTCGTACCATCATCGAAGGCGCGAAGGCCTATGATGCCGTTGCCGCCTTCGAGGGTAAATACAAGCTCGAAGCGCTGCGGCAGAAGACGAAGATTGAGTGGGCGAAGGTAGACATCCTGTTGCTGCCGACTTCGCCCACCACGTATACGGTCGAGGAGATGCTGGCCGATCCGATCGTGAAGAACGGTCATTTCGGTCGCTACACGAACTTCGTCAATCTCTACGATTATGCAGCAATCGCCATTCCGGCGGGCTTCGGTCGCAATGGTCTGCCCGGCGGCGTGACGCTGATCGGCCCTGCGTTCACGGATGACGCGCTCGCCCCGTTTGCCGACGCCATGCACCGGGCACTTGGCGCGGGCATGGGCATGCACAAGACGGCATCGCTGCCCGAAGAAAGCCGGGTTGCGCCGCTTGACGATGGCTTCGTTCCGATCGTCGTCGTCGGGGCGCATCTGACCGGCATGCCGCTCAATCATGAACTGACCGGGCCAGGCGGATATCGCCTGAAAACCTGCCGGACAGCCGGTGATTACCGCCTCTTCGTGCTGCCGAACACGGTACCGCCCAAGCCCGGTCTCATCCGCGAGCCCGGCTTCACCGGCAACGGCCTTGAGGTCGAAGTCTGGGCGCTACCGCCCGCCGCCTTCGGCCATTTCGTCCAGAAGATTCCGCAGCCGCTCGGCATTGGAAAAGTAACTCTCGAAGACGGCAGCAGCATCTCCGGATTCCTCTGTGAGGCTCATGCAGTCGCAGCCGCCGAGGAAGTCACCGCGCTCGGCAGCTGGCGGGCCTATATCCGAGCGAAAAATGCAAATGCAAACACATAAGGAAGGAAGCAAAACATGGCACGATTGATCGGAAATGTACTACGCCTGCTCCGCGAGGGACTACTCGCCCGCACGCTCGCCATCGGCACCCTGCGTCGCAATTCGCTACTGAGCGACAAGATATAACAGGAGGCCAACTCGCGTTTGCACCGGGCTAGGCGAGGTCGTCCAGCGTGTAGGCGCGGATATAGTCGATCTTCATCTCAGAACCGTCGGGGAGCCCATCTGTCGGCGTGCCAGCCATGCCACCGACCGCGAGGTTGACCAGCATATACATCGGTTCGTGCATGTCGGAAGGCGTATCAGCGTGCGCAACGGCGACATCGTCGATATACCAGACGATCTCGTCTTCCTGCCACAGAACGCCGTAGGTGTGAAAGCCTTCGGTTTCGGACACGCTGACGGCAGTGGAAACAGAGGTCTGCGATCCGGTCTCGTTCGAGTGAACGGTCACGTGCACCGTGTTCGGGTCCTGGCCGCGCATTTCCACCACATCCAGTTCCGGCGGCCAGGAGCCATCTTCGGGAAGCAGCCAGAAAGCCGGCCACACACCCTTGTCATCCGGCATATCGGCGCGGATCTCGAAATAACCGTAGGTCTGCGCAAAGGACGCGTGCGTCGTCAGCATGCCGGAGGTGTAGGCGTGTCCATTGACTTCGGCGCTGATGGCGGCAGGCGTTTGTTCCGCCGTGATCGTCAATACGCCATTATTGATGGAAAAAGGGTTGGCGGCGGAGGTCGGCGCATAGAGCGGATTGACATACCACTGAAGTTCGCCGTTGCCCGACAGGGTGGCGCCCTTTTCCGGCGCCCACCAGTATTTTGCTTCCCACACGCCGCTCGTCCCATTGACCAGCTGAAGCGTGTTGAAGTTATCGTTGAACGTCTGCGTCAAGGCTGAGCGGTCCAGACTCAGTTCGAATTGACCGGCATTCAGATCAGCAACCGCCTTGTTGGCAAAGACCAGGCTTTCCCCATCGCCGAGATCAAGGCGCAGATTTGCCCCCTCCTGCGTGACGTTATCAAGGAGCTGATCAAAGGATGTCAGCGAGTAGTCGTTCAGCCGGACGATGTCATCAGCGGCAAAATCGGTGATCAGATCGCTGCCGTTGCCCTTGGTGAAAATGAAGGTATCCGCACCGGCACCGCCGATGAGCACGTCGTTGCCATCGCCGCCGTCCAGCGTCTGCCGCCCTGAGGCACCCTTGATGATGTTGTCGGCGGAATTTCCGAAGGCATAGCGCAGATTGCCGGTCACGGTCAGGTTTTCGAAATTTGCTGGCAGAGTATAGCTCATCCAGGTGCTGATGGTGTCGATGCCCTGCCCGGCTGCCTCATAGGCCCGGTTGATCGCGGAATAGAGATAGTAGATATCGTCGCCCGTTCCACCGATCATCGTGACGTTTACGGCGCTATCACCCCACATGGAATCATTGCCCGCCGTTCCATATAAGGTCGGGCCGGAGCCGGTCGCCGAAAAGAATCCGGTTGAACTATCGCTGTAAAACAGGGTTTTCCCGAGGGCGTTCAGAACCGTTTTGCGCATGGCGGCCTCCTGTCGGTGCTGCTGATGACAACCGGCGGCGACAATTGCATGTCAATAGAATCGGCGCCGATGCTGTGCCCACACTATCGCAGCGCAACATTTTCCCAACCAAGGATTGCCATTGATTGCGGCAAACCGTTGAGGGACGTTAACGCGGGGTTAACCAATCCCCGTTTTGGGTCACTATCAGTGGCTATACGTGCGACCGGGGCTTGCAGCCACCGGCCGAGTATGAGGACGCGCTAGTGCTGGCTCGACATAGTTGCGGAGCCGGCAGTCCCCTCAAGCGGTTTTGTTCTCGCTGAAAACACCACGTTTCTTGAGCTGGCTGATCAGCGCCGTTACCACACCTGTGAGAATGATCAGCACCACGAGGACGGAGAGATACCGAACGTCATCCGGATCCGCTCCAGCCGCATGTTCGTAGATTGCTGCCAGCAGCAAGGTGATCAGCGTGGCGGATGCGGTCGAATAGTCCTTGGCGATGACGCGTTTGACATTGAAGACCATGCCTTCCGTGGCCTGCGAGAATCTACCGAGGCGCGGAATCCAGCGCGGGACATCAGAGCAATAGGCCTTGTATCCCTCGCCGAACTTGTCTTCAAGAAAGGCTTCCTCTGCATAAACGATACATTGATACATAAAGCAGAACAAAAGGATGCCGATGATCATCACCGCCGGATTGCCATGGATCAGGAAGACGGCGGAATAGATCAGCACATTGCCGACATAGAGCGGGTTGCGGCAGATGCTGAACATGCCTTCCGTGACGAGGTTCTTGGCATAGACTTTTTTGTTCAGGCCGCCGCGTTGGATATAGGCGTATCCGATCACCGTCGCACGCAGCAGCAGGCCGGACAAGGCGATGAGCCAAGCGGCAAAATGGACCGCAGATTCAAGCTTTGCACTGCCAAATATCTCTGTTGCTGGGACTGCAGAGAGAAAGAGCGCGACGATGATCAGCGGGAAAACCTGGTTTCGGTACCGGAACAGAAAGTTTCCAATGGATATCATCAAGGGTTTCATTTTCTTCTCGATTATTTGACAGCGATGATGCCGCAGAAGTTGTACCAGCGGAAAAATATCTCGACGTGCCGGAATCCTGTTTCCTTCAAAAGCAGGACGTTCTCCTCCAGGCGATAGGGGATAAGGACGTTTTCCAACGCTTCGCGTTTCTTCGATATCTCGATCTCCGAATAGCCATTGCGCCGCTTGAAATCGTAATAGTGCTGAATGAACAGGCGGTTGAACGTCGTATCCTCGCTCGTCAGCTTTTCGATCAAGAGCAGACAGCCCTGATCGTTCAAGCCGGAGTAGATCGTCTTCATCATCCGCTCGCGGTAGAGCGGGCGAATGAACTGCAGGGTGAGCAGCATCGTGACGACGCTGGCATTCTCCATGTAGAAGCCCTGGTGCAGATCAGCGGTCTGCAATTCTATAGGCCGTTGCGTGCCGGTCTGGGCGATCTTCTGCCGCGCTTTTTCCAGCATGTCGGGTGCGTTATCGACGCCGACGAACTTCACGCTGGGATCAAGGATCGGATCCAGCGTCAGAAGCGTCGTCGCGGTCGAGCAGCCGATATCGTAGAGGCTGGTGTTGGGCTTGGCGAAGTCCTGCGCCAGTTCGCAGACCATGCGCTGCATTTCTTCGTAGTGCGGCACGGAGCGACTGACCATGTCGTCGAAGACGTCGGCTACTTTTGCATTGAAGGAAAAATCTCCTACAGACGGTTCGTCCTGACTGAAGACTGTGTCCTTGCGTTCCGTCTGGAGGACGATGTTCAGTGCTTTCTTCATGATCCTGCTTTTCCCTGAGTGACCGCGCGTTTGGGACTGGAGATGCACGGCTGCCTGGAGCTCAAAAACTCGGCTACGCATCGCAGTGTCTAGGACACGCCTGCTTCGCCTCGCATCTGGTCACCAAACGCATCCAAAGCTGACAACTGGCTGAACGCCAACATTCAATGTTCATGGGGGAAAAGGCCGGAAACACTTCGGGTGCCCGACTTCACGGATCGATAGCGGCCTGTATTCGGGTTTTCCGAATTGCGCTCGCCGGGCGGTTAAACTGGCTCAACTGGAGCAACAGTCACAGCGTACCGGCTGCCAATGCGTGTTCGACACCCGCCTGGATATGGACAGCCAGAACCTGTTTGGCGGCTTCGGCGTCCCGGCGCAGCGCGCAGTCGAGGAGGGCCTGATGTTCCTTCGCGGCAATATCGCCACGATAGGAAAGCGCGACCATCTGGTAGCGCAGATACTTATCGAAGACGGCCGCGTGGGTTTCCATCAGCAATTTGGAGCCGCAGGCCGAGATCAGGGCCTGATGGAACTCCCAGTCGTAACGCTTCCACGTTTCAGATTGGCTCATGTCGCCTTCCTTCATGCGCCGCTCCATGCTCGCCAGCTTGTAGTGGGCCGAAACGAGACGGGCTTCCCACTCCATGTCGCCATCGACGATGGATTGTTCAAGTGCATGTGTCTCCAGCAGCAAGCGCAGCGCAGCAACTTCCTTCAGGTCGGCAACGGAGACCGGCGAAACCTCAAAGCCGCGCTGCCCTTCGGCAAGAACGAGGCCTTCGGAAGAAAGCCTGTTCAGGATTTCGCGGAGTGTGCTGATACTTGTACCGTACGTGTCCTTCAAACGGTCGAGTTTGAGTTTCTGACCCGGCGTCACACGACCGAATATGATATCGGCACGTATCCGACGATAGGCACTTTCTCCGATGGTTTCCAATCCGGGATCGATGGTAGACATCAGCGCCATTCTCATACGATTTGAATATCATCCGATATAATCGGATTTCCCGCCGAATTCAAGCTGCCACTGTTGCGAGCATGAAACAATTCAACATGCCCGCGCAACTACTCACGGCCGATAATCGCGCATTTTCCCCAAACTGCAGTCTCCCGGGTAAACGCCACGTCGTCATCACGGCACAATTGACGCGCACGTCACATCTCTCCAGCGTCGCAATAACACCATACGATTTATAAAATATATGATATTTTTATAATCATATATTGATTTTGCATTCGCCGAGTGTCATTAATGGCAAAAGTCGCTTTCTGGCTGCGCGCCCAGGAGGCCGATCATGGGAGGAGAACCTGATCATGAACTACGTGCTGGATTTCAGCGTTGTCTTCGAGAAGATGCCCGATCTGCTTATGGCGGCCCTGGCGACGATCGGCCTTGCACTCACAGGCATGTCGCTGGCGCTGGTGATCGGCGTGATTGGCGTCGCGGCAAGGACCTCATCCATCCGCCCCCTGCGCACAGCGGTCATCGCCTTCGTCGAGGTGGTTCGCAACACGCCGTTCCTGGTACAGATATTCTTCATTTTCTTCGCCTTGCCCATGATGGGCATCCGGCTGAACCCAACGATTACGGCAATCATCGCGCTGGGCCTGAATGGCGGCGCGTATGCTATCGAGATCATTCGCGGCGGTGTCGACAACATCCACAAGGGCCAGGTTGAAGCCGGCCTCGCGCTTGGCCTGCACAAGACGCAGGTCTTCCGCCTGATTGTGCTGAAGCCAGCGCTGAGGGCAATTTATCCCTCGCTGACCAGCCAGTTCATCATGCTGACGCTGACGACCTCAGTCTGCACGTCCATCGCGGCCTACGAGCTGACCTCCGTGGCCCAGATCATCGAGTCCGACACGTTCCGCAGCTTCGAGGTCTATTTCACGATCACGCTCATGTACCTCGTCATCTCCTGGATGATGATGGGGCTGTTTGCGCTGATCTCGCGGCATTTCTTCAGCTATCCGGTACGGTGAGGAGCGGGACGATGGGCGCTATCGGACAGAATGAAATCCTCTTCCTGGCGCAGGGCCTGAAATGGACACTGCTGCTTTCCATCATCGGCTTCGTCGGCGGCGGCGTTTTCGGCCTCGGGATCGCCCTTGCCCGGACGTCTGAGCGTTCGGCGCTTCGGAAAACGGCCGCCGGTTACATATCCGTCTTTCAGGGCACGCCGCTGCTGATGCAGTTGTTCGTCGTCTACTACGGTATCGCGCTTCTCGGTGTCAGCATCGAAGCCTGGATGGCCGTCGCAATCGCCTTCACGCTCCATGCCAGCGCGTTTCTCGGGGAAATCTGGCGCGGCGGCATACAGGCCATACCCAAGGGCCAGACAGAGGCCGCCAACGCGCTGGGACTCCACTACCTCTCGCGGATGAAGGATGTGGTCCTGCCGCAGGCCTTCAAGGTCTCGCTGCCGGCGACGATCGGCTTTCTCGTCCAACTCATCAAGGGCACGTCGCTTGCCGCCATCGTCGGCTTCATCGAGCTCGCCCGCGCCGGACAGATCGTCTCGAACCAGACCTACAGGCCGCTGCTGATCTTCGGCATCGTCGGCGCGATCTACTTCACCATTTGCTGGCCGCTGTCCCTCTATGGGGCCCGGCTCGAAAATCGGATGGCCAAAGCCGCCCGGTAAGTTGGCAATCCAACAAACACACAAGCTCTAATCAACCAAGGAGGAGAAGGTAATGATCAGCAGCTTCAAGACCGGCCTGAAGCGCCGTGGAATTCTGTTCGCAGCCGCAGCCCTGGTGATGGCCCCGTGGCTATCGCCTGTGTCTGCGCAGGCTGCAACGCTGGAGGAGGCAAAGGCCAAGGGCAAGGTCGTCGTCGGCATTCAGGGCGACAACGCACCCTGGGGTTTCGTCAATTCGAGCGGCGTTCAGGACGGCTTCGATGCCGACATCGCCAAGCTGTTTGCCAAGGAGCTGGGCGTGGAGGTCGAATTCGCACCGCTCGCGGTCGCCAACCGCATCCCGGCGCTCGTCACCGGCAAGGTCGATATCCTGTTTGCCACCATGGCGATGACCGAGGAGCGGGCCAAGTCGATCCAGTACAGCAAGCCTTATGCCGGCAACATGATCTCGCTCTACGGTCCGAAGGACAAGAAAATGGCCGAGGTTACCGACCTTTCCGGTATCGATATCGGCGTCCCGCGGTCAAGTGCACAGGACAAGGCTGTCACCGATGCGGTCGGTTCCAACGCAACGGTCCGCCGCTTCGACGATGATGCGGCCACCATCCAGGCGCTGCTTTCCGGTCAGGTTCAGGCTGTCGGCGGCAATGTGTTCTACATGGAACGGCTCGATGCGGCGAGCGCGGGCACCTACGAACGCAAAATCGATTTTCTGCGGACCTACAACGGCGTCGGCACGCGCCTTGGCGAAAAAGACTGGAACGAGGCCGCCAACGCCTTCCTCGACAAGATCATGGCGAATGGCGAGCACGCAAAAGTCTACGCGAAGTGGATGAAGGTGGAGGTTCCGAAGTTCCCCGAGTCCCTCCCAAACATCCCCTTCACCGTCAACTAACGTTCTGCGCAGGAGATCGCCGTGCTGCACGCCACTGACACTCGAAGCCCGCTTCTCTCCATGGAAGCCGTGGATAAATGGTACGGCGCATTTCATGCGTTGAAGAACATCAACCTTACGGTTCGCAAAGGCGAGAAGATCGTCCTTTGCGGGCCGTCCGGATCCGGCAAGTCGACTCTTATCCGTTGCATCAATGCGCTCGAGAAGATCGAGAAAGGCACGATCATGGTCGAGGGGACAAAGTTGGACGACAGTGGCAAGTCGATCGACGCCGTCCGGCGCGAAGTCGGCATGGTGTTCCAGAGCTTCAACCTGTTTCCGCACATGACGATCCTCGAAAACTGTACGCTTGCGCCGATGCGGGTGCGCGGAACAGGCAAGGCCGAAGCGGAGAAAATCGCCCGCAAATATCTCGAACGCGTCCGCATTCTCGATCAGGCCGACAAATTCCCGGCCCAGCTTTCGGGCGGGCAGCAGCAGCGTGTCGCCATTGCGCGGGCGCTCTGCATGGAGCCGAAAGCCATGCTGTTTGACGAGCCGACCAGTGCGCTCGATCCGGAAATGGTCAAGGAAGTCCTCGACACGATGATCGGCCTCGCCAGGGACGGCATGACGATGATCTGCGTCACCCACGAAATGGGCTTTGCCCGACAGGTAGCCGACCGCGTGATCTTCATGGCCTCCGGCGAGATCATCGAGGAAGCGCCGCCGGAAACATTCTTCCACAATCCGTCGCATCCGCGCACCCAAGCCTTCCTCGGCGAAATCCTGGCTCATCATTAAGGCGGCGCTCACAATGACTGGTTCAACCGGAACATCGCAGACACAGCGCAAGGTGCTGGTGGGGTTGATCGGCGCTGGTATTCAGACGTCGAAATCCCCCGCCCTGCATGAGCGCGAGGGAACGCTCCAGGGCTTCGACTATCGCTACGAGCTTCTCGACCTTACCGAGCGCGGGCTGCCTCCCAGCGCCCTGCCCGAGCTTCTGGCCGAGCAGGAGGCGCGCGGCTTTGCGGGCAGCAACATCACCCATCCGTGCAAGCAGATCGTCCTTGAATATCTGACCGATCTCTCCGAAGACGCCCGCATGCTGGGCGCCGTCAACACCGTCGTCTTCGAAGATGGAAAACGGACGGGGCACAACACGGACTGGTACGGTTTCTACGAAAGTTTTCGGCGCAATCTCCCCGATGTGCCACGGCAACATGCGGTCCTTCTCGGGGCTGGGGGTGCAGGCGTGGCCGTTGCCCATGCGGCAATGAAACTCGGGATCGAGCATCTGTCGATCTTCGATCAGGACGCTTCTCGCGCCGAGCGGTTGGCGGAAGATCTGAACAGCCGGTTTTCCACGGAACGGGCCTTTGCGATCACCGATGTCGGCAAAGTGATGCAGACCGCCGATGGGCTCATCCACGCGACACCGACCGGAATGAAGAACCATCCGGGCCTGCCTATCGAGGAAAGCTGGCTCAAACCCCGTCATTGGGTCGCCGACATCGTCTATATGCCGCTGGTGACCGAACTTCTGGCACTTGCTGCCCGGCTTGGCTGCCGCACCCTGCCCGGCGGCGGGATGACGGTGTTTCAGGCCGTGGCAGCGTTCAAGCTTTTCTGTGGCGTCGAACCGGATGCTACGCGCATGACCGCCCATTTTACCGAGCTCTGCAAAACAGCTACGGGAACAGGTCGATGAAAACTTCGATAGCCACCGTGTCCTTGAGCGGCGATCTCAGGCAGAAACTCGAGGCGATTGCCAAGGCTGGCTTTGATGGGGTCGAGATATTCGAGAACGACTTCCTGATCTTCGACGAAAGCCCCCGGCAAGTCGGAAAGATGGTTCGCGACCATGGGCTGGAGATCACCCTGTTCCAACCGTTCCGCGATTTCGAAGGCATGCCGGAACCCCTGCGCAGCCGCACATTCGACCGGGCCGAGCGGAAATTCGATCTGATGCAGGAAATGGGCACCGACCTGGTGCTCGTCTGCTCCAACGTCTCGTCCGCGTCGCTCGGAGGGCTGGACAGGGCCGCGGCCGATTTTCACGAACTGGGCGAGAGGGCTGCGAAACGAGGCCTTCGCGTCGGTTACGAGGCGCTGGCCTGGGGCCGCCATATCAACGATCACAGGGACGCCTGGGAAATCGTTCGCCGCACCGACCACCCGAATATCGGATTGATCCTCGACAGCTTCCACACGCTGTCGCGCAAGATCGACGTCAATTCGATCCGCTCGATCCCGAAGGAAAAGATCTTCATCATCCAGCTTGCCGATGCGCCGCTGATCGACATGGACCTGCTCTATTGGAGCCGCCACTTCCGCAACATGCCCGGCGAAGGCGATTTGCCGGTACTGGACTTCATGAAGGCCGTGGCAGCGACCGGTTACGACGGCTATCTCTCGCTGGAGATTTTCAACGACCAGTTCCGCGGCGGTTCGCCGACGGCGATCGCCGTCGATGGGCGCCGTTCGCTAGTCTATCTCGGTGATCAGGTAAAGCGTGCAGAGCCCGATGCCGCCCTTCCGGTCCCTCAAATGCCACCGCGCAGCAAGGTCGAGGGCATCGCCTTCATTGAGTTCACGGTGGAGGAAGCGGAAGCATCGCAGCTTGAGACGCTGATCGGCAATCTCGGTTTTCGCAAGGCGGCAAGGCACAAGACCAAGAACGTGACGCTGTTTCGCCAGGGCGCAATCAATCTTGTCGTCAACAGCGACGAACGCGGCTTTGCCGGTTCGTCCTATCTCGTCCATGGGACATCGGCCTATGCAATGGGGCTGGTGGTGGATGACGCCCGGGACGCCCTGGCAAGGGCCGTGGCACTTGGCGCGGAGCCGTTCCAGCAGCCGCTCGACGCCGGTGAGATCGAAATGCCGGCCGTGCGCGGCATCGGCGGCGGCGTGCTCTATTTCCTCGACAAAGGATCGGAGCTTGGCCGCATCTGGGATATCGAGTTCGATCCACTAGAGGAGGACGCGCCGGGGCGGGGAGCCGGCCTCGTGGCTGTCGATCACATCGCCCAGACGATGCGCTACGATGAACTGCTGACCTGGCTGCTCTTCTATACCTCGATCTTCGAAGCGCATAAAACGCCCGTAGTCGATATCGTCGATCCCTCGGGCATCGTACGCAGCCAAGTCGTGGAGAATGCCGAAGGGTCGCTCAGGATCACCATGAACGGCGCGGAAAATCGCAACACGCTGGCCGGCCATTTCATTGCCGAAACCTTCGGTTCCGGCATCCAGCACCTTGCTTTCGAGACAAAGGACATTTTCGCGACCGCCCAGGCGCTCGCGGCCAACGGTTTCACCGCACTTCATATTTCGCCGAATTACTATGACGACCTCGAAGCCCGCTTCGGCCTCGATCCGCATCTCACCGAGCGGCTGAAGAACAACAATATCCTCTACGACCGCGACGAACACGGCGAATATTTCCAGCTCTACAGCCCGACCTATGGCGAAGGCTTTTTCTTCGAAATCGTCGAACGGCGCGGATATCGCGGCTATGGCGCCGCCAACGCCATCTTCCGGATCGCGGCGCTCAGAAGGCACCTGAGACCGGCGGGGCTGCCGAAGGAATAAAGCATTGAGCAGAGGCGCCCCGAACCATTCCGGAGCGCCTCAGTCGTTTCAGGCTACTTTGCCCGCTTCAGTGCATCGCCGAGGATCGAGACGATATCCTCAATATGGGATTTCTCCGCGATCAGCGGCGGAGAAAAGGCGATGATGTCGCCGGTTACGCGGATGAGCAGCCCGCGCTCAAAGCAATCAACGAAGACATCGTAGGCGCGCGCGCCGGGAGCACCCTCGCGGGAAGCAAGCTCGATGCCGGCAATCAGGCCGATCGTGCGGATGTCTGCGACGTGAGGCAACCCCTTCAGCGAATGCATCGCCTCATGCCAGTCGTCCTGCAGGTCGGCCGCCCGCGTCAGCAGGTCTTCGTCGCGGTAGATATCCAGTGTCGCGATACCGGCCGCGCAGGCCGCCGGATGACCGGAATAGGTATAGCCATGGAAAAGCTCGATCTGGCCCTCTGGTCCGTGCATCAGCGCATCGTGCACCTTGCGGCTCGCAAAGACTGCGCCCATCGGGATCGCGCCATTGGTGAGGCCCTTCGCCGTGGTGACGAGATCGGGCGTCACGCCGAAATAATCGGTAGCAAACGAGGCGCCGAGACGCCCGAAGCCGGTGATCACTTCATCGAAAATCAGAAGGATGCCGTGGGCGGTGCAGATCTTGCGCAACCGCTCGAGATAACCTTTCGGCGGGATGAGCACGCCGGTCGAACCGGCGACGGGTTCGACGATACAGGCGGCGATGGTTTCAGCGCCATGCAAGGCGACCAACCTTTCGAGGTCGTCGGCAAGCTCGGCACCGTGCTCGGGCTGGCCTTTGACGAAAGCATTTTTCGAAAGATCGTGCGTGTGGCGCAGGTGATCCGTGCCCGGAAGCTGCGGGAAGACCCTACGGTTGTTGACCAATCCGCCGACGGAGATGCCCCCAAAACCGACGCCGTGATAGCCGCGTTCCCGGCCGATCAGCCGTGTGCGCGTGCCCTGCCCGATCGACCGCTGGTAGGCGACCGCAATCTTCAGGGCGGTATCGACGGATTCCGAGCCGGAGCCTGTGAAGAAGACACGGTCAAGCTTGCCGTCCGGACCACCGGGCGCGATCTCAGCCAGCCGCTCGGCGAAATCGAAGGCGATTGGATGTCCCATCTGGAAGGAAGGCGCAAAGTCAAGGTTAAGGAGTTGGCGTTCGACCGCTGACGCGATCTGGCGGCGGCCGTGACCGGCATTGACACACCAGAGACCTGCCGTGCCATCGAGGATCTTGCGCCCATCGACGCTGGTATAATGCATGCCTTCCGCCGAGGCGAGCAGGCGCGGCGCGGCCTTGAATTGCCGGTTGGCGGTAAACGGCATCCAGTAGCTGTCGAGTACCGGGGTGTTTGGTTTGCTGTGCTGGTTCATGGCGACCTCCTGTGAAGTCGCGATGACGCCATGATTTCATATGCCTAAACAAGTCCTTTTCTGTTGAGCCATAAAGTATTGAAAAGGCTTTGTACGAGTTGTAATAGTTTCGATATTTCGAACATGCGAAACAGGGAAACCCCATGTCGGTCGATATCGGAAATAGATTGCGCCATTTGCGCCTGCTCAACAATCTGTCGCAACGGGAACTGGCCAAACGCGCAGGGGTGACCAATTCGACGATTTCCCTCATCGAGTCCAATTCTTCAAATCCCTCCGTCGGGGCGCTGAAGCGCATTCTTGACGGCATCCCGATCGGGCTTGCCGAGTTCTTCGCGTTCGAGCCGGAGCGGCCGAAGAAGGCCTTTTATCGGGCGGACGAATTAGTCGAAATCGGCAAGGGGCCGATCTCCTACCGCCAGATCGGCGACAATCTGTTCGGTCGCAGCCTGCAGATTCTCAAGGAATGTTATCAGCCCGGCGCCGATACCGGAAAGGTGCCGCTTGTGCATGACGGCGAAGAAGGCGGGATCGTTCTGTCCGGGCGGTTGGAGATCACCGTCGATGACGAACGCCGCATTCTCGGACCGGGCGATGCCTATTATTTCGAAAGCCGCCGCCCCCACCGGTTCCGCTGCGTCGGACCGGTTGTGTGCGAAATCATCAGCGCCTGCACGCCGCCGACTTTCTGATCGGCGGAGGTTTTGCGGTTTGACATCCAGCGGGACCGAGTAGACAGGATCGGCGACAGATCGAACTCCAGCTCCTAGACGTGCTTGTGCCTGGCGCTCCCGCCGTCGAGATAGAGCAACAGGACGAACCCGCAAAGGCCAGCGAGCGCACCGAGCAGCGATGTCCCCGAATAGTCACTGAAACGGGTTCCGATCGCGAACAGGATGGCGCTGAGCCCGCCGCTCAGGAACAGGTTCACCGAGATGAGCGAACTGCCAAGGCCCGGACGGTCGGCGATGAGATCCTGGATGTAGGTGATCGGGATACTGATGAGAGCGGCGGCGGCAAAGGCGCTGAGAAGCGTCAGGGCATAGACATGCCAGGGGGCCGAGGCGAGACCTAGCAGAGTGAGGTACACCGCATAAAGCCCCGCGCCGATTGCGAGTGCCGTCACCGCATGCATGTGAAGCTGGATGCGGGCCCAAACGAAGATGAACACGACCTCGAGAAACGCAACGATCCCGACGACGACGCCGATATCGGTGACCGTGCCGCCCACTGCACCCGTTATGATCAGCGGCTGGACCGCCGCGTTGACATGCAGCGTCGAGGTGATCAGGGAGATCGCCATCAAGCGGACGAAGACGCGCGGCGAGAGAACTTCGCCGAAGGATGCAAGAAAGGAATGGCGATGGCTTTTTGTCGGTGGCGGTCCTTCAGCGGCCGGCAACTTGAAGAAGACCAGCGCCAGATTGACAATGCAGCCGAGGCAAGCAAGCAGATAGGCTGGCAGCATGCTGCCGCGCCCGACCAAAACGAGAGCCACTAGCCCGGGTACCAGAACCCAGGCGACCGAAATTGCGGCGCGCACACCGGAATTGATTGCCGCCGCATCGCGCCCTCCCTCCGCATTGGCAATGGCGCGGACATTGGCAAACAAAAGCGAGGTCATCGAATTATAGACCGGCAGCATGACCAGCGTGCAGAAGACAAAGCTGGCCGGAACCGGCACGGCATAGACGAGGCCGTAACCAAAAACCCCGAATGACATGACCGTCATCAGCAGGATCCGGTAGTTGCCGATGCGGTCGGCGAGAACGCCGACCCAGAGACTGACGATCACGTTGACGGCGGCGGCAGCGAAAATCAGGATGGAGTAGAACCCATCGCTCAGGCCCAGCTCGGTGATGCCGATCACCGATTGATACGGCGATGTTGCAGCGCCGGTGAAGCCAAACAGAAAAATCGCGATCATGCTCAGCCGAACCACGGGGTGGCGGAAGGCGATCAACAGCGTCGAGGTCATAGTGGCACCGGGAGGAAAAACGGGAGGCCGTCCACGATAGACGGACGGTATTGCAATAGTCAGGCTTAGTTCGCAGAACCGGCGTCAGTCTTGCCAGCGGACAGACAATTTCGCCTCGGGCGTGTAGTCGAAATCACGGTCGAAAGGAAAGACCGGTCTAATCCTGCGGTTGCTTGCGAGATTGGCGATGTCCTGATTCACGACGCCGTCAGTCAGCGCCATCAGGTTCGGATTGGCGATCGGCGCCAGCTCCGGTGACAGGTAGCCCGACTTCACCACCAGCAGCCGCACGGCCTTGGGGTCGAGACCCAGCCGCCGGAAGTCTTCGATGTTGTGATAGGGGCGTCGCCGCGACGCCAGCACGATCTCGATTCCGCCAACGCGAATGACAGCCTGACGGTCGGCCACCGCACCGGGATCATCGAGGCGAAGGACCGTTGCCGTCACATCCGCAGCGATGCTTGCCGGATCGAGGCTACCGCCGATGCGAAGCGTGACCGATGCGCCCTCCCCGGCATCAAAGCAGGCTTCGACGGCGGGACGATCGGTGATGCCGGCCAGCAGAGCACCCTGCCAGTTGCGGGCAATCAGCGCGCGCAGCACATCGGCGCGGTCGCCAACGCCGCCGCCGGTCGGATTGTCGGCAGAATCCGCCAGAATAACCGGCGATGTCGTCGCCGCATCGGCGATATCGAGCATCTCTTCCAACGGTCCCGTGACCGGTCCGAAGCCGAAGTTTTCGCGCGCATTCCAGTATTGCAGCGCGATTGCCTCGGCGGCCTTGGATGCGCTGGTCTTGTCCGAGCCGGTGACGACAGCGCAAGCCGTCGCCCGCGGCTCGTCGGCCCAGACATAACCGATCATCAGATTGGCATCGAGGACACCCGGCTGCGCGTCGAAGCCCGGAAGGCCGAGATAGATCGATTTCGCCGGCTCGTCCTCTGTCGATGTGCATTCGCCTGGCAGCAAGACCGGCACCTTGGCCCAGGCGATGCCCGGACGATTGCCGGTGCGCAGCGTTTCGACCAGCATCGACCACGCCCGCACCATGGTTTCGCGCACATCGATATGAGGCGCCGTTCGGTAGGCCGCGACGATATCGAGTTGATCGATGATCCTTTGGCTGACATTGCCGTGCAGGTCGTAGCTCGCAGCGATCGGGCGATCCGGCCCGACGACCGCGCGGGCCGCTGAAATCCAGTCGCCCTCGGCATCGTCCATGCCCTCGACATTCATCGCACCGTGCATGGCCAGATAGAGGCCATCGATCGGCAAAGCCGCCTGAAGTTTGGCAAGAAACTCCGTTTTGAACACCTCATAGGCCCCTCGCGATATCGGGCCACCCGGTACGGCACGGGCATGCAGCAGGGGCACATGCTCGATACCATCAGCATCGAGAAAATTGAAATAGTCCGCACCAAGCAGATCGGCATCGCGAAGCACGCGAAAATCCTCGACCGCCATCAGGACAGGTGAATAGGTGCTGCACTCGGTGTGAATGCCCCCGACGGCGATGCGCATGGCTTTGCTCACTGTTTGATCCTCAAAGTTTCGGGCTGAGGCCGACGATGGCCGAAAAGCGCTGCCAATTCTTTTCACTCTTCGGCGTCCAGGCCGCCTCGGCGATGGCCGGCAGGCGTGGGAAAACAAGGCGGTTGAAATAACCGCGCGACAGAAAATGCTCGGACCAGATACAGGCCTGCACGCCCTTCAGCCGGTCCTTCAGCTCGTCGGGGAAATCGCCTTCAGCCTCGTAGCCATAGGTATGGGCTGGCGGTACCGTGCCCGCCCAGCTCGCTCCGGGTTCCTGCCATTCCTCTCCCTGCACCATGTCCAGATAGTAGGCTTGCCCCGGGGTCATCACCACTTCATAGCCCTCGCGTGCAAGCTCGATACCGACTTCAGGGCTCTGCCAAGCCATCAGCAATGTGCCCTCCACGTCGACGCCACCGCCATGGGCGACTTCGTTCCACCCCGCAAGCTTCTTGCCGCGTTTCGTCAGCATCGCCTTTATCTGCTTGAGGAAATAGGATTGCAGACCGAAGGTGCCTGATATGCCTTCCTTCTCCATCAGCTTACGGGCAAGCGGCGAGGCAAGCCATGATCCGTCGGCGACTTCGTCGCCGCCGATATGAACATAGGGCGACGGGAAAAGTGCCACGAGTTCGTCGAAAACCTTTTCAAGGAATTCGTAGGTGAACGGGACGGCAGGATTGAGTGCGTTGTTGGCGTAACCCTGGACGGAATGGTAGCTCTCCGGCGCCTCCTGGCCATCCGACAGCTCGCGTAATGCAACGAGCGTTGCCGTGTTGTGACCGGGGATATCGATCTCCGGAATGATTTCGACATTCAGCGTCAAACCATGCGCGACGAGAGTGCGGACATCGTCCTGGCTGTAGAACCCGCCGACAGGTTCCGCGCCGTTGCCAAGCTGCGGCAGGAGCGGACCGTCAGGGCTGCGCAGGACGCCGACCGTGGTCAGTTCAGGATAAGCCTTGATCTCCAGCCGCCATGCCTCGTCGTCGGTCAGGTGCCAGTGGAAGATATTCAGCTTGAACCACGCAAGGATATCAATCAAACGCGTCAGATCGGCGACCGGATAGAATTGCCGGGAGACATCGAGATGGCAGCCGCGCCAGCTGTAGCGGGGCGCATCCGAGATCGTGCCCCCGATCGGGAAGCGGAATTTTCCGGGTTCGCGACGCGCGCCGTTCAGAAGTTGCGCGAGCGTCGTCAGCCCGTATTGCCTGCCGGCGGCACCGCCAAAGCTGAGGCTGACATCATCAGCCGAGAAGAACAGTGCATAGGCTTCCGGCTCCAGCGTCGCATCCTGCTTCATATGCAGGACCCTGCCCTGGCTGTTCGATGCCAAGCTGAGCGGCGCGTGGTCGGCTTCGAACAGGCGACGGAACAATGCGATGATCGCGTCGATTGCCTTGAGGTCGTCCATCGAGGCGCCTGGGGCGGGATAGAGGCAGACCGGAAAGGCGTCGCCCGGTTCCGCGTCGATCCGGGAGGGCCAGGGTTGAAGCGCAAACGGCAGGTCGAGCTTTCCTTCCGGCAGCAGTACCGGCGGCGGCTCGCTCACGCGGCCTTCAAGCAGAAGATCGGAGACGGCCACCGGTACATGGCGACCGTCGGCAAGGGTTAGATAGGCGGATTTCGCACCGTCCGTGCAATGCACGGCCTTGCGATGCAGGCCACTAACCGTGAAGGTCCAGACCGCGCCGGATGCGAGCATGAAACCGGCGGGCGGTGCGAATTCATGATAGTTGGCGTCCCGCTTGACGAAGGCCGCATTCTCGCAGGCCTTCTGGTCGATGACCCTTGTCAACGACGTATAGACGATGGTGAACTTCTCGATCGGCGCGCCCGACAGATTGAAGAGTGTAAATGTGAAGCGGCCGTGCGGGCCACCATCAGGTTGCCACGTGCTTTCCAGACGATAAGACGCCGATTGCATGTCTGTTCCCTTTATTTCTAGTAGTCGTCGGATTGGGAGAAGGTGCGGGCGAGTTCCGCCTGCCCTGCCGTCAGGCCGCAGTCGACCGGCAGGCAGACGCCGGTGATGGCTGCAGCAAGCGGGCTGGCGAGAAAGCCGACGGCATTGGCTACGTCTTCCGGATTGGCAATCCGTTGCAGCGGATACCAGCGGCGGGCATCCTCGAACACATTTGGATTGGCTGCCGCGCGGTCTTCCCAGGCTTGCGTGCGCACCGTCCCGGGAGAAACGGCGTTCGCGCGGATGCCGAACTTGCCATATTCGACCGCGATCAGCTTCGTCAGGTGCAAAAGGCCGGCCTTGGCGGCACTGTAGGCCGGGTGACCGAAGACATTGGTGCCGTTGACCGAGGCAATATTGACTACCGAGCCCCTGGTCTGCTTCAGAGCATCCTCGACAGCGCGGAAGCAGACGAAAGCCGCCTCCAGATTCAACACGCTGTCCATGCGCCAGATTTCCGGGGTCGTCTCCTGCAGGCTGACGGCGCGCGCCGCACCCGCATTGTTGACGAGGGTGCGCACCGTGCCAAGCTCTGCTGCCCGTGCGGCCATGCCGGCAACGCTTGCCGGATCGGTAATGTCGCAGGCCAACGCGATGAACTTGCCAGGGTTGCCAAGGCTTGACGCTGCCCTTTCGACAGCCACACCATCGAGGTCCGGCATCAGCACGACATCATGATCTTCGCCAAGGCGGCGGGCAATGGCACGGCCGATTTCGCCTGCTGCCCCCGTTACGATCGCGACGGATGATGTCATGCTGGTTCCCTTCTGAACATGCCCTCGTCAATCCCCGAGAAGCTGTCGGTCGTCGCCGTCGCGGTGGGCGACGAGCTGCTGCTTGATGCGCCGCAGCGTCACCGTCGCCTGTGGCTGGATGTGATAAGCGACGAGGCTGGCGAGGATATCGACGAGCGCGAGATAGGCGATACGGGTCGAGGTCGGGCGATAGATGTTGCTGCCTTCCGGCAAATCGACGGGCACGGTGATATCGGCGGCACGGGCAACCGGACTGCCGCTCTGCGTCAGCGCGATAGTAGTGACCTTGTGGTCGCGCGCAAGCATGAAGGATCGGACCAGTTCGGCGTTGCGGCCAGAAAACGAGGATCCGATCACAACGTCGCCAGGTCTGGCGGCTGCCGCCATCATCAGCTGCATGCTGTGATCGGAACTCGCGGTGATGCGCAGCCCCAAGCGGAAGAGGCGGTTCTGCAATTCGCTGGCGATCATCGAGGAATTGCCGCCGGAGCCGAAGGCATAGATCATGTCAGCCCCGGACAGCTTTTCGGTAGCCTGCTCGATCGCCGCGAGGTCGAGGCTGCGATGCAGCATGAAGAGCGCGTTCTGCGCCTTGGAAACGATATCCTGCGCCACATCGGCGGGTTCCCGGCTTTTCGGCTCCGGCTTCAAATAGCGCATACCGACATAGGCGGTGCGCGCCAATTGCACCTTGAAGTCGGAAAAGCTGTCACAGCCAAGACGCCGGCAAAAGCGTGTCACGGTTGGCGGTGAAACGTCGGCCTTACCCGCGAGCTCGATGATCGAGGCATTTACGGCAAATTCGAAGTCAGTCAGCAGAATTTCGGCGATGCGGCTTTCGGCTTGCGAAAGTTTCGCCTTTTCCTCCTGAAGCGTCGAGAAAATATCCATTAGGGAGCACCTTCAATGAAATCGTCAGGCTGCCCTGAAGAGGCCTCCTGAAACCGCGGCAATGCTGCGATCCGGCACACGATTCTCACCTGATGTCCACCCTGCTCCCGTGTTGCCTGCGGCCCTACGCAGTCTTTTCCTTATAGGCGATGCAATCGATCTCGACCTTGCAATCAACCATCATCGACGCCTGCACGCAGGCGCGTGCCGGCGGATGCTGGCCAAAATAATCCTGGTAGATCTTGTTGAAGGTCCAAAAATCGCGCGGATCATCAAGCCAGACGCCGACGCGGACGATATGTTCGACACCATAGTTGGCCTCCTTGAGGATCGCCAGCAAATTGCCGATCGTCTTATGCGTCTGCGGGATAATTCCGCCTTCGATGATTTCGCCATTTTCCATGGCAACCTGGCCGGACACATGCAGCCAGCCGTTCGCCTCGACTGCGCGGGCAAACGGAAGCGGCTTGCCGCCGGCACCGACCTGTTCGGCTCCGTAACGCTTGATGGACATTGTCTCTCTTTTGCAAATTATTTTCTTGATCCGTTGACAAGTGACCATAGAAAGCGGAATTTGACTAGAGAAAAACGTCATTTATGAAAAGAATTTCAATTTAGGGAGAAAACGTGCGCGATCCTTTCCGCAATCCTTTTCCAACTTCTGACGTGGCCCGCCACGCGATCTGGCAGATGCTGGTCGAACGCGACATCGATGCTTTCCTCACCGCCGACTGGTCCAAGGTCGCCGGCGATTTCGTCGAGGAAGGCTTTATCGGCATCGACGGCAAGCGGGAGGCGAGCCCCGACAAATGGCGCCTCGCCTTCCCGTCGCTGGCGGCATATCGCGACGAGTGGCTGCGCCAAGCGGAAGATTTCGCCGGGCAATCCTTCGCCGAGGACCCGCGCAACGCCATTTTCACAACAACGACGCTCGAAGATATCGAGATCGAAGGTGACATGGCGCTGGCGCGCAAGAAATTCGACGGTAGCCTGACGAAATCGGATGGCAGCATCGACCTCCTCAAGTGGCAGACACTCTATTACTGCCGCCTTCACGAGGGGCGATGGAAAATCTGCGGCTTCACCGGTTATCTCCCCAATCCGATGGGCGGTGCCTGAGCGGGCAAGCACGAGGCAAAGGCATTGCGCATCTTTACTGCCGCTTTGGCGACCGAAACGAACACCTTCTCGCCTATCTGCGTTGATCGCCGCGCTTTCGAGGCTTCCCTCTATGCGCCTCCCGGTGAGCATCCGGAAACGCCGACCTTATGTTCCGCCCCGATCACGGTTGGCCGACGCCTGGCCGCGGAGCATGATTTCACGCTGATCGAAGGGACCGCCACCTGGGCGGATCCGGCCGGCCTCGTCAATCGCCTGACCTACGAAGGCCTGCGTGACGAGATTCTCGAGCAGTTGCGCGCGGCCCTCCCGGTCGAGGCCGTGGTCCTCGGTCTTCATGGCGCGATGGTCGCCGATGGCTACGAGGACACCGAGGGCGATTTCCTGGCCCGTGTCCGCGATATCGTCGGCCCGGATATCCTCGTTTGCGCCGAACTCGACCCGCACAGCCACCTGACGGCCAAACGCCTGGCGGCCGCGGACTTCTTCGTCTACTTCAAGGAATTCCCGCACACGGACTTCGTCGACCGTGCAGAGGATCTTTGGCGTATTGCGCTCGATACGCTCGCCGGGCTCATCAAGCCGGTGATGTCCGTGTTCGACTGCCGGATGATCGACGTCTATCCGACCTCGCGCGATCCGATGCGCTCCTTCGTCGACAAGATCATGCAGATGGAAGCGGAGGATCGGGATATCCTCTCGATTTCGGTCGTCCACGGCTTCATGGCCGGCGACGTGCCGGAAATGGGCACGAAGATGGTCGTCCTCACCGACAATAAGCCGGAAAAGGGCGCGGCCCTGGCACGCGACCTCGGGCTTGAGCTTTTCTCCAAGCGTGGCACGTTCATCATGCCGCAGATCGACGAGAAGGACGCTGTTTCCCGCGCCATGACCGCGACGAGCGGGCCGATCGTTATTGCCGACGTCTGGGACAACCCCGGCGGCGGCACGGCCGGTGACGCAACGGTGCTGCTGGCGGAACTTCTGACTCAGGGCGCAACCGATACAGCGGTCGGCACGATCTGGGATCCAATGGCGGTGCAGATCTGCATGGCCGCCGGCGAAGGCGCGAAAATCCAGCTACGCTTCGGCGCGAAGTCGGCCCCCGGCACCGGTCATCCGATCGACGGCATCGTTGAGATTATCAAGCTGGTGCGCAACGCGGAGATGCGGTTCGGCGAAAGCTACGCGCCTTTTGGCGACGCCGCACATATCCGTCTCCATGGCATCGACATCATCCTGAACTCGACCCGGGCTCAGAGCTTCGATCCGAGCCTGTTTTCGGTGATGGGCATCGAACCGACATCGAAGAAGATATTGGTGATCAAGTCCACCAATCATTTCTACGCATCCTTCGCACCGATCGCGGCGGAAATCCTCTATTGCTCGGCCGGCACCCCCTACCCGAACAATCCTGCACGCACGCCTTACCGCCGCGCGCCGCGCGACATCTGGCCCATGGTGAACGATCCGCATGGGGTTGAACAGCGAACGATTTGAGTCGGTTACGTCCGTGTCAAAGCCGTGAGCCATCCTGGATAAAGTCATGGCCCCACCAGAGGTGGGGCCATGACTTTATCGAAACACATCAGATCAGCGCGTGCGTCAGGCGCCACCGATTTTCAAGAGACCCATATCGATATCGGTGAGTTCGACCTGACGATCGAGTGCTATACCGGAGGCGTCGAAGAGATGGCAGTCAGTCGCAGCAATGCCGATCGGTACCATCTCGTCGGCCCGGATCGCGGCGCTGCCGGGCAGCATCGCGCAGAAATTCTCGCTCTCGCCGTCAAGTGACGCATAGGCAACCGTATGGGCGCCAAGCCGTTCGATCACCGAAGGTACGACTGTCATCGAGAGGTCGGATTGTCCGATATGGATGTGTTCCGGCCGAACGCCGAGTGTCAATGGTTGACCGACGAGGTCGGGACGCCCGCCAACGGGTATCGTGACGGACTGTCCCTTATATTCGACTAGCACACCGCCGTCTCCGACAGCCTTGCAGACGACCGGCAGCATGTTCATCCGCGGATTGCCGATGAAGCCGGCGACGAACATGTTGGCCGGCTTGTGATAAAGCTCGAGCGGCGCTCCGGTCTGGGAAATCTCACCGGCATTGAGAACGACGATCCGGTCCGCCATCGTCATCGCTTCGACCTGGTCGTGCGTGACGTAGATCATCGTGGCTTTCAATTGCTTGTGGAGCTTTGCGAGCTCGATACGCATATCGGCCCGAAGCGCCGCGTCGAGGTTGGAAAGCGGCTCGTCGAACAGGAATATCTTCGGCTCGCGCACGATTGCCCGACCGATGGCGACGCGCTGGCGCTGGCCGCCGGACAGCAATCCGGGCTTCTGTTCAAGCCGCTGCTCGAGATGGAGGATACGCGCGGCGTTTTCGACCTTGGCCCTCAGCTTGTCCTCTGCCATCTTTTCGACGCGCAGCGGAAAGGCTATATTCTCGAAGACCGTCATATGCGGATAGAGCGCGTAGGACTGGAACACCATGGCGATCCCGCGCTTGACCGGCGGCAGATCGTTGACACGCTTGGCGTCGATCATGATGTCGCCCGAACTGGTCTCGTCGAGGCCGGCGATCATCCGCAGCAAGGTCGACTTGCCGCAGCCGGACGGACCGACGAAAACGACGAACTCGCCGTTACGGACTTCCAGTTCGATGCCCTTCAGAACTTCGAACGTGCCGTAGAATTTCTGAATTTTTTTGAGATTGAGCTGTCCCAAGAAACTGTCTCCGGCCGCCGGCGAGAAGCGACCCATTCGTAGCAGAAAAGGAGTGAACCGCGAACCCTTACGGCGCCGCGCGTCTTTCAAGACGCGCTAATGTCGCCGTAACAATCTGAAATGCTGCATGATTTCTCCGAAATCATGCAGCAGGTTCGCGGTTCGATGGGCTTACTTGTATTGCTCGAGGTCGGCGGTCGCCTTCTTCAGGGCATCCGCCGGCTCGGCCTTGCCTGTCACGACCGACTGGACCATTTCGATGATCACATTCTGGAAGCCCTTATAGTCGGTGAACAGCGGCTCGGGACCGCCATAGGCGATACCGTCGATGAACGGCTTCCAGTAGGGCTCCTTGGCTACGAATTCGTCGACAAGGGCACCTGGACGCAGGGGCGTAAGGCCGGCGCCGCCCTGCAGTTCGTACTCGTGCTGAATGTCGGTCGAAGTAATGTACTTGGCGAATTCAGCCGCCTTCTCCTCGACGCCCGTGCCCTTGAAGATCGCCAGGCTATCGGTGATCAGCAACGTGCCTTCGCCCTTGGCCGATGGGCCGAGCGGCAAGGCTGCGACACCCCAGTTGATCTTGGTGTCTTTCAGGCGGGCGGCGGCGCCCGAGCCGGCCTGGATCATCCCGACCTTGCCGTCGAGGAAGATCGCACGGATCTCGTTCTGTTCGTAGGCGGTAGCACCTTCGACGGAATAAGGCGTGATGTCTTTATAGGCCTGCAGCGCTGCCAGCACTTCGGGGCTATCCATGACAATCTTGTCGCCATCGATCACCTTGCCGTTGTTGGTGTAAACCCAGTGCATGAACTGGTGCATGGTGTTGTCGAAGGTCTTGGCGGGCAAGCCGTAACCGGCAATGCCGGTCTTTTCCTTGATGGCCTTGGCGGCGGCAATCTCTTCAGCCCATGTCTTCGGCGGAGTTTCCGGGTCGAGGCCAGCGGCCTTGAACAGGTCCTTGTTCCAGTAGAGAGCCTTGGTCGAGAAGGCGATCGGCACGCCCCACTGGTTACCATCGAAGGTAACGGTGTCAACGATGTTCGGATAGTAGCTCTTCTTCTCGTCGTCGGTCATCGGCACCGGGATGATCAGGTCGTTCTGCGCGAATTCCTTCAGCGTGCGCGAACCGACATAGGCCATGCCGACCGGCGTGCCGGCGGCAGCGAGCGTCGTTGCCTTGTCCTGGCACTGCTCCCAGCCGACAACCTCAGTCGCGATCTTCCAGCCGGCATTCTTGCCTTCCCATTCCTTGATATACTTCTCATGGATCGGGTCGATCTTGTCGCCGCAATAGATCCAGCTGATTTCTTGGTCAGCGGCCTGTGCGGTCATGGCGCCGAGCGCGGTAGAGCCGAGCAAGGCGAGGGCAAACAGCCCGGTCTTGAAATGGTTTGTCACGTTTTTAGCTCCCATTTTCTCTGGTGGTTGGTCTTATTGTTTCACCGCGCCCGCGGTCAGCCCGCTGACGAGATAGCGTTGAAGGAAGAAGATCACGATCATGGCCGGTGCGATGCCGACGAAGCTCGCTGCCATGAGCTCGTTCCAGATGACCTCCTGCCGTCCGAAATAGGCAAACAAACCCACCGGCAGCGGCGCATATTCCGTCTTGGAATTGAAGGTCAGCGCGTAGATGAACTGCTGGGCGTAGGAACCAATGAAAGTGGTGATCGCGACCACCGTGATACCTGGCATCGCGATCGGCAGGATGACGCGACGCAGCGTGTAGAAATGGCTTGCACCATCAACGAAAGCAGCCTCGTCCAGCTCCCTTGGAATGCGCATCATGTAGGTGCGCAAAAGCCAGATGGCAGACGGGATCAGGAAGGCGACGCCCGGTACGATGATGGCGAAATAGGTGTTCAACACGCCAAAAGTACGCATCAACCGGAAAAGCGGGATCAGCAGCACAGCACCGGAAAACATATTGACGGCAAGGAATGCACCCAGCAGCTGGCCTGATCCCTTGAACTTGAAGCGGGCAAAGGCGTAAGCCGCCGGGACAACTAACACTAGGACGACAACAGTCACGATGGTCGAGATGAAGAACGAATTGAAGATGTAGCGGGCAAATCCCGGAACGCTCACCCACATCGTCCGATAGGCTTCGAAGGACCCATTTTGCGGAATGAACCGATATGGAGATGAAAAGAGCTGGCTGAGCGGCTTCAGCGAAACCAGGAAACCTTCAACGAACGGAGCCAGGATAAAGGTGAGAAAGGCCAGGATGCCCGCATAGATGCCGATCAGTTCGTACCAGCGATAGCGGTTGATCATGGCTGGCTGGGTGCTCATCGGTTGTCTCCCGAGGAAAGACGGCTGGTAACGCGGAAATAGGCGAGGCAGAAGATCGACAGGAAAATGCAGATCAGCACGGCGCGGGCGGCACCTTCCCCGTATTTTTTCGATCCGATCGCCGTGTGGTAGGTATCGATGATCATCGTCGTGGTCTCCCCGCTCGGCCCGCCGCGGGTGAGAATCCAGATAATGTCGAAGGAATTAAATGTCGCGATGAGCGACAGCATCGACATTGTAATCAGAGAAGGGATCAGCAGCGGCAAGGTAATGCGGCGGAACCGGTAGAAACGTCCCGCGCCGTCTGTCCAGGCGGCCTCATAGAGATCCTGCGGGATCGACTGCATAGCCGCCAGCATGTAGAGCGTCACCAGTGGCACGCCGATCCAGACGTCGGTGATGATCGTCGCCCAGAAGGCCGTCGAGCCCTGCGCGAGAAAAGCGACCGGACTGTCCACGAAACCGAAGCGCTGCAGCAGGCCGGAAATCATGCCGAACTGGCCGTTATACATCCAGCCCCACATGAAGATGCCGATCGCCATGGGGACGATCCACGGTGGCATGGTCAGGACGCGAAACAGCGCGCGGCCGGGAACGGCGGAGTTGAGCATCGAGGCACCGAAGACGCCGATGATCATCTTGATCGAGACGGAGAAGAAGGTCCACACGAAGGTGCGGATAATGACCTCGACAAAGGTGGAGTTAAAGATCTTCTCGTAGTTAACCCAACCGACCCAATTGGTCGTCTTCTTCAACGAGGCGTCGGTGAACGACAGGATGAAGGTGTCCACCAGCGGATAGGCTACGATTACCGTGACATAGAGAACAGCCGGCAGCAGCAGGATCCAGGCGAAGATGACGGTGCTGCGTTGAACGCTCATCTCGCGCCCCTCCTCAAGCTGCTCGGGAGTGAAGCGCTTCGTCGAAGCGGTCCCAGATCGGCCGCAGATCGACGACGCTGCGCTTGCGCCGTGCCTCGTCCATCGACAATGCGAGGATGCCGGCCTCGAGGGCATCAAGTGTCGATACCGGGAGCGCGCGACCGTCGCGGACATGGCCGATGATATCGGTCGCCATCTGCTCATCGGCCCCGTAATGTTGCGACAGTTCCGTCGCAGCATATTTGTTCTCGACGACCTTCTTGCCGGTCAGCATCTCGTGCACATCGAAATAACCGCGGATGAAATCACCCTCGGCCATGCCGCGCGAGCCCATGATGCAGAAGCGGCGGAACTGGTCGGGCACGTTGAGATTGGTGTGGAAGTTCATGCCGACGCCGTTGGCATATTCGACGATAGCCACCTGGTAGTCGATAATGTCGCCATCACTGTCGAAAACCTTGTCGGATCCCATCCAGCCGCTCGGCTTGCGGTGAAACAGTTCGAGATCGTTGATGCCTTCGCGGGCCGGATCGTTGGCGGGAACGAAACTCTTGCGGCCGCCGAAGCTTGCGACACGTTCCGGCCGCGCGCCGACGATACCATTATAGAGGTCGAGGTCGTGGCAGCATTTTTCCAGCATGAAGCTGCCCGAATAGCGCTCGTAGCGGCGCCAATCGCGCATGAAGAAGGCGCCGTGATAAGGCTCGATATGCTCGGACGCCTCGATCGAGACGATCTGACCAAGTGTACCGGCGGCCTGGGCTGCACGCAGATCACGATACATCGGAGCGTAACGCAGTACGAGGCCAACCATCAGCCGCTCATGGCCATGCTTGGCCATCAGCCGTGCGAGTTCGATACTCTCTTCGACAGTCGTGACGATCGGCTTTTCACTGAAAACCTTGAGGCCGGCTTCCAGCCCGATACGGATATGATCAAGGTGCATGTGATTGGGCGAGCCGATCATCAGCAGATCGAGCTTCTCGTTGGCGATCAGTTCTTCCGGCGTCGCATAGGCGGTTCCGGCGGAAACGCCCTTCTCCAGAAGACCAGGCAAGCCGGCCGGATTCGGATCGACGTAACCCGCGATCTCGAAGCTTTCGTCCATGGCCTTGAAAACATAGCCCAGATAGCCAAGACGGAATCCGAGCCCGATGATGCCCACTTTCATTCTTCTGGTATTCCCCGTTTATTGTCGTAATTTATTTTCTCAGATTGAGGCAGATTTTCAAACCCGTCAACCGAAATCCGCGAAATTCTTACTTTTATGAAATTCATTTTCATAAAAGCCTTGTCCGCATGACGCTGGAGAAATCATTGCAATCGATAAATTAGAATTGCCCCAACCATCAGGAACAAGCGTTCCACGGTGTCTATTTGCGGCTTATGCTCACGAAACTCCGAACGGTGCGCCTGCCGAGAACAGGTCCGGTTCTCACTGAGGGGCGCAAGCATTGCGGTTGCCGCTCGCCCATGCGGCAAGCGCAAATTTGCGGTCCAGCACCGTCTATCCTCCGTTGATCAGCGCGAGGATGAGCTGATGAATATTGCCGCCGTTGCTGAGCTCGGCTCGGTCAAAATCCCGGCTCTGCTGCCGCTGCACACGAGAGAGTTCGCCAAGGCGGGTCGTCAATTCCGTCCTGATCTTCTGGCATTTCGGATCGCCGGAAACGGTCAGGCCAACGGATACAGCTTCGATCTTCCTGACCATGTCCTTGATCTGGTCGCCGTGCACCAGTTCGTGTTTGTGCACGCCCGCTATGAAGATTTCCCACTGCTTCGCGACGGCGGATGGCAATGTTCCGGCAGGTTTCGGCAGCGCGTAGGTGATCGTCAGTTTCGGCCGCGCCGAAACGAGGGCGCAGCTATCGCCTTGAGGCTTGTATTTCCTGGTCCAGGTCAGCTTGAAACTGGTAAATGCGATCGCGCGGCCGGAGTTCCCGACCTTGGGACCCCTTTCGCCAATTGACGCGTAGAGTTCGGGCCCCGTGCTGCCGACGATGGTATACAGCTGCACCTTCTCGATGGCCTGCCATTCTGCCCGCGCGGCAATCGGTAACGAGACCAGACAGCCGGTGAGCATACAGAACCATATGCCTGCTTTCACGCGAAACCTCGCAGGTTCATGCTTCATTGCGGATCACCAGACTGACACTCGAGTTTCTATCGAACACGCATACGCCGGATACCACATCATTTTCGTCTGACGGGTCTCATGGCGGACGTCGAGTGCGGAGACTATTGGCAGGCCGACTGATAGACAATGCCATCCGCCGTCGAAGCGACGGATGGCTCGTTGCGAAAGTCTCAGTTCTTGACGGTGTCTTCGAGGAAGAACCGGCCGAGCGGGTTCTGGTCGAAGTTCTCGATGTTCTTGCGCGAAACGTTGATGTAGGGGCTGTAGTAGAGGTCGACCCAATGGACGTCGTCCTTGGCCATTTTCTGGATGTCGACATACATCGCCTCGCGCTTGGCCGGATCGAGTTCCAGACGGGCGGCCGCCACCAGATCCTTGACCTTGTCGTTCTTGTAGCGGGTCATGTAGTTCATATTGGTGTCGTGACCGAGAACGAAGGTGGTCTTCTGGTCCGGGTCGAGAATATCGTTGGTCCAGTACATCACCGAGATATCGTAGTCGCCAGCGACCAGCATGTCCCAGCTCTGGCTCGGATCCACCTTCTGCAGGTTGACGGTAACGCCGGCCTTCTGAAGTTGCTGCTGCAGAAGAACGGCGATCTGCTCGTCGACTTCGTTGCCGGCATTGACGATGTAGTTCAGCGACAGATCCGACGCTCCGGCCTCCGCCAGCATCGCCTTCGCCTTTGCCGGGTCATACGGATACTGATAGTTGGCATCGTAGTGATATAGCGAGCCCTTCGGGATATAGGAATTGGCGACTTCGCCAAGCCCGAAGGTCACGGTATCGACGACCGCCTTCTTGTCGATCGCCATGTCGAGGGCCTGGCGGACTTCCTTCTTGGCGAGCGCGCCGTGCTCATGGTTGATCAGAAGGTGGTCTTCGCGGGTCGAGGTGTCGATATGGACATCGAGGTTCGGATCCTTCTTCAACTCCTCCACGCGCGAGAACGGCACGAAGATCGCCGTGTCCAGTTCGCCGGCCTGAACGTTCAGCATGCGGGTGTTGTCGTCCGGTACCGAGATCCACTCGACACCATCGAGCTTCACCCGATCCGCCTGCCAGAAGTTTGGGTTCTTTTCGAGAATGACGCGGTCGCCGCGACGCCATTCCTTGACCGTGAAAGCGCCGGACGACGCGGTCGGCTTTTCGGCGAAAGCCTCCTCGCCTTCGGCTTCCAGGGTCTTCTTCGACAGCACCGAGACGTTCGGCAGCGCCAGTGTCGACAGGAACGGCGCGGACGGTGTCTTCAGCTTGACGACCAGCGTGCGGTCGTCGGCGGCTTCCGCCGTTTCGACGATCTTGTAGCTGTCGCTCCACAGCGAGCCTTCGTTGTCGCGGATGCGCAGCAGGCTGAAGGCGGCATCTCCAGCCGTGATCGGCGAACCGTCCGAGAATTTCGCGTCGCGGATCTTGAACGTGTAGGTCAGGCCATCATCGGAAACCGTCCAGCTTTCGGCAAGGCCCGGCTCCAGCTTGGTACCGGTCTTGTCGACGCGGATCAGCACGTCGAAGACGTTGGAGAAAACCCAGTTGTCGACGTTTTGCGCCGACTTGATAGGGTCGAATGTCGTCGAGTCCTCACGGCGTCCGATGGTGAGCACGCCCGCAGCTTCTGCAATGCTGGCCCCGAATGTGACCACGGCAAGCACCGTGGCTATGCTTAAAGTCTTCCATCTGCTTTTCATGGTCACTGTTCCCTTTGTTGTTATTGCATGCTGATAAGTGGCTGGCCTCGAAGGACCGGCGCCGCTTTCGGCTCGCTCCGTGAGGGCAAATCCCCTTGCGGCAACGGCTTGTCCGGGTCGATATCCGGGATGGCGCTGATCAGCGCTGCCGTATAGGCGTGGCGCGGGTTGGCGAACACGGCGTCGCAGCGGCCTTCCTCGACGATTTCGCCGCGATACATCACGACGACCCGGTCGCAGAGATTGCGGACAATGGCGAGATCGTGGGCAATGAACAGCAGCGTCAGGTTCATCCGCGCTTTCAGATCGCGAAAAAGATCGATGATCTGCGCCTGGATAGTGACATCAAGGGCAGCCACGCATTCGTCGGCGATGATCAGTTTCGGATTGACGGCGAGTGCCCGGGCGATGCCGGCGCGCTGGCACTGCCCCCCGCTCATGCTGCGTGGGCGGCGGTTCGTGAATTCGCGGCCCAGTTCGACAAGGTCGAGCAATTCGCCGATCCGTTCTGGAATGCGCGCCGACGGCGTATTGCCCTGAACCTTCAAAACCTCCGCCAGCATTTCGCCAATGGTCAGGCGCGGATTGAGGGCGTTGTATGGATCCTGGAACACCATGGCCGTCTCAGTCCGCAGCTTTGCCAGCGTCTGATGGCGCTGCTGGGCAAGATCGGATCCCTCAAAGCTGACATGACCTGATGTCAGCGGCGTGAGACCGAGAATGGCGCGAGCCAGCGTGCTCTTGCCGGATCCGCTTTCGCCGACAATGCCGACGCTCTCGCCGGGCATGATCCGCAGGCTGACACCATTGACGGCGGCGATGTGTCTCCCTTTGCCGGAAAACAGCCCAAGGCCCGGCGTCGGAAAGCGCACCACGAGATCGTCGATTTCCAACAGCGTCTGACGCGGCGTTTGTGACGCGACGTGAGCGTCCTCTACCACCTCACTCGCCTCCGGCATCGACGGATGGCTTTCCAGCAAGCTGACCGTATAGGCATGTTGCGGCTCGGCAAGAACGCGGCGCTTGGGGCCGTGCTCCAGAAGCTGGCCGTTACGCAGCACGGCGATACTGTCGCAAGTCTGGGCGACGATGCCGAGATCATGGGTGATCAGGATGATCGACAGGCCGCGCCGGTCGCGCAGGTCCATCAGCAGGCGCAGGATCTGCGCCTGGATGGTGACATCGAGCGCCGTGGTCGGCTCGTCGGCAATCAGGATTTTCGGATTGCAGGACAACGCGACGGCTATCATGGCGCGCTGGCGCATCCCGCCGGAGAACTCGTGCGGATAGTTGTCGTATTGCCGCTCTGGGTCTGGAAATCCGACCTGGCCGAGAATCTCCACCGCAGCCGCCCTTGCCTGCTCGTGGCCAAAACCCTGATGATAGCGGATGCCCTCGGCGATCTGGTCGCCGATGTGCATGACGGGATCGAGGTGGCTGGTCGGGTTCTGGAAGATCATACCGATCTCTGCCCCGCGCACCGCGCGCATCGCATCTTCACCGAGCGTCGTAAGGTCCCTGCCCTCAAGCAGGACGGAGCCGCCGGTGATGGCAATCGCGGGGGATGGCAGCAGTTTGACGAGCGCGCGGCAGATCATGCTCTTGCCGGAACCGCTTTCGCCGACGAGGCCGAGGATTTCTCCCCTGGCGAGATCGAAGGAGACGGCATCGATGAGCGTGCGGGTTTCGCCATCGATCGGAACCTTTACCGTCAGGTCGCGGATGGAAAGAACCGGGCTGCTCATTCATTTACCCCCAGCCATTCGCCGAGGCCATCGCCCAGCAGGCTGAACCCGAAAGCAAGCACGACAATGGACAGGCCGGGGAACAGCGTGATCCACCAGGCCGTGGTGATGAAGCTCTGGCCCTCGGCAACCATGACGCCCCATTCGGCGACCGGCGGTTGGACGCCGAGGCCGAGATAGCTGATCGCCGCGCCGTTCAGGAGAACCAGCACCGCGTCCGACATGGAAAAAACGATGGAGCCGGCCACCGCATTCGGCAGGAGATGACGGAACATGATGCGGGCGCGGCTGAAACCGAGGCTAACGGCTGCCACCGCATAATCGCTGCTTTTCAACACCAGCATCTGCGCCCGGATCAACCGCGCATAGGAGACCCAGCCGACCAATGCCATGGCGATATAGAAACTCGACAGCCCCGGGCCGAGGATGGCGATGATCGACAGCATCAGCACGAGAAAGGGAAATGCCAGAATGATGTCGACCAGTCGCATGAAGACCGTGTCGACGATGCCGCCGAAGAAGCCCGCGACCGTACCGATGAAGGTGCCGATCAGAAACGGAAAGACGACCCCGATGACTGCGATCTGCAGGTCGATGCGGGTGCCCCAGATGACGCGCGAGAGAATATCCCGGCCAAAGTTGTCGGTGCCGAAGGGATGGGCAAGCGACGGCATGGCGAGACGGACGGCGGCATCCTGATAGATCGGATCATAGGGTGCGACCAGCGGCGCGGCGAGTGCGACAACCAGGAACAGACCGAGGATTCCAGCGCCGATCGCCAATGTCATATGCCTGCCGAAAAAGCGGCTCCAGGGCACGTTGGTGCGGGTGGCCGCAGCTGCTGGGGTCATAGCCGGACCCTCGGATCGAGACTGACCGTGACGATATCGGCCAGGAAATTGACCAGTACCGTGGCGCAGGCAAAGACCATGGCGACACCTTGCACCACCATGTAGTCGCGCGAGAAGATGGCCCGCACCAGAAGCTGCCCCATGCCCGGAATGGCAAAGACGGTCTCGACCACGACGGTGCCGCCGATCAGCCAGCCGATATTGACGGCGAGCAGATTGACCGTCGGCACCAGCGAATTCGGTAGGACGTGCCGCCAGAAGACGATGCTTTCCGGCATGCCGCGCGCTCGTGCCGCTGTCGCAAGATCGGATTTCAACGCGACGATCATCGCCGCCCTCAAGCTTCGCGTCAGCACCGCCGAGAGCGACAGAGCGATCGTCAGGCTCGGCAGGATCAGATGCGCCAGTTTGTCGCCGATCGTTTCGCCATAGCCGGATACCGGAAAGACGCCGAGCCGGACGGAAAACAGGATGATCAGCATCAGCGCCAGCCAGAAGGGCGGAAACCCGATGCCGAGCGTCGAGACGATCCTGACGGCATGATCGGCAAGACGGCCGTTGTTGCGCGCCGCGAGCGCCGACATCGGCACCGCGATCAGGATCGACAGGAGAACGCTCGTCAGGACCAGGGTCAACGTCGGCTCGATGCGGGTGGCGATCAGCTTCAACACGTCGATCTTGTAGAGGATCGACTTGCCCATCTCGCCCTTGCCGAGATTTTCGAGAAAGTAGAAATATTGCAGCCACAGCGGTTCATCGAGGCCGTATTGCGCGCGGATGCGGGCAATCGCTGTTGGTGTCGAGCGGGTGCCGAGCAGAACGCGGGCCGGATCGCCGGGAATGAGCCGCACCAGAATGAAGGTGATGATGCTGATGCCGAAAAGCACCGGCAGGAACTGCAATGGCCGGAACAGAACGAACCTATAGCGGTGCATGCGCGCGCACCCCTTCCCGCCACCGGATTTCAGCCGCCATCGGCTTTTGTGTCGTCATCACGCCGTCCCGCGCCGTGACAGGAAATCGAGCAGGACCGGATAGTAGGCCTGCGGATTCTCATAAAACGGCGTATGGCTCGCGTTGGCAAACACCTTCAGCTCGGAATCCGGCAGACCGAGCTTCATGCGAAGCGCGCAGGCCGGTGTCAGTTCGTCGTGTTCGCCGCAGGTGATCAGGACCGGGACAGTGATTTTCGGCAGATCCGGGACGCGGTTCCAGTCCTTCAGGTTGCCGATATAGAGAAACTCGTTCGGTCCTTGCATGGTGCCGTAAGGACCCATGTTCCAGTCGTCGAGCGACCGCTTGACCGGGGCCGGCCAGTCGGAAAGACGGCAGACGTGCCGGTAGTTGAGGATGGTGATCGCCGCCAGATATTCCGGATGATCGATCGTCCCCTGCGCCTCGTGCTTCTGCATCATGGCAACGGTCTCGGATCCCAGGGCCGCGCGCAGGCGCTCGAGCTCCTGAACCAGATGCGGCATGTCGGCAACCGTGTCCTCGAGGATCAGCGTCTTCAGATTTTCCGGATAGGTCAGAGCATAGTCGATGGCGAGCCAGCCGCCCCAGGAATGGCCGAGCATATGCACCTTGCCCAGGCCCAATACCCTGCGCACTGTTTCGGTTTCCTCGACATAACGGCCGATCGTCCAGAGGCCAGCATCGGTCGGGCGATCCGACGCGCCGGTTCCGAGCTGATCGAAGGCGACGACGCGGTAACCCTTATCGACGAGGCATGAATGGGCTTCGCGCAGGTAGTCGCACGGCAGCCCCGGTCCGCCATTCAGGCAGAACACCACCTCGTCGCCGGCTCCAAAGGAATAGGCGACGACCTTGAAGCCATCGACTTCGACCTCATACCGCTCGTCCGGCTCGATCTCCCGCCACATCCCGGTCTCCGCCAAAAAACTCTTGCCCATCTTTTGAGCATGGCTAATTTTTAGCGGAATATCGGTTCTGCGCCAGCTATAAGAAGTGATAGGATCGCTCCCGACAGGTTCAATCGCACGTATGACTTGGAGTTCAGCTATGCTTGACGATATCGGTGAGATCAGACAGCGCTTCTCGGCGGAGGCGACGCTGGAAGGCCGCATCGATCAGGTTTTCGAAGCGATGAAGCGGCTGGGTTTCGATGCGCTGATCTACGACTATACGCCGGTACCCTACGATCTCGCGGGCGATCTGATGATCCCGTCGCTGCTCAAGCTGCGCAACATTTCAAACGACATGCACGAATACTGGTGCGAACGCGGCTATTTCCGCATCGATCCCGTCCAGCAGCTGGCACTGCGCACGACGACGCCGTTCTTCTGGAATTACGACAGGAACGCCGGAACGCTGATCAACCGTTTCATGAACGAGGAGACGGCACCGGTGGCGCATTATCTGCGCGAACGGGACATGTCCTGCGGCGTAACGGTGCCAGTCCACATGCCGCGCGGCGACTATGCCACCGTGACGGGCCTTCGCCTCGGCGACAAGCGCGATTTCGAACGGGATGCCAGCCATTCGCTTGCCGATTTTGGCCTGCTTGCCCACGTTTTCCATGAAACCGCCTATCCCGTTTTTGACCGCGATGCGCGCGCATCGACGAACATGCGGTTGACCGAGCGCGAGCGGGAATGCCTGCGTTACTCCGCTGAAGGCCTGTCCGCCAAGGAGATTTCCAGGATCATCGACCGCTCGGTACCGACCGTCGTCATGCACCTCAACGCCGCGGCGAAGAAACTCGGCGCCAAGAACCGCACGCAAGCCGTGGTGCGCGCCACCCACTATCGCCTGCTCGACGACACACCCTATTACTTATGATAGCTGCCGCGGTCGCCGCGACCGCATTATGGTTTCCCCATCTTGAGCGAACGGATGGAGAAGAACGTGGCGACGGTGGCTGTTGGGGAAGGTTTCATGCCCTTTCGCGAATACCGGACATGGTATCGCGTCAGCGGATCGCTGGATTCTCCCCTGTTGCCGCTGGTGGTGGCCCATGGCGGCCCCGGCTGCACCCATGATTACGTCGATTCCTTCAAGGACATAGCCGCGCTCGATGGCCGCGCCGTCATCCATTACGACCAGCTCGGCAACGGCAACTCCACGCGGCTTCCGGAGAAAGGCCCGGACTTCTGGACGGTGCCGCTGTTTCTGGAGGAACTTGACGCACTTCTCGCCCACCTCGGTATTACCAAACGCTATGCCTTTCTCGGCCAGTCCTGGGGCGGCATGCTCGGCGCCGAACATGCCGTGCGCCGGCCGGAAGGGCTGAAGGCCCTGGTGATCGCCAATTCGCCGGCCAATATGCACACCTGGGTTGCCGAGGCCAACCGTCTGCGCCGCGACCTGCCGCAGGATGTGCAGGATATGCTGCTGAGGCACGAAGAGGCCTGGACGCTGACCGATCCGGACTACATCGCCGCCTCGCGGGTGTTCTACGACCGCCATGTCTGCCGTGTCGTACCCTGGCCACCGGAGGTGGCGCGCACATTCGCGATCATGGACGATGACAACACCGTCTACCGCAACATGAACGGCCCGACAGAGTTCCATGTCATCGGCACGATGAAGGACTGGACGATCGAGGATCGCCTTTCGCAGATTCAGGCTCCGACCCTCCTGATCTCCGGCCGCCATGACGAGGCGACGCCGGAAGTCGTGCGCCCCTATGTGGACCACGTCCCCGGTTGCAGATGGGTGGTCTTCGAAGACTCCAGCCATATGCCGCATGTCGAGGAGAAGGCCCTCTGCCTGGCGACTGTTTCGGACTTTCTCAAGCAGCATGATGCCGCTTAGGGGAGTTCCGGCTACCCAGCCGATTGCTCAGCCGAGTGTCGAACCGTTCGCGGTGACGTAAACTGCATAAAGCGAGCTCGTCGCGGTGATGAAGAGCCTATTGCGACGAGCGCCACCGAAGGTCAGGTTGGAGACGATTTCGGGGACGCGGATCTTGCCGATCAGCGTTCCGTCCGGGTCATGGCAATGAACGCCGTCTTCGGCGCTTGCCCAGACCCGGCCCATCCGATCGACCCTGAAGCCGTCGAAAAGCCCACTCGTGCAGCTTGCAAATACCTCTCCGCCTGACAGCGCCCCCTCCTTTGAAACCGAAAACCGCCGGATGTGGCGCGGCCCGTTTTCCAGATGGCTGGCGCCGGTATCGGCGACATAGAGAAGCCGCTCGTCCGGCGAGAAGGCAAGGCCGTTCGGCTTCTCAAAATCGTCGGCGACCTTCCTCACATCGCCGGTTTGCGGATCAACACGATAGACATGGCAGCCGCCGATCTCTTCTTCCCCGTATTCGCCTTCGTAGTCGTGCATGATCCCGTAGGATGGATCGGTAAACCAGATCGAGCCGTCGGATTTGACGACAACGTCATTCGGCGAGTTGAATCGCTTGCCTTCGAACCTGTCGGCAATGATCCGCACCGTGCCGTCGAAATCCGTCCGCGTCACCCGTCTGGTCAAATGCTCGCAGGTGACGAGCCGGCCCTGATTGTCCACCGTATTGCCGTTGGAATTGTTTGAAGGCTGCCGGAAGACGGACACATGACCGCTGGTCTCGTCGAAACGCATCATGCGATTGTTCGGAATGTCCGAACAGACGAGAAATCGGCCTGGTGCAAACCATGCCGGCCCCTCCAGCCAGCGTCCTCCGGTCCACAGCCGCTCCACGCGGGCATGCCCGACGAAGCACGCGGCAAAGCGCGGATCCAGAACTTCGAACCCCGTCCCTTCAATCTCCCCAAACATGCAAACTCCCCCTCACTGCGATTTTTACCCTATGCCGACCATCGGCTGACCGGTTGTTTCCTATTGATGATAGCGATAACATCACAGGTGATAAACAGGTTTTTGAGACGGTTGTCCGGACGGGAACAGACTATGACGAAGACAGCCGATGGGAAGATGGGCGACGGCAAGACGGGCGAAGCGCCGACCATGAACGATGTCGCCCGCCGCGCCGGCGTTTCGGCCATGACCGTGTCCCGGGCACTGAAAGAAGGCAGCCATGTTTCCAAGGCGACGCGCGAGCGCATCACCCAAGCCATCAACGAACTCGGCTACGTTCTCGATCAATCGGCCGGCAGCCTGTCCTCCCGGCGCACGGGCTTCGTCGCCGCAATCATTCCGTCCATCAACAATTCGAACTTTTCCGACACGGCGCGCGGCATTACCGACGCGCTGGAGGGGACCGGCCTGCAACTGCTCCTGGGTTACACCAACTATTCGGTCGAGCGGGAAGAAGAACTGATCGAAGCCATGCTGCGGCGGCGACCCGAAGGCATCATCCTGACCGGTGGCGCCCACACGCCGAGAGGGCGGCGGATGCTGGAACAGGCCGGCATCCCGGTCATCGAAACCTGGGACACACCGGCCGACCCTATCGACAAGGTCGTCGGCTTTTCCAATGGCGCTGCGATGGAACTGCTGGTCGAAACTCTGGCCGCTAAAGGCTACGAGCGCTTCGGCTATATCGGCGGCACTACGGCGCGTGACACGCGCGGCAGCCAGCGGCGCGGCGGGTTCGTGCGCGCGTTGGAGCGACTGGGCCTGCCATCCGATCGGGTGATCTCGTTCGGTGTCCCGCCAATCTCGATGGAACAGGGTGCGCAGGCTGTCGTCAGCATGCTTGAGCGCTGGCCGGATACGCAGGTGGCACTTTGCGTTTCAGACCTTTCAGCCTTTGGTGCACTGATGGAATGCCAGCGTCGGGGAATGAAGGTGCCAGACGATATCGCCATTGCCGGGTTTGGCGACTATGAAATCGCCGCCTGCTGTCATCCGCGCATGACGACGATCAATGTCGACTGCTATGGCATCGGCCGGCAGGCGGCGCTGAAGTTGACGCAGACCATACAGGGCATGGCGACGGAGGAACCGGAGCGCATCACGCAGACCGACTTCCGCGTCGTCGAGCGCGAAAGCACGTGATCAGAACGAAAGCTGCACCTTCATCGACCGGCTGCGATCGCCGGCGGTCTCGAAGGCGGCCACGGCATCGTCGAGATCGAAGATACCTGTCAGAAGCGGTTTTACATCGACCCGGTGATGATTGATGAGATCGACGGCAAGCGCAAACTCCTCGTGAAACCGAAAACTGCCGCGCATGTCGATTTCCTTCGCCACGATCACGTTCTGCGGGATGGAGACATCGCCGCCCAGCCCCAGTTGCATGAGAATGCCGCGGGGTTTCAGAACGTCGAGGCCAGAGCGGACGGCCCGCTCGTTGCCGGAGGCCTCGAACATCACGTCGAAATACCCCTTGTTCGCGGAATAGGCGGCAAGCTTGTCGCCATCAGTGGCGACATTGATGGTGCGGTCGGCGCCAACTTCGAGCGCCTTCAAGAGTACCGCGTCCATGACATCAGTAGCGACGATTTCCTGCGCGCCGTGAGCGCGGGCAGCCAGGATGCAGAGCGCGCCGATCGGGCCGCAACCGGTGACCAGCACGCGCTTGCCGAGAAGCGACCCTGCGCGGTTGACCGCATGCAGCGTGACGGCGAAGGGCTCGGCAAACGCTGCCTCATTGATGGAGACGCCATCGGCGACCTTGTGGCACTGCCAGCTTTCGGCGACCAAACGCTGGCGAAAGGCGCCCTGGATGTGCGGCATCGGCATGGCACTGCCGTAGAAACGCATGTTGAGGCAATGGTTCTGCTGTCCCTTGAGGCAATAGTCGCAGGCATTGCACGGCCGGCTCGGGGACACGGCAACGCGGTCGCCAACGGCAAGGCCGGAGACGCCGCTGCCAAGCACCTTGACCGTGCCGGCGATCTCATGGCCGAGGATCATCGGCTCGCGCAGACGGATCGTGCCGAAGCCGCCGTGATTGTAATAATGCAGGTCCGAGCCGCAAATGCCGCCCGCCTCGATAGCGATCTCGACCTGGCCCGGCCCGGCTGTGCCCGGATCGGTCTCCTCGATACGCAGGTCTTTCGCCGCATGGATGACAACGGATTTCATGGTCTCTCCTTCTCCGCCTCAGGCAACCGGCGTCAACAACGGCACACCTGAAAAATGCGCCGCCAGATTATCGCGCACCAGCCTGCCCATCGCCTGTCGTGTTTCAACCGTGCCGCTGCCATGGTGCGGCTGCAGGACAGTGTTGCGCAAGCCGACGAAGCGCGAATCGATGGCCGGCTCGTTCAGGAAGACATCCAGACCGGCACCTCTTATCCTGCCCTGTTCCAACGCATCGAGCAAAGCCGCCTCGTCCACCGTCGTGCCGCGCGAAATGTTGACGAAAATTCCGTCCGGCCCCAGTGCATCAATGACGTCGCCGGTGACGATGCCGCGCGTGCCCTCCCCGCCGGCAAGCGTTACCACCAGAAAATCCGATTGCCGGGCGAGCGCGATCAGATCGCCAACGAAGGTATAGGGAAGGTCCACCTTCGGCGTGCGGGCGAAATAGGAGATGGCGCAGTCGAAGCCGGCCGCGCGCTTGGCAAAGGCAGCGCCGATGCGCCCCATGCCGACGACGCCGACGCGCTTGCCGCAGACACGGGTCGTCAGATGCATATTGCCCTTCACCCACTGCCCCTCGCGGACATAGGCATCGCCGGCGGGAAGCTGACGCGCGGCGGCGAGCATCAGCGCCATGCCGAGATCAGCCACATCCTCGGTCAGAACGTCCGGCGTGTTGGTGACGCGGATATCGTTTTCGCGGGCAAAGCGCAGATCGATCGCATCCGTACCGACGCCGTAGCAGCTGACGATTTCGAGCTTGGGCAGCCTTTTCATCAGATCGGCGGAAGCCCCGAGTTCGCCGCGTGTGGCAATCGCGCGAATGCCGCCCGCGTGTTCGGCGAGAAACGCATCGCGGTCTTTTGCCTCCCAAAGCCGACGGATGACATAACGTGAATCAAGATCCTCCATGTCCCAGGCGGGATAGGGGCCGATCATAAGAACCTCTGGCTTCGACATGTTTGCCTCCTGAATTTTCTTGCTTGACTTGATATGTTATCGATAACATATGTGTCAATAGAAACCGGGCGCTGTAAACAGGCAACGCAAGATGAAACGGTTCGGAAGAAGCTGGGAGGCTTTAGAATGGGATTTCCACTGTTCGACCTGAGCGGGCGCCGGGCACTGGTGACCGGATCGAGCCAGGGCATTGGCTATGCGCTCGCCGAAGGACTGGCCGCGCATGGCGCCGAGGTCATTCTCAATGGCCGTTCGCCGGACAAGGTCGAAGCCGCAGTGGAAACGCTGCGCAAAGGTGGCCATACCGCGCATGCGGCAGTCTTCGATGTGACGGACAAGGATTCAGTTGCAAACGGCGTCGCCGCTATCGAGGCAGACATCGGACCGATCGACATCCTCGTCAACAACGCCGGCATGCAATTCCGCACGCCGCTGGAAGATTTTCCCGCCGACAAGTGGGAACTGCTGCTCTCCACCAATATCTCCAGCGTCTTCTATGTCGGCCAGGCCGTTGCCAAGCATATGATTGCGCGCGGCAAAGGCAAGATCATCAACATCGCCTCGGTACAAAGTGAGCTGGCTCGTCCGGGCATCGCACCCTACACGGCGACCAAGGGCGCCGTGAAAAACCTGACGCGCGGCATGTGCGCCGACTGGGCGAAATACGGCATCCAGATCAACGCGATTGCGCCCGGTTATTTCAAGACACCGCTCAATCAGGCATTGGTCGACAGTGCCGAATTTTCAGGCTGGCTGGAAAAGCGCACGCCGGCCGGCCGCTGGGGCAATGTCGATGAGCTGGTCGGTTCGGCAGTTTTCCTTGCGGGCAACGCATCCTCTTTCGTGAACGGACACACGCTCTATGTCGATGGCGGCATTACCACCTGCCTTTAAGGGCCTGATCATCGTCATGGGCGTCAGCGGCTGCGGCAAGTCGTCGATCGGCGAGCGGCTGGCGGCACATCTGGGCCTGCCCTACGTCGAAGGCGACAGCCTGCATCCAGCCGAAAACATCGCCAAGATGTCGCAGGGCATTCCCCTCGACGACGGTGACCGGTGGCCATGGCTTGAGATCATTGGCAAGCGTCTCGCCGAAGCGGATGATACGGGCATCGTCATTTCCTGCTCGGCCCTGAAGCAGATCTACCGCGACCAGCTGCGGCAGGCTGCCGGGCGACCCCTCGCCTTCGTCTATCTGAAGGGATCGCGCGATATCCTGTTGCAACGAATGACGGAACGTCCAGGGCATTTCTTCAAAGCTCCACTGCTCGACAGCCAGCTCGCAACATTGGAAAGTCCGGAAGACGAAAGGCTTGTCGTGACCGTCGATGTCGCCCCTTCGCCCGACGTCATCACAACAACGGCCCTCAAAGGCCTTGCCGCCCTTAACGGAGTTGAACCATGACCGATATGCAAGCCTGCAAGGTCGCCGTCATCGGCGCCGGGATCATGGGCTCGGCCATCACGACACGGCTGCTCGAGACGGGCCAGAACGTCACCGTGTTCGATCTTGACCCCGTCAAGGTCAAGACATTGACGGACAAGGGCGCCAGTACTGCTTCCTCCGTTGCTGAAGCGACACGCGCGAGTGATTTCGTCATCCTCAGCCTCAACCATGCCAGCATCGTCCGCGCCGTTGTCTTCGGGCCAGAAGGCGTCAGTGCGGGCGCCGATGCAACGAAGCTACTGATCGACATGTCATCGATCGATCCTGCCGATACGGCCGAAATGTCGGCGCGACTGGCAACAGAGACCGGCATGAAATGGGTCGACTGCCCGCTTTCGGGCGGCGTACCCGGCGCGCTTGGCGGACGGCTGACGATCATGGCCGGCGGCGAGGAGGCCGATTTCGAACGCGCCCGTGCCGTCATGCAGCACCTCGCCCGCAATTATACACGCATGGGGGAAAGCGGCGCCGGGCAGACGACGAAACTCATCAACCAGCTGTTCTGCGCGGTGATCTTTCAAGCCGTGGCCGAGGCGACGAAACTGGCCGAAGTGGGCGGCGTCGATCCTGCCTCGATTCCGGCGGCACTAGCCGGTGGTCGCGCGGACTCAAGCATCATGCAGGAATTCATGGGCAAGTTCGCCGCCCGCGACTACACGCCGACAGGACGGATCGACAACATGCTGAAGGATCTGGATTCGCTGCAGGCCTTCGCGCTGAAAACGAAGACACCGCTGCCCATGACCGGCCAGGTAGTCGAGATCCATCGGCTGCTTTGTGCGGCCGGACTGGGCGCCCGGGATTCCGCCGAGATGATGCGCCTGCTCGACGGCACGCTTTCCTGACAAAATCTGGACCGGGACGCACATCGGTCCTTGACTAAGCGGATATGTTATCGATAACATATCTCAATCGACGCTTTGGGAGGGGCAGAGATGGACAATCGCAAACTCATCGAGTTCAAGGGGATCACCAAAGTCTTTGGCGGCACCCGCGCGCTCGAAAACGTCTCCATCGATCTGCTCCCCGGCGAAATCCTTGCGCTTCTCGGCGAGAACGGCGCCGGCAAGTCGACGCTGATCAAGACGCTTGCCGGTATCTACAAGCCCGACGGCGGCCAGATCCTGTTTCGCGGCGAACCCTACAGCCACCGCCCGCCGAAACCCAACACACGCCAGCCGGTCGCCTTCATCCACCAGGACCTCGGCCTGATTGAATGGATGACGGTCGGCGAGAATGTCGGCCTGGCGCAGGGCTTTTCCATGCGCTCGCGACTGATCGACTGGCGCCGAACAGAGGACCGCGCCCGCGAGGCGCTGGAACTGGTCGGTTGCAACTTCGATCCGAGCACCCGCGTCCAGGATCTCACCCGCACGGAAAAATCGCTCGTTGCCATTGCGCGCGCGCTTGCCGTCGAAGCCGACGTACTGGTGCTCGACGAACCGACCGCCAGCCTTCCGGCCGATGAGGTCGAGCGGCTGTTCAATGCTATCCGCCCGCTGAAAGAGCGCGGCGTCGGCATGATCTATGTGTCGCACCGGCTGGACGAAATTTTCCGCATCGCCGACCGTGTCGCTGTCTTGCGCGACGGCAAGCTGGTGGGCCAGCGGCCGGTCAGCGAAACGCGGCCTGACGACCTGATCGAAATGATCGTCGGCCGCCCGGCCAACCAGCTTTTCGTCAAGGCCGCCAGCACGCCGGGCAAGACAGTCCTTGCGGCGAAAAACCTGATCTGCGCCGGCACCGGCCCGGTCTCGTTCGATATTCGCCAGAACGAACTGCTTGGCCTTGTCGGCCTGCGTGGCGCCGGGCAGGAACTGATCGGCCGCGCCCTGTTCGGCTGCGAAGCCTTTGACGGCGCCATCCATCTCAACGACGAAACACCGGACCTTTCGAGCCCCGTCGCAGCGATGAAATCCGGTATAGGCCTGATCGCGCGCGACCGCACCGAAGAATCCGTCGCCATGTCGCTGTCGCTCCGCGAGAACACCTTCATCAACCCCGGCGCATCCGGCCGCGGCCTGTTCTCATTCCTTTCGCCAGCCGACGAGGCCGAGAAGGCCCGCAAGATCGGTGAGACCGTGGGCTTGCGACCAAACGATCAGAGCCTGCCGATCGAGGCGCTTTCGGGCGGCAATCAGCAGAAAGTCGTCGTCGGCCGCTGGCTGGTGACCGGCCGCAAGCTGCTGGTTGCCGAGGATCCAACAGCCGGCGTCGACGTCGGCGCCAAGGCCGAAATCTACAAGCTGATTGCCCGTGCTCTGGAAGCGGGCCTTGCCGTCGTCGTCGTCTCCACCGATTTCGAGGAGATCGCCCATATCTGCCACCGCGCACTGGTGTTTTCGCGTGGCAGAATCGTTGCCGAGCTTCAGGGCGAAGCCCTCACCACATCCGCCGTCATTTCCGCCGCTTCGGCATCGGAAGCCGCCTAAGAGACCACGGGAGCCACGAATCATGCAATCGATCGAATCCACCGCCCTTGAGCCGACGCGCAGCGAACTGGCCGGCCTCACATTGGGCCAGAAGATCGCCCGGTATGTCCCGGTCTATGGTCTCGTCATTCTGACGGTCGCCCTGATCCTGCTGTTCTCGATCATTCTACCCGGCACCTTTCCGACATTGCTCAACCTGCGTTCCATCGTCTCCGACAAGGCGATTATCGCGCTCCTGTCGCTGGCGGCGATGATCCCGATGGCATCGGGCCGCATCGACCTGACGGTCGGCTACGGCATCGTTCTCTGGCATATCCTAGCCATTAGCCTGCAGACCATGTTCGGTGTGCCATGGCCGATCGCCGTTGCCATCGTGCTGACGCTCGGCGCCTTCACCGGCTTCCTCAACGGCCTTCTGGTCGAAGTGGCGCGCATCGACAGCTTTATCGCCACGCTCGGCACCGGCACGATCCTCTACGCACTGGCGCTCTGGCACACCGGCGGCCGGCAGGTAGTTGGCGTGCTGCCGGAAGGCTTTTATGCGCTCAACGGAACCATGGTCTTCGGTCTGCCGATCACCGGCTTCTATGTGATCGCCATCGCTGTCGCACTGTGGGTCATCCTCGAATACCTGCCGATCGGCCGGTACGTCTATGCCATCGGCGCCAACCCGAAGGCGGCGGCGCTGAACGGCATTCCGGTTCGCCGCTTCGTCATCGGCGCCTTTGTCTCCTCGGGAACGCTTGCGGCTTTGGCCGGCGTTCTGCTCGCCTCGAAGCTGCGCATCGGTCAGGCCAGCGTCGGGCTGGAATATCTGTTGCCGGCGCTGGTCGGCGCCTTTCTCGGCTCCACCACTATCAAGCCCGGCCGGGTCAATGTCTGGGGCACGATGACCGGTGTCATCATTCTCGCCGTCGGCATTTCAGGCATCCAGCAGATCGGCGGTTCGTTCTTCGTCGAGCCTCTGTTCAACGGCGTCACCCTGCTCGTCGCCATCGGCATTGCCGGCTATGCGCAGCGCAAGCGGGGCGCTGCGGGCAAGGCGGCGACGCCCGGCCTGCCGGTAAAGACACAAAAAAACTGACGGGAAACTCATTGTGCGAACCGCACCATCTTCAAAGGGAGGAAGAACCATGAAACGCAGAACACTGATCCGGAACTCGGTTGCCGTGCTGGCACTGATGCTGGCAGGCCCGGCGCTGGCCGACGCCATGGCGGATGCCAAGGCCGTGGCAGACAAATATGCCACCCGTGTTACCGCCTGGGACGGCCCTAAAGCCAGCCCCAAGGCGCAGGACGGCAAGACCATCGTCGTGCTCGCCGGCGACCTGAAGAACGGCGGCATCCTGGGCGTGACGACCGGCGTCGAAGAAGCCGCCGCCGCCATTGGCTGGGAGGTCAAAGTACTGGATGGCGCCGGTTCGATCGGCGGCCGTACGGCAGCCTTCGGCCAGGCGATGGCTTTGAAACCGGCCGGTATCATCATCAATGGCTTCGATGCTGTCGAACAAGGCCCAGCGCTGGAACAAGCCAAGGCCGCGGGCATTCCGCTGGTTGCCTGGCACGCCGGTCCGGTCATCGGCCCGGATGAAAAGACCGGACTTTTCGCCAATGTCAGCACCGATGCCATGGAAGTCTCCAAGGCCGCGGCCGACTATGCCTATGTCGATGCCAAGGGCAAACCGGGCGTGATCATCTTCACCGACAGTACCTATGCGATCGCCATCGCCAAGGCCGACAAGATGAAGGCCGAGATCGAGGCGCTGGGCGGCACGGTTCTCGAATATGTCGATACGCCGATCGCCGAGACCTCGCAGCGCATGCCGCAGCTGACCACCTCGCTCCTGCAGAAATATGGCGACCAGTGGACCCATTCGCTTGCCATCAACGACCTCTATTTCGACTTCATGGGTCCATCTCTCGCCGCCGCCGGCAAGGGCGGCACCGATGCACCGATCAACGTTGCCGCCGGCGACGGCTCGGAATCGGCCTACCAGCGCATCCGCGCCGGCCAGTTCCAGAAGGTGACGGTTGCCGAACCCTTGAACCTGCAGGGTTGGCAGCTTGTCGACGAACTCAACCGCGCGTTCGCCGGCGAGGCGTGGTCGGGTTACCTGTCGCCGCTCCACGTCGTCACATCGGACAATGTCGAGTTCGATGGCGGACCGAAGAACAGCTTCGATCCTGAAAACGGCTACCGCGACGAATACAAGAAACTCTGGGGCAAGATGTAACGGCCTCCCAGAAGCTGGGCATCGCGAATGATGCCCCTTTTTCCCCAACGACGCGAACTCCCCTTAGCCGAAAGCAATCTCATGATCATTCGCTACGCCCTCTTCGAAGGGGAAATCCACGCGGGCAAGGAAACGGAATTCCGCGCCTACGTGAAGGATAAGCTCGTGCCGCTCTGGACCCGGTTTCCCGGCGCCGAGGAGGTGCGGGTGCTGGACGGAGCCGATCGTGACGAAGGCGCCCCCGTCTATGCCATGGCGCTCGCCATCCGCTATCCTGATATCGAAACCTGCAACAGAGCGCTGCAATCCGACGTGCGCTTCGAAAGCCGCGCCGTTACCGGCGGGCTGCTGGAGATGTTCTCCGGCTGCGTTCACCATCATGTCTTTACGGCGAATGAATATCCGACAGCGTAGAGACGTTGTCGTGCCGGTCCGCGGAGATCGACACGACCTGTCGTCCTACGACACTAAGCAATGATGAAGTCGGCCGCACTGAGCGCGATTTTGTTGTCGATGATGGCGAACTGTTCCGCCTTGCCCGTGCCGCTGCCGTCCGCGTCATAGGAGAGCGCGCCGGTATCGTGATTGTAGAGGATGCGGTCGCTCGCATCGACTTTGGACACCGCGATATCCTTGAACGCACTCGCAGCCACCTGGCCCTGCACCAGCGTCGTAAAAATGTTTACGGCAAGCATCACTCTATCGTCGATGATCGAGAAGTCTGCGATGTGATCGACATTGCCCGAGCCGAGTTTTGTGCTGAACACGAAGGTGTCCTTGCCGGCTTTGCCCCAGAGAATATCGTTGCCCGAACCGCCAGCGAGCGCGTCAGTTCCTTTGCCCCCATCGAGCATATCAGCTCCGGAGCCGCCATTCAGGGTGTTGGCGCCGGCATTGCCGATCATCCGGTTGGCGAGGCTATTTCCGGTTCCATTGACATTTGCGCTGCCGGTCAGTGTCAGGTTCTCGACATTAGCACCGAGCGTGATCGATACGCTGCTTTTCAGCAGGTCGGTGCCACCCCCGACTTCCTCCAACACTCGGTCGCCGATATTGTCGACAAGATAAGTGTCGTTGCCGCCCAACCCCCGCAAGACATCGGCGCCGCGCCCGCCGTCGAGGACGTTGTTTCCCGTATTCCCGATCAGAATGTCGGCAGCGGTGCTGCCGGTCGCATTTTCGATCCGCACACCATTGGCGATGGTGAAGCCTCCGGTCAGCGTCTCGGAGGTGGAGAGCCAGCCACCACCACCGATCTCCGCTTTCAGCGTTGCTGCGCGCAAATCGATTTTCACCCGGCTCGCACCGGCATAGACAATCGTATCGACCCCACCCGTGTCCCAGAGCGTCGTGTAGCCGCGATTGAAATCGACGTCATCGCTGAACCGGTAGACGGTGTTGCCAATATTGTTGGCTTTCGCGCCGTACATATGCTGGAGGGCCGCAATGTCGATGGCGCCGAGCGAACCCGGTTGCGCATTCAGCGTGGTCGCGAAATCCACCGCCTTGGTGAAGGGGTTGTCCTCACCCCAGAAGGCATAGGTATAGCCCATCACCGAGTAGATGGAGGAGTTGAGAAAGCCGGTTCCCTTGTCATCTTCGTCGGTGACGCCAGGTAGCGTCGGCCCGGCAATCGCATCATGCGTGTGTTTCAGGCCGAGGCTGTGCCCGATCTCGTGCAGCCAGACATCCGAAAACGTGCCGAGGCGAATGAGGTCCGCCGCCGCCTTCACGCTCTTGGGATCAATGCCGACGGCCGTCGTCACCGTGTCCTCGACTGGTCCCGGACCACCGGAGAAGCCGCCACCACCCGTATCGAGAAGCGTCTGCTTGAGGGTGGCTTTGCCGACCAATGTCTCGTTGAAGGTCATATTGACGGCACTGGCGATGTCGCGAAAAATCTCGCGATAGAAATCCTTCCAATCACCCTCGTCGAAATCATTGATGCCATTTTTATCGATATCCTGCACCGCAAAGCCAAAGTTCAGCGTTTTCGCGGTCCAGGCGTAGCCGCCAATGACGCCGTCAACGACGGGGTTCGCTGAGCTTGCGATTTTTTTATAGGTCTCTGCCATAATCCTATGTCTTACCTGATTTCGGGTGGGAGATTTGATCGAGGTGTCACTGGAACGTGCCCCCGCAAATTCTGAGAAAAGGGCCAGTTGCCCATTGAAGCGGATCGCCTGTTATTTGCCGAGGCGCGTCAATTGCAGTGTTTCGGTCGGCATTTCACCAAAAGCCTCGCGGTAGAGAACGGAAAAACGTCCCATGTGGGTAAACCCCCAATTGCGGGCGACATCAGAAATTGAAACGCGATCGTGTTTGCCGGCGACAAGCTCGCGGCGCACGCTTTCCAGACGCAATTGACGCAGGTAGTTCAGCGGCGTGGTATCCTTGAACTGCTGGAAGGCCACCTGCAGTGAACGGACGCTGACGCCGGACGCTTGAGCGATATCTTCAACATTGATGGAGCTTGCAATATTCGCGATCATGTAGTCGATCGCCCGTTTCACCTGTCGCGGCATGGCAGGCGAAACAGGACGCTCCAACAATGCCGAATATCGGTGCGGCACGCTTTCAAGCATGGCAACCATAATCGTTCGGAAGAAATATTCCGTGGAGCGCGCCGAGATGTTATCCGGCGGACCGTTGGCGAGATTGTCCCAGAGGAGTTGCCCAAATGCGGCGAGCTTTGCACCGGCAGCGGACCGCATGTCGCATTCGGCGAAAAGATCGAGGTCGTGGATCACCGGCATGTCCAGCAGCTCGGAGAGCTGACGGATGACCGCTTTGCGGCTGAAGGCAATGCCGATGTGGCTTCGCTCGGAATGTAGCCGCAGCAACCGGGTCTGGGAGAGATCTGTCGCGATAAGCTTGCCGGGTGTCGATACGAAGTGGCGGCCGCGCGCATCCAGCTCCATTGCGCCGGCAAGCGGCAGGTAGATCGCAAAGGCGTCCGGTGGCTCGGAGAAACTGACCTCCATTCCAGACCGGCATACGCCCGACCAGATGTCGAATTCACCGGTCGAGAAATGAAGGTCTTCCACCGAAATCGACGCCCCCTTGTTCAACGAACTGACGCGGACGGGCTTCAGGGTCTTCGCATAATGTTCACGCAACTGATCGACGTCGGCTTCCACAACCTTGAAACGGGAGACCTCGCCGGGTCTGCTCATCAGAGGAGGCGCCCTGAGGGAATGGGTGACGGCATTGCGGAGAGTTCCGCCGGGATAATATACAGGCGTATCTGCCCGAAGAAACCGCCGACCTCCAGCCTATAATGCTTCATCGTCAAAGCCAGCGTCTCCAATCATGTGCCTCAACACGGCTGATTAGTATGACTTTTACACATATTAGGACATTCGTAAACTCTTTCCGCGAAGGACGAATATCCGCTGTGCGAACAGGATGTCCGATGCACGCGCGAAACCGATGAAAAGGCTGGGCTCTTCGAACAGAGTTGCACGAGGCGTGCAAGTTGCTAAATCGCCAAAAAGACCCAAATACAACTTTTATAGTATGTAGTTACAAAATATGCAGCCTTAACACGAGAAACTCACGACGCCATCGAAGTAAATTTCCATCTTCAAAATTGCATGCGCAAACTGGATATCTCTTCGTCATTTGAGCTCATCATTAATATTACTATTTACTTGAAGATAATGTTTGCAACGCACCATCGGCCCATCAAAAAGCTGAATTGGTGTATCTGAAAACATGCGTCTCATCTCTTTCATCACCGCTCGGTTGCGGTTGAAATCCCTGCTTCGTGACAGAAACGGAAACGTTGCGCTGGTCGTCGCAATTGTTGCGGTGCCAATGCTTCTCGCCGTAGGCGCCAGCCTTGATTACACCCGCGCCTACAATGTTCAGAACAAGATGCAGGCCGACCTTGATGCCGCTCTTGTAGCGGCCATCAAGCAGATCGACACCAATGACGAAGGCAAACTGGAAGAAAAGATTACCGACTGGTTTGAGGCCCAGGCAGACAAGCGTGATTCCAGCTACGACCTGACAGACATCAAGGTCGACAAGTCAGGTCACACCATAACAGCCACGGCCAAAGGGACCGTGCCGACGACTTTGATGACCCTTGCGGACATCAAAACCGTACCGGTTGGCGTCGTTAGCGCCATCAAAGGCCCGGCCACCTCCTACGTGAACGTCTACGTCGTCATCGACAAATCGCCCTCGATGCTTCTGGCAGCAACGAGCGCAGGGCAGTCACAGATGCGCAAGAACGCCAATTGCGAGTTTGCCTGTCACAACACCGCAGACCCGGTCACTGTTCAGGGTAAAAAGTATCCAACCTACTACGCCTACAGCAAAGCCGCGGGCGTCAAGCTTCGGTCCGACGTTGCGCTCGATGCAGTCGGCGAGGTTCTCGACATGATCGATAGCGCCGACAATAGCCATGCGCGGATCAAGGTCGGCCTCTACGGGCTCGGGGAAACAATCTCTGAAGTGTTGCCTCCGACCTACACCACCAGCACGGTCCGGAAGAAACTTTCCGATGACAGCAGTGGCCTCACGAGCACGAGTTCGATGAAGTCCACGGATTTCAACACGGCACTCAAGGCCCTGAAGAGTAAGGTTGGAGCCGCTGGTGACGGCTCGTCTGCAGGCTCGCCGCTCAAGCTCGTTCTCCTGTTGACCGACGGCGTGCAATCGCATCGCGACTGGGTCATTACTGGCGCCGGCAAATATTGGGGAAAGGTGACGCCGCTCAATCCCGATTGGTGTGCTTACCTCAAGGAGAACAAGGCCAGCGTCGCAGTTCTCTATACCGAATACCTGGCGATCCCACTTGATTGGGGATACAACGCCACCATCGGTGACACCATGAAAAACAGTGCCTGGACAACGACCTGGGGTGGAACTCTGCATAGTGGCGTCAGCGGTACCACAAGCCGCCAGGACTATATCCCGATAGCGCTGCAGGATTGCGCCTCCTCGCCTGACCTCTTCATCTCCGCTTCGTCGGAAGACGAGATTGCAAAGGGCCTGTCCACTCTTTTCACCCAGTACCTAACCTCCGTGCGGCTCACCCAATGATGCGCCCGCGGATCGTCCAACGGTTTCTCAAAGACAAATCCGGCGTTGCAGCGATCGAATTCGCGATCCTGGCATTGCCGCTGTTCATGCTTATTTTTGGGATCATCGAGGTTTCGGCGATGTTCTTCGTTGACACGGCGCTCGATGCCTCCGTGCACAAAAACGCGCGGTTTATCAAAACCGGCCGGGCCGCGGAAATGAAGATGTCTCTGGCGACATTCAAGGCAAAGATCTGCGGTGACATGGTCTACATGTTGAACTGTCAATCAAAGTTGCTTGTCTCGGCCAATGTCATCACGGATGTCTCGACAGTCGGCGGTATGGTGCCCATCGATTCTAAAGGCAACGTGACGATAACCGAGAGCTTCAATATCGGCTATGGCAGCGACTATGTTCTCGTTCAGGCCTTCCTGCCCTGGCCGCAAGTGACCAAGCTCTACTCCCTCTCCAGCCGAACACTGTCTGACGGGAGCTATCTTTTGGGCGCCTCCACATTGTTTCGCAACGAACCATTCTGAGGAACCAAGTGAAATCCCTTCAATACCGTTTTGGGTCGCGATTGTTGCGACGCTTCAGCGAAGACCGTGCAGGCGCATCAGCGATCGAATTCGTACTGTTGCTTCCTTTTCTCTTCCTCCTCCTTGCCGGAACCGTCGATCTTGGACAGGGGCTGGCGGTCCAAAGAAAGATGAACCAGATCGCTTCCACGTCAGCCGAAATGGTGTCGATGCAAAGCAGCTGGACCCGCTCCGACATTTCGACCATCCTTTCGGGAGTGAGTTCTATCCTCGAGCCGTATGACCTCACGGGCCTCACCGTTCTCATTTGCATCGTGGAAGTCGATACCAAGAACAAGGCGACTGTAGTCTGGTCGGCGGCCTACGGCGCAACGGCCCTTTCCGTCGGGCAGGCGTCACCCTTCGACATCCCTGACGAGTTACAGGAAAAGGATACGCAAATGATCGTGACGCGTGTGCAATATAAGCTGGAAACCGTCTTCTCCGCCTTGTTTGAGAGTTTTACCGGTGTCCGGGGCTACGAGTATGACAGGCATTTCTTCACAAGGCCGCGCAACAGCAACACGATCAGCTACAGCTAGTACTGAGCGTTCCACTCCACGTCAAAAGGACTCTGACCATGTGCTTTGAATGCAATTCCACCCGCCTCAACCGCCGCTCCTTCGTAACACTTGCCGGTCTCGGCGGCATTGCGGCAATGACCGGCAGCCTTGCGATGACGACGAGAGCTTTGGCGTTAGACGCCGCCCCCGCCGTTTCGCCCGATGAAGCGCTGGCAAGACTGCAGGAAGGCAACAGGAAATTCGTTGCCGATGCCGAAGCCTGCGCGGCGAATTTCGGCAAGCGACGGCAGGACGTTGCGAAAAGCCAGGCGCCCTGGGCAATCGTGCTCACCTGTTCCGACAGTCGCGTCGTGCCGGAGTTGATCTTCGGCGGCGCCACGCTCGGCGAATTGTTCGTGGCACGCAATGCCGGCAACGTCATCGACACCGATGTGCTGGGCACAATGGAATATGGTGCGGAACACCTGCACGCCCCACTGATCGTGGTCATGGGCCACAAGCGTTGCGGTGCGGTTTCCGCTGCCTGCGACGTTGTCGCCCACGGCACAAAACTCGACGGCTCGATCGGCAAAATGATCCAGCCGATCCTGCCGGTGGCGCTTGCTGAAACCGACCGAGGCGAGAATTTCATCGACAAGACCGTGCACGCCAATGCACTGAATGGTGCAGAGCGCATCATGGCGGAGAGCCCGATCGTCGCGCGTCTCGTGGATGAGGGCAAGGTCAAGATCGTCTCGGCCTATTACGATCTCGATACGGGCATTGTTGAATTCATGCACAAGGCCTGATCGGCGACGGGGCGACGTCTGAAACTTAACGTTCTTGAGGCTGGCAAGCGGCAGCTGCCGCAAAAACTGAAAGGAGGTGGGGCCAGGATAGTACCGACCATGGCCCCACCTCTGCATCGACCTGTGACCGGAAGCGTCCGCTCGCGGGACGTCAGCCTTCCGTGCTCACATCAAGCCCGCGCTAGTGTATGTCGCGCGCGACCAAGGCATCGACCAGTCCAATCTGGGACCGCACGCCGCGTTTGTATTCTGAAATCAGAATCTTGGCTTCGGTCACAGCCTCGCTTCGAGGCATCTTCTTTTGTGAACACCATGCATCGAGAACGGCTTGCAGCAGAGCAATATCTTTTGGCGGTATGGTGGTCGCAAAATGTTGCATCGTTATCCCCTCCCAAGGACGACATCACCGCTGTCCCAGATCGTCTTCCGCGATCTCCAGCGATGCGACTTTAGTCTAATTTTCAGAGACTGCAAAACAGATCCGAGGGGGCGATGTTTTGTTATCGCTAACCATTGTGCAGGGGCGAGATTCTGCCAAGGATGGTGGCGTCGCGGGCACGCAGCATGACGTGGATTTCGTTAGAATGCCACTTTTGAGCAGTCCCACGCGCGACTTTGGAGCTTCTGAATCGTTGGCTACCGAGCCGTTGCCAACGGCGCACACGACCCCCGCTCGACGATCGTGCACCCCAGTTCCACGCGGCGCGCGGGCAGGTGTTCGCCAAGCGTCCGCAGGCAATATTCCATTTCATCGAGCGCCATCCGGCCGATCTGGGCCAGCGGCGCATGGACCGTGGAAAGCGGCGGGTCCATCATCTGGCCACGCAGGATATCGTCGAAACCAAGGACCGAGACATCCTGCGGAACCCGGTAGCCCCGCTCTTTCAGGGCCTGAATAACACCGATGGCGATATTGTCGGCGAGACAGAACATCGCAGTCAGGTCCCCAAGACCGCCATTCTCTTCCAGCCAGCGCCGCATGCTGCTCGCGGCCTCCTCCGGCTCGAAACTGTCGATCATGATGATAGAACCACGGGCACCGATCGCCTCGTGGTCGCGGATCGCCTCGCTATAGCCGTCCTGGCGCTGGCGGATCGTATAACGGCCCGGCCAGCCGACCAGCGCGATATTGCGGTGTCCGAGATCGAGGAGATGCTGAACGCCGAGGCGCGCGCCATAACGGTTGCCGATGCCGACGGAACCGACCCGCATCGTCGGGTCCTGTCCCGCCAGGAGCAATGCCGGCCGGTCGAGCCGCGACACGGCTTCGAGCAGTTCCGGATTCTCGTCGAAATAGACGATGATCCCATCGGACTGCGTCTCCTTGATCCGGCTCAGCACCGGTCCCGGAGTCAGCCGTTTTCCCTCCGTCACCAGTGGCTTGATCTGGACGCCACGCGCGACGCATTCCTTGCGCAGGCTTTCCAGAATGGTCCAGGAAACATAGTTCGTGTCGTTCTGCGGCAGCCTGTCGGCCGAAGCCACCAGCATGACGGATTTCAACGTCGGCTGCATGGCCCGGCGGATGCGGGAATCGAGATAGCCGCTTTCGCGCGCGACCGTCATGACGCGGTCGCGGACACCTTCGGAGATCTTCGCTGTACCGTTCAGCACGTGACTGACCGTGCTGAGGGAAACGCCGCTCTGTTCCGCTATCTTCTTGATGCTCACGAGGTCATTTCACTCCGCTGCTGGCCACGCCTTCGGTGATATATTTCTGCAGGAAGAGGAATACCACGGTTACCGGCAGCAAGGTAACGACGGTCATGGCAAGAATATAGTGCCATTGCACGTTGAATTGGCCTTGCAGGGAACTGAGCCCGATCTGCAGCGTATAGTTTTCGGGGCTCGACAGAACGATCAGCGGCCAGAGGAAATCGTTCCAGCGCCAGATCACCGAGAAAATGGCAAGCACCGCCAGCGCCGGAGCGCAGAGCGGCAGCACGATGCGCCAGTAGATGCGGAATTCCGACGCGGCGTCCACCCTTGCGGCTTCGATCAGATCGTCCGGAATGGTCAGCATATATTGACGCAGCAGGAATACGCCGGTGGGTGTCGAAACCGTCGACAGGATCACGCCCCACAGATTGTCGGCAAGGTTCAGGCCAACGATAACCATGAAGGCCGGCACCATGATCACGGAAAGCGGGATCATCATGGTCGACAGGATGAGCGCGAACATAGCGTTGCGGCCGGCGAAACGGTATTTTGACAGCGCAAAGGCCGCCATGGAATTCAACAGCAGCGTCAGAACCGTGGCAACCACGGTGACGAACACCGTGTTCCAGAGATAGCGCAGGAAATTGAACTGCTTCATCGGCTCGGTATAGTTCGAGAACTGCAGGTGGAATTCCTTCAACTGGCGCAGTTCAGCGACTGGAACACGGAAGGTCTCGTCCGGCTTGGATGGGTCGAGCACCGTCGCGGACAGCCCGATGCGGCGCACAAGCGCCACCGTCTGTTCGCTGCCATCAGGCATGGTCCGTACCCACATCGACAACGGTTTTGCCTGGCCGTCGACGGTGATCGTCTGGGCGGCGCGCGGCACGAGCGCCGGCGGAAAGGAATTGATCTCGGCCTCCGTCTTGAGGGAGGAAATGACGGCCCAGGCGATCGGGATGGCAACGACCAGCGTGCCGAGAATGGCCCAGCCCCAGGCGAGCCAGTCGGTGAGGTCAAACCGGCCGGGGTGGCGGGTGCGTGTGAGAAAGGCAATCATCTCAGACCTCCGCTTTCTTGGCGAGCCAGAGTTGCGAAAGCGTCAGGACGAGCAACGCGATGCCCATCAGGACGGAGGCGGCGGACGCGAGGCCATAGAGCCGCAGATCCGGCGAAAAAGCCGTCTGATAGATGAACTGGACGATGAAGGTATTCGCCGTTCCGGGGCCGCCGCCGTTGGTCAGCACCCAGGCTTCGTCGAAGACCTGGACCGAGCGAATGAGAAGCAGCACCGTGACCACCAGCAGGTTGGGCAGCAGCAACGGCAAGGTCAGGCACCAGAACTGCCGCCATTGCGAGGTTCCATCGATCTCGGCCGCCTCGTAGATATCGCGCGGGATCGCCTGCAAGCCCGCAAGGATGATCAGCATGAAGAATCCCATGTGGAACCAGATGGAGACATAGACCACCCAGGCGCGCGACCAGCCGACTTCGAGCAGGAAGATGATCCGCGTATCGAACCAGTCCGTCAGGAAGCCGTTGAGCAGGCCTTCGCGCGCCAGGAACCATTGCCAGATCAGGCCGACGACGACCGGAGACAGGAGCACCGGATAGAAAAACACTGCCCGGAAAAAGCCACGTCCCCGCGTTAGCCGGTTGAGCACCAGCGCCGTCACCAGCGCGAAGAACAGCGTGCCGAGCGTATTGAGGAGAGTATACCACCAGGTATTGTGAACGGCGGTCCAGAAGAGATTGTATCGGCAGGTGGAGGGCTCCAGATAGCTGCCGCAATCGAGGAGCGCCCTGAAATTCTCAAGGCCGACAAAGGGCCGGTCCCAGATCAGGAGATTGGTGCCGCCGGTAAACGCATAGGCGATGGCGAGACCGACCGGCACGAAGACGAAAACGGTAAACAGCAGCATGTTGGGCAGGATGAAGACATAGGGCATGCGCGCTGCCCCCAACAGTCGCTGCAGCGCGGCCATCGGCACCTCCACGACGCGCATCACCGCGTCAAGCCCATCCCCGATGCGTTCGCCGCGCGCAACAATGGCAGGAGCGACACTCGCGGGCGCGGTCATATCCGCGCTCCCTTGAGCGACCGGCCATCCACGGATGAAAACAGGTGAGCAAAGGCGGGATCGAAGGTGAAGGCGAGGCTTGAACCGGTCTCCGCCTCGAAATGTCCCGGAACATGGACGATCGTCAATTCGTCGCTTTGACCGGTGCGGCCGTAGACAAAGGTTTCATGACCCATGCTTTCGACCTGTTCGACGGTCATCGCGCCGCCGCTCGATCCGGCCTCAGCGGAACCGAGCCTCAAATGCGACGGGCGCAGACCGATGGTGACGTCATTCCCGGACTGCACATCGATCCCGGCAGCGGGCACGACGAAACGCCCAAGCTGGGCGCTGTCCAACGTCACACCCTCACTGCCAGTAGAAACGACCTTACCCGGATAAAGGTTCATCCGCGGCGAGCCGATGAAACCGGCGACGAAGAGATTGGCGGGTCTTTCGAACAGGTCGAGCGGACGGCCGATCTGCTCGACCTTGCCCTTGTTGAGAACGACGATCTTCTGCGCCATGGTCATGGCTTCGACCTGATCATGGGTCACGTAGATCATCGTCGTTTTCAGTTGCTTGTGCAGCTTGGTGATTTCCGAACGTGTCTGGACCCTCAGCTTCGCATCGAGATTGGAGAGTGGCTCGTCGAACAGAAAGACGCGCGGTTGCCGCACGATCGCCCGGCCGATCGCGACACGCTGGCGCTGTCCACCGGACAAGGCCTTCGGCCTGCGATCAAGATAGCCGTCGATCGCCAGCATTTTGGCAGCCGCATCGACCCGGCGATTGATCTCCGCCCTGTCCATGCGAAGGTTCTCGAGCCCGAAGGACAGGTTCTTGCGCACGCTCATATGCGGATAGAGCGCATAGGACTGGAACACCATGGCGATCTGCCGCTGGGCCGGCGACAGGTCGTTCACACGCTGATCGTCGAAGTTCATCTGCCCGGCGGAGATAGGCTCAAGCCCGGAGATCATCCGCAAAAGCGTTGACTTGCCACAGCCTGACGGCCCGACCAGAGCGACGAACTCACCGGATCCCACGTCGATGTCGATGCCATGGATGACTTCCAGCGATCCATAGGACTTGCGCAGATCCTTCATGGATATTGCGGTCATTGTGTTTTCCTCCCAATCTCCGTGGTGGACGCGCGACCCTTGCGAGGCGCGTCTCGTCCGTCAGCGCGCGTGCCGTCTCGATTCCATCAAGAACAGCCCTCCAAGCGCCTGACCATAAGGTGTCGGCAGATTCTTGATCCGGCGATAGAAGTCGAGATCCTCGCCCATCGGCGTGCCATCTGAAACATCCATCAAAAGGCCGGTCTCGTCGATCCGCGACAGGATGGCGCTGAGCGATCGTTCCGCAGTGCCCCTGAAGCTTTCGTCGATCAATCCTTCCCGGATGCCGGCAAGAATACCGTAACCGATACCCGCGGTAGCCGAGGCCTCGATGGGGCTTCCGACATCGTCGAGCAGCGTATGGAACATGCCTTGCTCGTTCTGCAGCGCCTGAAGTGCTGCAACCTGCGTGCGATAGACTTCCTTCAGGTAGCGGGCAATGGCGCCCTCTGGTGGCGCGATCCGAAAGAGTTCTGGAATAGCGATGGTGATCCAGGCATTGCCCCTCGCCCATAGAGCGCGCGCATAATTGTGCCGGCCGAGAAAGGTCCATCCGTGGAAGAACAGCCCGCTCGGCGGATCGCCCAGAAACCGGATATGGCAGAGGAACTGGTAGTGCGCGTCCTCGATCCAGTCGGGCCGCTGGCACAGCCGGCCGGCCGTCGTCATGAACAACACAGCCATGAATAGCGTATCGTCCCAAAGCTGCCCCTCGTTGTCGCGCTCCTTGACAAGATGCTGGTAGCCGCCTTCCTCGGTGCGGGGCATCTCCTCGAAAATCCACTGCGCCCAATCGTGGACGATCGTCTTCCAGTCATCACGCCCGAATTTTTCCGCAAGCAGAGAGAACACCAGCATCGGCGAGGTGGAATTGACCTGGCGGCGTGGCAGGCCGCGGGCGAGCTGATTTTCATACCAGCGGATCAGCCTGCCGAAAGCGGCTTGATCGTCGCGTTCTTCGGCGTCGCGGAAATAGCCGTAAAGACCAACGCCCACCTCCCAATCCCATTCATCAAAAACGATCTCGCCGGTATCGGCGTCGGCAGCGTCGCCGATACCCTTCAAGCGGCGAAAGCCACGGGAAATCTGCGTAATGGCTGATGTGATATCCGCGGCCGGGATCATGCGGAAAGCTCCTTGATTTCAGTCCAGGAATGAAGCGCGCCGCCATCGACGCCGATCTGCGGAACGGTGGAAAGCGGCGCGAAAGGCAGGGGAGTGCCGGCACGCTGCAGGTCTCCCTCGAATGGCAGCAGCAACCTGCCGTCGGGGTGATCGAGCATCAGGCTCACCGCATCCGCGTCGAAATGCGGTGCAAGCGCAATGCAGCTTTCCCGGAATGCGGAAAACCCGTCATGTATATCCGCGCTGCCGGCAATCATCAGCCAGCCCGCTTTTTCCGCATGCATGCGCCATTCCATCCCGGCAAACAGACCTTGCTGGAGACCTTCAAGCGCAGAAGATCCGTAAATGCCGACATAGCCGTCTGTGACCCGCGCAAAGAGCCAGTTGGTCTCGACGACGACTTCGTCACAAAGCTCAACCGGCACGAAGGCATGGGTGAACCGGATGGGATGGGGCTGGCGCGTGAGGTCGAACAGCATCAGCGCCACGTTGTCATATTGGGCGACGCGCGGATTGACGCCGTTGCCGGCCCAGTAGGACGGGCGGCTGCCACCCCAGACTTTCAGATCGCCCGGATGGTTGATCCAGAACCGCGCCAGCATGTGGCCGGAAAGCTGGATATCGGCCATGTGCTGCTGATGGCCAAGCTCGCCTGTCTTGTACTCCGCAACGCTGGACAATTGCGCGTCCGCGCATTTCCACAGCGAAAGCTTGGCGTTCATATTCAGGCCCTGCGTATAGCGGGCAGCCAGTCGCTTGCCCTTGGGCGGAAACGCAAAACCGGTGGCCAGTGGCGGCGGCTCGTAGTCCGAGAGCGCAAAGAGTGCGGCCGCGCGATCATGCCCGGCGTACCAGGTACCGCCAAAGGCGATTGCCGCAACCGAGGCGAGTTCGGTCGCCGATCCGGCAAAGAGTTCCTTTTCGTAGATGCGGCCCTGCGATCCGGATGGAACGCTTTCAAGCGTGTGCAGGGCGGTCATGACGAAGATCTCGTCCAAAAGTTTGCCGGTCCGTTCCTTCAGGTGCGGATCATCGGTGTTTTCGAACAGCGTGAAGAGGCCGAGGAAGTCGATCGGGTAATAGGCGGCCGAATTCCATTCCGCCAGGCCGTGTTCGTCGATCGCATCGAACCAGCGGTGCAGCCGCGCCTCCGCCTGCGCCCGATGCTCCAGCCCGCTCTTGCCGCTGTTGGAAAAAACATCGTTCGGAAAGAGGCCACCCGCCAGATATTGAGCGATATGAAAGCAGAGCACGTGGTTCTCGCTCCAGTACCACATCACATCGTCGCCCGGCTCGTCCAGCCAGTAGCGGAAGTTGAGGATGGTACCACGCAGCCTCTCCCAGAGTTCGTCCGGCAGCTGGGTCCAGGCATGCGCGCGATAGATCCACAGAAGCGGCAATACCCAGAAATCGGCGCAATCTTGGCGTTCGATGACCGGCGGCAGCGCGCGCTCGATCAACAACGCTGCCTGCTCCGGCTCCTTGCCGAGCGCCAAAAGGACGAGTGCGCGCGATGGCTCGTTCTTGCCGCTGGCGAGCATGACATTGAGGGCCGCCCGTTTGCGGCCGGATATATTGTCCTGATCGAGCGACAGCGGCGGCGGCAGGATGGAGGTTCCCAGCCCGCGCTCGATCCGCACGCCGCCAATCTGAACGACAAATGTCAGAGAAATGCATCCGGCCCTGAGGCCGGCGATATCGAACAACTCGGCGGTCGGATTGTCCTTGGAGATCGTGAAGCGGATCGGCTGCGCCGTCTTGCCCACCCCGTCCGGCAGCACGTTCATCGTTACCGTTTCGGACGGATGCCAATCCGGGCCGAGCTCGATCTCCACCGGACGATCGGGCAAATAGTCCGCGACCACGCGCACTGTGCCGCTATCATAGAACAGCCGATCCGTCCGCAGGCCGTTCAGCGTTGCTTCCACCTCGCGCATGGAATGACTGTCGATCTCAGCCTGGATACCGGCGGCAACATCCTCCCCTTCCAGCAGCGTCAGCTTGAAGAAACAGCTCGTATCCCGCTCGTGCAGATCCTCGAGAAATACGGTCAGGACGCTCTCGCCCTGTGGAATATCCGCTGAAAGCGTAGCCGAATGAGCGATGTTGCGATCGTAGGGCTCGTGCATCAGCACCTTCGTTTCATTGAGCCAGACATGTATGCCGCCGCAGGTTTCAGCGGAAAGGCGGACGGTCTGCGCCGTCCCCGCCGTGACGATGCAGCGCATCCAGCGGCGAATGAGAAGCGGGCGAAAGCAGAAGGTGGAAAAATCGACACGAGGATCTTCGCCGCCGAGATAGATATTGGAAAAATCGATGGATGCCGGCAGCGGGATATCGCGGCTCAGAAGCCGGGCGCGGAGCGCCTCACGGCAGGGCAGATCACCGGTCGCAACCCATCCGTTGATGAAACGGTAATCGATCGCATCCGGCATCGGGCGGGCCGTTCCGGGGAAATATTCGACCTCCGCCATACCGACATGCCAGCGGTTAAGCGCCTCGCCCGGCGCAACGGGCCAGAGCGTCACCCCCGCCAAGAGACCATCCTCATCCGTTTGATTATCGCGAGACTTTAATGAAATATTTTTCATTAGTTTTCGTCTCCTCCGCATTCAAAATTCGCATTTTTGTTTGACTTGCAGCAAGAAATAGCCATTAAATCCCCCACAGGCAATGAAATTCGAGCACAGCATTAACGAAAATATTTTCATTGGCGCTCTGCTGACTTACAACGGGAGGAATGCATGACCTTGAAGACCCTGAAAATTACGGCCCTCGCACTCGCCTTGAGCACGGCCGGCGTACCGGCATTCGCCGAGACAATCACCTTCGCCTTCACCGATGACGATCCGAATTATATCGCCATGATGGAGAAGCTGGTCGACCAGTTCGAGGCGGAGAACAAGGACATCACCGTCGATTTCGTCACCGCCGGCTATGCGCAGATGATGGAGCAGCTGCCGCTTCAGCTATCGGTCGGCAAGGGCCCGGACGTGGCAAAGATTACCGCCACCGACCTTCTCCGATACACGGCCGACCTGCGGCCCTACATGAAGGACCCGGATAGCTTCGCGAAACTGCACGGAAAGTCGCTGGACCTGATCCGCACGCCGGGTGCTGCAGCCGACAAGATCGGCGGCTATGTCGCCTCGCAGACGCTCAACCAGCCGTTCGTCAACGTGACCCTGTTCGAGCAGGCCGGCGTTCCGCTGCCAGCCAAGGGGGCGACGCTCACTGAGATCGTTGATGCGTCCGTCAAGGTTGCCAAGGCCACGGGCGTCGAAATTCCCTTCACGATGGACCGCTCCGGCCATCGTTTTGCCGGACCGGCATTCTCCTACGGCGCGCATTTCCTGAAGGACGGGCAACTCATATTCCCCGACGACGCAGCCAAGCGCTACATCGCCGACCTCTACAAATGGACCCAGTCCGGCGCGTTTCCCAAGGAGATGTGGGGGGCTGCGGGCGGAACGCGCTACAAGAACATGGGCGACGAATTCGCCAATGGAAACGTCGTGACCTATCTGGCCGGAAACTGGATGGTCAATCCGTTCGTCACCAAGATCGGCGATGCGTTCGACTGGACGGCGATCGATCCGCCCTGCGGCGACGCCGGTTGCGTGCCGATGCCGGGTTCGACATTCGTCGTCGCCTTCCAGCACACCAAAGCACCGGAAGCCGCTGCCAAGCTCATCGAGTTCCTCGGATCGGAAAAGGTTCAGCGCGACATTGCCGAACAGTTCCTGATCCTCACCGGCGCCCAGATCGACAATCCGCAATACAAGACGGACAGCCAGAACGCCAAAACCTCCATGGAAGCCTTCGCACGCAATGTCGGCAATGTTCCGGAAGAGGCTCGCACCATCGAGAGGACCCAAGGCGCCAGCGCGGTCTATGGCTCCATCGTTCAGCGCATGAGCCAGCTGATCGTCGGCGAACTGACGCTTGAGGACACCTACGCTCAATTGGCCGCCGATGCCAAGGGTGCGAATGTCGAAATCGCCAAATTTACCGCTGCTGCCAAATAGTGTCGGCGTCTGCAATCGGCGCCGTTGTCAGGCCACGGCGCCGATTGCACGCCGCAGCAGAGCGCCGCGCACCGGGCGGATGCGCGGCGCTCTGCCCGAATAAAACATTCAAGGAACAGACCCATGGACATTCGCGACACGATTCACCCCGAGCATGCCAAGACGCTCGATACCGAAGGTCTGCGCGCCCAGTTTCACATCTCGGGCCTCTTTGCGCCCGACGCCATGAACATGACCTATACGCACTATGACCGGGTGATCGTGTTCGGCGTCTGCCCGGTTGCTGGAACAGTCGAGGCACCGATCGATGTTTCCGGCGTGACCGGCACGGACTTCCTGCTCCAGCGCCGCGAAATGGGGATCATCAATGTCGGTGGCGCGGGCAAGGTCGACGTTGACGGCGAAACCTACAGGCTCGGACAGCAGGAAGGTCTCTATATCGGCGCCGGCGCCAGGAGCATCGCTTTTTCGAGCGATGATGCGGCGCATCCCGCCAAATTCTATGGCAATTGCGCGCCCGCGCACACGCACCATCCCAACAAGCATGTAACGATCGAGGAAGCCTCGCCGGTGACACTCGGCGCGCGCGAAACCAACAACGAGCGCACGATCTACCGCTATCTCCACCCCAAAGTCATGCCGACCTGCCAGCTCTTGATGGGGCTGACCAAGCTAGCGCCCGGCAGCAACTGGAACACCATGCCCGCCCATTTGCATGACCGGCGGATGGAGGTCTATGTCTATTTCGACATGGCGCCGGACGCGGTGGTTTTCCATATGATGGGAAAACCGCAGGAAACCCGCCATATCGTCATGCGCAATGAGGAAGCGGTAATTTCACCGCCCTGGTCGATCCATTCCGGCTGCGGGACCGGCAACTATACCTTCATCTGGGCGATGTCCGGGGAAAATCAGGTCTTCGAGGACATGGACATGGTGCGTCCGCAGGACCTGAGGTAATCGATGTTTGATCTGACAGGACGGGTGGCGCTCGTGACCGGCGCCCGGACGGGGCTTGGCCAGGCAGCGGCAATCGCCCTTGCCCGGGCCGGAGCCGATATCGCGGCAATCGGATCACAGGAGATGCCCGAAACGACCGAACGGATTGCGGCGCTGGGACGGCGCTTTTTCGCGATAAAGCAGGATCTCGGATTAGCCTTCGACGCCTCAGAACTGATCGGAGCGGTAAAAGGGACCCTTGGCCGTATCGACATTCTCATCAACAATGCCGGCATCATCCGGCGCAACGATCTTGCCGATTATTCGCTGGAAGACTGGGATGCCGTCAACGACGTCAATCTGCGCGCGGTTTTTCAGCTGTCCCAGGCGGCCGCGGCCGAAATGGTGCGGGCCGGGCGCCGCGGCCGCATCATCAACATCGCCTCGATGCTATCCTATCAGGGCGGCATTCGCGTCGTTGCCTACACCGCCGCCAAGCATGGGATCGTCGGCCTGACAAAAGCCATGGCAAACGAGCTTGCCGCTCATGGCATAACGGTCAATGCGATCGCGCCTGGCTACATGGAGACCGACAATACGTCGGCGCTCCGGCAGGATGCGGAGCGGTCGCGCGATATCCTTGCGCGCATACCGATGGGGCGATGGGGTAAGCCCGATGATCTTGCAACCGCCATCCTTTTCCTGGCTTCACCGGCTTCGGGCTACGTCACCGCGACGACAATTCCCGTCGATGGCGGCTGGCTCTCCCGGTGAGAGGAAGGATATCGTTGCGAAGCCCTATTTCACCCGCACGAACATTCCCTTTAATGCACGTCAGGACGGCGTCTCTTGATCTGAGGAGTCTGGGATACCCCCTGGCTCTCGGATGGCGGTTCGATTTTAGCCGGTAGTTGGGCCAGCATCTCTCGCCGCGCCGTAATTCTTTCATTACAAAAATTTAAGCCTTTATAACGGCTTAGTGATCGATCAGCACGAAGTCTGTCCTTTTTGCGCCGCAATACCGGCAGCTCAATAGAGCTTCGAATGCAGAGAGCGGTTTGCTCGAAACCCGGTCGCCCACATGAAAAGAATCTGGCCAACTGTATGTATGGTTGCGATCGTTGGCGTTGGTGTCGGCGCGTGGGGAAGCGACCGCATTCCCTATCTCTTGCAATTTGCCAAACAACCGGTTCTCCAAGTCGACGACAGCGGCAGACAGCCGGTCAGCAGCGATCAGGCGCAGTCTGGCGACCACACAGATGGTGGCCAGCATCATCGCGGCAGTGGCGGACCGATCCGCGTCAAGACGGTGGCGACAACAAAAATGGCGCTGCCGATAGACGTCGTCGCAACAGGCTGGGCCCAGGCTGATGACACAACGGCGATCGCCGCGCAGGAACAAGGCGTCGTCACCTCGATCGACGCAACGGATGGCGCGGTGGTCAAACAAGGCGACTTGATTGCCGAACTCGACGACCGCACGGCTCAGGCAGCTGTCGACAGGGACCATGCGACGATCGTTCGCGACAACGCCACCCTGACGGAAGCCGAGGCCGCTCTGAAGCGCGCGAATGATCTTTTCGTCCAGAATGCCGGCACACGGCAGGCCGACGAGCAGGCGCAAGCGGCGCGCGATACGGCTGCCGCCACGTTGGAGATCGACAAGGCCAATCTTGCCGCCGATCAGGTCCTTTTGGAAAATACCCGGATTCGTGCGCCCTTCAATGGCCGCCTGGGTGATGTCGGCATCAGCCGCGGCGCCTTTCTCAACACGGGAACGGCGCTCGTGACAATCACCAGATATGATCCGATCTATGTGAAGTTCCATCTGGAGGAGCGCAATCTGCGCCGGTTGAAACTGGCGCTTGCGGCCGGACCTGTCGAGGTCACGACGGTTCCGCAATCGGACAAGGGCAAGTCCCGTCAGGGGCAGATAAGCTTCTACGACAACACGGTGGACACCGCTTCCGGCACGATCCTTGTCAAGGCAAAGTTCGACAATGCCTCAGGCGAGCTCTGGCCCGGTCAATCAGTCGATCTCGTTGTTCATTTCAGCGATCCTGAACAGCAGATCGTAGTGCCAACTGTCGCGGTCAGCCCGGGCACCGACGGCTTCTATTCGTACGTCGTCAAGGATGGCAAGGCTAAGCTGATACCGGTAACCGTCGCCCGTACCGAAGGCGATTTGACCGTCCTTGCAAAGGGTCTTTCAGACGGCGACCACGTGGTGATCGAAGGCCAAGCGCAGCTGACCGACGAACAACATGTCAGCGAACAGTTCAGCGGCGAGACGGAGAATCTGGCTTCCGCCGATCAGCCCGGACCGATCATGGCAGGTGCGCAACCATGATTCCGAACTTTTGCATCCAGCGCCCTGTCGCGACCACGCTTCTGGCCATCGGTGTCGTGCTGGCTGGCATCGCAGGCTACCGGCAAGTGCCCGTGGCAGCGCTACCGCAGGTCGATTTTCCAACGATCAGCGTTTCGGCTGCACTGACCGGCGCATCCCCGCAAACCATGGCGACCTCCGTTTCGACACCCCTCATCAAGCAGTTTGAGACCATTCCCGGCATCGACGAAATCAGCGCGACAAGTTCCCTTGGCAATACCAGCATCGTGCTGCAATTCGATCTGAACCGGAATATCGATGCCGCCGCAGCCGACGTCCAGGCGGCGATCTCGCATGCAACCGTGCAATTGCCGGATAACATGACCACGCCTCCCAGCTATCGCAAGTCCAACCCGGCCGATGCGCCGGTGATGCTGCTTGCCGTGCAAAGCGACACCATGCCCTACAGCAAGCTGGACGAGATCGCCGAAGACGTCATCTCGCCGTCACTTTCGACACTTCCGGGCGTTGCCGAGGTCAACGTGTTCGGCGCCCAAACCTACGCGGTGCGCGTCGAAGTCGATCCGGACAAATTGCTGGCCCGTAACATCGGCATCGATACCGTCAACAATGCGATCGCCGCCGCCAACAATCAGGTGCCCGTTGGCTCCTTGCAGAACGATATGCAGAGCATGACGATCAATGCCGATACGCAACGCACGAATGCACGAGAATTCCGCTCGCTGGTCATCGCCAACGCCAATGGCGCGCCAATCCATCTGGAAGATGTTGCCGATGTGCAGGACGGCGTCGAGAACCAGAACACGGGCAGCTGGTATGATGGAAGACGCGGCATCATCCTTGCCGTCCAACGCCAACCGGACGCCAATACGGTTGATGTCGTCGATGCCATCAACGCAAAGCTGCCAGGCTTGCATGCCGAGATGCCGGCATCCGTTTCAGTGAAACCCATGAACGACTCGGCAAAGCCGATCCGCGGCGCCATCTCGGACGTCAAATTCACATTGCTGCTGACTATCGGCCTAGTGGTGCTGGTTATCTATCTCTTCACCGGTTATCCGACAGCGACGATCATTCCGGGCCTCGCTGTGCCGCTTTCGCTGATTTCGACCTTCGGCATGATGTATGTGCTCGGCTACAGCATCGACAACATCTCGCTGCTTGGCCTGACACTGGCGGTCGGTCTGGTCGTAGACGATGCGATCGTCATGCTGGAAAACATCCTCCGCCACATCGAAGGCGGAATGCCGGCGCGGGAAGCGGCGGTCAAGGGTGCTGCCGAAGTCAGCACGACCATCATCTCGATGTCGGTGTCGCTGGTCGCGGTCTTTATCCCTATCCTGCTGATGGGTGGCGCCGTGGGGCGCATCTTCAACGAGTTCGGCATGGTGGTCGCCATCGCGATCCTCTCTTCGGCAATCGTCTCCCTGACGGTCACGCCGATGCTCGGCTCGCGCCTTTCCGGTGGACATGGCAGACCGCCTTTCATCCCGCGGCTCTTCGATGCCGGCTTCGAACGCACACTTCGCGGATATGACAGGTCGGTGGCCTGGTGTCTCAGCCATAGCCCGGCCATCCTGCTGCTGTTCCTCGCATCCATCGGGCTCACGGCCTACCTGTTCATGACGATGCCCACGAGCTTCTTCCCGACCGAAGACATCGGGCGGCTGACCATCTCCACCCGTGCGCGGCAGGATATCTCCTACGCCGCGATGCAGGATCTGCAGAATCAGGCAGCAGCATTGGTGAAGCAGAACCCGGCGGTCGGCCACGTCATGTCGATCGTCGGCGGCAATGTCCGCAGCCCGCTCAACAACGGCACGATGTATGTCGAACTGAAAGACAAGGCACAGCGTCCGGCGCTCGACCAGACACTGCGCGAGCTACGGGCAAGCGTGAGCAAGATCGCCGGCCTGCAGGCATTCATCACGCCTCAGCAGAGCCTGCGCTTCGGCGGACGCCAGACGGCGAGCCAATATCAGCTTGTGGTCCAGGCACTGAGTGCCGATCAGACAACCCTGTGGGCAGGCCGTCTCCAGGCCGCGATGCTTGCCGACCGGCGGTTCACCGATGTCACCTCGGATGCGCAAAACGACGCGCTTCAGGCCAATATCGTCATCGACAAGGAGAAGGCCGCGGCCTTCGGCATTACCGACAGCCAATTGCGAACGACGCTGCAAGAGGCATTCGGCAGTTATGCCGCGGCCCAGATTCAATCGACCGGCGACAGTTACGACGTGATCGTGGAGTACGATACGAAGAAACCTTGGGATGACCAGAAACTGCAGGAAATCCGCGTCGCATCCGGTACCGGCAGCCTTGTGCCCTTGTCCAGCTTTGCAAAGGTCAACAGATCAACCGGGCCGGTCACGATCAATCAGACCGGACAGCTGGTCTCGACCACCATCTCGTTCAATCTTCCGGCAGACGAGGCGCTGAGCGATGCCACGGCCGCGATCGACCAGATCAAGAAGGACATCGGTCTGCCGGCGGACATCTTCACGTCCTATGGAGGAACGGCCCAAATATTCCAGCAGTCGCAAGGCAATACACCGATACTGATCCTTGCTGCGATACTGACGATCTATGTCGTTCTCGGCGTCCTCTACGAGAGCTTTATCCACCCGCTGACCATTCTCTCCGGCCTGCCGTCGGCCGCTCTCGGCGCACTGCTGGCGCTCAGAGTTATGGGCTTCGACCTGTCGATCATCGCCCTCATCGGATTGCTGATGCTGATCGGCATCGTCAAGAAAAATGCGATCATGATGATCGATGTGGCGCTGGAGAATTTGCGATCCCCGGGCATGACTGCGCCTGAAGCAATTCACGAGGCCTGCGTGCGGCGTTTCCGGCCCATCGTGATGACGACATTCTGCGCGCTCCTCGGCGCCCTGCCGATTGCGCTGGGTACCGGCGCCAGCTCGGAACTGCGCCAGCCGCTCGGCATCGCCGTCGTCGGCGGTCTGATCGTCTCGCAGGCGCTGACGCTGTTCATCACGCCGATCATCTTCGTGGAAATGGACAGGCTCAACAGCTGGATCACAAATGTTGGCAGCAGAAAAAGGCGCGCCGGGGAAACACATCAACCAGCGCCGCTCGTCGCGGAGTGAACATCCGCCGGTCGCGTTCATGGGCAACGAGAGAGAATTGAAAATCGCCATGGTTATGGCAATAAGATTAACTCAAATATTATTTTTAATTAACATGCATTAATTCTAGATGAGAACTACACTTTACGTAGAAGCTAGGTACTGCCGGCGGTAACGGAGCCGTGACTCGACACTATAAGATAGCTTCATACCGAGAGACGCTTCATAGCGCCTTCCCAACAGAGGTAACGCAAATGTTCTCTTTCGCAAAGACTGCAGTGATTTCCGCGATTTTCATTTCAGCTTCCATAGGCGTTGCTCTCGCCGGATCACACGGCGGCGGTGACGATCACCACCACGACGGCCAACGCGACGGCCGTCATGAACATGATTCTTTCATGCGCGGGGACGACGACATCACAACGGATGACACACCAGCCCCCGTCTTCGTGGTTCCTGCCTATACTCCCACTCATGTCTCCGGATCGCGACTTGAAACACTTCTGACGGAGCTTCGGACCGACGACCAGCGCATGAACGCGGATCGGGCGCGTGGCCTCCTGACGGCCGGTGAATATCGCCGTCTGAGGGCCGAGGATGCGCAGATCCGCCATGAAGCGATGGCGGTGGCCGACCGCAATCATGGCGCGATACCGACACCTCGATACGCCGCCCTGCAGAATCAGGCTCAGCGCCTTCAAACCGAAATTCGCAGGATGGCATGAGGCGTTCAGCCTGCCTCATGCTTGAAGCGGGCACTCCAATGCCCGCTTGTCAAGTTACCACAAGCAGAAACGGCTCGCCGAGAGGCGAGC
>UCML01000017.1:0-133552 GCA_900473675.1 Hyphomicrobiales bacterium | reverse complement strand
TTAACCGAGGTTCCGCATTTTCGTGCGCCCTCCGACTCACAGATTGAACCGAACCGGACCACGGGTACGGACGCGACCGCGTGTTCTTTGACAAGCGAACGACGAGCGATTTGCCGAACTTGCGCATTGGCTATCGCCCAAGGGGTATTTGGTTGGCGAAAGAGCGTTCCTACCCACCGTCATCCTCGCCCTTGTGGCGGGGATCCAGCCGCCGCGCGTCCGCGCGGCGAGAGGACCTTTGGTGAGGGGAGAGCCTTTCACGCGACGGACGTCGCGTGGCTGGATTCCTGTGACAAGCACAGGAATGACGGAGGGAGAGGGTGACGCTTCCCCCCTTTTCGCACACGTGCCCTGTGCAAACGAACCCTACCGATGCAGATGATACAGCTTGTTGACGATCACCCAATGCCCACCGATCTTTAGCAAGGACAGATAGTCGGAGAAACGCATGCCGGCGAACTCGTCGGTGACCTTGACGAAAGCGGCATCGCCTTCGATGTCGGTGATTTCGATATCCATCAGGGGCTGGGTTCCGGGCGGGGCCGGCGGTTCGGCAAGGATCGCGGCGATGAAATCGTCGCGGGACATCCATTCGACGGCGCCTTCGTAATTGCCGATGATCTTGGCATCCGGATGAAAGGCCTTGCGCAGGGCCGCCTCGTTGCAAAACGCCATGCCGTCGACATAGAGGTGAACGACCGTGCCAATTGCCTGTTCGTCCGACATTCACAGCACCTCCCTAGCGCACCGGATGATCCTATCACGACGGCCGAAGGGAACAAAGGCGAAGCTGTGCCGGAGGGGCGTCGCATCCATCGCGGGAGTGTCTCGCCCAAAAGGGCGAAACACGCGATTGATCTGGCAGTTGTGCCTATCTGTTCGTCAGCGCCAGTGACGCCTCCGAATAGCGTTTGCCGGCGACGCGACTGGGTGACAGGACCTCGCCAAGTGTCGCCAGGTCTTCGGTAGACAGGGCGATCCCGGCTGCAGCAACATTCTGCTCGAGATGGTCGAGCTTGCGGGCGCCGGGGATCGGCACGATGAAATCGCCCTGGTGAAGCACCCAGGCGAGCGCCAGCTGCGCTGCTGTCACGCCCTTGCTACCAGCGATCCCGGCCAGCGTTTCGACAAGCGCCGCATTGGCATTAAGATTTTCCGCCTGGAAACGCGGCAGGTTGCGGCGGAAGTCGTTCTCTCCAAGATCGTCCACCGTGCGGATGGCGCCTGTCAGCATACCGCGCCCCAGCGGACTGTAGGGCACGAAGCCGATGCCGAGTTCGCTGCAGGTCTCAAGCACCTCGTCCTCCGGATCGCGGGTCCACAGCGAATATTCGCTCTGGACGGCGGCGATCGGATGCACGGCATGGGCGCGGCGGATGGTGGCGGCACTCGCCTCAGACAGGCCGAGCGTGCGCACCTTGCCCTCCTGCACCAGCTCCGCCATCGCGCCCACGGTCTCCTCGATCGGCACGGAGGGATCGACGCGGTGCTGGTAGTAGAGATCGATGACATCGGTACCGAGGCGCTTCAGCGAGGCTTCGGCGACCGCCTTGGCATTTTCCGGCCGGCCGTCGACACCGGTGATGGTCTCGCTGGTGGATTTTCCAGTGGCGATGCGGAAGCCGAACTTGGTGGCGATGGTGACCTTGTCACGGACATCCTTGAGCGCCTTGCCCAGCAGGATCTCGTTTTCATAGGGACCATAGACCTCGGCCGTATCGAAGAAAGTCACGCCGAGATCAACGGCGCGGTGCAGGGTGCGGATCGATTCCTGCTCGTCGGCGGCGCCATAGGCAAAGCTCATGCCCATACAGCCGAGGCCGACGGCCGAAACGGTGAGATCCTGTCCAAGTTTGCGGGTTTTCATGGTGGTTGCTCCTTTGTGAGCCGGATAGGGAAGGCAGACATCGGAAGACGCCTGCGATACACCCTGAAAATAGTTCGCCGAAGATCGTTTGATAACGGCTGCAAATCCTAACGGGTTGTTCTATTGTTTCGATCAATGAACAGGAACCAGCTCGCTCAACTTGCCGTCCTTTCGACCGTTGCCGCGCATCGCAGTTTTCGCGCGGCGGCGAAGGAACTGGGGATTGCGCCGTCGGCGGTCAGCCACGCCATTTCGACGCTGGAGGAAAGCCTTGGCGTACGGCTGCTCGCCCGCACCACCCGCAGCGTCGCGCCGACGGAAGAAGGTTCGCTGTTGCTGGAGCGGTTGCGGCCGGCACTGGAGGAAATCGACGTCGCTCTCGCAGCCGTCGTCGAGGCGAAGGGCCAGCTCTCCGGCAATCTGCGCATCACAGCGCCACGATTTGCCGCCGACCTGCTGATTGCGCCGCGGCTTGGCGCGTTCCTCGGCCTTTATCCGGATATCACACTGGAAATCGCGGATGAAGACGGGTTTACCGATATTGTCCGCGAGGGCTTCGATGCCGGCGTCCGGCTGGAGGAGAGCCTGGAGGCTGACATGATCGCGGTGAAAATCGGCCCGCCCCTACGTGGTGCCATCGTCGCTTCGCCGGGCTATTTCGAACAGTTTCCCATCCCGCAGCATCCGCGCGATCTTCTCCGCCACCGCTGCATCCGCCGCCGCTTTTCCAACGGCACGCTCTACAACTGGGAATTCGAGAAGGACGGCCAGGAACTGACCATCCCGATCGAAGGACCGCTGATCCTCGGCGAAGACCGGCCGATCATCACCGCGGCGATCGGCGGCGCAGGGCTGACCTATGCCTTCGAAGCCCGCGTGATCGAGCACATCGAGGCAGGACGGTTGGTCCGGGTGCTGGAGGACTGGTGCGCGCCCTATCTCGGCCCCTATCTCTACTATGCCAGCCGCCGACAGATGCGCCCGGCGCTGCGCGCCTTCATCGATTTCTTCCGCTATTCCGGCTGATTCGAAAACAGGTGGCGCGGGCCAATCCTCCGGCATAGTTTCGACAAAACGGGAGGAGCCTCACATGAAAAAGCCGGGGTCGATGAAAGCGCTGGAGGATATGGGCCGCGCCCGGTTGTCGGAGAATTTTTTCCTGCGTGACTTCCTGCATTCGGAAATCGCCGATTTCTACGGCATGCCGAATATCCCGGATGATCCGGGTCTGGCGATCGCTGCCGGCACGAAACTCTGCGAGGAATTGCTGGAGCCGCTGCAGCGGACATTCGGCCGGCTGCATGTCCGCTCGGGCTACCGATCCCGCTCGGTCAACGAGTTCGGCAATCGCAACAAGCTCAACTGCTCGACCAACGCGGCAAGCGCTGCCGATCACATATGGGACATGCGCGACGCAGACGGCTGCATGGGCGCCACGGCCTGCATTGTCATTCCCTGGGTCTGGGACAGGCGAGCGACGCTCGGCGGCTGGCAGTCGCTTGCCTGGTGGATCCACGACAACCTGCCCTACGCGTCGCTCTGCTTTTTCCCCAAACTCTGGGCCGTGAACATCCAGTGGCACGAGCGGCCAGTGCGCCGTATCCGCAGCTATATCGCGCCAGCTGGCCTTTTGACAAAAGAGGGCATGACCAACCATACCGGCAGCCATGCCGCGTTTTACGAAGGTTTTCCGGCTCTCGAAAGCTAGAAGCTCATCCGGTAGCGCACATGCCCATCGGCCTCGACGTACTGGTCGTAGAGTTTTCGCGCCGTCTCGTTGCCCTCGTCGGTGTGCCAGTAGAGGCGGGCCCAGCCATTCGCCCTGGTTTTCTCGACGAGATCGTCGAGCAACGCCTTGCCGATGCCTTTTCCACGTGCGGCCTCATCGAGGAACAGGTCTTCCAGATAGCAGACCGGTTCCTTCACCCAGGTCGCCTCATGCAGCAGGCAGATGGCGAAGCCGACGACATGGCCATCCAGCACGGCGACACGCATGAACAGCGGCGAACCGGAGTCGAGGATCCGGGCCCAGGTCGTAGTCGTCACCTCCGGGGAAACCGCTACCCGGTAGAAGGCAACATAGGCTGCCCAGAGCCGCCGCCAGTCCGCTTCATCGCCGGGTGCTGCGTCGCGTATCTCGAGCGTCATCCTGTTTTCCTCCCATCAAGCCTATTCGCTGGCTTCATTTAACAGTTGGCAGGCTTCGTCGGAAAGGTTGATCGAAGCCGATTTCATCAGGCTTTCGAGCTGCGTCAGGTTCGTCGCGCTGGCGATCGGCGCCGTGACACCTCGGCGCGCCATGATCCAGGCGAGCGCGACTTCCGCCTGCGTGTTGCCCGTATCGGCTGCGACCTCGTCCAGAGCGCCGAGGATGCGCATGCCGCGGCCATCGAGATATTTGCCGATACCGCTGCCGCGCGCCGAGCCCTCCAGATCCCGGTGCGACCGGTATTTGCCGGAGAGAAACCCCCTCGCGAGACCAAAGTAGCTGATCACCCCGATCTCCTCGGCCACGCAAAGGTTTCTGAGTGGCCCGTCAAAGGATGCACGGTCATAGAGATTGTATTCCGGCTGAAGCACATCGTAGCGCGGCAGGTTCCTGTCCGCAGACACATCCAATGCCGCCCGCAGTTGCTCGGCGTTCAGATTGGACGCGCCGACATGGCGAACCTTGCCCTGCTGCAGAAGTTTGTCATAGGCGCCGAGCGTTTCCTCATAGGGCGTTTCCGTATCCGGCCAGTGCGACAGGTACACATCGATATGATCCGTTTGCAGCCGGCTAAGAGAATCCTCGACCGCCTGCAGGATCCACTTCTCCGATAGCCCCTTCCTGCCCGGCCCCAGATCCGATCCGACCTTGGTGACGATGACAACCCCATCGCGCGACCGACCGGATTGTTTCAGCCATTTGCCGATGATCGTCTCGGATTCGCCGCCGCTATTGCCGGGGACCCAGGAGGAATAGACGTCCGCGGTATCTACGGCGTTGAAGCCGGCATCGAAGAACGCGTCGAGCAATTGAAAGGAGGTCTTTTCATCTGCGGTCCAGCCGAAGACATTGCCGCCGAAGACCAGCGGCGCGATGGACAGGCCGGTGCGGCCGAGAGTTCGCTTTTCCATGGGAGCTCCAGAATGCTAAGGGATAAACGCTTGGGAGGCGTGAAGTCTGCCTCACGGAGATAGGCGGCGTACAGACTTTTTACATGCCCGGCGGTAATTTTATTCCGGCGGCGATGGCTTGATGGGCACGTACCCCGCGGTTACTGTGCCGCCGAAACAGAGAGGACCTGTCATGTTGCGTTTCGGTATTTTGTCGACGGCCAAGATCGGCCGCGAGCTCGTCGTTCCCGCCATCCAGGACGCGGAGAACTGTGTCGTCACCGCGATCGCCAGCCGCGACCTGTCCAAGGCGCGCGACATGGCCGACCGGTTTTCCGCGCCGCACGCCTTCGGCTCCTACGAGGACATGCTGGCGTCCGACGTCATCGACGCCGTCTACATTCCGCTGCCCACCTCGCAGCACATCGAATGGACGATCAAGGCCGCTAATGCCGGAAAGCACGTGCTCTGCGAGAAGCCGATGGCGTTGAAGGCATCGGAAATCGATGCCGTGATCGAGGCGCGCGATCGCAACAAGGTGCTGATTTCCGAAGCCTTCATGGTCACCTACAGCCCCGTCTGGCACAAGGTTCGTTCGCTGCTTCAGGAAGGCGCGATCGGCAAACTGCGCCACGTCCAGGGCGCCTTCACCTACTACAATCGCGACGCCGGCAACATGCGCAACAAGCCGGAACTGGGAGGCGGCGGACTGCCGGACATCGGCGTTTATCCGACGATCTCGACGCGATTCGTTACCGGCAAGGAACCGATCCGCGTGCAGGCGAATACGGATCGGGATCCGGAGTTCGGCACCGACATCTATTCGAGCGTGCGGGCCGATTTCGGCGATTTCGAACTGAGCTTCTATATTTCGACCCAGCTTGCCGCCCGTCAGATCATGGTGTTTCACGGCGACAAAGGTTTCATCGAGGTAAAATCGCCGTTCAACGCTGATCGCTACGGCGCGGAAGAGCTTGAGCTCACCAACCAGAACCATTCGCAGTCACAGCTGTTCCGCTTCCAGGATGCCCGGCAATACAAACTGGAAGCCGAAGCCTTCTCCCGCGCCGCGAAGGGCGAAAAGGAAGAAGTCGTGACCCTGGAAAGCTCGGTCAACAACCAGAAGCTCATCGATGCAATCTACCGCGCCAGCGAGAAGGACGGCTGGGAGCCGGTCTGAAACGGGCTATCGGAGCGAACAGAAATCCCGCCGGTGACGCACACGGCGGGATTTTCGCAGAAAGTTAATTGTCCTATTGGTGGCGCGGCGTGAGGGCGAGCGTCGTAAAGACGCTTGCGGCGATGCCCGCATTGTAGGAAAGCAGCGCACCGGCAAGTGCCGGCATGGAAACGGGACCTGCCGATACCACCGCAGCCAAAGCAAAGGCGGCGACGATGAGGCCGCCGGCAAGCACATAGCAGACGACGGATCGCATGTTTGCCGACAAAAGTCCGATTGCGAATGCGGTCAAGATGATCATCCGACCCCTCCCACTGGTGAGCTTAGTGCACGTTGTTTGCACGAAGCTCTCTAAGATTGTTTTAATCCTCCTAAAAATAGCCAACGTTATGGCGAACAGAAGGTTCCTCTTCGCGCCGTCTCCACGCACGGCGCGGCAGCGCGGCTTGTCGAAAGACCCTACGAATAGGCGACCGACTTTGCCTGGATAACCGCATTGGTGGTGCGAAAAGGCCAGATCGTCAGACCGTCGTAACGGCCAGCCGCAAAGAGGCCGGTCTGGTTGCGCCCGAGATAAACCTGCCCGGTCATTGCTGGCACCGTTGCTTCCGAGCTCACCGCGACCCCATTGAAGCTGCCGCTCCGCCCAGAACCGTTCCAACCGATACAGACGCCGCAGGCGGGAAGAGGCGCCGTCGGGTTGGCGAGAACGAGTGAATTTCCGCTAAGGATACTTGTCTGCGCCGTGTTCAACCGGATGGCCTCGTCGCCAATGCCGACGAGGCGGCCGAGGGAGCCTTGGATGCCCTGCCCCCTGACCAGCAGGGTTACGGCATTTTTCTGCGCCAGCGCCTCGCCGACCGGGGAAAGGCGGCAGCTGTCAGCGCTTCGCGTTGCCGCCGCGGCACCTGTCTGCACAAACGAACTGGCAACAGCCCCCGTCTCCACCTGCGCGCGATTGAGCGACCCCGAAACCGTCAGCGTCAAGCTCGTCGTCGAGGCGGTGAAGGTCAGCGGGGTGCTTTGCGTCACCGTCCCCGTCGCAGCACCAGACAGCGTCAACGAACCGGTCCCCCGGCACGAAACGGTGTATTGGCCACCATTGACAACCGCGACCGTCTGCGTCGATGGCGCGAAGGCATTCAGAAAGAGGTTGGTGGCCGGACCTTCGAGGAGCAATTGCCGGTAGCCGTTGCGGTAATCGAAGCGTGGTGCATCCGATGTTGCCTGCTGTGTCGTTCCCGCCGCGTCGATGTATTCGGCGACGGAGCCGCGCGTGAAGGAAAACATGTCGGTGAATGCGACGGATTGTGGCACAGTCAACGCATCCACGGCGGCAGAAGCGATGTTGGCCAAAGCAATGGACGTCAAGGCGTGACGATCCTTTCGAAAATCGGCGATGAAGGCCGGCAATTTCGTCACGCCGTCGCTGATGTCCACGGCCGCAAAAGCCGGATTGGCGAGCCACGCATTGGCAACGCCTGTCACGGCAAGGCCCGAACTGATACCGAGCGACACCATCAGACGAGACCCACGAGGCTGCCGGCGGTCGTGCCGGTGGCAAGAACGCGGTCGGCGCGCACCGGCAGGATACTGCCGGCGGCAATCCCCGCAAAGGTCACGGTCTGGCCCGACAGCATGCGCAGCGCGAGCGTGCCGCCGGAGCCGACATAGAGGGCCCGCGTTGTCTCGGTGAGGTCGAGCGTGTCGCTAGGCGTGACAGCAAAACCATGCGTGGCGGGGCTGGTGAGGGAAGGCATATTGCTGGAGAAACGATCTGGCATCGGCTGGTCCTTGCTCTGGATTGACGTTGCCGCAATGATGCGCACGGTTTTCAGCACCGGGGACGAACGGGGATGATGAAAGGTCTGTTGAGGGGTGCAGGGCATGGCTGGCTATCCGCTGCCGGGCGCGGCAAAATAGACACATGAGCTCTTTCTTCGAATCCGATTCGCCCTCCAATCTCACCGAATATTCGGTCTCGGAGCTATCCGGTTCCATCAAGCGCACCGTCGAGCAGGCCTTCGACCAGGTGCGGGTGCGCGGTGAAATTTCCGGCTATCGCGGTCCGCATTCCTCGGGTCACGCCTATTTTGCGCTGAAGGACGACAAGGCGCGGATCGACGCCGTCATCTGGAAGGGCACGATGAGCCGGCTGAAGTTCCTGCCGGAAGAAGGCATGGAGGTGATCGCCACCGGCAAGGTGACGACGTTCCCCGGCTCCTCCAAATACCAGATCGTCATCGAGACGCTGGAACCGGCAGGAGCCGGCGCGTTGATGGCGCTGATCGAGGAGCGCAAACGCAGGCTCGGCGCCGAAGGCCTATTCGATCCGTCGCGCAAGCGGCCTCTGCCCTATATGCCAAGGGTAATCGGCGTCGTCACCTCGCCGACCGGCGCCGTCATCCGCGATATTCTGCACCGGATTTCCGACCGGTTTCCTGTCCATGTCATCGTCTGGCCCGTACGCGTTCAGGGCGAAGGCTCGGGTAACGAAGTGGCGGCGGCGATCGAGGGCTTCAATGCGTTTATCGCGGGCGGCCCGATCGCCCGGCCGGATCTTTTGATCGTCGCGCGGGGCGGCGGCAGTCTGGAGGATCTCAGGAGCTTCAACGATGAGGCGGTGGTGCGGGCAGCGGCCAACTCGCAGATCCCGCTGATCTCGGCCGTCGGCCACGAAACGGACTGGACCCTGATCGACTATGCGAGCGACCAGCGAGCGCCGACGCCGACGGGTGCTGCGGAAATGGCCGTGCCGGTGAAGGCCGACCTGGAGGCGGGCGTTTCGACGCTCTCCGCCCGGTTGAAGGCCGCCATGGGCCGGCAGATGGATAACCGCCGACAGGCTGTTCGTGCGCTGACGCGGGCGCTGCCCTCCCTCGAACAGTTGCTCGCCTTGCCCCGGCGCCGGTTTGACGAGGCATCCGCAGGTCTTGGGCGCGGGTTGCAGATGAACACCGCCAACAAGCGCCGAACCTTCGAGCGAGCGGCAGCACATCTTCGGCCGGAGGTGCTGTCGAACAGGATCAGCGAGCGGCGGCAGAAGCTGTCCGAGAAGATAATGCGTGCGGAACGCATCGTGGAACGGCTGGTCCAGCGCTCCGCCGCTCGGGTATCTGCCGCCGATGCTTCCCTCAGAACCCTGCCCGGGCGGCTGCTGAGCCAGATTCACCGATCTCAGGATCGCTTGACGGGCCTCTCCGGCAGGGCCAACAGCGTGCTTCTCGCCGACCTCCGGCGGCGGCGCAGCACGGTAACCGCGCACGACCGCATCCTGCAATCGCTCTCTTACCGGAATGTCCTGAAGCGTGGATATGCGCTTGTGCGCGATGAGACAGGTTTGCCAATCAAGGCCGCCGCCGCGCTCTCGCTGAAACAGGCGATCGCCATTGAATTCGCCGACGGGTCGATCAATGCCGTGACGACGGAGGGCGCACCGTCGCCACCGCAGCCCGTGAAGAAGCGCGCGGAGAAGCCGGCACCGACCGGGCCGCCAAAACAGGGAAGCCTGTTCTAGGATGCGTGTTCTCCTCGTTCTCGCCCATCCGCTAGCCAACAGTTTTGCCGCGAGCATCGCGGCGAAGGCGAGAACCACGCTGGAGAAGAACGGCCACAGCGTCGATCTGCTCGACTTGTACAAGGAGGGTTTCGACCCATGTCTGAGCGAGAGGGAGCGGCGCGGCTATTTCGATGTTCCCTACGACACGACGGCGGTCGGCAGCATCGTCGCGCGATTGCAGGCGGCTGACGGGTTGATCCTCGTCTTTCCGCAATGGTGGTTCAATTTTCCAGCGATCCTCAAGGGCTTCTTCGACCGCGTCTTGGCACCGGGCGTCGCCTTCGATCACGAGCGGTCCGGCGGACGCATCGTTCCGCGGTTGACCAACATCAAGCTGTTCTGGGCGCTGACAACGACGGGTTCACCCTGGTGGATCGTCAAGCTCTACATGGGCAATCCGGTGCGTCGGCTGCTGAAGCGCGGGATCGCCGCGTTCTGCGCCAAGGATGTGCAATTCCGGATGATCGCGCTGCACGATATGGACCGGGTGACGGTCAAGCAGCGGGAGGCGCATCTGGCGAGGATCGAAAAGGCGATTGCCCGGATTTGAGGGCCGACAAAAGAAACGGTTCCGTAACGGTCGCGGTCTAGATTGTCCGGCAATTGAACCGAAGGGCACCGGATGCCGGTCGAACTCACAGCCTCCCAGGCGCTGAACCTCTGGCACAGCGTATCGCTCGAACAGGTGCGGATCGACAATCGCGACCTGACGCTGCGGCAGATTTCCATTCTCCTGCATATCTATCTCGTTCCACCGCCGCATACCGTGCGCGGGCTTGCCGGCATTCTGGGCGTCACCAAGCCGGTCATCACCCGCGCGCTCGACACGATGGGGGACCTCGGCCTCGTTGCCCGGGCGCGCGACGAGCGCGACAAACGCAATGTGATCATCAAACGCACCGTCGATGGCGCGCTTTATCTTGAAAAACTTGGCGATCTGATCATTGATCAGGGACGCAAACTGTCTATTTGAGAAAACATGCTTGATCTTCCTGACCGCCGGCTGAACGCATACCGCACCGACCTTGCCGAGGAGCGCCTTCGCGGCGTCGTCGAGGCGGCCAACTATGTCAGTGGCTCGCCGGGGCTGATCTGCGTGCCGGTGGTGCAGATGCGAGCAAGGCCGGAACTCGAATGCGGTACCGATACGGAGCTGCTGCTTGGCGAGACGGTTCACGTTCTTGACACCGATGGTGGATGGGCCTGGGTGAAGGCCGATTTCGACGGCTATGTCGGCTATATCCCGGACTATGCAGTTTCCCCGGTGGTTCGTAGCCTGACCCATATCATCACCGCGCCACGCACCTTCATCTATTCCGGACCCGACTTGAAGTTTCCGACCGTGCAGGCGTTGTCGATGGGTAACCGCATCGCCGTTATCGACGAGCGCGAAACGCGCGGTACGCGCTATTTTCTGCTGGAAGGCGGACAGGCCGTCGTAGCCAATCATTGCACGGAGGCCGGGCAGCCCTTGTCGCGCGATTATGTGTCGGTTGCGGCGCGATTTCTCGAGACGCCTTATCTCTGGGGCGGGCGCTCTGGCTTCGGCATCGACTGTTCCGGCCTTGTGCAGCTGTCGATGATGATGACTGGCAGAAGCGTGCCCCGTGACACGGATATGCAGGCCAAGGGGCTTGGCACCGAGATTGACCGCAGCGAACTGCGCCGGGGCGACCTCGTCTTCTGGAAGGGCCATGTGGCTATCATGGAGGATGAACAGACGTTGCTGCATGCCAACGGCCATACGATGGGCGTCTCGCGGGAAGGGCTGGAGGATGCGATCAGGCGTATCGGCTGGCTTTATGACCAGCCGACGGGTTATCGCCGTCCGTGATCAATAGCCGGCTTTGCGGTCCACCAGATGCTGCAGCGGCAGGCCGCTTTCGAAGCGCTGCATCTGTTGCTCGGCATGGGCAAACAGCGCCCTGACATCCGAAGAGGCCGCGACATGCGGCGTGATGTAGACGTTGTCCATCTCCCAGAAGGGGCTGTCCTGGTCGAGCGGCTCCTGTTCGAACACGTCAAGCGAGGCGCCGCCGAGAACGCCGGATTCCAGCGCTGCGGCTATGTCCGCCCCCACCTGGCTGCCGCCACGGCCACCATTGATGAATACCGGCGCGCCGAAGGGGCCGTTGCGGCTGAGCTTCGAAAAGAGCCCGGCGTTGAAGAGGCCGCGCGTTTCGTCCGTCAGCGGCAGCAGGCCGACGAGAATATCGGTCTTGGCGAGAAACGCATCCAGCTCATCGCCGGTAAAGGTCTCGACGCCCTTGATTATCTTTTTTGAGCGCGACCAGCCGACAGTCCTGAAGCCCATGACGCTGAGCTTGGCGATGGCATCCTGTCCGAGCACGCCGAGCCCCATGACGCCGACGGTGATATCGGCCGCTTCCGGCTGGCTCAGGTCCTCCCAGACATGGGCTTTCGCCCGCGCCTCATAGGCGCGATGCTGGCGCAGGTGCAAAAGGCAGTTCATCACCACCCATTCGCTCATCCGGGTCGTCAGGCTGCGATCGACAAAGCGGACCAGCGGCACATCCGGCAACCCGGGAAGCGTCAGTACGTGATCGACGCCAGCACCGCCGGAAAAGACTATCTTCAGGTCCGGCGCGCGCGAAAACAGGTCCGGATCGGACTTCCAGACGACAGCATAGTCGATGCTGGAGAGATCGCGGCCCTTGTGCGCGGGATCGGCGAGATTGATGACCTCTCGGCCGGGAAAGGCTCCTTTCAGGCCGTCTTCCACTTCCTGCGGAATGAACTTCAGATCGACAATCACGGGGCTTTTCGAGGGCATGAAACGGAACTCTATTGATTGATGGCGGGCACGTTGACCGCCTCCATGTTGAAGGCGGCCGCCATCAGCGCCTTGGTATAGTCTTCCTGCGGCGCGGTGAAGATGCGCTCCGAGGGCCCCTGCTCGACGACCTTGCCGAGCCGCATGACGATCATGTCGTTGGCAAGGGCACGAACGACCTTGAGGTCATGGCTGATGAAGAGATAGGCGAGCGAATGCTTCGCCTGCAGATCGCGCAAGAGATCGACCACCTGCGCCTGCACGCTCATGTCAAGCGCCGAGGTCGGCTCGTCGAGCATGACGAATTGCGGCTTCAAGACCATGGCGCGGGCAATGGCGATGCGCTGGCGCTGGCCGCCGGAAAATTCATGCGGGTAGCGCCAGCGGGTCGCGGCATCGAGCCCGACTTCCTCCAGCGCAGCGGCAACGCGCGCATCGCGCTCCTTCTCGGAGAGCGCGGGTTCATGCACCTTCAGACCCTCGGCGATGATGTCGCTGACGGCCATGCGCGGGCTGAGCGATCCGAAGGGGTCCTGGAAGACGATCTGCATGCGGTTGCGCAAGGGGCGCATCTGCTTGAACGAATAGCCGGCTATCTCGTTGCCGATGAAACTGACGCGGCCTTTCGACGAAATCAGGCGGGTCAATGCGAGGCCGAGCGTCGTCTTGCCGGAGCCGGATTCGCCGACGACGCCGAGCGTCTGGCCGGCTCGCAGCGTCAGGTCGATGCCATCGACGGCCTTCACGTGATCGACCACCTTGCGCAGGAATCCCGCCTTGATGGGAAACCACACCTTCATGTCCTGGGCTTCGATCACGACCGGCTTGGAAGTGTCGGAGACGGGCGGAACGCCCTTCGGCTCGGAGGCCAGCAGGTGGCGGGTATAGGCGTGCTGCGGATTGGCGAAAATCTCCGCTGTCGGGCCGGTCTCGACGATCTTGCCCTTGGTCATGACGCAGACGCGATCGGCGATCTTCCGGACGATGCCGAGGTCATGGGTGATGAACAGCATCGACATACCGTGATCATCCTTGAGCTTCTTCAACAGCTCTAGGATCTGCGCCTGCACGGTCACGTCGAGCGCCGTCGTCGGCTCGTCGGCGATCAAGAGTTCCGGCCGGTTGGCGAGCGCCATGGCAATCATCACGCGCTGGCGCTGGCCGCCGGAGAGTTCGTGCGGATAGGCGGCAAGGCGCTTTTCCGGTTCGCGGATGCCGACCTGATTGAGCAGCTCCAGCACGCGGGTTCGCGCGGCGGCGCCCGTGATGCCCTGGTGCAGATCGAGGATTTCGGCGATCTGCCGCTCGATCGAATGCAGCGGGTTGAGCGACGTCATCGGCTCCTGGAAAATCATCGTAATGTCGTTGCCGCGCACATGGCGCAACTCGGCATCCGAGGCCTTCATCATGTCCTTGCCGTTGAAAATAATCTCGCCGCCCGGATGACTGGCAGCCGGATAGGGCAGAAGTTTCAGGATGGAATTGGCCGAAACCGATTTTCCAGAGCCGGATTCGCCGACCAACGCAACGACTTCGCCGCGCTTGATGTCGAACGAGATATCGTCGACGGCCGTCGATGTCTTGCCGCCCTGATGGAAAGCCACGGAAAGATTGCGGACCGAGAGAAGCGTGTCTGTCATTGCCGGTTTCATCGAAACGTCTTTCTCGGGTCGAAGGCATCTCGCGTCGCCTCGCCGATGAAGATCAACAGCGACAGCATGATCGACATGACCGCGAAAGCCGTGAAGCCGAGCCAGGGTGCCTGCAGATTGGACTTTCCCTGCGAAATCAACTCCCCGAGCGAGGCCGAACCCGGCGGCATGCCGAAGCCGAGGAAGTCGAGCGAAGTCAGCGTGGTGATCGAACCGGAGAGAATGAACGGCAGGAAGGTCAGCGTTGCCACCATCGCGTTGGGCAAGAGGTGACGGAACATGATCGTCCGGTTGTTGACGCCGAGCGCGCGGGCGGCGCGGACATATTCGAAATTGCGGGCGCGCAGGAACTCGGCGCGCACGATGCCGACGAAACCGACCCAGGAGAACAAGAGCATGATGCCGAGCAGGATGAAGAAACCGGGCGGCAGGATCGCGGCGATGATCAGCAGGATGTAGAGCACCGGCATCGACGACCATATCTCGATGAAGCGCTGCAGCAGCAGATCCGTCCAGCCACCAAAATAGCCTTGCACCGCGCCGGCGGTGACGCCGACGACGGCCGAGAGGATGGTCAGGCAGAGACCGAAGAGAACGGAGATGCGAAAGCCGTAGATCATCCGCGCCGTGACATCTCTCGCCTGATCGTCCGTGCCCAGCCAATTGAGATTGCCGAGTGTGCAGCCCGGATCAGCATCGCCCTGCGGGTAGCCGGAGCACCGCTCTGCCTTGTCCATCAACCAGAACGGCTTGGTCGGCGCTGAATGGGGAATGTAGGAATTGGCCGTCTGGTAGGAATAGCGAATGGGCGGCCAGATCATCCAGCCATTGGCATTGATCTCGTCGGATACCTCGGGGGAGCCATAATCCGTGACGGCAAGAAAACCGAGTTCGCCTAGGAATTTCTCTTCGGGATATTGAACCAGGGCCGGCACGAGAATCTCGCCCTTGTAGGACACCAGAACGGGCTTGTCGTTGGCGATGAATTCGGCACAAAGGCTGAGGCCGAAGAGCAACAGGAAGATCCAGAGCGACCAAAAACCACGGCGATTGGCCTTGAAGTTTTCCCAACGGCGCTGGTTGACTGGCGACAGCCGTCCCGGCGTCCCCGTAACCACGGCCGGATTGGCGGTGATGTCAGACATCAGACATCCCTCCGGTCAAAATCGATACGCGGATCGACCCATGTGTAGATCAGGTCCGACAGCAAGCCGACGAGCAGGCCCATCAGCGAGAAGATGTAAAGCGTCGCAAAGACAATGGGATAGTCGCGCTTGACGACGGCGTCATAACCAAGACGTCCGAGGCCGTCGAGCGAGAAGATGTACTCGATCAGCAAGGACCCGGTGAAGAAGGCAGAGATGAAGGCTGCCGGAAAGCTGGAGATGATGATCAGCATGGCGTTGCGGAAAACATGCCCGTAGAGAACCTGCCGTTCGGTGAGCCCCTTGGCCCGCGCCGTGGTGACGTACTGCTTCTTGATTTCGTCGATGAAGGAATTCTTGGTCAGAAGCGTCGTTGTTGCAAAGGCCGAAATCAGAAGTGTGATCAGCGGCAGGGTCATATGCCAGAAATAATCGAGAATCTTCTGCCACCAGGCCAGTTGGGCGAAATTGTCCGACACAATCCCGCGCAGCGGAAACCAGTCGAAGAAGGATCCGCCGGCAAACAGGACGATCAGCAGGATGCCAAACAGGAAGCCCGGAATGGCGTAGCCGATGATGATGAGACCTGATGTCCAGACGTCGAAGGCCGAACCGTCCGAGACGGCTTTACGAATACCGAGCGGGATGGAAATCGCATAGGAGAACAGCAGTATCCAGAGCCCCAACGAGATCGAGACCGGCATCTTGTCGAGGATCAGATCTATGACGGAGGTGTTGCGGAAGAAACTCTCGCCGAAATCGAATCGAATGTAGTTCCACATCATCAGACCGAAGCGCTCGAGCGGCGGCTTGTCGAAGCCGAACTGCTTTTCGAGCTTGGCGATGAACTCCGGATCAAGTCCCTGTGCGCCGCGGTATCTGCCCGACGATTCGTCACCGCCGGGCTGCAGGCCGAGATCACTGCCGCCACCCGACAGGCGGTCGCCGCCCTGGTTCTGGCCGGTCAGATCAGAAATCACCTGTTCGACAGGGCCGCCGGGGGCAAACTGAATGACGGCGAAGGAAATGGCCATGATGCCAATGATCGTCGGGATCATGAGAAGCAACCGTCGCAGAATATAGGCACCCATCAGCGAGCCTCCTGCCTGCCGGCATGTCCGGCAGCTAGAACCGATCCGCTATCGGCAACCCATCTGTCATTCGTCAATCCGCTGGTCTCCTTCAAGGCGCCGTTGCTAGCTAACGCTCCGGCACCCAAACTGATTCGCATGTGTGCATTTGGAGTACACCAAGAGCCGTGTGCAAGGCTTTCATTGCGCGCCGGCTGCCTTCGACCACCAGATCGTCGGGAAACCGACCGAATATTTGGGAAGCTCCGCCGGACGTTCGAGCTTGGCCGAATAGGCGATCCGCGAATAGCGCCCGGTGTAGCTCGGAATGACGTAGTGATGCGCGAGCAATACCCGATCCAGCACCTTCGTTGTCGCGATCAGTTCATCGCGATCCTTGGCAAAGATGATCCGGCGTATGAGCGCATCGATACCTGGATCGCTGATGCCTGCGTAGTTCTGCGACCCGTCGCGCTTGGCAGACTCCGAACCCCAATATTCCGCTTGCTCGTTTCCAGGGTTGAGCGATTGCCCCCAACCCAGATAGATCATGTCGAAATCGCGCGAGCGCCAGCGGTTGGTATGTTGCGAAGGATCGACCGTGCGTACCGTGGCCTCGACACCGATCTTCTTGAGATTCTGCGCGAAAGGCAGCGCCACGCGCTCGATCGTTGGTCCATCGAGGAGAATTTCAAAGCCGAATGGCTGTCCGGTCTTGATATTGGTCATCCGGTTGTTCTTCAGTTCGTACCCGGCCTCCTTGAAAAGGGCGATTGCCTGTCGCAGGTTATCGCGCAATTTCTTCGGGTCGCCACCCACCGGGTTCTTGTATTCCTTTGTGAAGACTTCCGGCGGCACCTGCTCCTTCATTTCATTGAGGATTTCCAGCTCCCGGCCTTGTGGAAGCCCGCTGGACGCAAGCTCTGATCCGAAGAAGTAGCTGTTGATGCGGTCATACTGGTTGTAGAAGATCGTGCGTTTCAGCTCTTCAAAATCGAAGGCATAGTTGAGCGCCTCGCGCACGCGCTCGTCCTGGAATTTTTCTCGTCTCAGATTGGGAATGAAACCCACGAGAACACCGCTGCTGCGATAGTCGTTGTCCAGTTTTTCCAGCTTGATCCGTCCATCTTTGACGGCGGGAAAATCATAGGACGTGGCCCAGCGCTTGGCAGAATTTTCCCACCAATAATCCGCGTTCCCCGCTCGAAATGCTTCGAACGCAACATCGAGATCGGCATAGTAGTTGTAGACAAATGACCCGAAATTGTTCTGGCCGATATTCACATTGATGTTCTTGCCCCAGTAGTCGTCCCGCAGTTCGTACCGAACGGTTGCGCCCGGCGTCACTACGGCAATCTTGTAGGGACCGGAGCCCATCGGGATTTCAAGCGTGGTTTTTGAGATGTCACGCTGCACGCCGTTGGCATCCTTGCCTTCCCACCAATGTTTCGGAACGATGATCAGTTCGCCGACGATTTTCGGCAGCTCCCTGTTGTTCTTTTCATCGAACGAGAACGTGATTTCGCGATCACCGGTCTTTTCTGCCTTGGTCACATGCTTGTAGTAAAACTCTTTCTGAGGATCGAGTTCCTTGGTCTTTTCGAAGCTGAAAATCACGTCCTCCGGCGTCACCGGCCGGCCGTCAGCCCATTTGGCTTCGGCACGCAATCGAAATTTCACAAAGCCGAAGTCGTCGGGAAAGGCAATCGCCTCGGCCAGGAGGCCATAATCGGAAGCAATCTCGTCCATCGAGGGCGTCATCAACCTGTCGTAGACAAGGTTGCCAGAAGGCGGCGACGCCATTCCGGCCGCGATTTCACCCTTGGCGAGCAGCGAATTCAGTGTGTCGAACGTGCCGGAAGCCGTCAAATTCAGGTTGCCGCCCTTCGGCGCGTCCGGATTGACATAGTCGAAGCGGGCAAAGCCGTCCTTGTATTTCAGTTCGCCGATCGTGGCAGTGCCTTCATGCCAGACCAGCTCCTGAGCCGTCGCAACAGCAGCCAGCGACAGGAACACAGCTATCGCCAAGATGACTGCGCTTCTGAAATTCATGCCAATTCGCCCCATCCAGCTTTCCCTTTTTTCCTTGCTTGAACGACAGAATAGGCAAAATCCGGGCAATTGACAGAAGTCGCCTCAAATCGGGCATCTTTTTTGGGTCACGGTCGCGTGTCCCGCAAGGCTGACACCAAGACGTGGAGTCAGTATCAACCGGGCAAATCGCCGTCGGGCAAGGCTCAGGCGCGGATCAGCATGCGTTTATCGGGGAAACGGACGGTCATGACAGGAACGAAAGCGGGCTTCATTCGGCATCTGGGATCGGTCGCGGTCATGGCGCTGACCGGCTTTAGCCTTGTCGCCGGCGAAGCGACGTCGGCTGACAGCACACCGGCGAAGCAGATTTTCGGCAAGGTCCAGCTTCCCAGCAATGCAGCAGCGAGCCCGATCGGGTTTTATGCCAAGGGCTGCATGGCCGGAGCAGTGGCGATCCCGACGGACGGGCCGACCTGGCAGGCGATGCGGCTGTCGCGAAACCGCCGCTGGGGCAATCCGGCAATGATTGCATTTCTTGAGAGGTTCTCGCAGGATGCCGCTCAACTCGGCTGGGGTTCCGGTATCCTCATCGGCGACATTTCACAGCCCCGGGGCGGCCCGATGCTGACGGGACACGCGTCCCATCAGATCGGGCTCGATGCGGATATCTGGTTTACGCCGAAGCCGGCGCAGGCACTTTCGGCGCAGGCGCGCGAGGACATGCCGTTCACCTCGATGCTCGACAAGAGCAAATTCCTGACTGTCAACTCCACGCGGTGGACGCCGACCCACGCCAAACTGGTCATGCAGGCGGCGAGCTATCCGCAGGTGGAGCGTGTTTTCGTCAATCCGGCAATCAAGAAGAAGCTGTGCGACACATGGACCGGCGACCGCTCGCTTCTCGGCAAGGTGCGCCCGGTCTATGGTCATGACGAACATTTCCACATTCGCATGCACTGCCCGCCCGGCGCTTCCGGCTGCAAGGCACAGGCGCCCGTTGCAAGCGGCGACGGTTGCGACAAATCACTTGCCTGGTGGTTTACCAACGAGCCATGGGCAAAGCCGAAGCCCGGCGCAAAGCCGGTCAAGCCGAGATTCGTGACACTGGCCGATCTGCCGAAAGCGTGCGCCGCCGTGCTGGCCGCTCCGGCCGCCTCGGAACAGTCTGCGACCTTCGGCACGGCCTACGTGGCGCCACAGCCGCAAACCGGCGATGCGGCGATCCAGCAAGTTATCAATGCCGGAAGCGATAATCTATCGGACAGCGCCATTCCGGTCCCGCTTTCCCGTCCTGCCCTGCAATAGGCTGAAGAGCACAGCGTCTTTCGACGCTTTTCAACCGCCGAACTGTGCTGTACAGGAATTCAAATCGATTTAATTCGAGACCGTCATTGGTCGGCGTGACGCCGGGAGAACTGCGATGGCCAGTCAAAAATGCGTGGCGCTGATTGCCCACGACCAGAAAAAAGACGACATGGCCGCATTTGCGCAGGCCAACGAAGCTGTCTTTGCCGGCTGGAAGATCGTCGCCACCGGCACGACCGGCGGCCGGGTGCAGGAGGCGTGTCCAAGCCTCAATGTGATCCGGATGAAGAGTGGTCCGCTCGGCGGCGACCAGCAGATCGGCGCAATGATCGCGACAGGCGACGTTCAAATGTTGATCTTCTTCGTCGATCCGCTCACCGCCATGCCGCATGATGTCGACGTCAAGGCCCTGATGCGACTTGCCACCGTCTATGATATTCCCATGGCATTGAACCGGGCGACCGCAGAACAGTTGATCGACTTCCATCATCCCTGATACAGCTCTTTTCGAGCCCGCACGATCACAACGGAACGTCCCATGCCCATGCTCACAGACACCGAAAGCAACCTCACCTTTCCGATCCTGATCGGTGACATCGGCGGAACCAACGCACGCTTCGCGCTGCTGCTCGATGCCTTCGCCGAGCCGAAGATGTTCCCGATCATCCCGACCACCAGCTATGCCAGCATCGAGGAAGCGCTGCAGACCAGTATCCTCGACAAGACGTCGGTGCAGCCGCGCTCGGCGATCATCGCGGTGGCCGGACCGGTCAAGGGCGACGAGATCCCGCTGACCAACGCCGGCTGGGTGATCAAGCCGAAGGACATGTTGACGGCGCTGGCGCTTGAGGACGTGATCATCATCAACGATTTCGAGGCGCAGGCGCTTGCCATTGCCTCCATCGGCGACGAAGGCCGCGAGCAGATCGGCTCCGGCACGATCCTTGAATCCGCCTCCTGTGCCGTGCTTGGTCCCGGAACGGGCCTCGGCGTGGCCGGGCTCGTCCACGCACAGCACACCTGGTTTCCGGTTCCAGGCGAAGGCGGCCACGTCGATGTCGGGCCTCGCACCGAGCGCGACTATCAGATCTGGCCATTCCTTGAGCCGATCGAGGGGCGTATTTCGGCAGAGCAGCTGCTGTGTGGCCGCGGTATCATGAACATCTACCGGGCCGTCTGCGAATCAAAGGCCTGGAATCCGGAGCTCGCCGATCCGGCAGCGGTGACGACCAGTGCGCTTGCCGGCAGTGACGAGGCGGCGGTCGAGACCGTTTTGCTGTTTTCCACCTATCTCGGCCGCGTTGCCGGCGACATGGCAATGATTTTCATGGCGCGCGGCGGCGTTTTCCTCGCCGGCGGCATTTCGCAGAAGATCCTGCCGGCGCTGAAGAAACCGGAGTTCCGCCAAGCCTTCGAGGACAAGGCACCGCACTCGGCACTGCTTAAGACCATCCCGACTTTCGTGGTAACACACCCGACCGCCGCCCTTTCCGGCCTTGCCGCCTATTCGCGGACACCGTCCCGCTTCGGTGTGGCAACTGAGGGACGGCGCTGGAGAACTTGAACGGCGATCCGTGCGGCAGACTCGCCAAAGAAGGATCAAGAGACTATAGAGCCCGGGAGAATGAGGCGCCTTCCAGCATGCGCCGGGCTTTAAGGAAACCAGCTTGAAACAAGCCAAGACAAAGCTGCCTAGCGTCGACCGCGAGACAATTACCAGCGTCCTCAAGCGGGTCATCGCCGAAAACGGGCGTGCTCACCTGCGCGGCTACATCTTCGCAATCGCCTGCCTTGCCATCGTCGCAGGAACAACTGCGTTTACAGCCTGGATCATGGAATCGGTGGTCAACGAAGCCTTCGCCAACAAGCGGGCCGACATCGTTCTCTACATCTGCGGCGCGATCTTCATCGCCTTCGTGCTGCGTGGTTTTGCGACCTACGGCCAGGCTGTTGCACTGTCGAAGATCGGCAACAACATCGTCGCGAGCTATCAGCGCCGGCTTTATTCGCACCTGATGGCGCTGAGCGTCGGCTATTTCAGCGATACCCGCTCGGCCCGCATTTCCGCGCAGATCAGCCAGAACGTTTCCGGCATCCGCGACGTCCTCAATATGACGGTGACGTCGCTTGCCCGCGACTTCCTGACATTGATCGCTTTGATCGGCGTCATGATCAGCAAGGACTGGCTGCTGACGATCATCGTCTTCGTCATCGCGCCGCCGCTCCTGATCGGCCTTCGCTACGTTTCCCGCCGGCTGAGGCAGGCGACGCGCGAATCGGTCGAGATCAACAGCCATGTGCTCGGCGCCATGCAGGAAACCATCCAGGGCATCACCATCGTCAAGGCCTTCACGATGGAAAAGCAGCTGAAGACCAAGGTCGAGACGATCATCGACCGGGCCGAAAACCGCGCCAACCGCATCGCGCGCCTCAGCGAGCGCACCTCGCCGATGACGGAAACCTTTGCCGGCTTTGCGATTTCCAGCGTGCTTGCCTATGCGGCCTTCCGCTCGATCTACAACGGCGTGCAACCGGGTGCCTTCTTTGCCTTCGTCACCGCGCTGTTGATGGCATACGACCCCGCCCGGCGTCTCGCCAAGCTGCAGGTGTCGCTCGAGCGCGCCGTCGTCAATGCACGGATGATCTACGAAATCCTCGATACCGTTCCGCATCAGCGCGATCTACCGGATGCGCGCGACTTGTCGCTTCACCAAGCCGCGATCGAATTCAGGAACGTGCGCTTTGGCTATGCACAGGGCGAAGATATCCTGAAGGGCGTCAGCTTCATTGCCGAGGGCGGCAAGACGACGGCGCTCGTCGGACCGTCCGGTGCCGGCAAATCGACCGTAATCAGCCTCATTCCCCGCTTCTACGATCCCTCCGGCGGCGAAATCCTGATCGACGGGCAGGACATCGCACACGTCACCAAGCAGTCGCTTCGCAACGGGCTCGCCTATGTTTCGCAGCAGCCTTACCTGTTCGAAGGCTCGATCCGTGACAATATCCGCTATGGCCGCCCGGAGGCGACCGATGCCGAGGTCGAGGAAGCCGCGAAGCTGGCCTATGCCCATGACTTCATCCGCCTGCAGCCGCAGGGATATGATACGGCAGTCGGCGAAAACGGTGTGACACTTTCCGGTGGCCAGCGGCAGCGCCTGTCGATCGCGCGCGCGCTCGTCCGCAATGCACCCATCCTGCTGCTCGACGAGGCAACCTCGGCGCTTGATACCGAGTCGGAAGCGGCCGTACAGAAGGCGCTCGACCATGCCATGAGCGGTCGCACCGTGGTGGTCATCGCCCATCGCCTGTCGACGGTCGTCAATGCCGACAAGATCATCGTCATGAAGGACGGGCTGGTGGTCGAGGAAGGCACGCATGAGGCGCTTGCGCAGCGCAGTGACGGCCTTTACGCTCGCCTGCACAATCTGCAGGGCACTGCGGCAACACAACCGGCGGAAGCCGAAACTTTGATTTGACGGGAATTGAGGCAGGCATGTGCGGGACGGACATGAAACTCGTGGTGGTCGGGGCCGCCGGCCGGATGGGCCAGACGCTGATCCGCACCATCAATGCCATGCCGGGTGCCCAGGTCTACGCCGCCGTGGGACGTCCCGGCTCCCCTTTCATCGGCCGCGATGCCGGCGAAATTGCCGGTCTCGGCCCGATCGGCGTCACCATCACCGATAAACCGCTTGAAGCCTTTGTCGAGGCCGAAGGTGTGCTTGACTTCACTTCGCCCGCGATGTCCGTAGAGTTTGCCGGCCTCGCAGCTCAGGCTCGCATCGTCCATGTTGTTGGCACCACCGGTTTCTCGACGGACGAGGAGTTGAAGATCAAAGCCGCCGCCCGCCATGCGCAGATCGTCAAATCCGGTAATATGAGTCTCGGCGTCAATCTTCTTGGCGTGCTGACACAGCAGGCAGCCCGCGCACTCGGCCCCGAAAACTGGGACATCGAAATCCTTGAAATGCACCACAAGCACAAGGTGGACGCGCCTTCCGGCACGGCGCTCCTTCTCGGAGAAGCTGCTGCCAGGGGCCGCGATATCGGGCTTGCCGAGCACTCCGTGCGGGTGCGCGACGGCCATACCGGCGCGCGCGTCGCAGGCACGATCGGCTTTGCGACGCTGCGGGGCGGTTCGGTGATCGGCGAACACTCGGTCATTCTCGCTGGCGAAGGCGAGCAGGTGACGCTGTCCCACTCTGCGACCGACCGCGCGATCTTTGCCCGCGGCGCTATCACAGCGGCGCTTTGGGCGCGCGGCCAGAAACCCGGCTTCTATTCCATGCTCGACGTGCTCGGGCTGTCCTGAACCTTAAAACACCCCGGAGGAATACATATGAGCGGCACCCTCGTCCTTGTGCGTCACGGCCAGAGCGACTGGAACCTGAAGAACCTGTTTACCGGCTGGAAGGACCCAGACCTGACGCCGCTCGGCATCGAGGAAGCCAATGCCGGCGGCAAGGCGCTGGCCGAATACGGCATCAAGTACGACATCGCCTTTACATCGGTGCTGACACGCGCACAGCATACGCTCAAGCTCATCCTCGACAAGATCGGCCAGCCCGATCTGGAAACCATCAAGGACCAGGCGCTGAACGAGCGCGACTATGGAGACCTGTCCGGCCTCAACAAGGACGATGCCCGCGCCAAATGGGGCGAAGAACAGGTGCATATCTGGCGCCGCTCCTACGACGTGCCGCCGCCGGGTGGCGAAAGCCTGCGCGATACCGGCGCCCGCGTTTGGCCCTACTACCTGACCGAGATCCTGCCGCGCGTTCTCAAGGGCGAGAATGTTCTCGTCGCCGCGCATGGCAATTCGCTGCGCTCTCTTGTCATGGTGCTCGACCGCCTGACCAAGGAACAGATCCTTGCCCTCAACTTGGCGACCGGCGTGCCGATGGTCTACAAGCTCAACACGGATTCCACGGTCGCGTCCAAGGAAGTTCTGGGCGATATGTCCGGCGCGCATTGAGCGGCCAGAAAACCAGATAGCGAAAGGGCCGCGTCTGCGGCCCTTTCCTTTTCAAGCCTTGCCGGCTTCCCAACCAAGCATGGCCCGCTTGCGGGTCAGGCCCCAGTGGTAGCCGGTGAGTGCGCCGCTCTTGCCCAGCGCCCGGTGACAGGGCACAACGAAGGAAATCGGGTTACGTCCGACGGCGGCGCCGACGGCGCGCGACGCCGTCGGCTGGCCGATCTTGCAGGCGATGTCGGAATAGGTCACCGCCCGGCCCATCGGGATTTTCAGAAGCGCTTCCCACACGCGGATCTGGAAATCGGACCCGATCATCACGATGCGCAACGGCTCGTCGGCGCGCCACTGGTCGGAATCGAAGATGCGCGCGGCGTAGGTCGCCGTGGCCGCACTGTCCTCGACAAACTGTGCATTCGGCCAGCGGCCGGTCATATCCTCGAAGCTCGCCCTCTCCTTGCCCGGATCATTGAAGGCAAGGCCCGCAAGACCGCGATCCGTCACCATGACCAGCGCCACGCCGAAGGGCGACGGGTGATATCCGTAACGGATAGTCAAACCGCCTCCACGCGACTTCCATTCGCCTGGCGACATGGCCTCGTGGGTGACGAAAAGATCGTGCAGCCGGCTCGGGCCGGACAGGCCGAGCTCGAAGCTCGTTTCGAGCAGCGGCATTTCCTCCTGTCTCAGCAGGCGTTTGGCGTGATCGAGCGTCACGGCCTGCAGAAAGGCCTTCGGTGATAGCCCCGCCCAGCGGGTAAAGGTCTTTTGCAAATGTGTCGGCGACTGGCCAAGGTCGCTGGCTATGCTTTCGAGAGAGGGTTGATCGCGATAATTCTCGGTAAGCAATTCGACGACACGGCTGACGATCTCATAGTCGCTGCCATGCGGCGTGATATCGGCGGGAATCGATGTCGTGATGTTCATGATCGTATCTCCTTGAGACAGAGATAATCACTCCAACGGTGGTCTCGCCACCCGAATCTTGCCCTATCGGCGCTTGACGGTTGCCAGTGCGACAGAAAAGGCGGCGGCGAAGGTTTCGCGGTCGTCGCGGTTGAGAAAGGAGCCGACATCGGTCGCCCGGCTCCGGTCGCTGATCTGCATGGAGACGATGCCAATTTCTTCGTGGCGGGCAATATTGAACCGCGCCCAGAACGGATTGAAACGGTGCTCGGTCATCCGGCCTGCCGGCGTGAACTTGCGCACCGAGACATCGGTGCGCGAGACGCTCACTTCCTCGCGGACGCGGGCGGAGCGGTAGTTCAGCCAGAACGCACCGAACAGCAGCAGGAAATCCAGCCCGAAGAAGAACACGATCGGCCAGGCGCCGATGACCACAAAAACGAAAATATGGACGAGGCTCAACAGGCCGGCAATCAGGAGGAGGACCTTGAAGCCCTTCAGCCCCAACGAACGGTGCGGCGTCAGCTCCGCGGCGAAAACCGGCTGTTCTTCCGTCACTGTCTCGGCGTTGCCATCGTTCATGGTGAATGACTATAGATGCACCATGAAAAACGTAAAATCAAAATCAGCACCGACTGCTGTGAAACCGCGCGTTGCGACAGTCAGCCGCGCCAAAACCAAGGTGAAGACCGCCTATAGCCAGGCGGAAATCGAGGAGATTTTCCGCCGCTTCTCAATCCAGCGTCCCGAACCCAAAGGCGAACTGGAGCACGTCAATCCGTTCACGCTCGTCGTCGCGGTTGCGCTGTCGGCACAGGCGACGGATGCCGGCGTCAACAAGGCGACGCGGGCGCTGTTTGCGGCGGCCGACACGCCCGAAAAGATGGTGGCGCTGGGCGAAGAGAAGGTCCGCGAGTATATCAAGACGATCGGGCTCTATCGCAACAAGGCGAAGAACGTGATTGCGCTCAGCGAGATGCTGATTGCCGATTTCGGCGGTGACGTGCCGCGCACGCGCGAAGAACTCATCACTCTGCCGGGCGTCGGCCGCAAGACCGCCAACGTCGTACTGTCCATGGCCTTCGGGCATGCCACCATGGCGGTCGACACGCATATCTTCCGCATCGCCAACCGCCTCTGTCTGGCGCCAGGAAAGACCCCGGACGAGGTCGAGGACCAGCTGATGCGGATCATTCCGGACCATTATCTCTACCATGCGCATCACTGGCTGATCCTGCACGGGCGCTATTGCTGCAAGGCGCGCAAGCCGGAATGCACCGCTTGCGTCATCGCCGATATCTGCAAGGCGGCGGAAAAGACCAGCGAGATTCCGGCGCTCTTGGTCGAGCTGCCGGCGCAGATCATTTGACGGAAATGCCCTCGATCAGGGCGGCGATTGCCCGCTCGTAATCCTTGCGGCTGGCACCGGCCGCGATGGCAAGGACTGCCCGATCAAAGGCTGCGCCGAGAAGGGCGGTAAAAGCATCCAGCAGGTCCGGAGCCTTGCCACTGGCGGCGAAGAGTTCCCGCAGGCCCGCCTTGAGGCTGGCTTCCGAATATTGCTCGTTCAACTGTTGCATCACGTCCGACCCCAGAACCGCAGGGCCGTCCAGCAGCAAAAGCCGGATGCGCCCAGGCACGGCCAGGGAATCGAAATAGGCACGCGTCCCGTCGAGAATGCCGTCGCGCGCTGTCACTGAGCCTGCCGCGGCACTTTCGATTTCCTCACTCACCTCCCTCGCCTCCTCGGCGACGACGGCAGCGAAGAGTGCTCTCTTGTCCTCGAAGTGATGATAGAGAGCGCCCCGCGTCACGCCCGCCGCCGCGACGATGTCGGGGGTCGCTGTGTCCGCATAGCCTTTTTCCACGAAAAGCGCCCGGGCCGCCGCGATCAGCGCCGCCCGCATGGTTTCTGTCCGCTCGCTGTTGCTGCGTCGCAATTTTCCACCTTTACATACAATCTGTATGTATGTTAATTAAAGATACAAACAGATTGTATGTGGATTTCAAAGGAGAAGAAAGCCATGAAAATCACCAGCTACTATCCCGTCATCATGACAGGCGACGTCAAAGGCACTGTCGAATTCTACAAGCGGCATCTTCACTTCGCGGCGCTGTTCAGCAGCGACTGGTACGTGCATCTGCAATCGACGCTGGATGAGCACGTCACGCTGGCTGTCGTGGACGGCAATCATCACACCATTCCGGAAAGCGGGCGCGGAATCGTTTCCGGGCTGCTTCTGAATTTCGAGGTCGAGGACCCGGATGCCCTTTATGCAGAGTTCCAGGCTGCAGGACTGCCGATCCTGAGAACCCTTTGCGACGAGGATTTCGGGCAGCGGCATTTCATCACCGCCGACCCGAACGGCGTACTGATCGACGTGATCAAGCCGATCCCGTCGACTGCGGAATACGCCGCGCAGTTTGAGGCGTCGGCGCTGCCCGCCTGATTGCCTTAACCTTTGATCGGTCTGCGCTCTGATAGCGAATAGAGGAGCGCGCAGGCAGGCAACGCGAGCCCGAACATGGAGGCGGCCCACCAGCCGCCTTCCGCATAGAGCCAGCCGCCCAGCGCCGAGCCGATGGCACCGCCGGCAAAGAAGGTTGCCATATAGAGGCCGTTGAGGCGGCTGCGATATTCGGCACCGAGCACGAAGATCGCCCGTTGACCAAGCACAAGATTGGTGGTGACGCCAAAGTCGAGCAGGATCGCAGCGAAGGTCAGAAGGCCGAGCGCCAGCATCGATCCGGTCGACGCCACGTGGGTGATCAGAAAAGCCATTGCGACGGAGATCATCGCCAGGCGCGTCGCCAGATAGCTCCAGCCGCGATCGGCAAGACGACCGCCGATCGGGGCGGCAATCGCGCCGGCAGCGCCGGCCAGTGCGAAAAGCGCAATCTGCCCCTGCGACAGGCCGAACTCCGGCCCCGAAAGCAGAAGTGGCGTCGTCGTCCAGAACAGGCTGAAGGCTGCGAACATGCAGGCTTGATAGAGCGAGCGACGGCGCAGGATCGGCGTCGTCACGACTAGCCGGCCCATCGAGGCAAGCAGGCCGCCATAGCTTAAACCCGTCTGCGGGATGCGCGGCGGCAAGGCGCGGGCGAGAACCACGGCGAGAACGACCAGAACCGCTGCCGAGATGAAAAACACCATATGCCAGGGCAGGAATTCGGCAATGAAGCTTGAGACGGGGCGCGCCAGCATGATGCCGACCATCAACCCGCTCATGACATTGCCGACAGCCTGTCCGCGATGGGCTTCCGGGGCCATGTGCGCCGCATAGGGCACGATGATCTGGATGGCGACGGAGCCAAGCCCGATGAAGAACGCCGCGGCCAGAAACGGCAGTGGCGTGGAAGCGATGCCGGCACCGACCACGGCAAGCGTACCCAGTCCGATGACCGAGAGGATCAGCTTGCGGTTTTCGAAGAGATCACCCAGCGGGACGATGAACAGCAGGCCAAGCCCGTATCCGATCTGCGTCAGCGTCACGATCAACCCTGCCGCCCCCGGAGACAGGCCGAGCGATGCGCTGATCGGGCCGATCAATGGCTGCGCATAGTAGAGATTGGCGGCAATCAGACCACAGGCCGCCGCAAGCAGGAACGTCATCGCCGAGGACATGGCCTCGGGTTCGGAAGCGATTTCAACGGGTACTGCAATACTGGTCACGGGCATCTCCAAATCCATGTCTTAAAAATCAAGGTCGTTCGTCGAGCAATTTCATCGCCACATCGGCAACCGCGGCCATTTGCTCGCGGCTGCGGCCGGTTTTCCCGACGACGCGCATGCCCTGCAAAAGACAAAGCAATGTGCGGGCCGTATCTGCGGCATCGATGCCGGTAGAAATCGATCCATCCGACTGGCCAAGCAGAACGCAGTCCTTCATCGCCGCCTCGTTTGTCGCATGTGCAACATCCACGCGCTCGGCGACAACCGGGTCGGAGGCCGCCAGTTCCGCCGCGGTCGAAACGACGAGGCAACCGCGTTGCCCGACATCACCGTGTGCGGCCTCGGCGTAAAATTGCAGCGCAGCCCTGACCTTGTCCCGCCCGAGAGGAAAGGGCTCGGTCGCGGCTTTAAGCTTCGTACTGCGTACAGCACGATAACGGTCAAAGGCGGCGAGCAGGATGCCGCGCTTGTCCTTGAAGGCTTTATAGATGCTGCCCGGCGTCAGCTGCATCGCATCCGCAAGATCGCTGATCGCCGCTCCGTGATAACCGCGCGTCGAAAAGACGCCGATGGCTCGGTCAAGCGCCAGATCGGTATCGAATTCGCGGGGACGGCCACGCAGCCGTGGCTCCTGGCGGGTTTCGGCAATATTTTCCATGCGCCTATATAGGAAATGTTTATTTCCTATATCAAGCGAAATCCACTCAAAATCGTTCTTTTTCTCCCGTCCCCTTCCAAAGCGCCGGAAATCCGCTATTACCGGACACCGGCTGACACAAACATTCCAGGCGGTTCCGGATGACGAAATTCGACGTGCTCACGATCGGCAATGCGATTGTGGATATCATTGCGCGCTGCGACGATGCCTTTCTTGTTCACAACGGCATCATCAAGAGCGCAATGAACCTCATTGATGCCGACCGGGCGGAACTGCTCTATTCGCGCATGGGACCGGCGCTTGAAGCCTCCGGCGGCAGCGCTGGCAATACGGCGGCTGGCGTTGCAAGCCTTGGCGGCAAAGCCGCCTATTTCGGCAAGGTCGCCAACGACCAGCTTGGAGAGATCTTCACTCACGACATCCGGGCGCAGGGCGTGCATTTCGAGACGAAGCCGCTCGAAACCCATCCGCCGACCGCCCGCTCGATGATCTTCGTCACCGACGACGGCGAGCGCTCAATGAACACCTATCTCGGCGCCTGCGTCGAGCTTGGGCCTGAAGACGTCGAACCGTCTGTGGTCGCGGAGGCGACAGTCACCTATTTCGAAGGTTACCTGTGGGACCCGCCGCTGGCCAAGGATGCGATCCGCGAGTGCGCCCGCATTGCCCATGAAAACGGCCGGGAAGTGGCGATGACCCTCTCCGACAGTTTTTGCGTCCATCGCTACCGGGCGGAATTCCTCGACCTGATGCGGTCCGGCATGGTGGATATCGTGTTCGCGAACCGCGCCGAGGCGCTGGCGCTTTACGAGACGGAAGATTTCGAACAGGCGCTATCGATGATCGCTGGGGATTGCAAGCTCGCCGCGGTGACGCTGAGCGAAGAAGGGTCGATCATCATCAAAGGTGAAGAGCGGGTGAAGGTCGATGCGACGACGGTCAACCGCGTCGTCGATACCACAGGTGCCGGCGATCTTTATGCCGCAGGTTTCCTGCATGGTTATACGACCGGCAGGACGCTCGCCGATTGCGGCAGGCTCGGAAGCCTCGCCGCCGGCATCGTCATCGAGCAGGTTGGACCACGACCGATGATCTCGCTGGCGACCGCGGCGAAAGAAGCCGGGCTTCTCTGACCGGCTGCTCGGATCGAAATCTATTTGAAGGCTTCGCCCGGATAGGCACCCCAGATTTCGCCTTGGGAAATCCAGCCTTCAGCCCCTTGAGCCTCGGCGCGGCACCACTCGCCGTTGCATTCGCCGACATGAACGACGACGCCCGGCTCGATCCGCGCGACGATCGCGCCACCCGATTGCGGGTCGCGGCGCATGTTGACGAAGATGCCCTCGCCCTTGCCGCGCATCCATGGCGCGGCGACGGCCGTGCGGTCACCGGAAAGCAGTGCCTGGTTGACCCAGCCCTCGGTGCCGTCGGCATCACGAATCTTGCGCCAGTTGTCATATTCCTGCGTGATTTCGACCGGCACGCCCGCCTTCAGATAACGCCAGGCAACGGCATAATCGACGCTCGGACCGACGCGCAGATTGACGCTCTTCGACTTGAGGCTGACGAAGCGCGGCAGCGGCAGGCCGCTTGCACCTTTCGCCGCCTGGGCATAAACCGGCATCGCGTCGATCGCGACAACAGACAGGGTGGCGGCGGCAACGAAAGCCAGCCTGGAAAGGAACTGACGCATGACGAAATCCGTTTTCCAAAAAGATTCAGAAGCTTGCAGTTAAATCTCTGACCGGCCCCGTCGAAGACAAGCAAATCGTCTGGGAACATCTAGAGTTTTGTTTGTCTTCCACACCGGGTCTGGTAGAAAATGGAACTGCAGGGAGAACGATCACTCATCTTGGTTAAAAACCCGTCAACAAGGCGAAGCATGCAGCGATGACCGCGAAGAAAAAACCCAAGGTCTATATCACCCGCAGATTACCCGATGTCGTCGAGACGCGCATGCGCGAGCTGTTCGATGCCGAGCTGAATATCGACGACACGCCGCGCAGCCAACCGGAGCTGGTGGCGGCGGTCAAGCGGGCGGACGTGCTCGTGCCGACGCTTACCGACCGGATCGATGCGGCTCTGATCGAGCAAGCCGGACCGCAGCTGAAATTGATCGCAAGCTTTTCAAACGGCGTCGATCACATCGACATCGATGCTGCGGCGCGCCACGGCATCACCGTCACCAACACGCCGAACGTGCTGACGGAAGATACCGCTGACATGACCATGGCGCTTATCCTCGCCGTTCCGCGCCGTCTGACCGAAGGTGCCAATATCCTCACCGACCGCCGGGGTGAATGGGCGGGCTGGTCGCCGACCTGGATGCTGGGGCGGCGGATCTCCGGCAAGCGTATCGGTATTGTCGGCATGGGCCGCATCGGCACGGCCGTCGCTCGCCGCGCCAAGGCCTTCGGGCTTTCGATCCACTACCACAACCGCAAGCGCGTCAGCGCCGAGACCGAAGAGAAGCTGGAAGCAACCTATTGGGACAGCCTCGACCAGATGCTCGCTCGCGTCGATATCGTGTCTGTCAATTGCCCCTCGACGCCCGCCACCTTTCATCTGCTGTCGGCAAGACGGCTCGCGCTGATGCAGCCGACGAGCTATATCGTCAACACGGCGCGCGGCAGCATTGTCGACGAAACCGCGTTGATCAAATGTTTGAGAGAGGACAAGATCGCCGGCGCCGGTCTCGACGTGTTCGAGAACGAGCCTGCCGTAAACCCGAAGCTCGTCAAGCTTGCCAGCGAGGGCAAGGTCGTTCTTCTGCCGCATATGGGTTCGGCAACGCTCGAAGGCCGCATCGACATGGGCGACAAGGTGGTGATCAACATCCGCACCTTCTTCGACGGACACCGCCCGCCGGATCGCGTCCTGCCCGGCAGGGATTGATCAGAGCGCCTTGCGCATCTCGATGAAGGTGGGGTGCGCGAAGCCCGGATGGGACGCTTTCAAGGTGCGGACAAAACCCCATCGGGCAAAGACGTCGTGATTCTCCTCCAGCTCGATCCTCGTTTCGAGACGAAGACAAAGCAGACCGAGTTCGATCGCATAGTCGATTGCTGCCTGCAACATAAGACGCCCGACGCCTTTGCCTTGCTCTTCCGGCGCGACCGCAAGCTTGCCGATGTACAGGCAATCGGGCGGTTCCGGCTTACAGAAAATGCAGCCGAGCAACCGACCGTTGTCGACAGCGGCATAGGCGTTTTCCACTTTCGCCTTTTCCTTCAACGACTGTAGCGTCAGCTGCAGAGCGGAAGATGGCGGATCGATGCGCGAGTGCATGTAAGAGAACGAGGCGAGGATCAGCGCCAGAAGCCCGTCCCAGTCCTCGAACTTTTCATCGATCGGCCGGAGTTTCATCGGTCGACCTTTTGCGACGATATTTTATCGTCTCGAACCGTGCCGCCAGCCCGTCGTACATCAGCAGACGGCCGACCAGCGATTCGCCTGCGCCCGTGATGACCTTCACGACCTCCATAGCCTGCAATGTACCAAGCACGCCGGTGAGCGCGCCGACGATACCGGCCTCGGCGCAGGAGGGAACGACGCCGGGGGGCGGTGGATTTGGAAAGAGATCGCGATAGCGCGGATTTTGCCGCCCGTCAGCCGTTGTCTTCCACGGCTGAAGAACCGTGAGCGAACCATCGAAGCGACCGACAGCGGCCGTCACCAGAGTTATCTCCATGCGCTCCGCCGTATCGGCCGCGAGATAGCGGGTGGCGAAATTGTCGGAGCCATCGACGACGATGTCGTAGCCGGAAAACAGCATCTCCACATTGGACGTATCCAGTCGCTCGGCGTGGCGGATCACGTCGACATGCGGGTTAATCCGCCTGATGGCGTCCGTGGCACTATCTGCTTTCAGATGCCCGATATCCGGCGTTCCGTGAATGACTTGTCGCTGCAGGTTCGACAGGGAGACCGTATCGTCATCGACGACTCCAAGCGCCCCGACGCCGGCGGCGGCAAGGTATTGCAGCACCGGTGCGCCGAGACCGCCAGCGCCGATGACCAGTACCCGCGCCGCCTTCAATGCCTGCTGCCCTGTTCCACCGATTTCCGGCAGGATGATGTGGCGCGCATAGCGCTGGACTTCTTCTGAACTGAGAGGTTGTTTGCTCATGATATCGGACTGTCACCCTGAAACGGTGCCGTTGGCAACCGTGAGATAACGCGCGCGGTCGCCAAGGGCTGAAAACATCGACTGGTCCGTGCCGGTCATGAAGGCTTGGCCACCGAGATCATCGACCAGATCGAACAGCGCCGCCCGCCTACCCTCGTCCAGATGGGCGGCAATCTCGTCCAGCAGCAGGATCGGCGCATGGCCGGTCATGTTGCCGACCAGGCGGGCATGGGCAAGGATCAGACCAACGAGAAGCGCCTTCTGCTCGCCGGTCGAGCAGCGCGCGGCTTCCATGTTCTTGGCACGGTGCCGGATCAGGAGGTCGCTACGGTGCGGTCCGTCCAGCGTGCGCCCTGCGGCCGCGTCTCGGTAGCGGCCGTTTTTCATCATCTCCAGATACTGCTCTTCCAGATCGAAGGCCGGGCGATGCCATTCGCCATCAAGAAAGCCGGACAGCGCCAGATCCGCGGCCGGAAATACGCCGCCTTCATGATTCCTGTCCACCAGCCCGGCCAACAGGCCAAGCATTTCCTGCCGCGCCAGCGCCATCGCGATTCCAAGCTCGGCCATCTGACGCTCGAGCCCCGTCAGCCACACGGGGTCCGCACGCCCTTCGGACAGGAGCTTGTTGCGACTGCGCATGGCGCGCTCATAATCGGTGGCACGGCGGCCATGCTCGGGATCGAGCGACAGGACCAGCCGGTCGAGAAAGCGGCGCCGGTCGCCAGAGCCGCCGGTGAACAAACCGTCCATGGCAGGCGTGAGCCAAAGGACGCGCAGATGGTCGAGCAGTTCGTCGACCGTCTTTGCCGTCGTACCATTGAGCCGCAGACGGCGCGTCTGGCCTTCCTCGGCGCCAGCCGTGCCCGTGCCGATCTCGACCGGACCATCCATGCCATCGAGTTCCGCAAAGACGGAAAAGCCGGTTTCCGCGCCCACCCGTGCCACGTCGGCATAGGCGGCACGGCGCAGCCCGCGCCCCGGCGACAGGAAGGAGACCGCTTCCATCAGGTTGGTCTTGCCTGCGCCGTTCTCACCGGTCAGCACGACATGGCGCGCGTCGAGATCAAGCGAAAGTCCCGCATAGTTGCGGAAGTCGCCGAGCTTCAGACGGGAGAGAAAGACCTTGTGCGGCATAGTGAATCCGGTTGCGTATCCGGGTGAGAGCTAAGCCGAGAGGCGGGCAATGGCAAGGCTGAAGATGCGCAGGGATTCCGTGATCAACGATCACCCAACTGTGACAGCAAAATTGCCGCAACGCACACATGCCTGATTGCGCGTTTGCGAGAAATCAAATATTGATGCTTATCTTATGTATGCTTACTATATGGCACCCGCCCCATGAACCTCACTCCCAACCTGGGCTTTCTGCTTCACGACGTCGCCCGGTTGCTGCGCAAGCGCTTCGAGCAGCGGGCAAAACATATCGGCCTGACGCGCTCCCAGTGGCAGACAATCGCCTATCTCTCGCGCAATGAAGGCATCCACCAAAGTGGCCTGGCCGAGCTGCTGGAAATCGAGCCGATCACGCTGATGCGCGTGCTCGACAAGCTTGTCGATCGCGGTTTCGTCGAGCGCAAACGCCATGACACGGACCGCCGTATTTCGCTTCTGTTTACGACCGAAGCGGCCAGGGCGCTGTTGTCCGACATGCGCGCTATCGGCGATGCGACGCGCTTCGAAGCACTGCTCGGCATTTCCGACGACGACCGTGAAAAGCTCGTCGCCATTCTCGACCTAATGAAATCCAACCTCCTGCAGGCCTGCCGCGCACCGGCCGATAAAGAAACCGACCATGGCTGACACATCCTCCCTCCGCGTACCCGCCAACGCCAATGTCACTGCCCTTGAAACATCCGAAGACACAACGGCCGAAGCAAAGATCAATGCCGCCTCAGCGTCATCGACGGACCCCGCTCCCGCCGCTGGCGTGGTTCGCCGCCGACGCAGTCTCAAGCGGCCAATCCTGTTCGCGCTCTTGCCGATCGCGCTTGTTGCCGGCGGCTATTTCTACGTGACCGGCGGCCAGATCATGGAGACGGACAACGCCTATCTTCAGGCAGACATGATCGGCGTTTCGACCGACGTCGCCGGCACCGTTGCTTCCGTGAATGTTCATGAGAACGAGGAGGTCAAGGCCGGTCAGGTGCTGTTCCAGCTGAAGCCGGATTCCTTCCGCATCGCGCTGGAAGGCGCGCAGGCCAAGCTCGCCGCCGCCCGCAACCAGCTTCTGAACCTCAAGGCAAGCTATGCCGAGACGCTGGCACAGATTGCCCAGGTCGAAGCCGATATTCCCTACTACCAGACGGTTTTTGACCGGCAACAAAAGCTGATCTCGAATGCCGCCGCGTCGCACGCGACCTTTGACGAAGCCAAACACGATCTGGAAGCCGCCAAACAGAAGGTGACCGTGGCCAAGGCGCAGACCGAGACGACGCTGGCGCAGCTTGGCGGCGATGCCAGCCAGCCGATCGAACAGAATCCGCTCTACCTCGAAGCCAAGTCGGCCGTGGACGACGCGCAGCGCGAGCTTGCCGACACGACGGTGCGCGCGCCGTTCGACGGCGTCGTCACCAACGTCAACGCCCTGCAACCCGGCAGCTATCTCGATGCCGCCCAACAGGCCTTCTCGCTGGTCTCGACGAAGAACATGTGGATCTCGGCCAACCCGAAGGAAACCGAACTCACCTATGTGAAGCCCGGCCAGCCGGTGACGATTACCGTCGACACCTATCCGGGCGTCGAGTGGACCGGCAAGGTCGCGAGCGTCAGCCCTGCCTCCGGCGCCAGCTTCGCGCTGCTTCCGGCGCAGAACACGTCCGGCAACTGGGTGAAGGTCGTCCAGCGTATCCCGATGCGCGTCACGATCGACGACACGGCCGGCAAACCGCCACTTCGCGTCGGCATGAGCACGCTGGTCGCCGTCGATACCGGCCGTGCGCGCGGCCTGCCGGAATCCATCCAGAAACTCCTCGGCCAATCGACCGCCCACGCCCACGAGTAGCGGTCATGAGCAGCACCCCATCCGCGGCAACGACGCCGCCGGTCGCCAATCGCGGCGCCATCACGGCCTGCATCATCCTGGCCGTGATCATGCAGGCGCTGGATACGACCATCGCCAACGTGGCGTTGCCCTATATTCAGGGCAGCGTGGCGGCGAGCGCCGACCAGATCAACTGGGTGCTGACTTCCTATATCGTCGCAGCCGCGATCATGACGCCGCCCTCCGGCTTCCTCGCCGCAAAATTCGGCCGCAAGCGCGTCCTGCTCGTTGCCATCGTCGGCTTCGTGGCAGCTTCCGTCCTCTGCGGCCTGGCACAATCGCTCAACCAGATCGTCGGCTTCCGGCTTCTGCAAGGGCTGTTCGGAGCAGCGCTGGTGCCTTTGTCGCAAGGCATCCTGCTCGACATCTATTCCGCCGAGGAACGTGGATCAGCGATGGCGCTGTTCGGCGTCTCCGTCATGGTTGGGCCAGTGCTCGGTCCCGTCATCGGCGGCTGGTTGACGGAAAACATCAGCTGGCGCTGGGTGTTCTATATCAACGTGCCGATCGGTGCCCTCGCCTTTGCCGGCATCAGCGTCTTCGTCAAGGAAACCAGGCTCGACACACAAGCGAAACTGGATTGGTTCGGCTTCGGCATGCTGAGCCTTGGCATCGCCTCACTGCAGCTTTTCCTCGACCGCGGCGGTCAACTCGACTGGTTTTCCTCCGGCGAAATCCTTGTTGAGGCCATCGTCTGCGCCAGCGCATTCTATCTTCTCATCATCCACACCCTGACGGCGGAAAAATCCTTCATCAATCCGCGCCTGTTCCTCGACCAGAATTTTACGGTTAGCATGCTGTTCATCTTCGTCATCGGCGTGACCTATCTGGCGTCGCTGGCGCTGATGACGCCCTATCTGCAATCGCTGATGGGCTATCCGGTGATCACTGCCGGCATCGTCATGGGGCCGCGCGGCCTCGGCACAATGGTCTGCATGTTCGTCGTCGGCCGGCTGATCGGCAAGGTCGATACACGCATCCTGCTTTTCATCGGCCTCGCGATCACCGCCTGGGCCATGTATGACATGATCGGCTGGACGCCCGATGTCTCGCAGTGGACGATCGTCTCCGTCGGCTTCGTGCAGGGTGCAGGCCTCGGCTTCCTGTTCGTGCCGCTGACGACGATCGCCTTCGCCACGCTGCCGGCCGAAATGCGCGGCGACGGGACCGGTCTCTACAATCTTTCGCGCAATATCGGCTCCAGTGTCGGCATCGCCGTCGTCGCTGCACTTCTGACGGAAAATACCCAGGCGAACCACGAGGCGATCGCCTCTTATGTGACACCCTTCAACCATGCCTTCCAGGCGCCGGCAGCGGCGGGGCTTGACCCGATGACCGCCGTCGGCCGCGCCTCGCTCGACGGCATCATCACGCTGCAGGCGACGATCATCGCCTACATGGACGATTTCAAGCTCTTGATGATCATGTCGCTTGCCGTCATGCCGCTGGTCTTCCTGCTGCGCAAACCGAAGGCGGCCCCGGCCGTCGATCACAGCGCGGTCATGGAATAGGCAACTACTTGCGATCAAGTTCAGGATAGTAGCGGAAGATACCCTCTTCATTGAAGGCAAGCCGGCGTTCGGAGGCAAGATAGCTCTTGATGCGCGGCAACTCACGGACCTGAGCGTTGAGTGCAACGAGCATCGGACAATCCGGCTCCGCGACGGTCATTGCGTTCGGAAAGGCGTAGCGCAGTCCTTCCATGAGGTGAAACAGGAAAGATCCACATAGGTCAGCCCATCGCCGACGGCGTGGATTTCACCCTGCGCATTCTTGCGCAACCGGCCTTCGAGATAACCGAGGAACTTCGGAAGGCGCTCGTCCAGGAAATCCCCCGCACGTCGCAACGCTTCCTCCTTCTGGTCCTCGTAGTAGAGCGACACGCCGATCGGGTGATGCACGTCGTGAATTTCCGCGACGAAATCGGTGATGGTCAGCTGCAATCCGTTCACTTCGGCGCGGCCGGCCTCGTCCGTCGGGGCGAGATTGAGCCTGGTGCCAAGGTAGAGCAGGATGTTGGCAACATGGGAGACCACGAGATCGCCGTCCTTGAGGAAAGGCGGCGCGAATGGCACGAAACCCTCCGTGCGGCCTTTCAGGAACGACATCATGCGGGCCATCCCGCCGTCGCCGCGAACCACATCGACGTAGTCAGCGCCCGCCTGCTCCAGTGCCAGCCGGACAAATTCACCGCGGCCCGGAATGCCGTCCCAATAGTAGAGTTCGTAGGTCATGAGGTACCTCTCGACAAAAACGCTTCATTTCGCAGGCGATCCGGCGACCCGCGATCTGGAGTTGGCGGATATAAAAAGGCCGGGAGCATCGCTGCTTCCGGCCGGGATATATCGCCGATTGTCGATTCTGCCAGTCACTCGATATCGAAGAAATCCTTCATGCGGGAAAAGAAGCCCGCCGATTCCGGGTTGTTCTCCTTGGAGGACAATTCCTCGAATTCCTTCAGGAGTTCGCGCTGACGTTTGGTGAGCTTCTGCGGCGTCTCGATCTGGATCTGGATGTAGAGGTCGCCGACCTGGCTGGAGCGCAGCACCGGCATGCCCTTGCCCTTCAGGCGGAACTGCTTGCCGGCCTGTGTGCCTTCCGGCACCGAGACGCGCGACTTGGTACCGTCGAGCGTCGCCACGTCGAACTTGCCGCCAAGTGCGGCCGTCGTCATCGAGATCGGCACGCTGCAATAAAGATCGGCGCCGTCTCGCTGGTAGAATTCATGCGGCTTGACCGACAGGAAGATATAGAGATCGCCCGCGGGGCCGCCGCGCAGCCCCGCCTCGCCTTCGCCGGACAGCCGGATGCGCGTGCCGTCTTCGATACCGGCCGGGATATTGACAGAGAGCGACCGCTCTTCCGTGATACGCCCCTGGCCATGGCACTTCACGCAGGGGTCTGCAATGATCTGGCCGCGGCCGTGACAGGTCGGGCAGGTACGCTCGATGGAGAAGAAGCCCTGGGCCGCGCGCACGCGGCCGGAACCCTGACAGGTGGCGCAGGTGGTCGGCTTGGTGCCGGGCTTGGCACCAGAGCCGGTGCAGACGTCGCAGGTGATCGAGGTCGGAACACGGATCTGCGCCGTCTTGCCAGTATAGGCCTCCTCCAGCGAGATTTCCATATTGTAGCGCAGATCGGCGCCGCGCTCGCGGCCACCGGACGATCGCCGCTGGCGGCCGCCGCCCATCATCTCGCCGAAAATATCCTCGAAAATATCGGAGAAGCCACCAGCTGCTCCGCCCATGCCAGCACCACCGTTACCCATGCCGCCCTGTTCGAAGGCTGCGTGGCCGTAACGATCATAGGCCGCGCGCTTCTGCGGGTCCTTGAGGACTTCATATGCAAGACTGATCTCTTTGAAGGTCTTTTCCGCTTCCGCGTCGCCGGGGTTCTTGTCCGGGTGATACTTCATCGCCAATTTGCGGAAAGCGCTCTTGAGCTCCTTCTCATCCGCTGTTTTCGCAACGCCGAGCGTTTCGTAGAGATCACGTTTCATACTTGCAGATTGTCCTGTTGAATAGGCGCGTCAAAACCGGCTGCCCGGTGGTCGCCAAATTTCCTTGCAACAGGATTTAGTAAACCTTCAAGCGCGATACCATAGGCAATACACTATCTCGGGCGCTTTTTGTCGGAAAAGCACAGATTCAGGCCCTCGCAGCTTCACTCTGTGCCTTCCGGGAACGGCGCTCCCAGCCGAAAAGCCGGTTGATCCGGTCGCTGACGGGCTTTTCGAAGTATCGGTCGGACGCGATCGCAACCAGGATAGTCGCAATCATCGGCACGATCATGAACTGATAGAAGCTGAAAATCCCGAGCGGCGCGACGGCGTGCCGCCAGACGACAGCGAGCAGAGCGGTTTCCACGACCGGATGCCAGAGATAGATTCCGAACGAGACCCGACCGGCCGGCGAGAGGACAGCGAGGAAGCCGGCGCCATCCGGATTGTTCCGCTCCACCACGGCTGCAAAGAACATTGCAACGGCGAGGAGCGCGACCAGAAGATAGGATGGCCACAGCATCAGCATGCCTGCAACGGAGAGGGCAAAGAGACCCCAGGCCACGGAATGCGAGCGAAGCTGCAGCTTGCTGTCGCGCGCCAGCATCATCACGACGCCGCCAATGGCAAAGTCCGCAAAGGCGCGGTAAGCCCCCCAAGTATCGGCCTTCAGCCAGCTGTCGAACGGGATCAGGCCCGCCTGCGTCACGGCTTCGAGCAGAACAACGCTGACGACGGCCATCAATGCCAGGCCTCTGACGCCGCCGTGCCGGATGACGAAGATATAGACCGGCAATAGCAGGTAGCAGAACCACTCCGCCGACAACGACCAGGATATGTAGTTGAAGCTGAGCTGCGGCGTCGTCCCCCAGGCCTGCAGCAGGAGGATATTCTGCGGCAGCAGGCTGAAGTCATAGCGCGAGGGCACCGTCGATGTGACGAGCCCAAAATTGAGCGCGATGCCGACGACAACGAAGAACGCCAGCGTGACGAGATAGAGCGGATAGAAACGGGCAAGCCGCCGGACGATGAAGGATTTGTAGCTCGGCCAATCCCTCAGCTTGTCGCCGTACCGCAAAAGAATGAGAAAGCCGGAGATCATGAAGAACATGTCCATCAGCGGCAGCAGGCGTTCCAGAACATGGCTGATCTCGTATTGCAGGCGATCGCCGGAGCCGAACCTCAGGAAATGATAGGCCATCACCAAGATGGCCGCGAGAAGCCGCCAGGTCTCGAAGATTCTGAAGTGCATTCCGCAATCTCCGCCGGCGCTTCGACATCCGGCAGAGGCCAGGCATCGATGTAAAGCGTTGCTTTAGCGACTGATCATATCTGCGTCTTGCAAATCATCCGTTAAGGCGAACAGCAGAAAATGGAGTCAACTTGCAGCGTAACTAAGGGATTTCATGAAATAGACCGAGGTTTTCGAATTACCGTGCGGATCGACAAAATGATTGGGAACGGCGCCGATTTCCTCCCATCCCAAACGACGGTACAGTCGCTCGGCAACCCCGCCCAGAGCCGTATCGAGAAGAAGCAGTGAACGCTGCAGATGTGCGGCCTCCTTTTCAACGGCCAGCATCAAAGAGGTTCCTACCCCTTTCCCCTGGAAATCGCGATGAACAAGAAGCTTGAAAATCTCCGCGCGATGCGGAGCGTTGGGTTCCGGCGAAAGATAGAGTTGTACAGTGCCGACGATCTCTCCCTCAACAGTCGCACATAACAGCAGGCGTTCCCTTTCCGCCACCGATTTGATCACACCGTGCCAATAGGTTCTTGCCTGCTCCATACCGAATGGCAGGACAAAACCGACGAGCGCGCCGTCGGTCACGCTGTCCGCAAGAATAGCCGCAAGCCGCCCCAGGTGACGATCGGCGAAGGGTGCGTCGACAACCGCAATTTCCATTGAACCGGCCCGATCAAAACCCATCTCTTTGCGCCAGCGCGCACTCTGCCGCTCAACAAACCGCCGATCAATCATTTCTTTGCGACTGGCCTCATCGAGGACAACAAAAAGCCCGGGGCAAAATGCACCGGGCTTTCGTATTCCAGGATCGAAGAAGCTTTATGCGGACTTCTTGCGGTCGTCCTCGTCGTTGACTTCTTCGTAGTCGGCATCGACGATGTCGCCGTCGCGGGCCGCATCGGCCTGCGCATCGGCATTGGCCGCGTCAGCCTGCTGCGATTCGTACATCGCCTGACCAAGCTTCATCGAGGCTTCGAGAAGCGTCTGGGTCTTGGTCTTGATGTCTTCAGCATCCGGCTCGGAGGCTTCGACGGCAGTCTTCAGCGCAGCGATCGCATCGGAGATCGCGGTGCGCTCGGCTTCCGTGACCTTGTCACCGAATTCCTTCAGCGACTTTTCCGACGAATGAATCAGGCTTTCGGCCTGGTTCTTGGCTTCGACGGCTTCGCGGCGCTTCTTGTCGGTCTCGGCATTGGCCTCGGCGTCCTTGACCATCTTCTCGATATCCGCGTCGGACAGACCGCCCGATGCCTGGATCCGGATCTGATGTTCCTTGCCGGTGCCCTTGTCCTTGGCCGAAACCTGCACGATGCCGTTGGCGTCGATATCGAAGGTCACTTCGATCTGCGGAACGCCACGCGGTGCCGGCGGGATGCCGACCAGGTCGAACTGACCGAGCAGCTTGTTGTCGGCGGCCATTTCGCGCTCGCCCTGGCTGACGCGGATGGTCACGGCATTCTGGCTGTCTTCGGCCGTCGAGAACGTCTGCGACTTCTTCGTCGGGATCGTCGTGTTGCGTTCGATCAGGCGGGTGAAAACACCGCCGAGCGTTTCAATGCCGAGCGACAGCGGGGTCACGTCGAGGAGCAGAACGTCCTTGACGTCGCCCTGCAGAACGCCGGCCTGGATGGCGGCGCCGAGAGCGACGACTTCATCCGGGTTGACGCCCTTGTGCGGCTCCTTGCCGAACAGCTGCTTGACGACTTCCTGCACCTTCGGCATGCGGCTCATACCGCCGACCAGAACGACTTCGTCGATTTCGGCTGCTGTGACGCCGGCATCCTTCAGCGCTGCCTTGCACGGGGCAACGGTGCGCTGGACGAGGTCATCGACCAGGCTTTCAAACTTGGCGCGCGACAGCTTCATCGTCAGGTGCTTCGGACCGGAAGCGTCCGCCGTGATGAACGGCAGGTTGATTTCGGTCTGCTGCGAGGACGAGAGTTCGATCTTTGCCTTTTCAGCAGCTTCCTTGAGGCGCTGCAGAGCCAGCTTGTCGTTCTTCAGGTCGATGCCCTGGTCCTTCTTGAACTCGCCTGCGAGATATTCGACCAGACGCATATCGAAGTCTTCACCACCGAGGAAGGTGTCGCCGTTGGTCGACTTCACTTCGAAGACGCCGTCACCGATTTCAAGAACCGAGATATCGAACGTGCCACCACCCAAGTCGTAGACGGCGATGGTCTTGCCGTCCTTCTTGTCGAGGCCGTAGGCGAGAGCTGCTGCCGTCGGCTCATTGATGATGCGGAGCACTTCGAGACCGGCGATCTTGCCGGCATCCTTGGTTGCCTGGCGCTGCGCGTCGTTGAAGTAGGCGGGAACGGTGATGACGGCCTGCGTGACCTTTTCGCCGAGATAGGATTCTGCGGTTTCCTTCATCTTCTGAAGGATCATGGCGGAGATCTGCGACGGGGAATACTTCTCGTTGTGCGCTTCAACCCAGGCATCGCCATTGTCAGCCTTGGTGATCTTGTACGGCACCATGGCCTTGTCTTTTTGCGTGGTCGGATCCGCGAACGTACGGCCGATCAGACGCTTGATCGCAAACAGCGTATTTTCCGGATTGGTGACCGCCTGGCGCTTGGCCGGCTGGCCGATCAGACGCTCGCCGTCGTCGTTGAAAGCAACGATCGAGGGGGTCGTGCGCGCACCTTCAGCATTTTCAATGACCTTCGCGTCCTTGCCGTCCATGACGGCGACGCAGGAGTTGGTCGTTCCCAAGTCGATACCGATTACTTTAGCCATGTCGTTCTCTCCTTGCAGCGGACTGTCAGAACCCGGTCAGGCATTCATGTGACAGTCCCTAACGGGATGGTCTGTGGAATATTCGCAGCGGAAGCCACGGTGATGGGGCGTATATAAGGAGCAGCGTTTCGGACTGCAAGGCATCTTGAACGGCGAAAACACGCAAAAACAAAGCTGCGCAGGGCAAATAGGCCGAAAGACCGGCCTGTTCAAACGGCAGGCACGTCACGCTCTGCATGCTTTTCGGGTGGCAACGTGCTTTAACCTGCAGCGCGTCTTTCCTTTGCTGCAGAAGGTAAGAACGAAATCGAGAATGGTCAACCGCCCGTCAGAATGTCGAACAGCGTAGTACGCCGCGTCGCGCCGGTGGTTTCGCCGACATCGGCGGGCGGCACAAGTCCCGAATTCGCAGCATCCGCGGGCTGTTCGAAACCTTGCTGGGCAGCCGTCTGGCCATTGGCCACCGGTGCCTCAGGAAACTGATCCGTGCCGGAAATGACGTCGCCGATCGTCTCCGGCGACGATTGATTGTCTTCGAATGTCGGCTGCACACCCGTCGTGCCGAAGATCGGTGACGGCGAGAGGCCTTCATGTGCGGCGGTCATATAGTCATGCCAGGCCTTGGCCGGAAGGCCGCCGCCGGTGACCTTCTTCATCGATTTGCCGTCGTCGTTGCCGAACCAGATGCCGGTCGTCAGGTTGCTGGTGAACCCGACGAACAGCGCGTCGCGGAAGGATTGCGTCGTGCCTGACTTACCGGCCGCCTGCCAGCCCTTCAGTCGGGCGCTCTTGCCGGTGCCGTGCTCGATCACGCCCACCATCATCTGGTTCATCTCGCTGACGACGGCCGGATCAAGCACGCGCGGCGGATTATCATAGGTGTTTTCATAAAGAACCGTGCCATCGGCCGTCGAAATCCGCTTGATGACATGCGGTGTCGCCTTGAAGCCGCCATTCATGAACGGCGCATAGGCGGACGTCAGTTCGACAAGGCTGACCTCGGACGTTCCGAGTGCGATCGAGGCGTTGGACTGCATTTCGGATTCGATACCAAGCCGGTGGGCAAGCTTGATGACGTTCTGCGGTCCGACTTCCATCACCAACTGGGCGGCGATAGTGTTCAGCGAATTGGCAAGCGCGTTGGCCAGCGATACCTCGCCGCGATACTTCTCGTCGTAATTTTCCGGCGTCCAGTTGCCGATCCGGACGGGCGCATCGTTGCGGATCGACATCGGCGTGCGGCCGATTTCCATCGCAGCGGCATAGACGAAGGGTTTGAAGGCGGAACCCGGCTGGCGCTTTGCCTTGACGGCGCGATCGAACTGGCTGTCGGCATAATCGCGGCCGCCAACCAGGGCGCGGATAGCGCCGGTGCCGTCGATCGAGACGAGGGCGGCCTGGCTGACATTCAGCTTCTGGCCGGATTCATCCAAACTGGAGGCGAGCGTCTGTTCGGCCTTCTTTTCCAGGTCGAGATCGAGCGTCGTATCGACGATCAGGTCTTGGCTGATCTCGCCGACCATGCCCGGCAACTGGTCCATGACCATGTCGGCGACATAGTATTGCGCACCGGACCAAAAGCTCTTGGCCTTGGTCGGCGGCTGCGACATGGCCGTCGTGATCTCAGCATCGGTGATGAAGCCCTCCTCACGCATGGCCCCGAGCACCACCTGGGCACGCTCTTCGGCAGCCTTCGGATCGCGTGCCGGCGACAACCGCGACGGCGCCTTGAGGAGACCCGCAAGAAGAGCCGCCTCGCCGAGGTTCACGTCCCGCGCCGACTTGTTGAAATAGCGCCGCGATGCCGCCTCGACGCCATAGGCGTTGGAACCGAAGAACACCCGGTTCAGATACATCGCGAGAATCTGGTCCTTGGTGTATTTCTGCTCCAGCCAGATGGCGAGCAGCACTTCCTGCACCTTGCGCTCCAGCGTGCGCTCAGGCGAGAGGAACAGGTTCTTGGCGAGCTGCTGGGTGAGCGTCGAGCCGCCCTGCACCATGCGCCCGGTGGTGATGTTGGTGAGCATCGCCCGCGCCAAGCCGAGCGGATCGACGCCGAAATGCGAATAGAACCGCCGGTCCTCGATGGCGATGACCGCCTGCGGGATATAGGGCGACATGTTTTCGAGCGACAGCGCCTCGCCGCCGGTGGCGCCGCGATTGGCGATGATGTCGCCGCTGACGGCAAGGATCTTGACGTTCGGCGGACGGTCGGGAATGGCCCAGCTGGTAGCGCTCGGCATGCGCGCGCCATAATAAAGCACCAGCCCGCCGACGCCGATGGCACCCCAGATGCCGAGGACGACACACCAGTAGACCAACGACCGGATCAGACCGGTCAATCCGCCGCCACCGCGCGAGCGGCCCCGGCCGGAGTTCTTCTTCGGTCGAGCTTTTTTCGCCGCAGGTCCGGATCTGCCCGGCGCCTTGCCGCCACCGCCGAAACGATCTGCCGCTTCGACGCGCAGATCCCCGTCATCACGCCCGCGCCGGCCTTCGAAGGAAGGTTCTATTCTCTGCGGTGATGTCCGTTTTCCTGCCATGTCGGGAATGGTTTGCTCCGATGAGCGTTAAGGGAACGCAGGCGGGCGCATTTCTAGCGACGCCGATTTCGCACAGTGCGATGAAGTGTAAATGCGGCGATTTAAGGGGGCGTTAAAGACCGCCAAACGAAAAACGCTGTCGGTTCATGAACTTGCCCCTACCCCGTTACCCTTCGTTCTCGGCCTGCAACTCGAACGCCGGCAAAGCGGCCGACCAACGGAACCAAAAGCCGGTTTCCCTCGTTTTATAACATCGGGCGACAGGCCCCGCTCGGCGGTGCGTCCCCCAAAAATGCGCACCGAAATCGGAGCCAGCGTTTCCTGCCACTGAAACGCTGGCTTTTCGATTTCCGAATATCCGGACGCATATGTTTTCTGAGGTCGCCGTGCAGAATTTCGGCGCCGAGAGAATTCGGCTACCGCCCCTCGCTCTTGCCATCACCCTTGATAATGAGCGCGCCGACCAGCCCGCATCGCGAACATTGGTCATTCATGAACATGGGCCTCCTCGGAACTAACCGTTCTATAAGGCGTTCCTACAAAAGAGAGTTGCGAAAGGAGCCACGATGAATCAGATCATTTACATCGTTGGACTGGTTGTCATTGTTATCGCAGTCCTTTCATTTTTCGGCCTTCGTTGACAGGCGCGGAAATTGTCGGAAGAGAAGCCCTCGAGCGCATGCCGGGGCTTTTTTTTCGGCCAACAGAGGAATCCGTAAAAAGTTTATCAGGCAGCGTTTATCGATGGCACCGTGCGCAGGTTCAACGTGTTGCCACACGGCGCGAAAACCAGCTGCCTCCGCCGAGACGATACCGATTTGGCGACGTGTTCGCCTGCCTAAATCGACGCGGAACAGCCGTAGGCATGTACCAGATTGCCTTCAGTTCGCGTTGGCTGCCGCTATGCGGTGGGTTGCGTTGTCCAGGGCATTGCTGGTTTGCACGCCATCCTGTTTCATGCCGCGCACCGTGTTGCCGCATCCGGCGAGAGCAAGCAGGGACAGGCAGGCAATCGCAATTCGTAGTGTCGACATCGTCGTTCCTCCACTCAATCGGCCCATGCTGGAAACATGATGCGGGCAAGGAACAAATCAACTCATCGGAACCAGAAAACGTTGATACGCCTCCAGCGTTTTCAGGATAGCGCCGCATCCGCGGCCACTGGCGAACAAAAATAAACGCAGCGAATCTTCGATCGCGCGCTTTATAAAACCGAATGAATTCAAAGGCTGTGGCAAAATAAAAATAATAAAACTTGACGGCATGGCTTCGGCAACCTATCTCAGCCATGGTCGATATTTGTTAGATGACTTTGGTTTTTGCGACATAGAGCGCAATCGGACGAACTTTCCTTCAGATTCGAACATCAAGCCTCGCTGTAATACCACGGCTTGGTCACTTATAATTTGCTAGAGAAAGGGATCGTTATGGCCACTGGCACAGTAAAATGGTTTAACTCCACAAAGGGCTTCGGCTTCATTCAGCCGGACGACGGCAGCCAGGACGTATTCGTTCACATTTCGGCTGTTGAGCGCGCTGGTATGCGTGGCCTCAATGACGGCCAGAAGATCAGCTTCGAGCTCGTCAAGGACCGCAAGTCCGGCAAGATGTCTGCTGACAACCTGCAGGCTGCTTAATACAAATCTGGCGCGATAATCCGCGCCGGAGAAATGCGCTTCCGCGGTTGACCACGGATGTACTGGCAGGAGTGTCGAAGCGCGTTGTGAAAGGTCGGGTTTTCCCGGCCTTTTTGTTTTTCTGGCCTCGCGTTTTCCGGCTTCTGGTTTTCCGGCACTGGCTTCAAGTCGCGGCTTTGTTCGGCCAAAACGGCCTCGCACCTTCAAATCGCCTTATCCGCATTGAGACTCCGCGCAATCAACGGGAGCAATGCGCATGAAAGCCATCCTTGTTTCACTTCTGGTAGCATCTACACTGGCTGGTTGCAGCCCTGAGGCCAGCGCCCAGGATCAGGCGGCCTATCTCGATGATCGCTCCGACGGCGCAGCACTGATCCGCTCGCTCTACAATGCGATCAACCGCCAGGAATATGCCCGCGCCTACAGCTATTTCAGCAAGCCTTTCAACGACTATCAGTCCTTCGTGCAAGGCTATGCGAAGACCGTGAGCGTTCAGGTGATCACCGGCACGGTGACGCCGGAAGGAGCGGCAGGCAGTATCTATGCCCCGGTGCCGGTGGCGATCAAATCGACGGAAAAGGGTGGCAAGGAACATATTTTCGCCGGATGTTACATCACCCGCATCGTCAATGCCGCCATTCAGGAACCACCCTTCTCGCCGCTGCACATCGAGAGCGCGGAACTCGAAGAGGTTGATGGCCCGCTCGAAAAAGCTCTACCGAAGGTATGCCATCCACCGTCGTGAAAACGCGCCTAAATGTCGTTGCTTTCGCTGTTTCCGATTTTACTGCCCGCAAGAAACTGCGCGCGTTCGAAAATCACGACGACCGTAAGGGCGATCAGGAAGGGCACGATGAGGTAGAACAGGCGGAAGATGGCAAGGCCGGCGAGAACGCCGGCCGGATCCATTTCCGGCAGGGCGGCGATGAACACCAGCTCCAGCACTCCAAGCCCGCCCGGCGCATGCGACAGGAGCGCTGCCGAGAAAGAGGCGAGAAAAATTCCGAGGATCACCATGTAACCGGGATTGCCTGCCTCCGGCAGGGCAAAATAAATGATCGCCGCCGCCGCGATGAGCTCAACCGGCGCGATCAGCAATTGTCGGATCGCCAATGACGGTTTGGGATATTCGAGCCGAAACCAACGAGTCCTCAGAGGGCGGAAACCAATAAGGCTGCCAACGACATAGAGTGCGATCAACACAAGAATGATCAGGCCGGTGGATATCGATGCGCCGATTGGCAGGAAAGTGGCGAAACGGGCGGTGATCTCCGGCTCGACCAAAAGCACGATCGCCGACAGCATCAGCGTACCGAGCAGGAAGGTGAAGGAACAGAAGGCGACGAGAATACCGGTTTCCGGAGCTGAAAGGCCTTTCGATCCATAGGCACGGTATCGCACGACGGCGCCGGAGAACACCGATGCGCCCACTGTATGCGACAGCGCATAAGCCGTGAAGGAGCAGATTGTGATGAACCAGAGCGATATCTTGTGCCCGAGATGCTCGAGCGCCAAGTGATCATACGCGGCCAAGGCCGCATAGGCTGCAAGCGTCGCACAGCCCGCAAGGATCCAACCCTTCAGCGATACCGCTTTCAGGCTCGCCAAAAAATCATCGGCCGAAAGGCCGTGCAACTCGTGGTAAAGGCCGTAGAGCGAAAACAGGATCGCGGCCAGCCCGATGACCGGCCAGGCGAGTTTGCGTACCGTTTTCATGAGAAAGTTTTTCTTGAAGTCTGTAGCTGGCAAAACGTCATATTGACGATGAAAACACCCCCGACCGGCCCGGTCAAGGGTGCTAACCGTTAACGCTTGCCCTCAGGCAGCAAGTGCCGCGAGAATCCGGATCCAGGAGCGGATGCCCTTGTGGAAGGACTGCAGCTCGTATTTTTCGTTGGGCGAATGGATGCGGTCGTCCGACAGGCCAAAGCCGACCAGCAGCGATTCCATGCCGAGCATCTTCTGGAAATCGCCGACGATGGGAATAGACCCGCCCATGCCGATCAGCACGGCAGGTTTCGGCCATTCGTCGGAGAGTGCCGATTTTGCCGTATTGAGCAGCTTTGAATCATAGGGAAGCTGGATCGCCGGCGAGCCGCCGTGCTGGTGGAATTCGACCGAGCAATCCGCTGGGATTTTCGACGAGACATAGGCGCGGAAGGCCGACCGGACCCCGTCGGGATTCTGTGCACCGACCAGGCGGAACGAAACCTTGGCGGATGCCTGGGCGGCAATCACTGTCTTGAAGCCTTCCCCGGTGTAACCGCCCCAAATGCCGTTCACTTCCGCCGTCGGTCGAGCCCAGGTCAGTTCCATGACCGAGCGGCCTTTTTCGCCCGAGGGAATTGAAAGGCCTATCTCGCCGAGAAATACCTCCGTCGTCATACCGAGCGTGTCCCATGCCGCCTTGATCTGCGTCGGGGTTTCCTCGACGCCCTCATAGAAGCCGTCGAGCGTCACGCGGCCCGTCTCGTCATGAAGGCCGGCGAGAATATTCGCCAGGATATGGATCGGATTGGCCGCCGCGCCACCGAAATAGCCGGAATGCAGGTCGCGGTCGGCGGCGGTCACGACGATCTCTTCACCGACAAGGCCGCGCAAGCCAGCCGAGATCGCCGGCGTATCGCGGTCCCACATGTTGGTATCGCAAACCAGTGCATAATCGGCCTTTAACTCGGCGGCGTTGGCTTCCAGGAACGGCTTCAGCGACGGCGAGCCGGATTCTTCCTCGCCCTCGAACAGGATCGTCACCTCGCAGGGAAGTGCACCGTTGACCTCCTTGTAGGCGCGGCAAGCTTCGACGAAGGTCAGGAGCTGGCCCTTGTCGTCGGCCGTTCCGCGGCCGGTAATCACTTTGCGGCCACCATCCAGCTCCTTGATCGACGGCTCGAAGGGGGCCGTGTCCCAGAGATTGAGCGGATCAACCGGCTGGACGTCGTAATGTCCGTAAAACAGCACGTGCGGCGCACCGGCTTTTCCGGCCGCGTGGTGGGCAACGACCATCGGATGACCGGGCGTGTCGCGCACCGAGGCTTCGAAACCCAGACCCGCCAATTCGGCGACCAGCCACTCCGCCGCCTTACGGCATTCCGCCTTGTAGGCAGGATCCGTGGAGATCGACTGGATCCGCACCAGATCGAAAAGTCTGTCGAGGCTCTTTGGGAGATTGTCGTCCGCGCGGATGAGAATGCTTACCGTGTCTGTCATGTCCGAATCCTTGGTTGTCGCGGCGGAACCTAGACAAAGATCGCGGCGGCTTTAAGCGAAATATTTTGATTGATAGATCGTGGCCACATCGGAACGACGGATGCTGTCAGGTCCGTGCGCTGTTGGCGATCGCCATGCGCATATATTCGAGCATCAGTTCCCGTTCGAAATGGCGGAACCCGGAAAACAGCGATTGATCGGCGGCAAGCGCTGCCTCCTTCGCCTCCGCCTCCATCTCCTTTGCCTTGGGGGTCAGGAAAATCTGCTGCGCGCGCTTGTCGGTCGGGTGTTTTTTGCGGACGATCAAACCGTCGCGTTCCATCCGCGCCAGGGTATTGGCCATTGTCGCCTGCTCGATGTCGAGACGGTCGAGCAGCTGCTTCTGGGTCAGCCCCTCTTCGCTCCACAACTCCAGCAACACAGGAAACTGCCCGGGCGCAAAGCCGAGCTTATGGCCTCTCTCCTGCAGGGCACGGGAGAAACTTTTCGCCAGAAGGCTAGCCAAGTATGTCGCAGAATCCATACGGTCGAAGGCCATGGATATGGGTACCTCTCACCAAGCGGGATTACAAGTTACATTGCAGGCGATGGACAGCGGAAACCCCTTTTCGCATCGCGACGATGCCCGCTGACCGCACAAACAAAAACCGCCATGGCGGAGGCGGGGCCACGGCGGTCTTGTCATAGTTCGGACAAAGGCCCGGAGAGGGGGGATAGGCCTTTGTCCTTACATCTGGTTTCGGCGGGGGACAGGCCTTTTACCAGACGACGGCGTGTTCAGGTGCCGTTGGTTATCATTTGTGGTGGCAAATGTGGCTTTTCAAGGGAGGGCACAAGCCTGCCGCATTACAAATTGGTAACGTTCCCGTGAGGGCCCTCAGCTTTCGCGCGAAGCCTTCCGGCGGCTGTACAGAAGCGACATGATCCTGATTGCGGAAAGCACTCCAGTCATGACCAGAAACCGGATTGTCAACGACATGACATCAGCCTCGCCCACCGACACCACCGTAACAATGAAAGCCGACAGCAGGGCCGAATCGATAATATGAAACTCTGCATACGTTACGACATTACGCTGTCTATCGAGCCTTTCGGGGAAATATTGCCGCAATCCCTTCGTCGCCAGCAGAAAAACCGGCGCGAAAATCACCTTCTGAAAAATGACGGCCCCCGTGTCCCCCAGCATGTAGGATGCTGCGAATACCACCATCATCAGAAAAGCGGGCACTGCATAGGCGAAAGCGATCGAAAACCTGCTCATCGTCGGAACCTCCGGCAGAAATAATTTCCCGATAAAACCGCGGCGCTAGCTCAAGGACAATGGACCTTTCAAAGGCTCCGCGCTATCCCTTGTCGCCATGAAAAAAGGTGATCATCTCTTCCTCGTCGACGGCTCCGGATTCATTTTCCGGGCGTTTCACGCCATCCCGCCGCTGAACCGCAAGTCGGATGGCCTGCCGGTCAATGCCGTCTCAGGGTTCTGCAACATGCTGTGGAAGCTCCTGACCGATGCGCGAGACACCTCCGTCGGGGTGACGCCGACCCATTTCGCGGTCATCTTCGATTACTCCTCGAAAACCTTCCGCAACGAACTCTACGACCAGTACAAGGCAAATCGCACCGCACCACCGGAAGACCTGATCCCGCAATTCGGGCTGATCCGTCATGCGACACGCGCGTTCAACTTGCCCTGCATCGAGAAGGAAGGCTTCGAGGCCGACGACCTGATCGCCACCTATGCCCGGATGGCGGAGGCAGAAGGCGCCGGGGTGACGATCGTCTCGTCAGACAAGGACCTGATGCAGCTCGTGACGGCCAATGTGTCGATGTACGACAGCATGAAGGACAAGCAGATCTCTATCCCGGAAGTGATCGAGAAATGGGGCGTGCCGCCGGAAAAGATGATCGACCTGCAGGCGATGACCGGCGATTCGACCGACAACGTGCCCGGCATCCCCGGCATCGGCCCGAAGACGGCAGCGCAGCTTCTGGAAGAGTTCGGCGATCTCGAAACGCTGCTTGCCCGTGCCGGCGAGATCAAGCAGCAGAAACGCCGCGAGAACATTATCGCCAATACCGAGCTTGCCCGGCTTTCAAGACAATTGGTAACGCTGAAGACCGATACGCCGATCGACGTTCCGCTTGACGATTTCGAGCTGCACACGCAGGACGGGCCGAAGCTCATTGCCTTCCTGAAGGCGATGGAATTTACCACGTTGACCCGCCGCGTTGCGGCGGCGACCGAGGCCGATGCGGATGCGGTGGATCCGGCGACGGTTCCGGTCGAATGGGGCGCGCAGGCGCATGGGCCGGACCTCGACAAGGGTGAATTGGCCTCCCCGTCTTCGCCATCCGCCTTGTCGTCCGCAAAATCACCGGCACTCGGGAGCGCCGCGGAAGCTGCGGCCTCTCTTGCCTACATTCAGGACAGCGGCCCGGCAGCAGCGACGCCGCAGAACCTCGCGCAATCCCGCGCCGAACTCTTCGCCACGGCAAAGATCGACCGCAGCGCCTATGTGGCGATCCGCGATCTCGCGACGCTCGACGCCTGGATCGCCGCGGCCCGCGAGACCGGGCTCGTTGCTTTCGATACAGAAACGACCTCGCTCGATGCCATGCAGGCCGAACTGGTCGGCTTCTCGCTGGCGATCGCCGACAACAGCAACAATCCCTCCGGCACCGATATCCGCGCCGCCTATGTGCCGCTGATCCACAAGACAGGTGGCAACGATCTTTTCAGTGATGGTGTGAAACTGGCGGAAAACCAGATCCCTGTTGCAGCGGCACTGGAGCGGCTGAAGGACCTACTCGAGGACCCGTCGGTTCTCAAGGTGGCGCAGAACCTCAAATACGACTACCTCGTGATGAAGCGCCACGGCATCAGTATCGTCAGCTTCGACGATACGATGCTGATGTCCTATGTGGTCGATGCCGGCGCCGGCACGCACGGCATGGATTCGCTGTCGGAAAAATGGCTCGGCCATCAACCGATTCCGTACAAGGATGTCGCCGGCAGCGGCAAATCCTTGGTCAGCTTCGACTACGTCGATATCGGCAAGGCGACGGCCTATGCGGCCGAAGACGCCGACGTGACGCTGCGGCTGTGGCAGGTGCTGAAGCCGCGCCTTGCCGCCAAGAACCTCAACGCCGTCTACGAGCGCCTCGAACGCCCGCTGGTGCCGGTGCTGGCACGGATGGAGGAACGCGGCATCACCATTGACCGGCAAATCCTCTCGCGCCTGTCGGGCGAACTGGCGCAGGGAGCTGCCGGTCTCGAACACGAAATCTATGGTCTTGTCGGAGAAAGCTTCAATATCGGCTCACCGAAACAGCTCGGCGATATCCTCTTCGGGCGCCTTGGCCTACCCGGTGGCGCCAAGACCAAGACCGGGCAATGGTCTACCTCCGCATCCGTGCTGGAAGATCTGGCCGCGGAAGGTCACGAACTGCCGCGCAAGATCGTCGACTGGCGGCAGCTGACCAAGCTCAAATCCACCTACACAGACGCGCTTCCCGGCTTCGTGCATCCTGAGACAAAACGCGTGCACACCTCCTACGCGCTGGCGGCCACGACGACGGGCCGCCTTTCCTCCTCCGATCCGAACCTGCAGAACATTCCGGTTCGCACCACCGAAGGCCGCAAGATTCGCACCGCCTTCATCTCGACGCCCGGGCACAAGCTCGTTTCGGCCGACTACAGCCAGATCGAGCTCAGGGTGCTTGCCCACGTTGCTGAAATCCCTCAGCTGAAACAGGCGTTTTCCGACGGTATCGACATCCATGCGATGACGGCGTCGGAAATGTTCGGCGTTCCCGTCGAGGGAATGCCGAGCGAAATCCGCCGTCGCGCCAAGGCGATCAACTTCGGCATCATCTACGGCATCTCCGCCTTCGGCCTTGCCAACCAGCTGTCGATCGAGCGGTCGGAAGCCGGCGACTATATCAAGAAATATTTCGAGCGCTTCCCCGGCATCCGCGACTACATGGAAAGCACCAAGGCGTTCGCCCGCGAGAACGGCTATGTCGAAACCATCTTCGGCCGCCGGGCGCATTATCCGGACATCCGCTCGTCCAACCCCTCGCACCGCGCCTTCAACGAGCGCGCGGCGATCAACGCGCCGATCCAGGGTTCGGCTGCCGACATCATCCGTCGCGCGATGGTGAAGATGGAGCCCGCATTGGAACAGGCAGGCCTTTCAGCGCGCGCCCGCATGCTGCTGCAGGTACACGACGAACTGATCTTCGAGGTCGAGGATGCCGATGTCGAACGTACGATACCGCTGGTCGTTTCGGTGATGGAGAACGCGGCAATGCCGGCGCTCGACATGAAAGTACCGCTGAAGGTCGATGCTCGCGCCGCGCACAATTGGGACGAGGCGCACTGAGGGCAAGAAGCCGCGACTTGCGCCGTATCCTTCCGGCTGCATGATATGGGCCTTGATCCGCATCATGCCCGGAGCGACCAATGCCCCAGCCGCAATTTCCCATTTTCGACCTCGGTTCTTTTGAAAAGGCCGATGCAGCCGGAAAGCAGAAACTCGGGTCGCAGGTCGATACGATCTGCCGTGAGACGGGGTTTCTGGCAATCCGCAACCACGGCGTCCCACAAGCGGTCATCGACGCGGTATGGGCGAAAGCGCACGACTTTTTCGACCTGCCGCCTGAGGAGAAGCAGCGCGTACGCGCGCCCTACAAGGGTTATCCTTACGGCTATCTCGGACCGGAGCTGGAAGCACTGGCGAAATCACGCAATATCGACAGCCCGCCGGACCTGAAGGAAAGCTTCAATGGCGGGCCGCTGAACCAACCGGTGTCCATCACCGATCCGGAGGCGCTGGCCTTCTGTTATGCGCCGACCATCTGGCCGGACAGGCCGCATGGTTTTATCGAGGCTTGGAAGGCCTACTATGCCTCGCTCGAAGACCTTGCCGTCCGCATCATGCGGCTATTCGCCGTGGCTTTGGAACTGCCCGAGACCTATTTCGAGGGTTTCATCGATGTGCCCATCAGCGCGCTGCGCGCACTCAACTATCCGGAACAGCACGTGCCACCGAAGCTGGGGCAATTGCGGGCGGGCGCTCATACGGACTATGGCAGCCTGACGATCCTCTTGCCGCAGGAAGGCTCCAAGGGCCTGGAGATCCTCGCGCCGGACGGAGCGTGGACACCGGTGCCGTCCATTCCTGGCGCCTTCGTCATCAATATCGGCGACCTGATGGCGCGCTGGACCAATGATCGCTGGGTTTCGACGCTGCATCGTGTGGTCAATCCGCTACCGGAAGATGGCGGTATGGCACGGCGGCAGTCGCTCGCCTTTTTCCACCAACCCAACTGGGATGCGGAAATCCACGTGCTCGACGCCTGCCTTGGCAGAAGCGAAACCGCGAAATACGGACCAGTGCTTTCAGGACCTTACCTGATGAGCAAGTTCAAATCGACGGCGGCCTGACGAATTTGAATGCGAGAAGCCGTCAAGGCATTGCACGCCGATGGCGGAAATTCTTGCATTTTTTTCCATCACGCGGACCACAATCACGCCACTCCCTCACGATGATAGAAAGGAAGCAGCAGCACTCTTGAAACGGTTGCCGCGCGTGCGCCACGAGGATACCGGCATTTCGATTGGAGGGGATGCACTCCCCTCCGGACCCACGTCGATTTGGAGGAATTCATCGTGTTTCAGACTTTCATTCTCGTGCTGTCCTGCGACGACAAGCCGGGCATTGTCGCAGCCGTCACCACGGAGCTGGCAGCGGCCGGTGCCAATATTGCCGAAAGCAACCAATTCCGGGACATGCAGACCAACCGCTTCTTCATGCGCATTGCCTTTCAGGTGCCGGAGATTGTCTCGCGGGAGGACCTGGAACGGGCGCTGAAGGCGCCGATCGATCGCTTCGGCATGAAGGTCAGCATCATCGACGGCGGCCGCAAACCGCGCATCCTCATTCTCGTCTCGAAATTCGATCACGCGCTCCTGCACCTGATCTACCAGATCCGCGTTGGTTGGCTGAACGCCGAAGTTATGGCGATCGTTTCCAATCATATTGACAGCCAGCGCACCGCCGAACTGGAGGGAATTCCCTATCATTGCTGGCCGGTCAGCAAAGATAACAAAGCCGAGAAAGAAGAAAAGCTGCTACAGCTCGTCCAGGAAACTGGGGCCGATCTGGTTATTCTTGCGCGCTACATGCAAGTGTTTTCCGATACTCTGTCGAAGAGGCTTTACGGCAAGGCGATCAATATCCATCACTCCTTCCTGCCGAGCTTCAAGGGTGCCAAGCCCTATCATCAGGCGCATGAGCGCGGCGTGAAGCTGATCGGCGCAACGGCGCACTATGTCACGCCGGACCTCGACGAAGGCCCGATCATCGAACAGGAAACCGAGCGCGTGACCCATGCCATGAGCGCCGAGGATTTCGTCGCGGCCGGGCGTGACATCGAAAGCCGGGTGCTGGCCCGCGCCGTCAAGCTGCATTTGGAAAAGCGGGTCATGCTCAACGGCCACAAGACCGTGGTGTTCCGCTAGGCTACCGGTTGGAAATCGGCTGAAGTGGCCATGTCAATGCTAGCGGGTATATGCCGGAAGCTGCCGAACAGGCGCTTCAGCCCCTCCTTGCCCTCGGCCGCCAGATCGAAGCGGCGGCCGAACAGGAGCCACTCGCTGCAGAGCCCTCCCATCATCCACCACAGCGCCTTGGTTGCCGATTGCGGCGTCCAGTTTGCATTGAGATAACCCTCTTTCCTTGCCTTGGCGAAGGCGTTTTCGAGCAAGGCGACGTGCCTGTCGTCGACCTCCTGCTGCCTTTCGAGAACCGGCAGGAGATCCTCGCTATAGGCGCAACGCAGGAGAATGGTCAGGATCCGCTGGCGATGTTCGTCCCCGGCCATTTCATCCAGCCAGTCGCCTGCCGCCTTCTCGATATAACAGAGCACATCGGATCCGGGCTCTTCGATCTCGCGAGCGATCATGTCTTCCTGCGGCATGGGCACGGAATTGTAGAGCTCGAGAAAAAGATCGGTCTTGTTGGAGAAATGCCAATAGATGGCGCCGCGCGTCACGCCGGCTGCCTTGGCGACATCCTCGAGCGTTGCATTGGAGACGCCCTTCTCGAAGAACACCCGCTCCGCCGCGCTGATGATGCTGTTGCGGGTCTCTTCCGCCTCGGCCTTGGTTCTACGCATCGCTTACTCCTCGAAAAAGGCCCGCCATGGGCGGGCCCTTTGTCTTCATTCGCCCGGTGCCGTCAATGTTTCGGGGGACTGATCGGCTGGTTTCTGCTTCACCCGGCCAAAAATCTTCATCACGAAGACGAAAAAGATCGGCACGAAGAAGATGGCCAGAACCGTTGCCGAGATCATGCCGCCCATCACACCGGTACCGATGGCGCGCTGGCTGCCCGAGCTTGCGCCCGTGGCGATCGCCAACGGCAAAACCCCGAGCGTGAAGGCAAGCGACGTCATCAGGATCGGCCGGAAACGCAGGTGCGATGCTTCGATCGTCGCTTCGAGAAGCGACTTGCCCGCTTCCATCTGCTCCTTGGCGAACTCGATGATCAGGATCGCGTTCTTCGCCGAGAGACCAATGATCGCAATTAGGCCAACCTTGAAGTACACGTCGTTCGGCATGTCGCGCAATGTGACGGCAGCAACCGCGCCGATGACGCCGAGCGGTACCACCATGATGACCGAGACCGGGATCGACCAGCTTTCATAGAGGGCTGCAAGGCACAGGAACACCAGAAGGCAGGAGAGCGCGATCAGGATCGGCGCCTGCGTGCCCGACTGGATTTCCTGCAGCGACTGCCCGGTCCATTCATAGCCGAAGCCGGCCGGAAGCTGCTTGACCAGATTCTGCATCTCGGCAATCGCCTCGCCCGAGGAATAGCCGGGCTTGGTGTCCCCGCTGATGCGGACCGACGGGTAACCGTTGTAACCAACGGTCTGTGTCGGCGCCTTCACCCATTCGACAGTGGCAAAGGAAGAGATCGGCACCATGCCGCCATTGGCGTTGCGGACGTTGAGATTGAGCAGGTCAGCCGTCTGCATACGCTTGTTCTCGTCCGCCTGCACCGTTACGCGCTGCATGCGGCCGGCATTCGGGAAGTCGTTGACATACGTCGAACCGAGGTTAGTCGAGATCGTCGTGTTGATATCAGCGAAGGTCACACCGAAGGTATTGGCCTTCTCGCGATCGATGATCACATTCGCCTGCGCCGCATCGGGCATGCCTTCGAAGCGAACGCCGGCAACGACCTGACTCTGGGCGGCAAGGCCGAGCAGTTGGTCGCGCGCCTGGGCAAGCGCTGCCTCGCCGAGACCGGCACGGTCCTGCAGACGGAAGGAGAAACCACCCGTCGTGCCAAGACCCTGGATCGGCGGCGGCGACAGCGCGAAGCTGATCGCATCCTTGATCTGGCTCATGGCGCCGCTGGCCCGCCCGGCAATCGCCTGCGCCGCATTTTCCGGCCCGCGTTCCGCCCAGTCCTTGAGCGTCACGAAGGCAAGCGCTGCGTTCTGACCGGCGCCAAAGAAGGAGAATCCGTTGATCGCGACGATACGGTCGACGCCGGTTTCCTTGCTGAAGATATCCTCTGTCTGCTTGATCACCTCGTCGGTGCGGTGCCCCGTCGCTTCAGACGGCAGCTGCATCATGACGATGACGAAACCCTGGTCTTCGTCCGGCAGGAAGGACGACGGCAGCTTAATGAAGAGATAGCCCAGTCCGGCTAGCACCGCCAGGTAGATGATCATGAAGCGGCCGGTGCGGCGGCTGAGCCACGAAACCGAACCGCTATATCGATGCGAGGTGCGATCGAACATGCGGTTGAACCAGCCGAAGAAGCCGCGTTTCACCTGGTGATGGCCCTTCGGCACCTGCTTCAGAAAGCTGGCGCAAAGCGCCGGCGTCAGCGACAGGGCGAGAAGGGCCGAGAACAGGATCGAAACCACCATCGTCAGCGAGAACTGGCGATAGATGACGCCGACTGCGCCCGGGAAAAAGGCCATCGGGATAAACACCGACGCAAGGACCAGCGTGATACCGATGACGGCGCCGGTGATCTGCTTCATCGCCTTGCGGGTTGCCTCGCGCGGCGTCAGCCCCTCCTCCGACATGATACGTTCGACGTTTTCGACGACGATGATCGCGTCATCGACGAGAATGCCGATCGCCAGCACCATGCCGAACATCGTCAAGACGTTGATCGAGAAGCCCATGAAATACATCACGGCGCAGGTTCCGAGCAGGGCCACGGGCACGACGATGGTCGGGATGATCGTGTAGCGGATGTTCTGCAGGAACAGGAACATCACCAGGAAGACAAGGCCGACCGCTTCGAGCAGCGTGTGCAGCACCTTCTCGATCGACACCTTGACGAAGGGCGAGGTGTCGTAGGGAACCGAGTATTCCAGTCCTTGCGGGAAGTAGGTGGAAAGCTCGTCCATGCGAGCCTTGATGGCTTCCGATGTAGCCAACGCATTGCCGGTCGGCGAGAGCTGGACGCCGATGGCCGCCGAAGGTTTGCCGTTGAGACGGGTGGAGAAGGAATAGCTTTCGCCGCCAACTTCAAGCCGCGCCACATCGCGCAGGCGCACGGCCGAGCCGTCCGGATTGGCCCGCAGGACAATAGCGCCGAACTCTTCCGGCGACGACAGCTGGCCCTTGATGATGACGGGGGCTGCAATCTGCTGGGTGATCGGGTTCGGCTGCGCGCCGATCGAACCGGCGGCAACCTGGGCGTTCTGTGCACCGACTGCCGTCGTCACATCTTCCGCCGTCAGGTTGAGGCCGAGCATCTTGTCCGGATCGAGCCAGACGCGCATGGAGCGCTGCGTGGCAAACAACTGGGCGCGGCCGACGCCGGGCACGCGCTGGACTTCGCTGAGCACGTTGCGGTTCAGATAATCGCCAAGGCCGATGGCATCCATTGAGCCATCGGTTGAGGTCAGCGCGATGATCAGCAGGAAGCCGGAGCCGGCCTCCTCGACCTGCACGCCCTGCTGCTTGACGCTGTCGGGAAGGCGCGCTTCGACGCGGCGTACACGGTTCTGCACATCGACCGCCGCCTGTCCCGGATCGGTGCCCGGCTCGAAGGTGACGCTGATTTCGCTCGACCCTTGAGCACTGGAAGTCGATTCGAAATAGAGAAGCCCTTCAACACCGTTCAACTCGTCTTCGATAAGACGCGTGACGCTCTGATAGGTATCCTGCGACGAGGCGCCCGGATAGGTCGAGTTGATCGAGATCTGCGGCGGAGCCACGTCCGGGTATTGCGAGATCGGAAGCTGCGGGATGGCGATGGCGCCCGCGACCATGATGAAGATTGCGACCACCCAGGCGAAAATCGGCCTGTCTATGAAGAAACTTGGCATCGTGCAGTCCTCACTTCTGCTCGGCAGCGGGCTTTTCGCCCTCGGCCGGGGCCGCGTTCGCAGCCTCAGCTTTGCCGGTCTCCGCCTTGGCAGCATCGGCGGATGCCGCGTCACCAGCAGGCTTCGCGTTCGGATCCCATTCGGACGGAACGACTTCCGTTCCGGGGCCGATCTTCTGGAAGCCCTCGACAATGACCTTTTCACCGGCCTTGAGACCGCCAGTCACCATCCAGCGATTGTCGACGGTTCGTCCGAGCGTGATGTTGCGGAACTCGACCTTGTTCTCGGCGTTCACCACGTAGACCTGCGACTGTCCCGCATTGCTGCGCTGGACGGCCTGTTGCGGGACCGCGATAGTGTTTTTCTCGACACCCTGCTGGATCTGGACGCGGACATACATGCCCGGCAGCAGATCGAGGTCAGGATTGGGGAATTCACCACGCAGGGTAACCTGACCGGTCGTCTCGTCGACGGCAGCTTCCGAGAAAAGCAGCTTGCCCTTCTGGGCATAGGGCGTGCCGTCATCGAGGATCAGCTGCACGGTTGCCTCGTTATGGGCAGTCATCAGCTGGCCATCCAGCAGCGCCTTGCGCAGGCGGATCAGATCGGTAGCCGGCTGGGTAAAGTCGGCATAGACCGGATCGAGCTGCTGGATCGTCGCCAGATTTTCCGTTCCGTTGGCGCTGACCAGGGCACCTTCGGTGATCAGGGCACGGCCGATGCGGCCGCTGATCGGGGCGGTAACGCTTGCATATTGCAGATTAAGGTTTGCCGTCGCCAGCCCCGCTTCGGCGACCGCGACATCGGCGTCGGCCTGCGCCAGCTGCGCGATCGCGTCATCGTACTGCTGCAAAGCCGCGGCACCAGACTTGCGCAACTGCGTCTGTCGGTCGGCGGCTTGTCTCGCCTGCATCTGCACCGCCTTCGCCCTTGTCAAAGTCGCTGCGGCACTATCGACCAGAACCTGGAACGGTGCGGGGTCGATCTTGTAGAGGACATCGCCTTCCTTGACCATCGACCCCTGCTGGAAGACGCGATCGACGACGATGCCGCTGACGCGCGGGCGAACCTCGGCGACGCGGGTCGCGGCTATCCGGCCCGGAAGCTCGTTGGTGATCGGCAGGTCTTCGGTCTTTGTCGTGACGACCGCAACGGGCGATGGAGGAAACGCGGGGGCAGCCTGCTGCGCGTCCTCTTTCTGGCATCCGGCCAGAAGGGCCAGACCTGCCACAGCCGCAGTCCAGATCAGTCGATTCATCCGCATCGTCGGTTCCATGCAAAAGTCCGGCGCAGATCAGCTCCTCTTCTCAAGGGACAGCGATCTCGGCCGGAAGTTTAAAAATATCAGTGAGATATGGCGCACCCAACGGGGTGCTAATGTAGCCATATCAATTTATACAAACAGATGTGTATGTTAAATTGACAAGCAGCGCAAGCCGATGATGCGGCGCACAATAAAACGTTACCGAACGACAACTTTCGTCATCGTTCGGATACGATCACGTTTATGGATCAACGTTGAACACGGTCATCGGCACCGAAACGGTGCATGGCTGCCTTGTCGGGCGTCGAATAGACGACGTCATCGACAGCGTATCGATGTTCGCCGAACAGGCGGACCGTCAGTAGGCCGGTGACCTCGGTTTCGAGATAAAGGATCGTGTCGGCGCCGAGGTGCTCGACATGGATGACCTTGCCCTTCCAGTCGCCGCTTTCTCGCGACAAAGTGATGTGCTCGGGACGGATGCCGACGGTCTTTGCCTGGGTATCGCCAAGCCTACCCGCCTCGACGAAGTTCATCTGCGGCGAACCGATGAAACCGGCAACAAATGTATTCGCCGGCTTGTTGTAGAGTTCCATCGGCGAACCGATCTGCTCGATCTGGCCTGCATTCAGCACGACGATCTTGTCGGCGAGCGTCATCGCCTCGACCTGATCGTGCGTTACATAGATCATCGTCGCCTTGAGGCTGCGATGCAGCCTTGCGATTTCCAGACGCGTGTTGACGCGCAGCGCTGCATCGAGGTTGGACAGTGGTTCGTCGAACAGGAACAGTTTCGGTTCGCGCACGATGGCCCGGCCGATGGCGACGCGCTGGCGCTGACCACCGGAAAGCTCGGCCGGGCGGCGAGCGAGATAAGGTTCCAGCGACAGCATGCCGGAAGCCTTCGCAACCTTGGCATCGACTTCCGCCTTCGGCGCGCCCATCTGCTTCAGACCAAGGCCCATATTGTCCTTCACCGTCAGGTGCGGATAAAGCGCATAGGACTGGAACACCATGGCGATGCCGCGCTTGGCCGGCGGGGTGTTGATCACCTCCTGCCCGTCAATCTGGACACTGCCGGACGTCGCGTCCTCAAGACCGGCGATGACGCGCAACAAGGTGGATTTGCCACATCCGGACGGCCCGACGAAAATGACGAATTCACCGTCCTTCACTTCGAGGTCGATGCCCTTCAGGACTTCGTGATTGCCGAAGGCCTTGCGGATGGATTTCAGTTGCAGTGATCCCACGGGATGCCCCTTGTTTTCTATCGCCCTGCCTTCGTCCGGCATTTCCTGCCGGCGAGACATGCTGCTTTAAAGTTTGACCGGCCGGCCAGTCCGCACGCTTTCGTCCGCCGCAAGGCAGATGCGCAGCGACTGGACGGCATCATCCATGTGTCGTTCGAGATTGATGTTTTCAGTGATGGCTTTCAGCACATAGGCCTGCTCGAGATCGCAGAGTTCCTGGTGCCCCGGCTCGCCGTCCATCTTCAGGTCTTCGTCCTTATGGACGAACTTGCCGTCTGCGCCGGTTTCGGCCTTGTGAACGCGAATGACGGCCGTCTTCGTATGGGTGTCGATATCGTCTGACTTCGCATTCGGATCCATGACGATCGAGACCGAGCCATTGGGCGACATCACGTCCTTCACGAAGAACGCCGTCTCCGAGATCATCGGTCCCCAGCCGGCTTCGTACCAGCCGAGCGACCCATCCTCGTAAAGCACCTGCAGATGGCCATAATTGTACATGCCATCAGCAATCTCGTTTGACAGCCTCAGGCCCATGCCGCGCACTTCGACAGCTTTCGCGTCGGTGATCTGGCACATGACATCGACATAATGCACGCCGCAATCGACGATCGGCGGCGTGGTTTCCATCAGCGACTTGTGCGTCATCCAGGTCGGACCGCTGGACTGCTGATTGAGGTTCATGCGGAAGACATAGGGGCCGCCGAGCTTGCGGGCTTCCGCGATCAGGCGGATCCAGGATGGGTGGTGGCGTAGAATGTAGCCGACGACAAGTTTCTTGCCGGCTTTCTTCGCAGCAGCCACGACACGCTCCGCATCGGCAACCGTCGTTGCCAGCGGCTTTTCGATGAAGACATCGCAGCCGGCTTCGAATGCCATGACAGCGTAATCGGCATGACTGTCGGAATAGGTGCAGATCGAGCAGAGATCGGGTTTCAGCTCTTTCAGGGCCTTTTCGAAATCAGGAAGGATTTCGTAGTCGCCCAGTTCCGGGGCCAGCACGGGCTTCGAGCGGTTGACGAGGCCGACGATCTCGAAGCCGGGGTTGTTGTGATAGGCCAGCGCATGGCTGCGGCCCATATTGCCGAGACCGGCAACCAAAACACGGATAGGTTTGCTCATTACTTGACGGCTCCTGCGGTGATGCCGCGGATCAGCTGCCGCGAGAAGATGACGTAGAGAACGAGGACCGGGAAGATCGCCAGCGACAGGGCGGCGAGAACCGCGTTCCAGTTGGTAACGAACTGTCCGATGAACACCTGGGAGCCGAGCGTCACCGTCTTGGTGGCCTCGCCGGGCGCCAGGATCAGCGGGAACCAGAGGTCATTCCAGATCGGGATCATCGTGAAGACGGCAACGGTTGCCATCGCGGGACGGACCAGCGGCAGCACGAGCCGGAAGAAGATCGCATATTCCGACAAGCCGTCGATACGGCCGGCATTCTTCAGGTCGTCCGACACCGTGCGCATGAACTCGGACAGGATGAAGATGGCGAGCGGCAGCCCTTGCGCAGTGTAGACAAGGATCAGCGCCGTCAGCGTGTTGACCAGACCGGCAGCCACCATGCCCTGCAGGATGGCGACCGTGCCAAGGCGGATCGGGATCATGATGCCGATGGCGAGGTAGAGCCCCATCAGCATATTGCCCCTGAACCGGTATTCCGACAGCGCGAAAGCCGCCATGGCGCCGAACAAAAGCGCGAAGAAGATCGAGACCACCGTGACGATCAGGCTGTTCTGGAAATAACCGACGAAATCGCCCTGTTTCAGGACGGTCGTATAGCCAATCAGGCTGAACGTTTCCGCCGTCGGCAGCGCCAGCGGCGTACGGAAGATCGCGTTCTTGTCTTTTAGCGAGTTGAGGATGGTCAGGACGACCGGAAACAACGCGACCACCGTATAACCGGCGAGCGCCAGGTGAACGAAGCCGGAGCGTAGCGGCGACAGGCGTGCTTTTGACATGGGTCCGTCCCCTTAGAACTGGTAGCGGCGAACGCGCCGCTGGATGCCGAAGAGATACAGCGAGACGCCGGCAAGGATGATGAGGAACATCACGGTGGCAATGGTCGCGCCCATCGAACGGTCGCCGAGTTGCAGCTGGAAGCCGAAGAAGGTCCGGTAGAGCAAGGTGCCGAGAATGTCGGTCGCACCATCCGGCCCTGCAAGCGCGCCCTGCACCGTGTAGATCAGGTCGAAGGCGTTGAAATTGCCGACGAAGGTCAGGATCGAGACCATGCCGATTGCCGGCAGCACAAGCGGCAGCTTGATCTTCCAGAACTGGCTCCAGCCTGTAACGCCATCGCATTCGGCTGCTTCGATCACCTCGTCGGGAATATTCAGAAGAGCGGCATAGATCAGCATCATCGGGATGCCGACATTCTGCCAGACGGAGATCAGCGAGACCGCGATCAATGCGGAACCGGGTTTTCCGAGCCATGGGCCGAAGAAGGCCTTGAGGCCGACGAGATCCATGAAGAACGGCGTGATGCCCCAGATCGGCGACAGGATCAGCTTCCAGATGAAGCCGACGATGACAAAAGACAGGATCGTCGGCATGAAAATCGCGGTCCGATAGAACGTGGCGAGCCGGAGCTTCGGGATCGACAGCATGGCGGCAAGTGCGATGCCAAGCGGATTCTGCACCAGCATGTGGATCGCGAAGAAGATGAAGTTGTTCTTCAGCGCCCGCCAGAAATCGGCTGCCCAGCGGTCTTCACCGAATAGCACCTGGAAATTGGCAAGCCCGACGAAGGTCGATTGCCCATCCACCGTGTTGTACAGCGACAGCCTGAGCGTCTCGATCAACGGCAGGATCATCACGGCGGAATAGACGATGAAGGCCGGCAACAGGAAAACAAGGATATGCCAGCGTCTCGGCCGTGCCGAACTTTGGATGTTGTCCTCAGACGATATGGCGCTGCTCATGGCTTCTGCCGCTCCGACCCGTTTTTCGTCGATCGCCGCGATATGCGGCAAGGCGCTGCGCCGCCGGTCCCCGCCGCGCATGCCATCGCCAGCACACCCGAAGGTACTGGCAGGATGTGATTTCAGATTACATGTTTTCAGCTGGACGCCTTGCTTTTTCGCAGAAGAACATCCGGCCTAAAGCGGCGCCCCTCATCCGCCCTGTCGGGCACCTTCTCCCCGCAAGCGGGGAGAAGGGAGAAGCCACAAACTTTCGATAATCCCCTCTCCCCGCGCGCGGGGAGAGGGTTAGGGTGAGGGGCAATGCCTCCCCGGAACCCAAGCTTACTTCGCCGGCTTGTACCAGCTGTCGAGGCCCTTCTGCAGCTTTTCGGCGGCAACTTCCGGGGTATCTGTGCCGTTGATCACGTTCGCCGATTCCACCCAGGTCTCGTTTTCGAGGCTCGGGGTGCCGCGCGCCAGGATCTGGTAGGTCGAGCGGATGGTCGGCTTGCACTTTTCACGCCAGGATACGAATTCCTGCGCGAGCGGATCGGCCATCTTCACTGCTGTCGAATTCAGGCTGAAGAAGCCCGGCAGCGCGTTGGCGTAGATGTCGGCGAATTCCGGGGAAGCAACCCAGCTCAGGAACTTCTTGGCTTCTTCCGGATGCGCGCTCTTGGCATTCAGGCCAACGCCGATGTCGGTGTGATCGGAGATGTAGCAAGCGTCGCCAGCGGCCTTAACCGGCGGCGGGAAGGCGCCCATCTTGAACTGGGCCTGACTGTTGAACAGACCGATTTCCCAAGAGCCGGCTGGGTAGATGGCGGCGCGGCCGAGCGTGAACAGGTTCTGGCTGTCCGGATAGGTCTGAGCTTCGAAACCGTCGCCGAGATAATCCTTCCACTTGGCAAGAACGCGGTAGGGCTCGACCCACGGCTCGTCGGTCAGCTTCTGCTCACCCTTGATCAGAGCGGCGCGGCCTTCCTCACCCTTCCAGTAGGTCGGGCCAATGTTCTGGTAGCCCATGGTCGCGGCTTCCCAGAGGTCCTTCGTGCCCATGGCCATCGGGATATAGGTGCCGTCAGCCTTGATCTTGTCGAGGGCAGCGAAGAAGTCTGCTTCCGTTGCCGGGATCGTGATGCCGAGCTTGTCGAAGGCGTCCTTGTTGTAGATGAAGCCATGGATAACCGAAGCCATCGGCACGCAGAACGTCGCCGAACCGTCGTCCGTCGTCCAGGCGGACTTGGCGACCGGCGAGAAGTTCTCCATGCCGGCGAGACCTGTGAGGTCGGCCAGGTGCTTTTTGTTGTAGAGTTCGAGCGAAACGTCGAACGGACGGCAGGTGACGAGGTCACCAGCGGAGCCGGCGTCGAGCTTGGCGTTCAGCGCAGCGTTGTATTCGGTCGGCGCGGTCGGCGCGAAGACGACCTTGATGCCCGGGTTCTTGGCCTCGAACGCCGGGATCAGCTTTTCCTGCCAGATGGTCAGGTCGTCGTTGCGCCAGCTTTCGATCGTCAGCGTGACGTCTTCAGCATGCGCCAGCCCGGCCGAGCCGAGGATGCTGGATGCAAGCAGCAAGCCTTTCAAGGTAGTGCGGGTCATTACGTTCTCCCTCTTATGTGCGCCGGTCTGGCGCGGTTTTGAAACCCAGATCAATGTGCCGCGACGCCAGACAAGGCACGGCGCAAGTTTTGACCGGCCTCGGCAAGCGCTGCTTCCGCAGCGGCCACGTCTTTTGCCCCAGCAGCAAGAAGAATGGCGATCTTTACCGAGCCCGATGATGTCGTGAGATAACGGCCGGCTTCCGTCGCGCCGATACCGGCGATATCGGAGACGATGCGGATGGCCCGTCCGCGCAGCTTCGCATTATCGGCCTTCAGATTGACCATATGGCCATCGTAGACATGGCCGAGATGAATGCCGACAAGCGTGGAAAACATATTGAAGGCGATCTTTTGCGCCGTGGCGGCGCCCATGCGGGTCGATCCGGAGACGACCTCAGGCGGCGTCTGCAGAAGAATGGACACTTCCGCATTCTCGAAAAGGACAGCGCCGGGATTGTTAGCCATGGCGATGACCCGTGCGCCACGCACCCGGGCTTCGTCCGCTGCCGCCAGCGCATAGGGCGTCGAGCCGCTTGCGGACACAGAGATCAGACAATCGCCCGCGCCGATGCCGGCTTCGCGCACATCCTTGCGCGCCAAGTCCATGTCGTCTTCATAACCGCCAGCGAGATCAGTCAGGCTCGCGGCACCGCCGGCGAGAAGCACGACGACTTTGTCGTGCGCAATTCCGTAGGTACCGGGCAATTCCAGCGCGTCGGTCATGGCCATCAGACCGGAGCTGCCGGCACCGGCATAGGCCAGGCGGCCACCGGCAGCGAGAACCTCGGCTGCAATCTGCGCGGCGGCGGCAAGAGGCTCGATCGCCGCATCGACAACCTTGGCCGCCGCCTGCTGGCCGGATGCAAGCAGACGAAGCGCCAGCGCCGGATGAATCACATCCAGTCCCATCGCCTTGTCATGACGCTCTTCGGTTTTCACTGACGGCATGCGCTCAATCTCCCTCTCCGCAAATTAATGCCAAAAAAATACCAATTGTCTAGGAAAAATTAACTCCCGATCGAAGAAAAATTCAGATTTATAAAATAGTCTTGATATTTCAGATATTTAATTGATAAATCCAATTAAAGACCAAATCCCCCTTGGTTAATGGTATTTTTTTGGTATCATTTTTCCCGGAGGTATCCATGCCACATTACATTCTGGGAATCGACGGCGGGGGCACGAGCTGCCGCGCGGCTGTAGCGGGCGCCGATGGGCGCATCCTCGGGCGCGGCAAGAGCGGCGCTGCCAACATTCTGACCGATCCCGACAATGCCCTGATCCACATTGTCGGCGCTGCCACGGCTGCATTCGAGGAGGCAAATATCGCCCCCTCGGAGATCGGTTCAGCCTGCGCGCTGCTCGGCGTTGCCGGCAGCAATGTCGGCGATGCCGTCCATTATGTGGAGCAGCGCTTGCCTTTCGCCAAAGCCGACATTGAATCCGATGGGCTGATCGCATTGCAGGGCGCTTTGGGTGATAGCGACGGCGCCGTGGCAATCCTTGGTACCGGTTCCATCTATATATCCCGTCAGGGCGATGAGATCCGCTATATCGGCGGGTGGGGCTTCCAGGTCGGTGATCTCGGCAGCGGCGCCAGGCTCGGCCACGCCCTTCTGCAGGAAAGCGTCTTGGCCTTCGACCAGATTCACCCCTCATCGCCGCTGACCGATGCCATCATGGCCGAGTTCAACGATGATCCGCGCGAGGTCGTTGAATTTGCACGCGCGGCCCGACCCGGCGAGTTCGGTCGGTTCGCTCCCAAAGTCTTCGAATATGCCGGGCAAAACGATCCGGTCGCGATCGCACTGCTGCGCAGCTCGGCAAGGACCATCGACGAAGCGCTGGATGCCGTCGTGGCTCAGGGCAGCAGCAAGCTTTGCCTGCTCGGTGGGCTCGCTCCGATCTATCGTCCTTGGCTTGCCGAACGGCACCAGCCATTGTTCATGGAACCGGAAGCGGACGCCTTGACCGGCTCTGTCGCGCTCGCCGCCAAACGCTTTGCCGCGGGGTCCACGACATGACCCAGCATCTGGAGGCCATACTGCCGCTGGAGGGCTTGCAGGGCGGAGGATCCGGCCCGCTCTATCTGAAGCTGCGGCAATCCCTGGAAGACGCGATCCTCTCGGGCAAGCTCAATCACGGTGACGCCCTGCCGCCGGAACGCGATCTGGCCGATTATGCCAGTATCAGCCGCGTGACGGTACGCAAGGCTGTCGATGATCTGGTCAAGGACGGCCTGCTGGTGCGCCGTCATGGCTCCGGCACCTTTGTCGTCAAGCCGGTGAACCGCGTCCAGCAATCGCTGTCGCGGCTCACCTCTTTCACCGAGGACATGGCGCGGCGCGGACTGACGACGACGGCACAATGGATCGAACGCGGGCTCTTCCATCCCTCGCCCGACGAGATGATGGTGCTTGGCCTTGCCGCCGATTCGCTTGTCGCGCGCCTGGGTCGCCTGCGCATTGCAGACGACATGCCGCTTGCCATCGAGCGGGCGAGCATTTCCAGCGAATTCCTGCCGGACCCCATCCGGATCGGCACATCGCTTTATGCCGAACTCGACAAGACCAAGTCTCGGCCGGTGCGCGCCGTGCAGCGGATTTCGGCCTGCAGCCTGAAGGATCCGGACGCGACGATGCTCGGTGTCCCGGTGGGATCGGCCAGCCTTTCCATCGAACGCATCTCCTACCTCGCCTCCGGCCGGGTCGTGGAATTCACCCGATCGCTCTATCGCGGCGACGCCTACGACTTCGTTGCCGAACTGACCCTGCCGGAATCCTAAGCCGGATTCCTGAAAACGGCACAGCCAAGAAAGACAAGATCATGCAGACGAATATGCGGCGCGAAATCGATGAGACCCCGGAAGCTGCGGCTCGGCTCCTCGAGCAGTCCAAAGGCGCAGTGAAGGAAGCGGGCGCGGCCCTGCGTGCCAAGGATCCAGCCTTCCTCGTCACGATCGCCCGCGGTTCCTCCGACCATGCCGCGCTATTCCTGAAATACGCGATCGAGCTTTCCACCGGACGGCCGGTCGCGTCGCTCGGCCCGTCGCTGGCGTCCATCTACGGCGCTCAAATGCACCTTCGGGGCGCTGCTTCGATCGCCATCTCGCAATCCGGCAAGAGCCCCGATATTGTTGCGATGGCTGACGCTGCGACCAAAGCCGGTGCAGTGACGATTGCGCTTACCAACACCCTGCCCTCGCCGATCTCGGAGGCCAGTACCCATCCGCTCGATATCCTCGCCGGGCCGGAACTCGCCGTTGCGGCTACCAAGTCCTATGTCAATTCGATCGTTGCGGGCCTCGCCATCCTTGGCGAATGGACAGAAGACGCTGCACTGCAGCGCGCCGTTGCCGATCTGCCGGCTCAATTTGCCAAGGCCGTGAAACTCGACTGGCAAATGCTGGCCGACGAACTTGGCGACGCGGAATCGCTGTTCGTGCTCGGTCGCGGCCCGGCTCTGGCCATCGCCAGCGAAGCCGCGCTGAAGTTCAAGGAAACATCCGGCATGCACGCGGAAGCCTATTCCGCTGCGGAAGTGCTGCACGGGCCGGTCGCGCTGGTCGAAAAGCGCTTCCCTGTCATCGGGCTAGCGGCGCGAGACGCAGCGGAGGGCTCCGTCACCGGCATTCTTGACGGGCTCAGCGCCAAGGGTGCGCTTGCCTTCGTCACCTCTTCCGGAGCGAAGTCGGCGAAAATCCTGCCCTTCGTCGAGACCGGCCATCCGATCACCGACGCACTCACATTGATCCTGCCGTTCTATGGCTTCGTCGAAGCGTGGTCACGCTCACGTGGTCTCAACCCGGATGCGCCCGTCGCTCTCAAGAAGGTTACGGAGACGAGATGACCGCGCCGACAGCAATCACCGGAGCCCGGATTTTCGACGGCCTGTTCTGGCACGACGACCAGGCGCTGCTCATCGATGGCGGCACGATCACCGGCATTTTGCCGGAGAACGATCTGCCAGCGGGGACCGAGACAATGGGCGCGGCCGGGCAATTGCTGGTGCCGGGATTCATCGACCTGCAGGTAAATGGCGGCGGCGGCGTGATGCTGAACGACCGGCAGGACATCGATGCCATCCGCGCGATCTGCGCAGCCCACGCGAAATTCGGCACAACCGCCCTGCTGCCCACGCTGATCACCGATACGTTTGAGGTCCGCGCCCGGTCGATTGCGGGCGGCATGCAAGCCAAGGCCGAAAACGTACCCGGATTCCTCGGCCTTCATCTGGAAGGGCCGCATCTTTCCATTGCCCGCAAGGGCGCGCACGACCCGGCGCTCATCCGGCCGATGGATCAGGCCGATCTTGACGCCATGCTGGCCTGTGCTGGCGTTTTCGACGCCATGATGGTGACGGTTGCTCCCGAAAACACAACAGCGGCACAGGTAAAGACCTTGGCCGATGCCGGCATCATCGTCAGCCTCGGCCATACGGATGCCGGCTACAAGACCATTATGGAGTATGCCAAGGCAGGCGCACGCACCGTCACTCATCTGTTCAACGCAATGAGCCCGCTCGGCCATCGCGAGCCGGGCGTCGTCGGCGGAGCCCTTGATATCGGCAGCCTCCACGCAGGAATCATCGCCGATGGTTTCCATGTCGATCCGGCATCAATGGGCGTAGCGTTGCGCGCCAAGAACGGCCCAGGCAGAATCTTCATCGTCACCGACGCGATGTCGACAATCGGCTCCGACCAGACCAGTTTCTTCCTCAACGGTCGCGAGATCTTCCGCAAGGACGGACGCCTGACGCTGGCTGACGGTACACTGGCTGGTGCCGATATCGACATGCTGTCGTCCGTGCGGTTCGCCCATGAAAAACTGGCTTTGCCGCTCGACGAAGCGCTGCGCATGGCATCGGCGTATCCCGCAGATGCCGCCGGCGTCTCCGCCCGCAAGGGCCGGCTGTTGCCGGGTCTCGACGCCGATTTCGTGCTTTTGACGGAAGGCCTGGAGATGGCCTCGACCTGGATCGGCGGAAGACGCGTTTTCCAGGCTTAACCGGAAATCTCAGGGCGCGGCAGTCAGCCGCGTCTTGAGCGCCCGTACGACCTGCGCGTCCGTTTGCCGGGCACTTGGCGCGACAAAGCCGAGCGACACCAGCCTGGCATCGTGAGCCGGCTGATCGACCGAGCAGGATGAATGGACCTCCGTCACCGGAAGACGGGACAGAAGTCCGTCAATCGTCTGCAGCGTTACTCCCGAACCTGGCATAATCGAAATCCGGCTTTTGGCGGCACTAATAACGGACGCAAGGACATCCATGCCGTCTGACGCCTTTTTTGCGCCGCCGGAGGTCAGAATCCGCTCGAAACCGAGATCGACGGCGATCTGGACCGCTTCGCTGAAATCCGGAACCAGATCAAAGGCGCGGTGCAGCGTCAGGCCCAGTCCGCTCGCATGGTCGATGAGCGCCCGCAATGTTGCGACATCGAGCCGACCGTCGAGCCGGCTTGCGCCGAGAACGACGCCGGCAAGACCGGCCGACCGCGCGGTATCGATCTCGGTGCGCATGACGCCGATGTCGCTGGCATCGAAAACGAAGTCGCCCGGCCGCGGCCGGATCATCGCATAGACTGGAATGTGGAGTTTGCCCGCCAGTGCCATCAGGCCCGGCGATGGGGTGAGGCCGCCGACGGACAGGGCTGAGCACAACTCGATCCGGTCGGCGCCGCCATTGACCGCGGCCCGAAGACCGGCTGCATCCTCGATACAGACTTCCAGGAGAATATTCGTCATCGCAACTCTCCCCCGAGACCGAGAACGGCAGCCCCTATCAGGCCTGGCTCGATGCGGCATTCACCGGGCACCACCAGGGGCCGGTCGAATTTCCGCAGTATCCGCGCCCGCACGGCCTTGTCGATCTCAGCGATCAGTGGCGTCACATTGGAAAGCCCGCCACCAACCGGGACGATCGTTGCCCCGGTGATATTGACGGTCAACGCCAGGGGAGAACTGATGAGATCGACCAGCACATCGATGGTCCGGGCGGCGTCGGCATCGCCCTCCTGCCAGAGGGTGGTGATTTCATGGCTGGACAGTGTCTTGCCGTGCAATGTCAGGTGCAAGCGCTCCATGCCGCGAGCGCCACCGATCGTATCGACGCAACCACGCTGGCCGCAGCCGCACTCAAAGATGGGGATTGCGACGGGCGGCGTGCCGGCCATCGAAGCCACCGCAGGTCCATGGCCCCATTCACCGGCAAACCCACCCTCAGCGTTGATGAGCCGGCCATCGACCACAAGACCGCCGCCGACGCCGGTACCGAGAATGGCGCCAAGCACGATCCGGTAACCGCGTCCCGCACCAGCGCCGGCCTCCGCCAGCGCGAAACAGTCGGCGTCATTGGCGATCAGCACTGGCAACTCAAGCAAGGTGGACAATTCCGCCGCAAGTCTGCGCCCGTCGATGCAGGGAATGTTGGCACATTTGATCGCTTGCGTCTCCGGATCGACAACACCGGTGATCGATATGGCGATGCGATCAGGTTTTTCGCCGGCTTCCGCAACGACATCACGAAGCGTTTCCACAAATGCACCGAAATCATCGAGCGGTGTGACCCGACGCCCGAGCGGCGTGATCCGATCCGCGGAATGGGCGACGGCACCCTTGATGGCCGATCCGCCGATGTCGAAGCAAACGATCATGCGTCACCACGAATGATGGCTTCCGCCGAAAGCGCTGCCGACAGAAGATAATCATCCTCGTTTTTCTGGCCGGACAGAAGGAAACCGACAGGCAAGCCGGCATCGCCCGCGCCACATGGGATGGAGACGCCGCAACCATCGAGGAAATTGCCGATCGACGTGTTGCGCAGGGTCCTGCCGTTGATCTTGAAGAACAGATCATCATCGGCAAGCAACGGCGTGATCGGCGGCGCCACATGCGGCAATGTCGGATGGGCGATCAGTTCACCCGGCTCGAGGCTATCTGCGAAAGTGGCGATCATCCTCTGGCGGGCATCGAGGATGGCGATGTAATCGGTCATCGCGATCTTCTCGCCCAGTCGGGTGCGGACGACAACGCGCTGGTCCATCCGAGCTGCCTCCGGCCCTTCCAGCCGCCCCTTGTGAAGAGCGAAGGCCTCGGCGGTGACGAGGGCACCATGGCGTGCCATGATTTCAAAAACCTCGGCAAAGAGCGGGAAAGCTCGGCGCGTGATCCGGGCTCCGGCGTTCTCGAGTCGCAAAATCGCAGCCTCGAAGGCCGCAACCACACCCGGTTCGGCATCGTCGAAAACGACCGTTTCGGGAATGACGAGTTTCAGGCCGCTCATATCCGCCCGACGGATATCCGGCGCGGTGCGGCCCCGCATGGCGGCATCGATCCAGACGGCGTCCTGCACAGTGCGGCAGAGCGGCCCGAGCGAATCGAGGCTTTTTGCCAGCGGGAAGACACCTTGCATCGAATAACGGCCGCGCGTGGCCTTGTAGCCGACGATCCCATTGAAGGCGGCAGGAATGCGGATGGAGCCGCCGGTGTCAGTACCGATCGCCACCGGCACCAGACCGGCAGCCACGGCGACGCCCGACCCGGCCGACGAGCCCCCCGGAATGCGCGGCACATCGGGGGAGGCTGCGTTGTGCGCCGTCCCATAGTGTGGATTGATGCCGAGACCGGAAAAGGCGAATTCGCTGAGATTGGTGCGCCCGACGCTGACCATGCCAGCGCTCGCAAGTGCCGCGACGACGGCAGCATCAGCGGTTGCGGGCGGATGATCGGCCAGCACGGCGGAGCCTGCTGTTGTCACCGTTCCCCTGGTATCGAACAGATCCTTCCAGGCGACGGGAATGCCATCGAGCAGGCCCAGGGACCGCCCGGAGCGGATGCGCTGAGAGGACAACTTGGCCTCCGCCAATGCGCGCTCGCCAAGTACCTCAGTAAAGATCGATTTATCCTGGTAGCCGGCTATCTTTTCCAGCGACGTTTCCGCCAATTCGACAGGATCGAGGGCGCCGGACTGCAGCAGCACCGAAAGGCCTGCAATCGACTTGTTTGCGTCCACTCCGCCCATCGCCTCATCACTCCGCATTGCCAGGATTCTGTCATCATATCGACGCAGCAACAAATTTGGCAGCGCATTCCGCTTCATGCGCACATGATTTTCACCCGACTTTCCAATGCCTCACGCCACGCGGCCTTGCCCGGCAGCCGTGCTCCGCCTACATGCCCCGAGAGCAGCAAGAACGCCTTTCAAGGAGATACCGGATGATACTCGACGCGGCGCGGCTTTCCTTTGCCAATCTTTTTGCGCCGGAAACGCGCTCTGTCTTCTGGAAAGTGCTGGGCTTGACTCTCCTGGCGCTTGTCGGGCTGTGGTTTGCCTTGCGCGAGCTGTTCATCTATCTCGCGCTGCCGTGGCTCGATGCGCTGATACCGGGAACGCCCGGCTGGGCGGGGTGGCTTACCTTCATTGTCGGTATTTTCGCAAGCTTCGGGCTGGCACTTGTGCTGGCATTGCTGCTGGCTCCGGTCACGGCGCTGATCGCCGGCTTCTTCCTCGATGACGTCGCCGAGGTGGTCGAGAAGCGCGACTACCCGGATGAACCCGCAGGTAAACCCTTGCCGCTGGGGGAAGCGATTACCGGCACTTTGAAATTCCTGGGCGTCATCATTGCGGGCAACATCGTCGCGCTGTTTCTGCTGCTTATCCCGGGCGTCAATCTGATCGCCTTCTTCCTGGTCAACGGCTATCTGCTGGGGCGTGAATTCTTCGAATTCGCGGCGATGCGCCATCGTCCACCCGCGGAAGCGCGGCTATTCCGCGCCAAGCATGCTGGCACCGTTTTCCTCAGCGGTCTTATTCTTGCTGCGTTTCTGGCCGTGCCTCTTCTCAACCTGCTTACCCCGCTCTTTGCCGCAGGGATGATGGTCCATCTGCACAAGAAGCTATCGCAGCGCGATCCGGAATTTCAGCGGAAACTCAATTCCGGTCAGCCGTTGCCCCAACGGTGAATTGTCTTTTAGTCTATATTGACAATTTGTCAACATCAGTGGACAAGGCAGCATGTCTCATCCACTGACGCCCTTCATTCCCGTCTGCGACGCCGTCGCCACGCTGTTTTCACCGCATGTGGAGGCCGTTCTGCATGATCTCGAAACGGGACTGATCTTTCACATCGCCAATGCCTTTTCGAAACGCCGATCGGGGGATAGTTCGCTCAACGAGGCTGGACTGGTCTCGAGCCTTGATGAGGACGTGATCGGTCCCTACGGCAAATCCAACTGGGATGGCCGCAGGCTGAAGGCGATCACCTCTGTCCTGCGCGATGCCGATGGCAATCCGATCGGCCTCTTCTGCATCAATCACGACATCGAGGCCTTTGCCGGCATCTTCGACCAGTTGAAATCGATGATGGATATCGCCGCTCCCATGCCGAAAACCTCGGCGCTGATGGCGGAGGATTGGCGCGAGGCGGTCAATTCCGTGATCGGCGAGTTCCTGACGACACACAGAACCAGCCTCGCAGGACTGACCAGCGCTGATATGGATGGTCTGATCGCGCTGCTCGATGCCCGCGGCGTCTTCGCGATCCGCAAGGCCGTTCCCTATGTCGCCGAGATCCTGAAACTATCCCGGGCGACTATCTACAACCGCCTTGGCGCCATCCGCCAGAAACAGGACGCTGTCGTTCAAGGAGAGCCGCGATGACCAAGCCGATGCGCGATTTTGTGCTCGAAACCTTCATGTCCAAATGGGAGTTCTCCGCCAGATACAACATGACGGCGTCGGATGCGGAAAGCATGCGCCTGCCGGAGCTTCTGGCGATGGCCAGCGATGAAGATCGCGCTGATTTCGACAATCTCAGCCTCGGCTACACGGAGACCTTTGGCGCACCGGTGCTGCGGCAGGAAATCGCGCGAACCTACGACACGGTTCAGCCGGAAAACCTGATCTGCTTTGCCGGCGCCGAGGAGGCGATCTATGTGGCGATGAAGGTGTTGCTGACACCGAACGACCATGCCATCATCATTACGCCCAATTATCAGGCGGCCGAAACCATTCCGCTCAGCATCTGCGTCGTTACCGGCGTAGCGCTCGATATCGACAACGACTGGAACCTCGACTTAGGCCTCGTCGAAGCAGCGCTCCAGCCGAATACCAGGTTGATCTCTGTCAATTTCCCCAACAACCCGACCGGCAAGATCCTGCCGCGCGCGACATTCGATGCTCTCGTCGCTCTCTGCCGCAAGCATGGCATCTGGCTGTTCAGCGACGAGGTCTACCGGCTGATCGAGAAGGACGAAACGCTGCGCCTGCCGCAGGCCGTGGATGTGTACGAGCGCGGGATTTCGCTCAACGTCATGTCGAAGGCCTATGGGCTTCCGGGGCTCAGGATCGGTTGGCTGGCTTGTAAGGATCGTGACTTTCTCACGCGTTGCGAGCGCTACAAGCATTTCCTGTCGATCTGCAATTCGGCACCCTCGGAAGTTCTGGCTCGCATCGGGCTGAAGAACCGCGACAAGATTCTGGCGCGGACGCGGTCCATCGTCCGCAGCAACATCGCCGAGTGGGATACGTTTTTCGCCGACTTTTCCCATCTGTTCGACTGGCGCGAGCCGGATGGCGGCTGCGTCGCATTCATCCGCTACAAGGGGCCGGAAGGCGTCGAGGAATTTGCCCGGCGCGCGGTCGAGGAGGCCGGCGTGTTCTTCTTGCCGTCGAGCGTCTATCGCTCCGAGCTCACCCCGGTACCGGAGAATTGCCTGCGCGTCGGTTTCGGCCGCCTGCATGTCCCGGAGGGCATTACCGTTCTGCGCAATTGGCTGAACCGCAATAGCGTGTAGCCGCAAGCCGGCTAAATGTCGGCTTCGCGCAGGCGGTAGCCGACGCCGGTTTCAGTGGTGATGTATTGCGGCTGGTCGGGGGTCACCTCGATCTTCTGGCGAAGCTGGCGCACATAAACGCGCAGATACTGCACGTCGTCGGCATTGCCCCAGACCTCTTTCAGAAGAAACTTGTGCGTCAGCACCTTGCCGGCATGCTGCACAAGCATGCGCAGGATATCGTACTCCTTCGGCGAGAGCTTCACCTCGCGGCCGTCGACCTTGACGATGCGCTTGACCAGATCGACCGACAGGCCCCCGGTCTGGAACAGCGGCCTTTCGCCCTGCTGCTGCAGCCGGTGGCGCAGCGCCACACGGATACGCGCCACCAGCTCGTTCATGCCGAACGGTTTCGTCACATAATCGTCGGCACCGAGTTCCAGCGCCCTGACGATCCCGGCCTCGTCGGTGCGACTCGACAGGATAATGATCGGCAGCGTCAAACCCTCCTCGCGCCAGCCGCGCAGGAGATCGTGGCCCGGCATGTCTGGCAGGCCGAGATCGAGCAGGATCAGGTCGGGCAGTTCGTTCTCAACGCTCTCCCGCGCAGCCTTGCCGTTGCCGGCTTCGCTGACGGCATAATCCTGCGTCGCAAGGCCCACGCGCAGCAGCCGACGGATGGGCGGCTCATCATCAACGACCAGAATTTTCACGGTCGAAAGGGTCATTTCATATCCTTCAGATTGGGGGCATTCGGCAGAAGCGGCAGGCTGATGGTGAAAACGGCACCGGAGCGGTCCGTGCGGTTTTCCGCCGATATAATGCCGCCCATCGCCTCGACGAAGCCCCGGCAGATCGACAGGCCAAGTCCGGTTCCCGCCCGAACGTGATCGCCCTTACGCACCCTATAGAATGTATCGAAGACGCGCTCCAGATCACCATCGGGGATGCCCGGCCCCTCGTCGGAAACCCTGACGAGGATACGTTCGCCATTGCTTTCCGCCCGCACACGGATCGTCGAACCTTCGGGCGCATATTTGGCCGCGTTGTCGAGCAGGTTGAACAGCACCTGTTCGAACAGGACTGGATCCACCCGGACCATCGGCAGATCGGCGGGAACCTGAACATCCACTGTATGGTCGGCCAGGATCTTGCGTGCCCGGCGCAAGGCGCTGCCGACGATATCGCCGGTATAGTGAAAAGCTGCGTTCGGTTCCATGGCGCCGGACTCTATCCGGGTCATGTCGAGAAGATTGGCGATGAACCGGTTCAGCCGCTCGGATTCGTCGGTCACCGTGGTCAGAAGCTCGAGGCGGTCTTCCTCGGGGAGCGCCGACTGATAATCCCGCAGGGTGCCGGCGGCCCCCATGATGGCGGCAAGCGGGGTCTTCAGGTCGTGCGAGATCGAGGTCAGCAGCGCCGAGCGGAGGCGGCCGGCCTCCTCGGCCAATCGCGCGTTGTCGACATCGGCAACAAGCTGCACGCGTTCTATGGCAAGTGCTGCCTGATCGGCGAGCGCATCGAGCAGCCGCTGCTGTTCCGGGCTTAGGAGCGGCCCCTGCCGATCATTGTCGAGACCGATGACGCCAACGGCGGCACGGCCGGTGCGCAAAGGCACATAAAGACGTTTCGCGCCCGGCAGCGTATCGGCACCGCGGCCGGCGGCACGATTGTGCTCCCAAGCCCAGCGCGCAGCGGCGATGTCGGCATCATCAAGCGTGTCATCCGGTGGATAGCCGGCCTTTACCGCGATCGTCCCGTCTTCCGGCAGGAGCAGAACCACCCGCACCTTCAACATGGACGCGAGCTGGAACGCCGTTGCCCAGAGCACATCGTCCAGCGTGCCGGTACCTGCCAATTTCTTGCTGAACAGATAGAGGTCTTCGGTGGTGCGCGCACGCAAACGGGCGGCGGCGGCCTGCCGCTGCACGCTTGCGGTCAAATTGCTGGCGATGATCGCCACGACGAAGAAGAAGCCGAATGCGACAATGCTTTCCGGGTCGTCGATTACAAACGTATAGTGCGGATCGAGAAAGAAGAAATTCAAAGCCAGAGCGCTGATCACGCTGGAATAGAGGCCTGGTTTCAATCCCTCGGTTACCGCCGACGCCAAGACCGCCATCAGGAAGACCAGCGCGATGTTACGCACGTCGAGCGACTGATCGAGCAGAACACCAACACCCAGTGCGCAGCCGACATAGAGCGTCGCAAGGATATAGGGTCTGATTTTGAACTGGGTCGGCGCGGGCGCCGTCTTGATGCCAGTTGCGACGGAATCACCCTCCCGGTCATCGCCGGCGATGACATGGACGCTGATGTCGCCTGCATTTCGGATGAGGCGGCTGGTCACCGAGCCTTGGAGCCACTCACGCCACCGGGACATTTTCGGCGTGCCGGCGACGATATGGGTGACATTGCTGGAAGCGGCGACACGGACGATCTCCTCGACTTCGTCGGAGCCCGGCCTGGTCAGCGCTTCGGCACCCAGCCGTTCGGCCAACCGAAGCGTCGCGGCGATGCGGTCGCGGGCGGCTTCGGAAAGATGAATCGATCGGGCCGTCTCCACGTGCAGCGCAACCCAGGGCGCGCGCAGGCGATCGGCCAGACGGGCGGCGTAGCGCACGAGGGATGCGCTACGCGGCAGGTCGTCCACACAGACAAGCACCCGGTCACCGGCGGCCCAGGGACCGGAGATCGCATGGGCCTGCATGTGCGTCAACAATTGCTCGTCAACCCGCTGCGCCGTCTGGCGAAGGGCAAGTTCGCGTAACGCCGTCAGGTTTCCGGGCGAAAAATAGTTTTCCAGTGCCCGTTGTGCCGTCTTCGGCACATAGACCTTGCCGTCATGCAGCCGCTTGATCAGGTCTTCCGGCGTCAGATCGATGATCTCGATATCGTCGGCACGGTCGATGATCGAATCGGGAACGGTTTCGCGCACGCGAATGCGGGTGATCTGGGCGACGACGTCATTAAGGCTTTCGACATGCTGGATGTTGAGCGTCGTGTAGACGTCGATGCCGCGCGACAGTAGTTCCTGCACATCCAGGTAGCGCTTGGGGTGCCGGCTGCCCGGCGCATTGGTGTGCGCCAGTTCATCGACAAGCACAAGGCCAGGGCGCCGGGCGAGAATGGCGTCGATATCCATTTCCTCGAGGTGGCGGCCCTTGTAGTCGATCGCCGATCGCGGAATGACCTCGAAGCCATTGGCCAGCGCCTCGGTCTCCTTGCGGCCATGGGTCTCGACCACGCCGATCACGACATCGACGCCATCGGCCTTCTTGGCATGGCCGGAGGTCAGCATTTCATAGGTTTTGCCGACGCCCGGCGCTGCGCCCAGAAAGATCTTCAGGCGACCGCGTGTTTCCCGTTCGGCCCGCTGCAAGAGGGCGTCGGGGGACGGTCTTCCATCCATGTCGCGGCCGTCATCTCGCATGCTTACTCGGTCTTTCTCCATCAATGCCGAAAAGCGGCCGTATGCCGCTTCGGATCATACCGGACAGTTCCTGAAATCCCACGCGATTTGGGAGCGATCCGGTCAATCGAACTGCTGCCTGCCTTGCGCGGCGATTTCGACGCGCAAGGCAGCGGCCCACGGGGCTAGACGGCTTTATCAAGCGCCATGTTCAGCGCCAAGACGTTGACCGCCGGCTCGCCGAGAATACCGAGTTCGCGTGCCTCGACTGCCTGATCGACAAGCGCGCGGACCTTGCCTTCATCCATACCGCGGGCCTTGGCGACGCGCGGAACCTGGAAATAGGCAGCTTCCGGGGTGATGTGCGGATCAAGTCCGCTACCCGATGCCGTGACCAGATCCATCGGCACCGCAGCACCGGGATTGGTCGCCTTCAGGGCTTCGGCTTCCGCCTTGATCCGATCCAGCAGTTTCGGATTGGTCGGGCCGAGGTTGGAGCCGCTGGAGGCGGCGGCGTTGTAACCATCGCCGGCAGCCGACGGACGACCGTGGAAATAGGTATCGCCGGCAAAGACCTGGCCGATCAGGGCGGAACCGATAACGGTTCCGTCCTTTTCGACGAGGCTGCCATTGGCCTGGTGCGGGAACAGGGCCTGGGCGATGCTCGTCATGCCGAGCGGATAGGCAAGGCCGGTGATGATTGTGATGGCAACGATCATGACAAGGGCTGGTCTCAATTGTTTCAGCATTGGAGTAATCCTTTAAACGAGGCCTTTTTACACGAGACCAAGAGCGGTGATGGCCACATCGATGGCCTTGATGCCGATGAACGGCACGATGACGCCGCCAAGACCGTAAATCAGCAGATTTCGCGACAGGAGCGCACCGGCGCCGACGGCGCGATATTTCACACCCTTCAACGACAGCGGGATCAGTGCGACGATGACCAGCGCATTGAAGATGATGGCCGACAGGATGGCGCTTTGCGGCGAGGCAAGCCCCATGATGTTCAGCGCCGAGAGCTGCGGGTAGAAGGCCAGGAACATCGCCGGGATAATGGCGAAATACTTGGCGATATCGTTGGCGATCGAAAACGTCGTCAGCGCGCCGCGGGTCATCAGGAGCTGTTTGCCGATCTCGACGATTTCGATGAGCTTGGTTGGATCCGAGTCCAGGTCAACCATGTTGCCGGCTTCGCGGGCCGCGACCGTGCCGGTGTTCATGGCCACACCGACATCGGCCTGGGCGAGCGCCGGCGCATCGTTGGTGCCGTCGCCGCACATCGCAACGAGCTTGCCCTTGGCCTGTTCCTCGCGGATCAGCGACAGCTTGTTTTCCGGCGTTGCCTGAGCAAGGAAATCGTCGACGCCGGCTTCGGCGGCAATGGCCGCCGCCGTCATCGGGTTGTCGCCGGTGATCATCACGGTACGGATGCCCATGCGGCGCAGTTCGGCGAAGCGCTCGCTGATACCGCCCTTGACGATATCCTTGAGGTGGACCACGCCCATCAGACGACCATCCCGGACGACAGCGAGCGGTGTACCGCCGGACTTGGCGATCGTGTCGGCAATGGCCTGGATTTCGCGCACGGTTTCCGGACGAGCCGGAGAACTTTGGCTGTTGACATAGTTCAGAACCGCTTCGACCGCACCCTTGCGGATCGATGAGCCTTCCAGATCGACGCCGCTCATACGGCTCTGCGCCGTAAAGGGAACAAAGGTCGCATGCAGCTGCGCCATGTCACGCGCACGGATGCCGTATTTCTCCTTCGCGAGCACGACGATGGAGCGGCCTTCCGGTGTTTCATCGGCAAGTGAGGCCAGTTGCGCCGCGTCGGCAAGGTCCTGCTCGGATACGCCCGTGACGGGGCGCAGCTCGGTTGCCTGACGGTTGCCGAGCGTGATCGTGCCGGTCTTGTCGAGCAGCAGCGTATCGATATCGCCGGCGGCCTCTACGGCACGGCCAGACATGGCAAGCACGTTGAAACGCACCAGGCGGTCCATGCCGGCAATGCCGATGGCCGAGAGGAGTGCGCCGATCGTCGTCGGGATCAGAGTCACGAACAGGGCGACGAGCACGATCACCGGAATCGAGCCGCCGGCATAGGTGGCAAAGCTCGGAATGGTCGCAACGGCAAGCACGAAGATCAGCGTCATGCCGGCGAGAAGGATATTGAGGGCGATCTCGTTCGGCGTCTTCTGGCGTTCGGCGCCTTCGACCAGCGAAATCATCCGGTCGATGAAGGTCGAGCCGGCGGCGGCGCTGATGCGCACCCTGATCCAGTCCGACAGGACCTGCGTGCCGCCGGTGACGGCCGAGCGGTCGCCGCCGGATTCACGGATGACCGGAGCCGATTCGCCGGTGATCGCCGCTTCGTTGACGGAGGCGACGCCTTCGATGACTTCACCATCCGACGGGATGATATCGCCGGCTTCAACGAGCACGATGTCGCCAACCTTGAGGCTGGTGCCGGAGACCATCTTGAAGCTCTTGATATCCGTACCGGTCAAAAGCTTGGCCTGGGTTTCGGTGCGGGTCTTGCGCAGCGATTCCGCTTGCGCCTTGCCCCGGCCTTCGGCAACGGCTTCGGCGAAATTGGCAAAGAGCACCGTGAACCACAGCCAGATATTGAGCTGCAGCGAAAAGCCGAGGCCTTCGCCACCAGTGACGAGATCGCGCAGGAACAGGATGGTGGTCAGCGACGAGACGACGGCGACGACGAACATCACCGGGTTCTTGGCCAGCGTGCGCGGATCGAGCTTGGCGAAAGCCGAACCGATCGCCGGAATAAGGATGCGAGAGTCCATAAGGCTCGCAGATTTGGACTGGCTCATAAGAGAACTCCAGTTTCTTTTGTTTGTGACATCACAGCGACCGCGTCAGCCGTGGAACAATTCGGTGAAAGCATAGGCGAGACCGCCGGCCGCCAGGAGGACCAGCATCATTGCGAGAATGATGTCGGAGGCTTGCGGAGTTGCCCCTCGCGGCGGATCGCCGTCGCGAGGGTGAACGTGCTTTCCAAACTTCATGGCAAGATGGTCCATGGTCGACATCCTAGAAGGTCTGGCCGGCGACCATCGCCAGATGCTCGACGATCGGTCCGAGTGCCAGCGCCGGGAAGAAGGTGAGGCCGCCGACGATCAGGATGACGCCGCAGAGCAGGCCGACGAACAGCGGGCCGTGGGTCGGGAAGGTACCGGCCGAGGCAGGCACCGTCTTCTTCATCACCAGCGATCCTGCGATGGCGAGTGCCGGAATGATCACCAGGAAACGGCCCATCAACATCGCGATGCCGATCGTGATGTTGTACCAGGGCGTATTGCCCGTCAGCCCGCCGAAGGCCGAGCCATTGTTGGCGGCAGCGGACGTATAGGCATAGAGGATTTCCGAGAAGCCGTGCGGGCCTGGGTTTCCGATAGAGGCTACCCCTGTCGGCAGGATGACGGCGCTTGCGGTGAAGACCAGCATGGCCAACGGCAGGCAGAGGATTGCGAGAACAGCCATCTTGACCTCCTTCGCCTCGATCTTCTTGCCGAGATATTCCGGCGTGCGGCCGACCATCAGGCCCGCGACGAAGACCGTCAGGATCACGAACATCAGGATGCCGTAGAAACCGGCACCGACGCCGCCGACGATGACTTCGCCGAGTTCCATGTTGATCAGCGGGATAAGACCGCCGAGCGCCGTGAACGAGCCGTGCATGGCATTGACCGCGCCGCAGGATGCTGCCGTGGTGATCACCGCGAACAGCGATGAGAGCACGATGCCGAAGCGGACTTCCTTGCCCTCCATGTTGCCGCCATCGATGCCCATGGCATGAACCAGCGGATTGCCCGCAGCTTCGGCCCAATAGGTTACGACGACGCCGGCAACGAAGAGCACGCCCATCGTCGCGAAGATCGCCCAGCCCTGGCGCTGGTTGCCGACCATGCGCCCGAAGACATTGGTGAAACCGGCGCCGATGGCAAAGATCGCCACCATCTGGATCAGGTTGGAGATCGCATCCGGATTTTCGAACGGATGGGCGGAATTGACGTTGAAGAAGCCGCCGCCATTGGTACCGAGCATCTTGATCGCCAGTTGGGACGCAACCGGGCCGAGCGCGATGGTCTGCTGCGCGCCTTCGATCGTCGTTGCCGTCACGTAGGCGCCGAGCGTCTGCGGCACGCCGAGATAGACGAAGACGATCGTCAGCAGGATGCAGATCGGCAGCAGGATGTAGAGCGTGGCGCGGGTCATATCGACCCAGAAATTGCCGATCGACTTGCCGGAAGCCCGCGCAAAACCGCGGATCAGCGCAATGGCGATGGCCATGCCTGTAGCAGCCGAGGCAAAATTCTGCACGGTCAGGCCCGCCATCTGCACGAGATAGGACATCGTGCTTTCGCCGCCATAATTCTGCCAGTTGGTGTTGGTCACGAAACTGGTGGCGGTGTTGAACGAAAGCTCTGGTCCGACAGCGGTCATGCCGGCGGGGTTATAGGGCAGAGAACCCTGTAACCGCAGCAGCAGGTAGAGGATGACAAAGCCGGCAAGGTTGAACAGCAGCATGGCGAACACGTAGCTCGTCCAATGCTGCTCTTCCTTTTCGCTGGTGCCGGAAAGCTTATAGAGTCCGCGTTCGATCGGAACGAAGAGCGGCGACAGGGGCGTGCGCTCACCGTTGAAGACGCGCGTCATATAAGCGCCGACCGGCTTGACGAGCAAAATGACGATCCCGCAGAAGATGAGGATCTGGATCCATCCATTGAGTGTCATGGGAATAACTTTCAATACCGGGCGTCTAAAAACGCTCAGGGCGAATGAGGGCGTAGGTCAGATAGGCGAGGAGAAACACGGTCACGCCGGCTCCGAGCACATAATCGACAAGCATTTTTCTGATCCTTCGGATTAAAGACGGTCGCAGGCGTTGGTGTAGGCAAACGCCAGAGCGAAAAACAAAACGCCGATCCCGATCAAGACAATATCCATCATCGATCCAGGCTCCTTTTGTTGAATTTTATCTTTCCCTCTTCTTTGATGGGAGGGAGGTGACGCGAAAGAGGCCCCATCCGATCATGCTCGTCGCAAGATCCGGGGCCTGAATTCCGTGCTCAATATGCTGCCGAACCGCATAAGCGTTCGAGACGAGGCGCTATGGAGAGATATAAAAATCCTATAGGAATTTTTGGGGAATTCACGGCCGGCCGAACTTGACGATGAAAGCCACGGCGCGGCAGTGCGTGGCGGCGGTCCGAGCGTCTTTCGAATAGTTCGCCCCTCCTGGACGTCTTTTCAAAAGCTGCAACCGATCTTTCTCTATGTATCGTTGGGAATACTCGCCAGTGTTGTATTGTGTTTCTCTATTCCTACACTGCTCCTGCAAAGCAACGCCCGCCCGCCCAGCCGGCTTGACTTTTAGAGTGGCCAAACCCAGTGATCACCTGTGCATTGTTGGGGAACCTGCATGAAACGCGCATCCACGGGGGTGGTGTATGCTTTGGGAGCGCTCTGTCTTGCTGTGTCGGCAGCACTGGCAGACCCTTTGCCGCGCCCACTCCCCGCTGCCGGATCCGTCATCGCACGCAAATCCGGCGAGGAAGTGCGCTTCGTCGATATCTCCGGCTGGCGCTATGTCGACCTTAAGCAGGATCTCCTGAGCGGCGACGTGCTGCGCACCAACGCCACCGGACAGCTTGCCGTTCTCTTCTCCGATCGAACCCAGGTCCGCCTCGGCCGTAACACCTCGCTTCTGGTAAAGCAGATGGGGGGAAGCGGCGATACCGGGCTGGAATTGCAATCCGGCACGATCTGGGCCCGCGCCGAACGCAGCGGCCAGGGCGTGGTGATCGACACGCCGGCAGCAGCGGCCGCCATTCGCGGGACCGACTGGACAATGACGGTCGGTGCCGACGGCAAGACCTCGCTGATCGTGCTCGAAGGCCTGGTCGAACTCAGCAATGCCCAGGGCAGCGTCAAGGTCGCGCAGGGCGAAGGCGCCGTTGCCGCGATCGGCAAGGCACCGTCGAAGATCATCATTGCCAAGCCGAAGGACAGGGAACAGATGCTGTTCAACCTGTCGCTCCGTACCGCATTCCAGTGGATGCCGGCAACGCCGCTGATTGTTCCGCAGATGCGCACGGAACGGCGCCGCATCGAGGCGGAGGAAGCCGGCGCTCGTTCGGCGGAGGACTGGCTGAGCCTGTCGGAAATCCATCTTGCACTCGATGGAAAGAAAAAGGCGAAGGCAGCGCTTGAGGAAGCTCGGACCCGAGGCTTGCGCGGCTCCCAGGCGGCGCGCGCCGATCTCATCGATGCGCTGATCGCAGGCTCTGAGAATCGCTATCGTGATGCAGCCACGCTGTTCGAGAAGGCAAGACCGGGGCTTGATGCCAAGCGGCGAGCGATCGCCGCCTATGGCGGCTATTTCGCCCGATCGCTCGCCGACCCCAATCACGTCGAGGCGCCGCCCAAGGTTGGTAACAGCGGCTATGCGGCTCTTGCGAAAGCTTGGACCGCCGGTTTCCGGGAGGATATTCCAGCCGCGCTCGCGGCGATCAAGGAAGGCGAGCGCAACACGCCCGGCGATCCGACCCTGCCCGGTGCCCGCGCCCAACTCGGAATCCTGCTGGCCGACGAAAAGGAAGTTGTCGACGGGTTCGAGCGCGCCCTCGCGATCGATCCGGAAGACCCGACCGGTCTCGAAGCGCGAGCGAGTTACAAGCTCCATATTTTGAGCGACCGGCAGGGTGCGCTTGACGATCTGAATCGAGCGCTGAAAACCGCACCCGGCTCCAGCACTCTCTGGAGCATGATCGGCAGTGCGCAACTCGACCGGGATGCCAACCGCGAGGCGGAGGCTGCCTACAAGAAAGCGATCGAACTCGACCCGCTCGACCCCATCGACCACGCCAATCTTGCTCTTCTCTATCTCATCGAAATGCGCATGACCGAAGCCAAGCGCGAGATAGACGAAGCTTTGAAGGTCGATCCTTCCTTCGACATCGCGCTGATTGCGCGCGGCCGCTACTATTTGCAGCGCGGCGAGATGGACAAGGCCGTGGAGGACCTGCTGGCCGGCTCGACTGCCAATCCCGGCTATTCGCCGGCCCAGTTGATGCTCGCCGCCGCCCACTACGAAAAGGGCGATCGCGTGCCCGCGGCCCAAGCGCTGGATAATGCCGAGCGGCTCGATCCGAATGATCCCGTCATTCCCGTCGTGCGCACCGCGATCGCCATCGATGAATACGATTCCGACACCGCGATCCGCAACGCTCAGGAAATCATGCGCCGGACGCGTGCACGGGGCGGCGACTATGCACCTCTCGGCGCCAACCAGCAGGCAGGCTCAACGCTCAACGACGCCTTCCGTCTGCAGGGGCTCGACGCCTGGGGACAGTATTACGGTGATGTGGTCTTCGATCCTTTTACTGGATCCAGCTATATCGACCAAGCCGTGCGCGGCAGCGTCAATCCGTTCACCAGCGAATACAGCTATGATGGCAAGATCATCGAAAACAGTGCCAATGACACGGCATTCTCTTCCTTCATTCAAGGGCTGATGATTGAGCCCCATATGCTCGTCAGCCGCGACCGGACCGCCAATCTGGTCCAGAGACCGTTCATGGAAGCATCAATCGGCGCTGGCCTGGTCTCGGGCGACGGGGAACTCGGATATATCGGCGAGGCGGAGTTTCGCAGTTTGGGTCATTCACCCTTCCCTGTCAGCGTCTATGGTACGCTGCAATGGGAAAGGACGCCGCAGGGACGCCCACTTGACGACATCACCGGCAGCTTTTCAACCGAGACGGAGCTTCTCGGCGGGAGCGGCTACCTGACGGCAACGCCGACGCCGGACGACCGGTTCGTCTTCTATAGCAACTACGCACGCGCCGATCTTTCGCTCGACTCGAGTATTTTGACAACCGTGCCACCGATCGCGTTTCCATTGTTGGTTGATCAAGACCTGGACGTGTCTGCAACCTCCCTGAACATAGGCGCCGGGTGGAGCCACACCATTGCCTACCAGAATGTCGTCAATGCCGGCCTCTTCTATTCATCCAGCGAGGCGCGTGTTCAGGACAATGGCTCCTTCATTGGAATTCCCTTGATCGAGGAAAGCTCGGAGGGGGAAAAAACCAGCGTCGTTGCTGCCGTTGGACATATTTACGGGGACGGCGACCTGACCTTTCGCTATGGCCTTGAAGGCGGCATGCTGAAGCTGAAGTCGCACGTCACATATAGCAGTCTTGTGCCGCCAGTGACGTTTTACGACATTGCCGCCAGCGACACATCACCACTCGGCAGGGCCTACGGCTCTATGCTTGCCGAAATAACGCCTTCCTTCAAGGCGGAGGCAGCCTTGTTTGCCACCTATCTTGAAAACGGCGACGGCGCGATCCAACGGCTGGAGCCGCATGTCGGTGTCGCCTGGAGCCCCTTCGAGGGGCAGTGGCTGAGAGCCGCCTATCTGCGCGAAGGTGCGGCATCGGACACGCCCACGCTTGCCCCGATCGGTGTGCTTGGCATCCAGTCGAACCAGCTCGATCTCGCGATGGACGGCAAGGTCGACACCTTCGCTTTTCGCTGGGACGCTGAATGGACCGATCGCTTCTTCACGTCCGTCGACGTCCAGCACCAGGAATTCGATTCCATTACTGCGACATTGCCCTACACGGTGGATACAATCGCTGTCGATGAAGGACGGCTGGACCGGGCCAGCCTGACGGCAAATCTCTGGCTCGGCCACGGCTTCGGGCTCTCGGCCACCATCGCCGCCAACGATTCCAGTGGCCACGGCGCCATTGTCGGCGACACGTTCGACGGCGGCCTGCCATTCGTCCCGGATACGGCGGGCCGCGTTGCTCTGACCTGGGTCAATACCAGCAATATCCGCGCAACCCTTGCTGCGAACTATACCGGCGAACGCCTCGACAATTCCGGCATCAACCTTGATGACTACTGGACGCTTGATGCCAGTCTAAAATGGGAATCCCCGGACAAACGCATCGAGGTCGACCTCGCGGCTTTCAACCTGCTGGATGAAGATTTTGATATCGCTTACGCTCTTCCCGGTTGGGGGCCGACCTTCAAGGGATCGGTGAAAGTGCGCTTCTGATGACAGTGGTGAAAACGCGGCGGAGCCCGACAATCAACTCCTCGGGCGATACCGCAGCCCGCCGCACCCAGCGCCGCCGGACGGGCCTTGTTCTGCTCGTCGCACTCACGACAATCATCCTCTCCCTCGCCTCGCTCACCTCCCCCTTCTCGCTCGCCGAACTCCGCAGCTTCGACTATCTCTCGACCTTCTCTCCCCCACCCCTCCCGAAAGATGGCCCCGTCATCGTCGCCATCGACGAGCCCTCCATGGCGGAGATCGGCAGCCAGTGGCCATGGCCACGCGCGCTGCATGCCCGGCTGATCGAAGCCCTGCGCGGTGCCGGGGCGAAGGCGATCGGCGTCGATGTGATCTTTGCCGAGCGTTCGGCTGCCTCGGAGAACGACGCCGCCCTTGCGGGCGCGCTCGGCCCGGATGTCGTGCTCGCCGGAGACGAGACGCTGATCGAGACGCCGCAGGCGGACCAGTTCGTCCGGACGGAACCCCTGGCAGAGTTTACCGCGCGTGGAGCGCGGACGGGCATCGCATCGGTGCAGCTAAGTGGTGATGGCACGTTGCGGCAGGTGCCCGCCTATACCGACGGTTTTGCCGCGCAACTGGCCGAGGTCGCCGGGCGACAACAGCAACCTGTATCCGGTTCGGCATTGCTGCAGACGGTCGGCCCGGCACGAACCTATCCGACGGTTTCCTACTATCAGGCGCTCGATCCCGGCCAGTTCCTGCCGGACGGTTTCTTCCGCGACCGGGTCGTCATCGTCGGCCTCAGCCTGCAGAATGCGCCGACGCTTCAGGCCGGCGGCGCGGATGCCTTTGCCACGCCGTTCACGGTGCACAGCCGCCATCTGGTGGCCGGCGCCGAAATCCAGGCGACGATCTTCGACAATATTACCCATGGTTTGTTCATCGAGAGGGCTGGGCACTCATCGGTGATCGCCGCGATCATGTTTGGTGCATTGCTGGCAGCCGCCCTGGTTTTTCGTTCGACGGGATGGGCGACGGCGGTTTTCAGCCTTCCGCTCCTGCTTTTCCTTGTGGCCGCAAGTTACGCGATGCTGCGGCTCGGTCATGTTTTCATCTCTCCGGTTGGCCCGGCGCTGTCCTACCTGTCCGTCGTCGCCGGCCAATCGGCTCTCGACTATGCCGCGGAGCGTCGCAGCCGCCGCGATATCATCCGTGCCTTTTCACGCTATCTTTCGCCGGCAATGGTCGAACGCCTCGCCAATGATCCGTCGCAGCTGAAACTGGGCGGTGAGCGGCGGATGCTGACCATCCTTTTCTGCGACGTGCGCGGCTTCACCACCATTTCCGAAGCGCTGAAGGACGACCCCGAACAGCTGACGACGCTGATCAACCGCCTGCTCACACCACTCTCCGACATAGTGCTGGAAAGCGGCGGCACCATCGATAAATTTATCGGCGACTGCCTGATGGCCTTCTGGAATGCGCCGCTCGACGACCCCCGCCATGCCAGCCACGCGGTCGGCGCGGCATTGAGGATGCTGGAGGCCATCGAGCATCTGAATGAGGAGCTGGGCCACGAAGCGACGGCGCTTGGCGCCGAGCCGCGGGTGCTGAAGATCGGCATCGGCATCAATTCCGGCGATTGCGTGGTCGGCAACATGGGATCATCGCGCCGCTTCGACTATTCGGTGCTCGGCGATTCCGTCAATCTCGCCTCGCGCCTCGAAGGCGAATCGAAGAACTACGGCGTGCCACTGCTGATCGGCGAGCAGACGGCAACCTTGAGTGCCGCGGATTTCACCATCGCCGAACTCGACAGCATCACCGTCAAGGGCCGCACCACGCTGTCGCCGATCTTCACGGTGCTTCAGCCCGTGGATGCTCAAGCGCTCCACAGGCATCAGCAGCTGATCGGTGCAAAATACGCCGGAAAACTGAGCAGCAACGATCCGGCTTTCGGGGAGCTCGAACGCGATATTCCGCAACTTGGAACTTATTACCGGCTGTTGCGGTCCCGATTGAGCTGACGGGCGCGATTGGGCGCAATCATCGTGAGGGCTTGAAGTTCTGCGCCTCCACAGGAGGCAAGCTAACGGTGTCGGCGGGTCCCTCTTTTCGTCATTTCACTCCGCAAGCCACTTGTAATAGGTCAGTCGCCTCATTAGATGAGTGATCACTCACTTTATTAAGAACGCCACTGCGACAGAATCGAGAAACGCGTTTTTGCGCAACGATCCGATTTTCGCAGGGACGGGAGCATAGAATTGACTGGAGCAAGAACATGAACATTCTGTTGTTCGGCGCCACCGGCATGGTCGGGCAAGGTGTGCTGCGCGAATGCCTGGGTGCAACTGATGTCGAGCGCGTCGTGGTCGTCGGGCGGACGGCGATAGGCATCACTCATCCAAAGCTGCAGGAGGTCATCCATTCGGACCTCTTCGACTATAGCGCGATCGAGGCAGAACTAACCAGTTTCGACGCCTGCTTCTTTTGCCTCGGCGTTTCCTCCGGCGGAATGAGCGAAGCGGAATACAGCCGCACGACGCTCGACCTCACGCTGGCCGCCGCAACGCTGCTGGTGCGGCTCAATCCGGATATGACATTCGTCTACGTTTCCGGCGCCGGCACGGACAGCAGCGAGAATGGAAGGATCATGTGGGCGCGCGTCAAGGGGAAGACAGAGAATGCGCTGCGGCGGCTCCCTTTCAAGGCGGTCTATCTTTTCCGTCCGGGCGTCATACAGCCTCTCTACGGCGCGACATCCAAGACCACGTCCTACCGCCTGCTCTACAAGGTCCTGCAGCCGCTGCTACCGCTTCTGAGAAGGTTGGTGCCCGCTGCCGTGCTGACCACCGAAATCATCGGCCAGGCCATGCTTGCCGCCGCGCGACGCGGCGAGGGCGGCGGTGTTCTCGAAAGCACCGATATCAATGCGCTAGCCGCTGAAAGAGCGCAGTGAGACCGATCATATACATGCGGCGCGAGGCTTACGAAATCGGTGTCAGCACGTTGTCGCGCCATGCGTTCGCTATATGAGGAAAGCTCAACGCCGCGCCGCGTCCTAGAATCAACTCCAGCACCCTTGGTGGTGTGAGCGGTAGTTGCTGTACCTGCCGTCTTGTAGCGTTGGAAACAGCACAGGCGATGGTGGCCGCGACGTTGAGGATCGGAACCTCGCCTGCCCCCTTCGTGCCCAATGGCCCGATCGAGGGAGCGCCTTCGTAAAGACTGATCTCAACCGGCACTACGTCCTGCGCAAGCGGCACCCTGTAGGTTTCGAGACTCGCCTGGCGTATCCGGCCATTGGCATCGATGGTGACTTCCTCATGCAGCGCATAGCCCAATCCCTGCACGACACCGCCCTGAATCTGCCCGTGAATCGCACGGGGGTTGATGGCACGCCCGACATCCTGAACGACGGTATATCCGAGCACTTCGACGTGGCCGGTCTCGGGATCCACCGCCACCTCGCATTCGTGGACCGCAAAAACGGGAATATCGATAGCTTCGATAAAATGCCCCCGCGCGCACCCCGCCATTGCCGCCACGCCCGGCCCGGTAAATGAACCGCTGCCCGACAATGGGCCGACCACCTGCTGCGCGCGCTCGGCAACCTTGGCAATCGTCGTGCCGGAACCCTTGATCCCGATGATCTCGATCCGGCCGTTTTCCAGGACGAGACGTTCCGGGGCGGTCTGCAGCATCTCGCTCGCGATACCCAGCAGCTTCCGGCGAACCTCAGCGGATGCTGCCTGACTGGCGGCGCCCAGGGAAACCGTCGTTCGTCCTCCGCCGACACCGAGATCGAACCCCGACCCGTCCGTGTCGGCAGTGCGCACGATGACATCTTCAGGCCGCAGACCGAGCGTGCTGGCAACGATTTGCGGCAATGATTGCATCATCGAGCCCGATCCGATCTCGACGCCCGACGTCACCAGCGTCGCGCTTCCGTCGGCATTGAGATTGACAGTCGCGGCGGAGGGGCCGACAAAGACGAACCAGGTCCCGACGGTCGTGGCGCGCCCATAGAGGCGGTCGCCGGCCAAAGGCTTCTTGGATGGCTTGGCCTCACGCAACCCCGCCATACGGTCGAGCATCGGCCCGAGCACGTTACCCTCGAAGACCTGCCCCGTCGCACCCAGATCACCATCGCCAAGGACGTTGCGCCGGCGAAACTCAAGCGGATCCATGCCGATCGCATCGCAGATCTCGTCCGTATGCCGCTCCAGCGCAAAGGTATTATAGACCCCGTTGCAGGCCCGGAACGCACCGTTGGGGGCTGTATTGGTGTAAATCGCTCGGCTGGCGATTTTGACGGAACCGAGACGATAATTGCCGCCAAGGGTATGCGCGGTCATGGTCGTCAGGAATATCTGTTCGCCGCCATAGGCCCCGCAGTCCATCAGAACGACAGCCTCGCGGCCGACGATTTCACCATCTTCGGTCACGGCCGAGCGAATTTGGATCTCGGCATTCTCCCGGCAGAGGCATGTGAGCATTTCCTCCTGCCGAGAATTGACCAGCCGGACAGGCCTGCCCGCCTCGCGCGCCAAAATGGCGGCGAAGGGTTCCAGTGCACAGTCGAACTTCAGGCCGAACCCGCCGCCGACGGCCGGAACCGTCACGCGGACCTGCGAGGCGGGAATATCCAGGATGCGTGCCGTCACGTTGCGCACCGTCCAGGGAACCTGGGTCGATGTTTCAATGTGGAAGCGCCCGTCTTCGTAGGAGGCGACCACCGCGCGCGGCTCAAACGACAGGTGGTTCTGCCGCCCAACCTGAAAGGCGCTCTCGATGATCCGGACATCCGGGCGGGCAAACGCGGCAGCGGTATCGCCGCGCACGACAGTCGCTTCCCACGCAACATTGCCGCCCCGGGCCGCCCCTTCCAACAACACCTCATAGTCCCGCCATTGGGGATGGACCAATGGTGCACCCGCCGCCAAAGCGTCCTCCATGGAGATGACCGCCGGCAGAGGTTCAAGTTCGATGATGATCGCGGCTGCGGCGGCCTCGGCCTGAGCGAGCGTGTCTGCCGCGACTGCGGCGATCGGCTCGCTGTCATATCTGATACATCCCGTGGCAAACAAAGGATGGTCCGCTATGCCGATGCCGTGCCGACCGGGAGCATCGGCGGCCGTTGCAATCGCCCGGACACCGGGCATTTTTCGCGCAATTGCAGTATCGACGGACAGCAGGCGGGCGGATGGCACTTCCGCCCTGAGCAGAACAGCATGAAGCATGCCCGGCCGCCCCTGATCGACGGTATATCGGGTGCGCCCTCGCAACTTGTCGCGGGCGTCCCGCCTTGGAAAATTCGTGCCTGCGCTGGATGTATCCGACATGGATCATTGCTCCCGAATTTATGCCGTGGGGATAAGCGAAAGCGCGGCATCGACGATGCGCTCATATCCTGTGCAACGACAGATGTTACCAACCAGAGCGGTTTTGATGTCGTCGCGCGTGGGGTTCGGCTCTTGCTTAAGAAAACTCGTCAGCGTCATCAGCATGCCGGGAAAACACATGCCGCATTGTACTGCGTCATAGTCTTCGAATGCCTGCTGCAGGGGAGACAGGTTGCCGCCGCTCGCCAATGATTCAACGGTCAGGATTTCACACCCGGCAGCCATTCCGGCCGGCAGCAGGCAGGACATGATCGGATGGCCATCAACCAGAACGGTACACGCCCCACAAAAGCCTTCACGGCAAACCACCTTCGCGCCGGTCAGAAAAAATTCGTCCCTCAAGACATCGACAAGGGGAGTAAGCGGATCACAACTGGAAATACGAGCCTCACCATTGACGTTCAAATGCAGCGACATCGATTTGATCCCTTCGAATTTCGGTTGCTCAAACCTGCCGCTCAATCGTCTGGAAAGCGCGGCGGACCAGACTTGGCAGGACCTTGATGCGATACCAGCCCGAAGCCTCGATACCGTCGCGGCCTTGAAAACTTTCGGTATGTCTCTCGGCCAGTTCGGCCGCATATCCGGGATCGAGGCGGCGACCGACCAAGGCACTCTCGAGTTCCTCCCATCGCCGGGCCGTCGGTTCCACGGAGCCAACAGCCACGCGAGCGCTTTCGACCATGTTGCCGGATCCCAGTTCCGCGGCCACGCTGACGATGGCCACCGGATAATCGCCTGCCTTGCGCAACGGTAGCCTTATATGCGCCGAACGGCATGCCTTGCGCGGGATCACCACGCTTCGGACAAGGCAATCCGGATCGAGATGTGCGCGAAGCGCCAGGAATTTCTCGATCGAAACCTCCTCGGTTCCTTTGCGCGTCAATAATTCCACCCGCGTATCAAGACAGATAAGGGCGGGCACCAGGTCGGCAGCCGCGAAATTCACTGTACAAAGGTTTCCGCCGATCGTGGCCATCTGACGGATCGCCGGATTTGCCGACCTGCCTGCCGCCTCCGCGAGCGCCCGGCACTCCGGCAGGCCGGAAAGCAATATCGCCAGTTGCGCGTGCGTGACGCAGGCGCCAATACGAATCTGATGATCGAGAATGGCGACTTGGCCCAACTCGTCGATCTTCGTCAGCGCCACATAGGCGAGATCCCGCTTTTCCTGTCGAAGCCCTGCTCGCATGATCCAGGTGGCCCCGGCAAGAGGCGCTCCGGCGGCACCGCGATCGGCAAGCGCATCAACAGCATCGGCCAGGGACGCAGCGACATAAAGGCTCTCTCTGTTCTTCATGTCCATGCTAGGAAATCCCTTGCTGCCGTTGAGAATGTCCAGACGTGCGTTTCTGTCCTTGCGCCGATTTAACGATTGCCGACCAACATGCGGTAGCGGAGTTGATCGATGACTACGGCGAGAACCAGCAGGCTGCCGAGAAGCACCATCTGCATGTAGGAGCCAATCTGCATGATGTTCATGCCGTTCTGGACGAGCACGATGAAGAACGCGCCGAGCACCACGCTCTCTACACGGCCGATGCCGCCGCGCAGAGAAACTCCGGCGATGACGCAGGCGGCGATCGATTCGAGCGCGATCGTGCCGCCGAGATTGGTCTCGCCGCTCTCGACGCGGGCCGTCAGCAGCATGCCGGCCAGAGCCGCCAGCAACGAGCAGGCCATGTAGGCGATGAACAGGGTCTTGCGGGTGTTGATGCCGGAAAGGTGCGCGGCCTTGATATTGCCGCCGACCGCATAGATCTGCGCGCCGGTGCGGGTCCGATTCATCAGCACCCACATGACGGCGATCGCGACGATCGCAACCAGCACCGGAACGGGCACGCCGAAGACGCGACCGAAACCAAAGAATTCGCCGAATTCATAAGGCAGGCCCGAAACCGGAACGCCGCCGGTGATGAACAGCGCGATGCCGGCGCCGACCGATTGCACGCCGAGCGTCATGATGAAGGGCGAGACGCTGAAGCCGGCAATGCCGATGCTGTTGAGCAGGCCCATCAGCAGGGCAGCACCGAACCCCGCTGCGAGGCCAAGGGCGATGACCAGCCAGACGACGTCCGGAAAGACGCTGGCAGCAGCCACCATGGCAGTCGCGGACACGACGGAGGTCAGCGCGATCGCGGTACCAACAGAGAGATCGAAGCCGCCGGTGATCAGCACCAGCATCTGCCCGAGCGAAACGAGGATCAGATACACCGACTGGCGCGCGACGTTGGTGAGGTTCTGCAGCGTCAGGAACTGGCTCGATGCGAGCGTGAAGATAATGAGCGCGGCGAGGAGAAAGAAAGGCAGCACGCCGGCGCGCACGAACACCGTGCGCAGAAACGCGAGGATCGGGGAAGCGGCCTTCGCCTGCGGTTCCGCCAGGGTTTGCGCGCTGGTATTCATGCTGTCAGCCTTTCATGGGAAAAGAAGGAACCAAGGATCGTCTGTTCGTTGATGTCGTCGCCGCTCACCTCCGCGGAGATTTTCCCCGAGGAAAACACGATGACGCGGTGGGCAAGGTTCATCACTTCGGGAAGATCGGAGGAGATGATCACCACGGCCTTTCCGGCCTCCGCGATCTCCTTGATCAGCCTGTAGAGCGCGGCGCGCGTGCCCATATCGACGCCAACAGTCGGTTCGTCGAAGATGTAGATATCGTAGTCGCGGCCGAACCCCTTGCCGAACAGCGCTTTTTGCTGGTTGCCGCCGGAGAGATTGGAAACCACGCGACCCATGTAGCTGTCCGGCAGATCGACGCGATGCCCGATGCCGTCGGCGATGCCGCGAAGCCTTGAGGGTGAAAGCGCCCCGAGCAGCCCGGAGGCTTCCGCCCGGTCGAGCGCGCCGAGATTGATGTTCTGCCGCGTGGTCGCTCCGAGCATCAGCCCTTCGGACTTTCGGTCCGGCGGCAGGTAGAACACGCCGTCGCGGATAAACCTGCGGGTGGGAGCGCCCGTGACGTCGCGATCCTTGAGCTTGACGCTGCCGGCCAAAATGGGCAGGAGGCCGATAGCCGCCCGCCAGGTGCGCGACTTGCCGCTGCCCACAAGTCCTGCAACGCCCAGCACTTCGCCGGCTCGGACATCGATATCGACGCCGTCCACGCCCCAGGCCTGCAAGTCGCGGACAGAAAGAACAACGGCACCGTTTTCGCCGCGCGCGATCGGTGGATAGATTTCGTCGATGGCCCGTCCTGTCATCATCTCGACCAGCGCCTTTTGAGAGATGTCCTTGACCGCGACCGTGCCGATCAGCCTACCGTCGCGCAGCACCGTGATGCGGTCGGCGATCTGGGAGAATTCCTGGATGCGGTGCGAGATATAGACGATGCCGACGCCCTTCGACTTCGCTTCCCGCACGATGCGAAACAGCGTTTCGGTCTCGCGCTCGGTGAGCGAGGCGGTCGGCTCATCGAGGATCAGGATACGCGCTTCGGAATGGATCGCCTTGGCGATCTCGGTCATCTGCTGTTCGGCGCGCGAGAGCGTCACCACCGGACGAGTGACGTCGATCGAAAATCCGAGATCGGCAAAGAGCTTTTCCGCGCCGCGGCGCATGGCGCGCTTGTCGGTGAAGGGTCCGCGCATCGGCTCGGTGCCGAGATAGATATTCTCGGCGACACTCATGGTCGGCACGAGCGAAAACTCCTGGAAGACCGCGGCGATGCCGCTCTTCTTGGCGTCCTTGACGGAGGAGAACGCGGCTTCCTCGCCGGCGATCCTCAGCGTACCCGAAGTCTGCGGATAGACCCCGGACAGGATGGAGATCAGCGTCGATTTTCCGGCGCCGTTCTCGCCGAAGAGAACATGCACCTCGCCGGGCAGCAGCGTGAAATCGACCCCGTCGAGCGCTTTCACGCCGGGAAATGTCTTGGTGATCCTCGTCATTTCGACGAGTGGAGCGGAACCGGGCATGCTTCTTGTCCTTGTTGGAAACGATCCCGGTTTTGCCGGGATCGCAAGCGATGGACCGATTGCGTCAGTTGACGCTGAAGACCGGCTTGTAGCCGTCCGGCGGCAAAATGTTGGTCGGCGGTACCGTTGCGACATTCGACGGATCGACGACGAAGATCTTGGGACCGACATGTTTCGTCAGTTCCTTGCCTTCGAGCGCGCGCACGGCCTGGTCGATGGCGATGCGGCCCTGGATGACCATGGAGTCGGCGGGGGCAGCAAGGATGAAGCCGCGCTTGATACCTTCATGGACGCCGGGCGTCATGTAGAACGCGAGAAGATCGACCTTTCCCTTCAGCCCACGCTCGCGGATGAGGCCTTGTGCCGCCTCGGCCGTGACGGCTGTACCGGCGATATAGCGCACGTCCGGTTCCGCCTGCAGGACGTCCTCGACCAGCTTCAACTGTGCTTCCTTGCCGGTATCGCCGAACTTCGGATCAAGCACAGTCACGGCCGAGCCCTTGACGGCTTCGAGGAAGCCCTTGTTGGCGGCTTCGACCCAACCGGCACCGGCCGGCCCCGGGAACCAGCCGACCTTGACGGCTTCGCTGCCGGCCGGGTGCTTCTTGGCAAGATAGGCGCCCGTTTCGTGGCCCATGGTGTAGAAGGACACCAGCGATTTCGCCGTGACGTCCGGCGAGGAAATGCCGTTGATGACGTCGATCACCGGAATGCCCTTCTTGGCCACTTCCGAGACGAGGTTGTTCAGGCCGTCGAAGGAGATCGCGCCGATCACCACAGCCTGCGCGCCGCCGGCAACGCAGTCCTCGATCTGGCTGATCTGCTTGGCAAGTTCCGTATAGCCGCCGGCGTCGACCAGGTTCATCTTCACGCCCATGTCCTTTGCCTGTTCGGCGACGCCATAGTCGACGCCAAGCCAATAGGCATCCTTCATGTGCGGGAAGGAGACGCAGATATTCCAGGGTTTTTCCGACTTTTCGAGCGGCGAATAGGCGACATCGACCGATTTCCCATCGGCAGCGAAAGGCGGCTCGATGGCCTGGGCATCATAGGGGTACCAGGTGTCGGCCAAGGCGGCGCTGTTCACGGCAAGTGCCAGCGCCGTCGCTGCGAATGCGTAGGTTGCAAGCTTTTTCATCTTATTTGTTCCCTCTGTTCTGGTGATGATGGTGTGCCTGTCAGTGGAAGGACGCGTGCAACCTTTCGAGAAGGTTTGCGCGTTCGGTTCTGGCCGCGAGCGCTTCCGCCATCGTCACCTTGACGAAGCGGGTTGGCGTATGCGGCTGGAGCTGGCCGATGAGATCCATGTCGGCGGAGATGACCGTTCCGACCATGAAGTAGCCGCCCCCCGAGACTGCATCCCGGTGCAGGATGATTGGTTCCGTTCCGCCCGGAACCTGGATAGAGCCATAGGGGTAGCAGCTGTCGACGATGTTCGATGGATCGGAACCCGCGCCGAAGGGTTGCTCGCGCTCGACGAAATCCAGCTTCCGGCCGCCCTTGAAGCGGTAACCCATGCGGTCCGCTTCGTTGGCGACCTTCCATTCGTCGGCGAAGAAGTTTTCCTGCGATTCTTCCGTGACGCGGTGCCAATAAAGGCCCGGCAGGACGCGAAGCTCCGCCGGCATGCCCGGCTTGCGGCGCAAATCTTCCGCAACCATCCGGCCTTCGGTTGCAAGGCTGGCCTTGCCGACCGGAAGCTCGTCGCCGGCTGCGATCGCCCGGCCCTTGTAGCCGCCGAGCGCGCCGATCGGATAAGTCGAGCGGCTGCCGAGCGCCACCGGCACGTCGATGCCGCCGGAGACCGCGATGCAGATGCGGGCGCCGGATTTGAGGAAGTCGAAGGTCAGCGTCTGCCCAGCCTTGACCTTGAAAGCGGTCCAGCCGGGCTGCACCACACCATCGACCTTGGCCGGCATTTCGGCACCCGTGACGGCAACCAGCGCATCCTCGGTGAATTCGAGCTTCGGGCCGATGAAAACGGCTTCGAGGCCTGCTGCACCTTCGTCATTGCCGACAAGCAGGTTCGCCGCCCGCATCGCATAGCGGTCCATCGCGCCGCCGACGGGTATGCCGAGGTGGAAATAGCCGGGGCGGCCGAGGTCCTGGACTGTGGTGGCGAGACCCTGGTGGAGAACCTTAATGGCCATTGAGCATGCCCTCCAGCGTGGCGTTGTAGCCGTCGGTGTCCTTCTGGAACTCCCTGAGATCGAAACTGACCTCACGGATCGGCGGGGAGAACCGGCCCTTGTCGACATCTTCGACCGCCTGGTCATAGGCGTCGCGGCCGATCGGCTTGAACTTGACGATGTCGCCGGGGCGGAAGAACACCATGAAGTCGCGGAGATAGCTGGTGGTCTGCGTCGGATCGAAGATCGGCATCGGCGTGATGCCGAACATCTGGTAGCCGCCGGCGCCGCGCACAGAGTAGATGCAGCCGAAGCAGCCGCCATGGCCGACAGTCAGTCTCGGCGTATCTGTGCGTGGGCGAAGGTATTTCGGAACCTGGATCTGCCTTTGGCGCTCGACCATCTGATACATGAACGGCAGTCCGGCAACGAAACCGACCATGGAGACGAACCAGGGCGAGCCGGAATGGGCGGCGACGAAATCGTCGACCGAGCCGTAATTGTTGATGCGGGCGGCATAGTCGAGATCGGTACCCGAGGGATCCTGGTGGCGCTCGCGGAAGCGCATGAGCGTCTCGTGCGTCCAAGGGTCATTGTAGAAAACCGGGATTTCGACGATGCGGGTCTTGATGACCGGTTCTGCCTTGCTGGCGGCCCCTTCGATCGACTTCACCTCGCGCAGGATATCGTCGGGGTGGATGATGTCGGGATTGAACTTGATCTGGAAGGAAGCGTTTGCCGGGCAGATTTCGGTAACACCCTTGATGCCGCTTTCCCGCACCCCGGTCGCCATCGACAGGCTTGTGAAGAAGGCTTCGAGCGACATTTCCTCGCTGCATTCGACGAACAAATGCTCGTCGCCCCCGAACGTATATCGTATGGTCATCAGGCAACCTCCGCAGTCTTGCCAGTTAGGCCGGCGAATTCGGTTTCAAGCCATGTTTCGAGAAAACGGGTGTGGAAGGCCCCGCGCCGGACGCTCTCGTCACTGGCAAGCGCCAGATGCAGCGGCACCGTCGTTGGAATGCCGGTGATCGTCAGGCCTTCAAGCGCGCCCTTCAGCCGATCGAGGCAGGCATCGCGGCTTTCGGCCCAGACGATCAGCTTGCCGACGAGCGAATCGTAGAACGGCGGGATCGAATAGCCTTCGTAGAGCATGGTGTCGAAGCGGATGCCTTCGCCTTCTGGAACGTTCAGCGCTTCGATCCGCCCCGGTGCAGGCATGAAGTTGCGCGACGGATCCTCGGCATTGATGCGGCATTCGATGGCGTGGCCGCGCGCAATGATATCCTTTTGGGCAATCGACAGCCGAGCGCCGCCGCAAACCTTGATCATCTCCTGCACGAGATCGATGCCGGTGATCATCTCGGTCACCGGATGCTCGACCTGGATGCGGGTGTTGACCTCGATGAAGTAGAATTCCTGCGTGGTCTCGTCGTAGAGATATTCGACGGTGCCCGCACCGCGATAGCCGACCTCGCTGGCAAGGGCCACGGCGCTGGCGCACAGCTTTTCACGTACATCCGGCGGTAACAGGAAGGACGGTGCTTCTTCCCAGACCTTCTGGCGGCGGCGCTGCAGCGAGCACTCGCGCTCGAAGCAATGGACAAAGCTCTCACCGTCGCCGAGGATCTGAACCTCGACATGGCGGGCCTTGGTGATAACCTTCTCGAGATAGAGCCCGCCATCGCCGAAGGCGGCTGCGGCTTCCGCCGAAGCCTGTGGAAAATGCCTTTCAAGGTCGCCCATGTTGTCGGCAATGCGGATACCGCGCCCGCCACCGCCAGCGGCGGCCTTGATCATGATCGGGAAGCCGGTCTTGTCCGCGATGGCGCGGGCCTCGTCCACGCTTGCGATCCGTCCGGCACTGCCGGGAACGGTCGGGACCCCCGCGCGCGCTGCCACCTCGCGGGCGGCGACCTTGTCACCAAGCAAGCGGATCGCATCTCCCTTCGGGCCGATGAAGATCAGGCCAGCGGCCTCGACGGCATCAGCAAAATCGGCATTTTCGGAGAGGAAGCCGTAGCCCGGATGCACCGCATCGACACCTGCGGCCTTGGCCGCCGAAACGACGGCATCGATGTTGAGGTAGGACTTCGCAGCGGATGGCGGACCGATGTTGATCGCCTCGTCCGCCAGCTTCACGGCCAGCATGTCTGCATCCGCGGCGCTGTGAACCTGTACAGTGCGGATGCCGAGCGCCTTTGCCGCCTTGATGATGCGCACGGCGATCTCGCCGCGGTTGGCAACGAGGAGCGAGCGGATTGTCATGCTTCCACCTCTGCGATCACCTGGCCCGCCATCACCGGCTCTTCGTTGTCGACGAGGAAGCGGATGGCCCGGCCGTCGATACCTGCCGGGATTTCCTGAAACGTCTTCATCACCTCGATCATGCCGATGGTGTCGGCGCTTGCGACCGCGTCGCCGTCCATCTTGAACGGGGCCACGTCCGGCGCCGGCGTCCGGTAGAACGTGCCCGGCAGGGGCGATCTGATTTCGAGCTTGCTCATGTCTCTCTCCGCTTAGAAGTCTTAGTGGCCTGTGATTTCCGAAACCGGTGCTATGCGGATGCCTTCGGCAATCAGCGCCTCGCGCATCTGGCGCACGATATCGAGCGCGCCGAGCGTATCGGAATGGAAGCAGATGGATTCGAAGGCGATATCAACATCGCCGCCAGTGACGGTCCTGACCTTGCCTTCCTTGCAGGCGCGCACGACCTTTCGGGCAATCGCGGCTGGATCGGGGCGCCCGGCATCGCGGGTAAAGACGATCGAGCCGGTATCGTCATAGTCGCGGTCCGCATAGAACTCGCGCACAACCGGCTGCCCGGCTTCCTTTGCGACCCGGTAGGTCGCCGATCCGCCCATGCAGAAGATGTAGGCATTGGGCTCGACGGTGCGCATGTATTGCACAAAGATCTGCGAGAGCTCGGCGTTAACTGCCATCTCCATGTAAAGCGCGCCATGGGGCTTCACATGCTGCAGGCGGGCGCCATGGCGACGGGCGAACTCCCGCAGCGCACCCACCTGATAGACCATGTCGTTGACCAGTTCCTTGGCCGTTCCAGCGATCTTGCGACGACCGAAACCCTGAAGATCGTTGTAACCCGGATGCGCGCCGATACCGACGCCATGCTCGGTCGCGAGACGAACGGTCTGGTCCATGAGGTTGGGATCGCCGGCGTGAAAACCCGCCGCGATGTTGGCCGAACTGATCAACCCCATCAGCGTGGTGTCGTCGGTGTCACCGACACGCCACCGACCGAAGGCTTCGCCCATGTCGCAATTGATATCTACTGCCTCGATCAACGTACTATTCCTCGCCTGCATGCCATTGGGGCAACGTCGCCGTCTGCCGTTTTTTTGACAAAGTCACGCTAGGATGAATTAATTCATTTGAAAAATTCTATTTTCATATGCTTAGTATCTGAAAATCAGAATGCGCTGCCCAGAAATGTTGCACCGCAAAAACACGTAATTTCAATCGCTTGAGACGAGTTTGCGCGTTTACGTGCGGATATATGCCGCTTTTGGGGTCGGCGCTTCTGATTTTCCGATGGGCGGATTTGGTTTTTTGAATAAGAAAGTACAGTCATGGCGATCAGTCTCCGGCAGCTTCGCTACTTTGTCGCGACCGCGGAACTCGGCCAGATATCGCAGGCGGCCGTAGATCTTTCCATTTCGCAGTCCGCCATAACGACGGCGATCAAGGAACTGGAGCAGACGGTGGGCGCCAGCCTGTTCATCCGCGCGCCACACGGCATGGACCTGACGGCGGCGGGGCGCCAGTTCCTGTCGCATGCCTACGAAATCCTCAAGAAGGTCGACGAGGCGACGCATCTCAACGTCGTCAACAACGAAGTCGAGGGAACTCTGACGGTTGCCGCGACCTATACCGTCATCGGCTACTTCCTGCCTCTGCACATCGAACGGCTGCGCCGCCTCTTCCCCAAGCTCGATATCCAGCTTTTCGAGCTGACGAGGGAATCGATCGAGGAGGGTCTTTTGACCAACCGTTACGACATATCGGTGCTTCTCACCTCCAACATCCTCAACCCGTCGCTTGTCACGGAAAAGGTGCTGAGTTCGACCCGCCGCCTTTGGGTGCCGGCGCAGCATCACCTGTTACAAGCGGATTCAGTAGGCTTGGAGGAAATCGCGGAGGAACCCTACATCATGCTGACGGTGGACGAGGCAGCACATTCGTCGCTGAAATACTGGAGCGCTTCACCCTATCAGCCGCAGGTGATCCTGCGCACCTCGTCGGTCGAGGCGGTACGATCCCTTGTCGCCAACGGCCAGGGCGTGGCGATCCTCTCCGACATGGTGCACCGGCCCTGGTCTCTGGAAGGGCGGCGGATCGAAACTATCAATGTACGCGATCCGGTACCCGCCATGGATGTCGGGCTTGCATGGCGCAAGAATATCGAACTTTCGCCGCCCATGCTCGCCTTCCGGTCCTATTTCCAGCAGGCATTCCACTTGCCCGGCACCGCCCGCTGATAGTGTGGCCCTTATTGGGGTTTAGCTCCGCAGGCCCGGCGCCTCATGGCCGCTCCGCGCCACATATTCCGTGTAGCCGCCGCCATATTCGTGGATGCCTTCGGGCGTCAACTCCAGCACGCGGTTCGACAGGGCGCCGAGGAAATGCCGGTCGTGCGAGACGAACAGCATGGTGCCCTCATATTCCGACAGCGCCTTGATGAGCATTTCCTTGGTGTCGAGGTCCAGATGGTTGGTGGGCTCGTCGAGCACCAGCAGATTGGGCGGGTCGAACAGCATGATCGCCATGACCAGCCGCGCCTTCTCGCCACCCGACAACACCCGGCAACGCTTTTCCACGTCATCGCCGGAAAAGCCGAAACAGCCGGCCAGCGCCCGCAACGGCCCCTGTCCGGCGCGTGGGAACTCGTGTTCCAGCGTTTCGAACACCGTGCGTTCACCGTCGAGCAGATCCATCGCATGCTGTGCGAAATAGCCCATCTTGACGCTGGCGCCCAGCACAACAGTACCCTGATCCGGCTCCGTCGAGCCCGTCACCAGCTTGAGAAGCGTCGATTTTCCGGCACCATTGATGCCCATGATGCACCAGCGCTCCTTGCGACGGACCATGAAATCCAGCCCCTCGTAAATGCTCCGGCTGCCATAGCTCTTGTGCACATTCTTCAAGTTGATGACGTCTTCGCCGGAGCGCGGCGCTGGCTGGAATTCGAAGGCAACGACCTGACGGCGCTTGGGCGGCTCGACGCGCTCGATCTTGTCGAGCTTCTTCACCCGGCTCTGCACCTGGGCTGCATGGGAGGCGCGCGCCTTGAAGCGCTCGATGAACTTGATTTCCTTGGCCAGCATCGCCTGCTGCCGCTCGAACTGTGCAAGCTGATGCTTCTCGTTTTGCGCCCGCTGCTGTTCGTAGAATTCGTAGTCGCCGGAATAGGTGGTCAATCCGCCGCCATCGATCTCGATCAGCTTGGTGACGATCCGGTTCATGAACTCGCGGTCGTGCGAGGTCATCAGTAGCGCGCCCTCGTAATTCTTGAGGAACTCCTCCAGCCAGATCAGACTTTCCAGATCCAGGTGGTTGCTCGGTTCGTCGAGAAGCATGACATCAGGGCGCATGAGGAGAATGCGGGCAAGCGCCACGCGCATTTTCCAGCCGCCCGAAAGCTTGCCGACATCGCCGTCCATCATCTCCTGGCTGAAGCTCAGGCCCGCGAGGACTTCGCGCGCACGTCCGTCGAGAGCATAGCCGTCCAGTTCCTCATAGCGCGCCTGCACCTCGCCGTAACGTTCGATGATGGCATCCATCTCGTCCAGCCGGTCGGGATCGACCATGGCGGACTCAAGTTCGTGCAATTCGGCGGCTACGATGCTGACCGGACCGGCACCATCCATAACCTCGGCGACGGCACTGCGGCCTTCCATCTCGCCGACATCCTGGTTGAAGTAACCGATGGTGACACCCTTCTCCACCGCCACCTGTCCTTCGTCGGGCAACTCTTCGCCGGTGATCATCCGGAAGACCGTCGTCTTGCCGGCACCGTTCGGGCCGACGAGACCGATCTTCTCGCCCTTGTTGAGCGCGGCGGAAGCCTCGATGAAGAGAATGCGATAGCTCAGCTGCTTGCTGATATTTTCGATACGGATCATTTGTGCGGTGCCCAAGAATGTTGCGGCGCCCTTATGCCACGTGTCTCACGGAATGTCGCAGATTTTCCGCATTGCAATATGCGACTTTTTCCGGAGCCCTTTTTCGCGCAGCCGTCTTCACTGTGCTGCCGACGAGGGCTACAGAGAGGCACCTGCCGTATATGGAATGGAGCCCAGCCATGACCGACACCGTTATCGACCGCTTCCTTCGCTATGTCGTGATCGACACACAGTCGGATGCCAAATCGGCAACACAGCCTTCCACCGAGAAGCAGAAAAACCTCGGCCGGCTGCTGGTTGAGGAGTTGCTGGCGATCGGGCTTTCGGATGCGCATCTCGACGAGCACGGCTACATCTACGCGACCATTCCGTCGAATGTAAAAAAGCCGGTGCCGATCATCTGCTTCTGCTCGCATATGGATACGGCCCCCGATTTCACCGGCACCAATGTCAAGCCGCAGATAATCCGCGCGTATGCCGGCGGCGACATCCAGCTTTCGGGCGATCCGACACAGATCATCCGTGTTGCCGATCATCCAGCGTTGCGCGACCAGATCGGCAACGACATCATCACCACCGACGGCACGACGCTGCTTGGCGCCGACGACAAGGCAGGCCTTGCCGAGATCATGACAGCGGCGCAATTCCTAGTCGACAATCCGGACATCAAGCACGGAACGATCAAGCTTCTTTTCACGGTGGATGAAGAGATCGGCCGTGGGGTCGACAAGGTCGATCTGAAGAAGCTCGGCGCGCAGTTTGCCTATACGATGGACGGCGAAACGGCTGGCCATATCGAGGATGAAACGTTCTCGGCCGATGGCGTCGAGATCATCATCCAGGGTGTTGCCATTCATCCCGGCTTTGCCAAGGGCAAGATGGAAAACGCCATCAAGATCGCCTGCGCCATCATCGACCGGCTGCCGAAACACGTGGCGCCCGAAACGACCGAGGGCAGGGACGGCTTCGTTCATCCGACCGGCGTGACCGGCTCGATGGAAAAGGCGACTATCAGCCTGATCGTCCGCGACTTCAACGACGAAGGTCTCGCCACCAAGGAAGCCATGATCGAGGCGATCGTCGAGGATGTCATGCCGGACTATTCCGGCTCCTCCTATACATTCGAGGTCAAGCAGCAATACCGCAACATGAAGGCGATCCTCGATCGCCACCCGGAAATCGTCGAGAATGCTGTCGAGGCGATCCGGCGGGCGGGCATGGAGCCGGTGCGCGGCAGCATTCGCGGCGGCACCGACGGTTCGCGGCTTTCGTTCATGGGTCTGCCCTGCCCGAACATCTTCGCCGGCGGCCATGCTTTCCACTCGCCGCTCGAATGGGTCAGCCGGCAGGACATGGAAAAGGCAGTGAAGACGATCGTCGAACTGGCAAAGGTTTGGGAGGAGCGCAGCTAGTTGCAGCTAAGGCTTCAATCGGCCTTCCATCCGGCTGTCGTTTTGGTATGACCCGCTTCTTTCAAAGGAACAACAATGGCTGCGCGAGATCGATATTCACGGAAACTGGAATGTTCCCAATGCGGGCATACAGGTTTTGCCGAAGTGTCGGAGGACGACACTCCGAGCCGCAAGACGCGGGGATTTGAAATCGACGCCCTGCCCAGCGGTTTTGAAACCGAATTTGCCTCGAGCAATCCGCGCAAACACATGATCCGCTGCGGCTGCGGCCACAAGTTCAAGTTCGAGCAGACAACCGCCTATGCTCCGGGCGGCGAGCCACGAGGCTGACCTGATCCAGGGATAGCCGGCCTCGGATGCAGACACATCCGAGTTAATCGCCGGCCTTCCCTCGAGTTTCCACTCTTACTTGTTGGCCATCAGCCACATCTTGCCGGCCATCGTGATCCCGCGCGGATCATTCGCGACGTCATGGTCAAGATGGCTGCGCTCCAGAAACCCGAACTCCTCGAGTTCGTTCAGGGTCGCCGTCGTCAGGAACCTGATTTTCTGCGGGCGTTCCTTGAATCTGTCGGTCTTTGCGTAGGTCACCGTCGCGTTCTCATGCGTCCATTTTTTCGCCGGCTGCGGGAAAAGGTTCCCTTCCTTGGCGAGTTTCAGGCCCCTGATCTGGACCGGCGTCAATTCAAGCGTAATCATGTTCTGTCCTTGGAAGAAATGGAGAAAAAGGCATCGACAGGCGGCCCCGGATTAAAATGGAACGCCTGCTTGCGAATGTCGCCAATGCGTGATGAAGAGGGATCAAATGACCCGTATGGTCTTTCCCTATCGGAAGTTCACGGAATTTCCCAGATAAAACTGAAAAGACCGGCACCCTGAAACGATTGTCATCATCCGGATGCTTCTGTTATCAGCGTCTGAGCTTGCTTTAAGAGAGGTCATTCATGAACGCTATGCCGTGCCGGGGAGCGACAGTGTGACGGAGCGCGCAGACGCGACCTTTCTGGTGTCCCATGGCTGGTCCGATTTTTTCGCATCCCAGATCGAGCGATCCGAAGCCGGCTTCGCGCCGATGCGCATAGCCGAAGTCCATCGGGCCAGGCTGAGTGCGATATCCGCTGCGGGACCAGTCAAGCTAACCTTGGCCCACAAGACCAACACTGCCGATTTCGCCGTGGGCGACTGGATACTTGCCGATCCCCGTACCCATCTGCTCATCCGCCGGCTTGAGCGCAAGACCTTGCTGCAGCGCCGGACGGAAGGCCGGAATGGCCAGCAGCTTGCCGCGGCCAATGTCGATACCTTGTTCATCGTCACCTCCTGCAATGCGGATTTCAGCCCTGCCCGGCTGGAGCGCTATCTGGCGCTGGCCAATCAGGCCGGAACGAACCCGGTAATCGTGCTGACCAAGGCCGACACCATTGACGATGCCGGCACCTTTGAACGGGAGGCAAAAGGCCTGCAACGCGATCTGGATGTCGTCGTGGTGAATGGCCGTTCTGCGGACGCCGCAGATATGCTCGGCCCATGGTGCGGCATCGGGCAGACCGTTGCCCTCGTCGGATCGTCTGGCGTCGGCAAGTCGACGCTGGTGAATACGCTGGCCGGTCTTAGCCACGAGGACGCGCAGCAAACCGGCGGCATCCGCGAACACGATGCAAAGGGACGGCATACCACGACGGCGCGGTCGCTGCACGCCATCGCCGGCGGCGGCTGGGTGATCGATACGCCCGGGATGCGCACCCTACATGTCAGCGACGTTTCGGAGGGCATCGATACGCTGTTTTCCGAAATCACCGACCTTGCGCCCTCGTGCAAATTTCGTGATTGTACCCATGATCATGAACCCGGCTGCGCGGTTCAGGCGGCCATCAAGGCGGGCAACCTGCCTGCGGAGCGGCTGGCGCGCTGGCGCAAACTGCTGGAGGAAAACCGCAGCAACACGCCGGTGCAAACCGGACCGCGCGGCAACAAGATCAGCCAGAAGAAGAAATACTGAAGACTGGGCGATCGTCATGCAGTTCAGACGCAACGAAATTCACGAACTGTCGATCTTCCTTGCGATCGTCCAATACCGCAGCTTCCGGAAGGCAGCGGATCATCTGGATGTGACGGCCTCAGCGCTCAGCCACAGCATGAAAGCCCTTGAGCAGCGATTGGGCGTCCGGCTGCTTAATCGAACCAGCCGCAGCGTGGCGCCTACCGCCGCCGGAACAGCCTTGGCCGAGAAGATTTCTGCCGGCCTCGAGCTCATAAATTCCGGATTGGAGGACTTGAACGGGCATTATCAGGGAGCCGCCGGCAGCATTCGCATCAATGTTCTGAAAGATGCAGCCGTTTTGCTTTTGAGGCCAGCCATCCCAGTCTTCCAGCAGCGCTTTCCCAATGTCGAGCTTGAGGTCGCCGTGGACGACCATTTTGTCGATGTTACCGCGGAAGGCTTCGACGCCGGCATTCGGTATAGCGGCACCATCCCGGAAGACATGATCGCCGTTCCTCTCACGCCTCCTCTGAAATGGGTGGCGGTCGCAGCCCCTGATTACCTGAAGAACCACGGTCGCCCGGCTGTGCCGGAGGATCTCCATTCCCATCACTGCATCCGGATCAGGACGGGCCGTGGGCAGATCTACAAGTGGGAATTCGAACGCGGCGACGACCGACGCGAGATCGACGTTCCCGGATCGTTGATTTCCGGTGAAACAGATCTTGCCATCAACGCGGCCATTGAGGGTGCCGGAGTGTCCTTTTGTCTGGAAAGGCTCGCGAACCCCTACGTGTCGGCAAGGCGCCTGGAAGTCGTCCTTCCGAAATGGGCGTCGATGGGACCGCCTCTTTCGATGTACTATTCCAGCAGACGGCAACTTCCCTTCGGCGTCGAAGCTCTGATCAAGGTCGTTCGAAACCTCAACGGGCTCTAGGGGCAACGCGTTATCGGTGAACCCCACTCATCGGTTCAGTGATTTCCAATCCATTGATTCATCGCTTCCCCACGGTGTACCAACTCCATGGAACCTTCGTATGCCTGGGCTTCAGCGCGGGGCTTCGTTCTAGGAGGAGCGGAAATCAATGAGCAAGCGGATCGTATTTACCGGCGGAAGCGGCAAGGCCGGGCGTCATGCCGTTCCCTATCTGTTGAACAAGGGACACAAGGTACTCAACCTTGACCTCGTGCCACTGGACTGCCCCGGCGTGCGCACGCTGATCACCGATCTCACCGATAGCGGACAGACGTTCAACGCCCTGTCGATGCACTTCGGCGGCGAGGACCTGGAGGCTGGAGGCGGACCGGCAAAGGTTGATGCCGTCGTGCATTTCGCGGCGATCCCGAGCCTCCTGCTCAAGCCGGACAACCAGACCTTCGCCGTCAATGCGATCTCGACCTATAACGTTATCGAGGCCGCTGTGAAGCTCGGCATCCGCAAGGTGATCATCGCGTCGAGCGAAACGACCTACGGCGTCTGCTTTGCCGAGGGAGACAAGGACTTTCACTCCTTCCCGCTGGAAGAAGACTATGACACCGACCCAATGGACAGCTACGGCCTGTCCAAGGTGGTGAACGAGAAGACCGCCCGGGCGTTTGCGATGCGCAGCGGCATCGACATCTACGCCCTGCGGATCGCCAATGTCATCGAACCGCATGAATACGATCGTTTTCCGGGCTTTCTCGCCGATCCGCCGTCGCGCAAGCGCAACGCCTGGAGCTACATCGATGCCCGCGACCTCGGGCAGATCGTCGATCTCTGCGTGCAAACCGACGGCCTCGGCTTCCAGGTTTTCAACGCCGTCAACGACACTATCACGGCAACCGAGCCGACGCGCGATTTCCTCGGCCGCTGGGCTCCAAACACGCCCATCGCCCGGGAGCTTGGCGAATTCGAAGCACCTCTTTCGAACCGCAAGATTCGCGAGGTTCTTGGCTTCAAGGAAGAACACAACTGGCGGAAATACGTTTCCGGCCTGTGACGTCGCATGACACGACACTGCCGATCATCAATTCGGAGGAAAAACCATGAAAACCGTGAGACTTGGTAAAACCGGCCTCGAAGTCAGCCGCATCTGCTTCGGCTGCATGTCGTTCGGCAAGCAGACGGACGAGCGCCCCTGGGTTCTCGGGCTTGACGAAGCGCGGCCGATGTTCAAGCGCGCCTGGGACGCCGGCATCAATTTCTTCGATACCGCCAATGTCTACGCGCAAGGCACCAGCGAAGAGATAACCGGCGCACTGCTGAAGGAACTGGCGCCCCGCCAGGAGATCGTGCTTGCGACCAAGGTGTTTGGCCGCATGCGTCAGGGGCCGAACGGCCAAGGCCTTTCCCGCGCCGCGATCCTTGCCGAGATCGACAACAGCCTGCGCCGCCTCGGCACCGACTACATTGACCTCTACCAGATCCACCGTTTCGACCCGTTCACGCCGGTCGAAGAGACCATGGAGGCGCTGAACGACGTCGTGCGCGCCGGCAAGGCCCGCTATATCGGCGCATCCTCGATGTGGGCCTGGCAGTTTTCCAAGCTGCAGCATGCAGCCGAGACCAACGGCTGGACGAAGTTCGTCTCGATGCAGGACCAAGTGAGCCTCACCTATCGCGAGGAAGAACGCGAAATGCTGCCGCTCTGCGACGATCAAGGTATCGCCGTTTTGCCCTGGAGCCCGCTCGGAGGCGGCAAGCTGACCCGCCCCTGGGGCACCGAGACCAAGCGGGCAACGACCGATCGCTACAACAAGTCGATGTATGAGAAGGCTGGCGACCGCGACATCGTTGATGCCGTCGAAGCCGTCGCCAAGACACGCAACACCTCCATGGCGCAGGTCGCGATGGCCTGGGTTCTGCAGAAGCCGGTCGTGACCTCGCCGATCGTCGGCGTCAGCAAGATGAGCCATCTCGAAGACGCAATCGCCGCGGTCGAACTCCAACTCACAACTGATGAGATTAAAAAGCTCGAAACCCCCTACAAATCACAGCACGTGGACGGATTCTGAGAAGAAAGAAGAGAACATGACGACAGAACCAATGGTCGCCGGTATTCCGCAGATGGGCTACGGCACGTGGAACCGCTCCGTGGATGAAGCCTATCAGGGCGTCATCTGGGCGCTCGAAGCCGGCTGCCGGCACATCGACACCGCCCAGGGCTACAACAACGAGGAGGGTGTTGCCCTGGGCATCAAGGACGCCGGCGTGCCGCGCAGTGAAATCTTCATTACCACGAAGGTGAAGCCCGAGAACTACGGCCCTGGGGTCGTCATGCCGTCGGTCAGGGAAAGCCTGGAAAAACTGCAGACGGATCAGGTCGACCTGCTGCTTCTGCACTGGCCATCGCCGCATAACAAATATCCGCTGGCCGACTATATCGGCCAGTTTGCCGAGGTTTTCGATGCCGGCCTTGCCAAGCGGATCGGTGTTTCGAACTTCACCAAGGCGCTCATCGACGAAAGCATCCGCCTGCTCGGTGACCGCACGATCACCACCAATCAGGTGGAATGTCACGTCTACATGCAGAATCGGCCGATCATCGATCATTGCGAGACGTTCGGCATTGCCGTCACCGCCTATTCACCGCTGGCGCGCGGCGCCGTCGTGGGTGACCCGGTTCTCGGAGAGATTGGCAAAGCCCATGGCGTCACGGGTGAGCAGATCGCACTGGCCTTCCTGATGGCCAAGGGGCAGATCGTCATTCCCTCGTCAGCCAAGAAGGATCGCATCATCTCGAATTTCGAGGCACGCAAAATTGTGCTGGCGCCGGCTGAGATCAAGCGGATCGAAGATCTCGAAAAGGGCATGCGGCTGGTGAACGGCGACTGGTGCCCCGTCTGGGACGTCTGAGACCCAGCCTCCCGGAACGATCCAGCGCATCCGTAAGCACTGAAAACGTATCGACAACGCAAGAAAAGTGCTGTAACAGGGTTGATTAATCGATTAATCAACCCTGTTGGACCGAATGGCCATTGCGCGCGCAGGATCGAATCTCAGCCAGATCGCCGCTCTCCTCGGCGTGTCTTCGGCGACGGTTTCCAATGCGCTTTCGGGGAAAGGCCGGGTTTCGGCCGAACTGACGGAGAAGATCCGGGCCACCGCCGCCGATCTCGGCTATACGCCAAGCCTTGCTGGGCGGGCGCTTCGCACCGGGCGCACAGGTGTCCTCGGCCTCGTGCTTCCAGATATCGCCAATCCGCTGTTCCCGCAGATCGCCCAGGCAATCGAATACGCTGCGAGCAATGCCGGCTACGGCGTCCTGATCGCCGATTCGCGTGGCAGCGTCGCCTTGCAAACGGACGCCATCAACCGCCTGATCGAACGCGATGTCGATGGCATCATCATCGTTCCGCGACTTGGAACCCGCATTGCGGATATCGACTGCCCGGTGGCCGTGATCGACAGCCCTTCCACCCCCGGCAATACGGTTTCGGCGGATCACTGGCAGGGCGGACAGGCAGTCGTCGAGCATCTGGTATCGCTCGGACACCGCAAGTTTCTGCTGATCGGCAACAATCCCGCATCGAACGTGCAGAACGATCGCATCGGCGGCATGAAGTCCTGTGTGCCTGAAGGCGGCCATGCTGATGTTCTGTGGATCGAACGACACGAACAGAGCCATGGCAAGGGAAGCCTGCTTGGCCTTCAAAAAAAGGTAGAGGCCGGCTTTACGGCCTTCGCCGCCGTCTCCGATCTCCATGCACTGCGGGCGTTGACAGAATTGCAGCGCTCCGGGATCGCCGTGCCCGAAGACGTCAGCGTCACCGGTTTCGACGATCTCGTCTGGTCGTCGGTGATTACCCCGGGCCTGACAACCATTCGGATGAACACGGCCGAAATCGCCGACGTCGCCATCGCAGCACTGGTTCGCGTCATCGAGGCCGATGCAGGATCCGCAATCCCAGCCGGCCCCGTTGTCGCGGCCAAGCGATCAAGCGTGCCGATGCAACTGGTAGTCCGGCAAACATCGGGACCGCCGGCGAAGGCCCAGATCGCATGACCGGGAACATCACAAACCCAAAAACCGCCGGACAGAAAGCCACCGGCCCAAAAAACCGCCAGAAGGAGAACGCAGATGAATAAAATCCTCTTTTCATCGGCCGCCGCGCTGATGCTGACCACGGGTGCCGCCCATGCGCAGGAGAAGACCCTGACAATTTCCGTCTATGCCTTTGCGCAGGACGAGTTCAAGGAGATCGTCTACGATCCCTTCGAAGCCAAATGCGGTTGCAAGCTGGTTGTTGAAACCGGCAACAGCGTCGAGCGGCTCGCCAAGATCGAAGCCAACAAGGCCAATCCCGTCATCGACATGGCCGTGGTTTCCATGGCCGACGCGCTTTCGGCTGCCCGCGGCGACCTGATTGAGAAGGTCGACACGGCAAAGCTCACCAATTTCGACAAGCTCTACGACATCGCCAAGGATCCGAACGGCGACGGCAAGAGCGTCGGTTACACCTTCTATGCCACCTCCATTGTCTACCGCACAGACAAGATGAAGATCGAGTCCTGGGCCGACCTGCTGAAGCCGGAGTATGCCGGCCACGTCGCCTTCCCGAACGTGACGACCAACCAGGGGCCGCCGGCGCTCTATATGCTGGGCCAGGCGCTCGGCAAGGATACCCCGGACCTGAAAGGCGCGATCGAAGCGATCGGCGCCGCGAAAAACGATATCGTAACCTTCTACGTCAAATCCTCGCAGCTGGTGCAACTGATGCAGCAGGAAGAAATCTGGGCGGCACCGATCGGCCGCTTCTCCTGGGCACCCTTCACCAAGCTTGACCTGCCGCTCGGCTGGGCGACGCCGAAGGAAGGCCAGACCGGCGGCATGAACGTCATGGTCCTGACCAAGGGTTCAAAGAACCAGGACCTGGCGCTTGAATTCATGGATTTCTGGCTCTCGACCGAAATCCAGACCAAGCTTGCCGAAAAGCTGGTCGACAGCCCGGCCAATAAGGAAGCCAAGGTTTCCGACGAGGTCGCGGGCAACATCACGTATGGCGAGGAGACAGCCAAGAGCCTGAAGCTGATCCCTTCGGCGGTGGCGTTGGACAACCGCGATACCTGGCTGTCCGAATGGAACGCCAAGGTCGGCCAGTAGTCCGCCAATACGAATGCCTCCCAAGGCAAGGGGTGCGGCGAGCGGATTGGTTCGCAGCCGCGCCCCGACTGAAACAGCCGCCAACGGCGGGATGCTGCTGCCACAGCCCCTCACCCTAGCCCTCTCCCCGCGAGCGGGGAGAGGGGATTACAGAGTTTGCTGCTTGTCCTTTCTCCCCGCCCGCGGGGAGAAAGTGCCCGACAGGGCGGATGAGGGGCAGGCAAGGAACGAACATTTGAAGACGGGCACGCGAGCCGTGCCCAACGCTGGAGACGACCAACCATGTTCCAGAACCGGGCAGAAGCACTGGCGCTTGCCCTGCCAGCCGCGATTTTCGCCGGGCTGGTCTTCCTCGTGCCGGTCATCCTGCTTTTGTTGGAAGGTTTTCGCTCGGCGGATAGTTGGAGCCTGTCGGCCTATACTGACTTCTTTTCCGAGCCGCTGAACCGGACCGTCTTCCTGCGAACCCTAAAACTGGGAGCGATCGTGACCGCGGTGGCGGCTGCGATCGGCTATGCCACAGCCTATGCCATCGTCAGCCTGCCGCCGGGCGCCAAGGGACGGATGATCGGGCTTGTCGTACTGCCGCTGATGATTTCGCCGGTGGCCCGCACCTATGCCTGGATCGTCATTCTCGGCCGCACCGGCATCGTCAACCAGGCGCTGATGACGATTGGCCTCAGCGACGAACCGATCCGTATTCTCTTCAGCGAAACTGCCGTCTTCATCGGCCTCTTGCAGCTTTTCCTGCCGCTGATGGTGATCTCGCTTGTGAGCGCGCTGGAAAACCTGCCGAAGGATGTCGTGCCGGCCGCCCGCGTGCTCGGTGCCAACTGGTTTAAGGTGTTCTGGAAGGTCATCCTGCCGCTCACACGCGAGGGGCTGGTGGTCGGCGGAACGCTGGTCTTCACCGGCTCGATGACGGCCTATATCACGCCGGCCATACTCGGCGGATCGAAGGTGCTGATGCTGGAGACGCTCCTTTACCAGCAGGTGACGGTCGCCAACAATTTCGTGTCAGCCAGTGTCATCGCCTTCATCCTGATCGTCATGAGTTTCGCCGCCAACATTCTCCTGAAGCGGATTGCAACGGCGAGGAACAAGCGATGACCCAGAGACTGTTTGCCCCGATCACGCTGCTCCTGGTGCTGATCTTCCTGATCGGCCCGTTCCTGATCATCGTCGCCGCCTCGTTTTCCGCCGGCGATACGCTGGCCTTCCCGCCGCAGGGCTTTTCGTTCAAGTGGATCCTCAAGGTATTCACCGTCGAGAGTTTTCGCGACAGCTTCGTCATGTCGATGTTCCTGGCGATCGGCGGCACGTTCGCGGCCCTTCTGCTCGGCATCCCGGCTTCCTATGCCATGTCGCGCTACAAGCTGCCGTTTTCGGAAACCGTGCGAACGATCGTCTCGGCACCGATCATCGTGCCCGGCATCATCGTCGGCCTGGCGTTGCTGCGCTATTTCGTCGTGCCCATCGGTCTTTCGATTACGCTGGCGCTGTTCCTTGCCCATACGGCGCTGATCCTGCCCTATGCGGTGCGGGTGGTTTCTGCGAGCCTCAGCAATCTGCGCTCGGATATCGAAGAGGCGGCGGTGCTGCTCGGCTCGTCGCGGCTCGGCGCGTTCTTCCGGGTGGTGCTGCCGAACATTCGCGGCGGAATCCTGTCGGCCTTCATCCTGGGGTTTGTCACCAGCTTCAATCAGGTGCCGGTCTCGCTGTTCCTGTCCGGCCCCGGTGTACGCACCCTGCCGATCGATATGCTCGGCTATATGGAGATCGTCTTCGACCCGTCGATCGCCGCCCTGTCGTCGTTGCTCGCTTTCCTCTCCATCGGCGTCGTCTTCCTTGCCGAACGTTTTCTGGGGTTCTCCCGCTATGTCTGACACATCCTTCCTCACCCTCGACAAGCTCTCCCTCGCCTATGGCAGCACCGTCGCTGTCAAGGACCTCGATCTGGAGATCCGCAAGGGCGAATTGCTGGCGCTGCTCGGCCCCTCCGGTTGCGGCAAGACGACAACGATGCGCTCGATCGCCGGCCTGATGACCCCGGTTGGGGGGCGTATCCACCTCGATGGCACCGACATCACCCGCGTCGCAGCCAACAAACGAGCGGTCGGGCTGGTGTTCCAGTCCTATGCGCTGTTCCCGCATCTGACGGTGTTCGAGAATGTCGCCTTCGGTCTCAAGCTAAAGGGTATGCGCGGCACAGAGCTGGAAACAAAGGTCGCCGCAGGCCTGAAATCCGTTGGTCTCGCCGCCTTCGCCGATCGCAAGACGCCGGAGCTTTCCGGCGGCCAGCAGCAGCGCGTCGCCCTTGCCCGCTCCATGGTGATGGAGCCCAAGGTGCTCCTACTCGACGAACCGCTCTCCAATCTCGACGCGCGGCTGCGTCTTGAAATGCGCACGGAACTGCAGCGTGTGCAGAAGGAAAGCGGCGTGACGATGATCTTCGTCACCCATGATCAGGTCGAGGCGCTCGCGCTCGCCGACCGGATCGTCGTGATGAAGAACGGCGCCATCGAGCAGATCGGAACGCCGGAAGAGATCTACAATCATCCGGTCTCCAGCTTTGTCGCCGATTTCGTCGGCTTCGAAAATATCTTCGCCATCCGGGACGGCAAACTCGTCACCGGCACGGGAGAAGTCGCCCTTCCGGGCAAGCTCCCGAAGGCGGCCGGGCTTGCCTGGCGGCCGCGCGCGATATCCTTGGGCTCCGGCCCCCTGAAAGGTCGGGTGCGCGGAGTTTCCTTTGCCGGAGGAACGCGCGAATATGTCCTTGAAACGCCGCTTGGCACTATCAAGGCAGAAGTGGACGCGGCCTTGCCGGCTCATGCGCTCGACGCCGACGTCGCCTTCGATCTGCCGGTCGAAAGCGCTGCCCTGCTCAAGCGGTTCGGGTAAGCGGCCATGGGTGTCTGGATTGATACGGATATGGGCTTTGACGACATTGCGGCCATTCTGGTCGTGATGCACGCACGCGTCGAGATCGACGGCGTGTCGCTGGTGTTCGGCAATACGCCCCTGGAGCAGGTTCGCCGCAATACGGCAGGTGCCGCAAAGGCTTTCGGCTGGACTTTCCCCATCCATGCCGGGCGCAGCCGTCCCGTCCTCGGAGCGTTGGAAACCGCTCAGGCGATCCTTGGAGAGACCGGCATTCCGACGGTTGGGCAGTCGCTGCCAGACGCCGATGATCCGGCAGGGATCGATGCCTTTTCTGCCCTTTGCGCATGGCTTGAAGACAGTCCCTCCCCGCGCCGTATCCTGGCGCTCGGGCCACTGACCAACATCGCAGCCCTTGCTTTGGCACGACCCGATCTCGCGGCGCGGATCGACGAACTCACCTGGATGGGCGGCGGGCTTTCGCGTGGCAACCACACGGCGTCCGCTGAATTCAACGCGCTTGCCGATCCCGAAGCCGTGGCGGTCCTCCTGTCCCATGGTCTGCCATTGCGCATGGTCGACCTCGATTTCTGCCGCAAGGTTCTGGCCGCGCCCGAAGATATCGAACCTGTCCGCAATGCGGGTGGAACCAACGCCGCCTTGTTGGCCGATATGCTGGCCGGCTATATCGACATCGGCGTCAGCCGCGGCCGCCCTGCAATGGCAATCTACGACCCTTCGGCAGCGGCCGCCTTTATCCGCCCCGATCTCGTCACTTTCCAACCGGCGCGGATCGACATGGAGCTTGCCGGCTCGCTGACACGCGGCCGCACCGTAGTCGAGACCCGCGCCAGCCATGGCGCCTTCAACGCGGAGTTCGCGGCGGATTGCGACGCGGCGGCGATCAAGGCGATCGTGCTGGACGCCCTTCTGTGGGAGGCGGGAAAATGACGAAGCCTTCGATAAGGGAACCCGCCGACCTCAACGATGGCGATCTGCGCACCCGCGCGGTCGCGGCGGCACGGGGCGATGCGCCCTTCGACCGCCTGATCATCAACGGCACGCTTGTCGACATGGTCACGGGCGAACTACGCGCCGCTGATATCGGCATCATCGGACCGTTGATTGCCAGCGTCCATGCAACGGGCCTGAGGGGCGACGCTTCGGAGATCGTCGATGCTGCCGGCGGCTTTGTCTCGCCGGGCCTGATCGACACCCATATGCACATCGAAAGCTCGATGGTGACGCCGGCGAACTATGCCGGGGCAGTATTGCCGCGTGGCGTGACGACGATCGTCTGGGATCCGCACGAGTTCGGCAACGTCCATGGCGTTTCCGGCGTGCGCTTTGCCGCCGATGCCGCCCGCTCGCTGCCGCTGCGCATCATCCTGCTCGCTCCCTCCTGCGTACCGTCCGCGCCGGGGTTTGAGCTGAACGGCGCCGACTTCGATGCGGATGTGATTGCCGATCTCTTGTCCTGGCCGGAAATCGGCGGCGTTGCCGAAGTCATGAACATGCGCGGCGTGATCGACCGCGATCCGCGCATGAGCGCCATCATCCAGGCGGGGCTCGCCTCGGAAAAACTGATCTGCGGCCATGCACGCGGCCTGAAGGACAGCGACCTCACCGCGTTCATGGCGGCCGGCATCACCTCCGACCACGAACTGGTCTCGGCCGAAGATCTGCTGGCCAAGCTGCGCGCAGGCATGACGATCGAGCTGCGCGGCTCGCACGACCATCTGCTGCCGGAATTCGTGGCGGAGCTCAACCGGCTCGGCCATCTGCCGCAAACGGTGACGCTGTGCACCGACGATGTCTTCCCCGACGATCTCGTCAGCGGCGGCGGCCTGGACGATGTGGTGCGACGGCTGGTGCGCTACGGGCTGAAGCCTGAATGGGCGCTGCGGGCGGCGACACTCAATGCCTCGCAGCGACTGGGCCGGCCCGATCTTGGCCTGATTGCGGCGGGCCGGCGGGCCGATATCGTGGTGTTTGACAGCCTTGTAGATCTGCGAGCGAGCGTCGTCATAGCCAACGGCGTGTCGGTGGCGAAGGATGGCCGCTTGCTGCAGGAGATCGCGCCTGCCGATACGTCTGGGCTTCAGCATTCAATGAAGATTGAGCCGCTGAGGGCCGATGATTTCCGTGTCTCTTCTGATGAAAAGACCGTTCGGATCGCCACCATAGACCAGCCGCGCTTTACCCGTTGGGGCGAGGCTGAGGCGAAAGTCCAAGATGGCTTCGTGGTGCCGCCGGAGGGCACGACCCTCATCACGGTGGCCCACCGCCACGGACATGGTGACAGCCGGCCGCGCGTCGGGTTTCTGCGGGGCTGGGGAAACTGGCGCGGCGCTTTCGCCACGACCGTTTCCCATGACAGCCATAACCTGACGGTGTTCGGCAGCGATCCGGAAGACATGGCGATTGCCGCCAATGCGGTGATCGCAGCCGGTGGCGGCATGGCCGTCGCGTCCGACAGCAAGGTCGATGCAATGATGCCATTGCCTCTCTCGGGGCTGGTGTCCGATGCTTCGCTAGACGATGTCGCCCGGGATTTCGTGCGCATTCGCACGGCCATGGACCACATCGTCGAATGGCAGCCGCCCTATCTGGTCTTCAAGGCCTGCTTCGGGGCAACGCTTGCCTGCAATGCCGGCCCGCACCAGACGGACCGGGGCATCGCCGATATCGCGACAGGGATTCTGCTCGAGAACCCACTGCTCGGGAATATTCAGTCCCGATAATCATAATGGCGAGGATAGAGCTTCGCTCTCAATTTGCCGGCCAGATAGGAGTGGCCGATCAGGCCGACAATGAAGTAAACCACTGTAGCGACGATACTCTTGGTAATCCCGAGTACGAGGATGCAGGAAAAGGCAATGATCGCTCGGCGCAGTTGAGAGGCTGCCATCGACGGCCCCAACAGCCAGCGCAAAAAGCTCAAACCTCGAAGCGGCACGGTCATTCGGGGGACACCACGATGAGTTCCTGCTCCACCAGCGTCGTCCAGAACGCAACCCCCGGGCCGATCGCTTCATCATTGAAATCATAGGCGGTGTTGTGATGCAGCGCGCCGTCGACGGCGGGACCATTGCCGAGCCAGACATAGCAGCCCGGTGCTTTGCCGGCGAAATAAGCGAAATCGTCACCGGCCGTCGATGGTGGAAAGACGGTTCGCAACTTGTTGCCGAATACGGCTCCGGCAGCCTTCAAGGCGCGGGCGGTGGCATCGGGATCATTGACAACCGGCGGGATGCGGCGCTCGAAGTCATAGTCGACGGCGATGCCGTACATCGCGGCCGTGCCCTTCGCCAGCCGGCCAATTTCCGTTGCCAGCTGATCGCGCACGTCGGGCGAATAGGCTCGTGCCGTGCCACCGATCTCGACGATATCGGGGATGACGTTCAGGGCTTGCGGATTGCCCGCCTGTACCGAACAGGCGCTGACCACGGCCGGCTGCAACGGGTCGACGACCCGCCCGACGATCGTCTGAAGTGATGCAAGGAAGGTTGCGGCAGCGGTAATCGGATCCTTGCCCAGATGAGGTTTGGCGCCATGGGTGCCGGTGCCGCGGAAAGTGACGCGCCAGCTGTCGGAGGAGGCAAGCTGCGGACCCGCGACGACGGCCATCTCGTCAGTGTCAAGACCGGGCATGTTGTGCAAACCGTACACGGCATCGCAGGGAAAGCGTTCGAACAATCCGTCCTCGACCATGCGCCTGGCGCCGCCGCGGCCCTCTTCGGCCGGCTGGAAGATGAAATGCACGGTGCCGGAGAAATTGCGCGTCTTTGCCAGATACCGTGCAGCACCAAGCAGCAGGGTCGTATGGCCATCATGGCCGCAGGCATGCATCTTGCCGCCGACCTTGGACTTGTAGGGCCGCTCCGCCGTTTCCGGCATCGCCAGGGCATCCATGTCGGCGCGAAGCCCGATGGTGCGCGTGCCGTTGCCGACCTGAAGCGTGCCGACCAAACCGGTGCCAGCCAGGCCGCGTGTCACCGAAATGCCGGCCTCTTCCAACAGGTCTGCGACAATGCCGCTGGTACGCTCCTCCTCGAAGCCGAGTTCAGGATGGGCGTGCAGGTCGCGGCGCAGCGCAGTCAGGAAAGGCAGATCGGCTGTGAGGATTTCGGGCAGGCGCATCGGCAGGCAATTCCTTGAATCGGGGGCAGGTCTGCTCGTCGTGAGGAACGGATATGCTTCCCCTCGACGTTCTCCGGGTATAGAGCAAAACCTTGCAAAATCGAACACTATCCCCCGCAGTTAGGTTGGAGGCGATCTCGCCCGACCAAAGAAGGAAGACGCCATGCAGCCGCATGACTTCTGGCAGGAAATCCATCCATCAGGCACCTACGACATCCACGCGGGCCACACGGATTTTTACCCCGCAATATTGAGCGATGGCCGGCAACTCCGCCTGCCGATCCGGCCGCTGCCCGATGGCGTCCATGCGCTGGCATCGCTGATCGTCAATCAGGCAAGTTTTGCCGTGCAGGACGCTCTGGCTGCTCAGCTCGCCGAAAAGCTCAAGCCTTTCAATCCCGACGTCATCGTCGGTCTGCCGACGCTCGGTCTGACGCTTGCAAGTACCGTTGCACGGGCAATGGGCCACAGCCGATATGTCCCGCTCGGTACGTCACCAAAATTCTGGTATCAGGCCGATCTGTCGGTACCGGTGTCGTCGATCACCACGCCTGACCAGACAAAACGGCTCTATATCGATCCGCGCATGCTGCCGCTTCTGGAAAACCGGCGTGTCGTTCTCATCGATGACGTGATTTCGAGCGGTACATCCATCGTCGCAGGCCTTTCCCTTCTGGCGCTTGCTGGCATCAAGCCGGTGGCCGTCGGTGCCGCCATGCTGCAGTCAGAGCGATGGCTGGAACGGTTGACTGCACTGGGCGACGATTGGCCGGAGAAAACTGTCGGGATTTTCTCAACCCCGTTGCTGTCAAAGTTACCGGACGGGAGCTGGAGCGCCCAAGGTGAGGCCGCAAAATAGGTTCCAGTGGGTGTCACCAACACGATTTTCACCCGCCTCAAGGCTTACGAATTCGGCCGATCGTTGGAAGAAAGTCACATCTGATGTGAGAAGTTGTGAACCCATTCGATGATGGCATTGTCATCGGCAAGATTGTGTTACGCTAAGCATCAAGAGCATGGAGCGATCACCAAGGGCGGTGATTCGGGCCTGAGAGAGGTTGCGCGATCTTCAGCGCACGCCAAGTCGACGAGGTCCGTGATCCGTCATACCGCATAGGCGATGCGGTGCTCTTTGTTGAAGAATCACTGCAATGACAATTATTTGAAGGAACTTTTGGGGACAAATAATGTTAATCTCGTTGAGCGAGCCGAGAGGCAGCGATCCCGTCTCAACGAACCGGCCGCGGGAGAGCATGATGCAAAAGACCCAGTCCGATGTCTTCGATCTTTTTTCGGAGATTTATACCAGCACAGCGCAGGAGGAGATGAGCCTCCAGGAATATCTTCTCGCGTGCCGCGACGATAAAAGCATGTATGCTACCGCGCAGGAGCGCATGGTCGCCGCCATTGGGGAGCCTAACTTCGTCGAAACGAATGCGGACGAACGTCTTGGCCGAATCTTCTCCAACCGGACCATCAAGGTCTACCCCACATTCTCCGACTTCTACGGCATGGAAGATACGATTGAGCGGATCGTCGGCTATTTTCGCTACGCCGCCCAGGGCCTCGAAGAACGCAAGCAGATTCTCTACCTGCTAGGCCCCGTCGGTGGAGGCAAATCGTCACTGGCCGAGAGGCTGAAGAAGCTGATGGAGCAGCGGCCGATCTACACTCTGATGGTCGGTGGCCAAATCAGTCCGGTCTTCGAGTCCCCGCTGGGCCTGTTTCATCCCGAACGCATGGCAGACCTTCTGGAAGACAAGTACGGCATAGCCAGGCGGCGCCTCACCGGCATGATCTCGCCCTGGGCGACCAAGCGGCTCGACGAAGTCGGTGGCGACATTTCAAAGTTCAGCGTCGTCAAGGTGATGCCGTCGCGCCTGCGCCAGATCGGTATCGCAAAGACCGAACCGGGTGATGAAAACAATCAGGACGTTTCCGCGCTCGTCGGCAAGGTCGATATTCGCCAGCTCGAGAACTTCAGCCAGGCCGATCCGGACGCCTACTCCTACAGCGGCGGGCTGAATCGCACGACACAGGGCCTGCTCGAATTCGTGGAAATGTTCAAAGCCCCGATCAAGGTCCTGCATCCGCTTCTGACAGCAACCCAGGAAGGCAACTACAACGGCACTGAGAATTTCGGCGCCTTCCCCTTCCAGGGCATCGTCGTCGCCCATTCCAATGAATCCGAGTGGCTACAGTTCAAGAACAACAAGAACAACGAAGCGTTCCTCGACCGTATCCTGGTGGTCAAGGTGCCCTACTGCCTGCGCGTCACCGAGGAACGGCAGATCTACGAAAAGCTCCTTCGCGAAAGCGCGCTGGCCAAAAACCCCTGCGCGCCGGAGGTACTGGAGAATCTCAGCCGTTTCACCGTTTCAACACGGCTCACCATACACGAAAACTCGCCGCTCTATACCAAGATGCGGGTCTATGACGGCGAGAACCTGAAGGACATCGATCCGAAGGCCAAATCGGTTCAGGAGTATCGCGACGCCGCCGGTGTCGACGAAGGCATGAATGGCGTCAGCACCCGTTTCGCATTCAAGGTGCTCTCGGAGACCTTCAACTACGACACCAAGGAAATCGCCGCCGATCCGGTGCATCTCATGTATGTCATGGAGCAGGCGATCAAACGCGAGCAGTTTCCCAAGGAAACCGAAGCTGCCTATCTCGACTTCATCAAGTCGGAACTTGCAGCGCGCTATGCCGAGTTCATCGGTCATGAAATCCAGAAGGCCTATCTGGAGTCCTACAGCGAATACGGCCAGAACCTGTTCGACCGCTATATCGCCTATGCCGATGCCTGGCTGGAGGACCAGGACTTCAAGGATCCCGATACCGGGCAGATCCTCAATCGGACAGTTCTCGACAACGAGCTGTCGCAGATCGAAAAACCGGCCGGCATCGCCAATCCGAAGGACTTCCGCAACGAGGTTGTCAAATTCACCTTGCGCGCCCGCGCCAAGAATAGCGGCCGCAATCCGTCCTGGATGAGCTATGAGAAGCTGCGCGAAGTGATCGAAAAGCGTATGTTCGGCCAGGTGGAAGACCTGCTGCCAGTGATCAGCTTCGGTTCCAAGAAGGACAGTGCCAGCGAAAAGCAGCACGCCGAGTTCGTCCATCGCATGATCGAGCGCGGATATACCGAACGGCAGGTCCGGCGCCTCGTGGAATGGTACATGCGCGTCAACAAGGCGGGTTGAGGATGCCCAGGTCCGGATGATCTTCAGTTCTTGCGAGCTGAAATCCGAATCCAATTCTCAGTGGAAGGGGTAGAGCATGATGTCGCCCGAACATCGCGTTATAGTGTTCGGCGTCATGCTCCAGGGGTAGCCAATGCCGAATTTCATCGATCGCCGCCTCAACCCGAAAGACAAGAGCCTCGGCAACCGGCGGCGTTTCTTGAAGCGGGCCCGCGAGGAGCTGAAACGCGCCATCAAGGAACATGTCAAGACAGGTCGGATAGCCGACGTGGATGCCGGGCATAAAGTGCCCATGCCCCAACGCGGCGCCAATGAGCCGACTTTCCAGTCCGCCCGCGGCAGCGGCGATCGTCAATATATCCTGCCCGGCAACAAGGAATACGCGCAGGGAGACCGCATCGACAAACCGCCCGCCGGCGGCGGGACAGGCTCTAGCGCCGGGACCGGTCGGGACGAGGACGATTTCCAGTTCCTGCTGTCGCGGGAGGAAGTGCTCGATCTTTTCTTCGAGGACCTGGAGCTTCCCGACATGATCAAGCTCAGCCTGAAGGAAGCGGTCGCCTTCAAGCCGCGCCGGGCGGGCTTTGCCACCAGCGGCTCTCCGACCAACATCAATGTCGGGCGCACCATGCGCAACAGCTACGGCCGGCGCATCGCGCTACAGCGGCCGAGCCGAAAAGCCGTGGAAGCACTCGCAGAGGAGATCGCCAGACTCGAGGCGGAAAGAAACCCCGACACGATCCAGCGCAAGCGCATAGAGGCGTTGCGCCAGCAGCTGGACGGACTGGAGCGCCGGCGCCGGCGCATTCCCTATGTGGATCCGGTCGATATTCGCTTCAATCGCTTCGAGCGCCAGCCGCTGCCGAACGCCAAAGCCGTGATGTTCTGCCTGATGGATGTTTCCAGTTCGATGGGTGAACGCGAGAAAGATCTCGCCAAGCGTTTTTTCGTCCTGCTGCACCTCTTCCTCAAGCGCCGCTATGACCGGATCGATATCGTCTTCATCCGCCACACCGACGAGGCGGGCGAGGTCGACGAGGATACCTTCTTCTACAGTCCGCAGAGCGGCGGCACGGTGGTGTCCACGGCGCTGGAAGAAATGCACCGCATCATTCAGGAGCGTTATCCGGCGAAGGAATGGAACATCTATGCCGCGCAGGCCTCCGACGGCGACAACATCTCCCGCGATTCGGAACGTTGCGCCTCGCTTCTCAACGGGGCGCTGATGCGGCTTTGCCAGTATTATGCCTACGTCGAAATCATCGATGAGCGCGAGACGGAAATTTTCGGATCGACCGACAACGGCACCTCGCTCTGGCGCGCCTATCGCACCGTCGACGGCGAATGGCCGAATTTCCAGATGACGCGGATCGCGCGGCCCTCAGACATCTACCCTGTCTTCCGAAAGCTCTTCGCCAGGCAGCCTACCCTGCAATTTCGCAGCTGAACGGAGCCAGGGATGGGAAAGGCCACAACCTCGAAACTGCTGTTTCAAAGTTCCGACTGGAACTTCAAGACACTGTCGCGTGCCTATGATGCCATCGAGACGATCGCACTCGACGAACTCGGGCTCGACGTCTACCCCAACCAGCTCGAAATCATCTCGTCCGAGCAGATGCTCGACGCATATTCTTCGGTCGGCATGCCGCTGATGTATCAGCATTGGTCGTTCGGCAAGCGCTTCGTTTACGAGGAGCATTCCTACCGGAAGGGACATCACGGCCTTGCCTATGAGCTGGTGATCAACTCCAATCCGTGCATCACCTATCTGATGGAAGAAAACACCATGGCCATGCAGACCCTGGTGACCGCTCACGCCGCCTTCGGCCACAACCATTTCTTCAAGAACAACTACCTGTTCCGGCAATGGACAGATGCCAGCGCCATCCTGAGCTATATGGAGTTCGCCAAGAAATACATCGCGAAATGCGAGGAGCGGCACGGGACCTCAGCGGTAGAGGCCATTCTTGATTCCGCTCACGCGCTGATGGATCAAGGCGTTTTCCGCTATCGCCGCCCGCCCCGCCTTTCGTCGAAAAAGGAGCAGGAGCGGGCCCGCGAGAGACTGGAATATGAGGAACAGACCTATAGCGACTTGTGGAGGACACTTCCGCGCACGACCGGGCGACCTAATCCGGAAGAGGCCGAACGCGACGCCCTGGAACGAAAGAAGGTGCTCAATCTGCCGGAAGAAAATCTGCTCTATTTCCTTGAGAAAAACAGCCTGACTCTTGAGCCGTGGCAGCGCGAACTGCTCCGGATCGTGCGGGTCATCGCCCAGTATTTCTATCCGCAGCGGCAAACCAAGGTGATGAACGAGGGATGCGCCACCTACGTCCACTACACCATCATCAACAGGCTGTTCGACCAGGACAAAATCAGCGAAGGCGCCCTCCTGGAAATGCTCCACAGTCACTCCAGCGTGGTCTTTCAGCCGCATTTCGATGATCCACGCTTTTCAGGCCTCAATCCCTATGCGCTCGGATTTGCCCTGATGCAGGAGATCGAGCGCATCTGCAACCATCCGACCTCGGAGGATCGCGACTGGTTTCCCCAGATCGCCGGCAGCGGTCAATGGCGGGAGACCCTGCTCGATGCCTGGGCAAACCACCGGGACGAGTCCTTCATCCTGCAGTATCTGAGCCCGCACCTGATCCGCAAATTCCGGCTGTTCCTACTGACGGACCAGGCAGATGAGAAATATTGCGAGGTCGCGTCGATCCACAACGAGCGCGGCTACGAGGCAATCCGCAAGGCACTGGCCAGGAGTTACGATGTCGGTGCAAACCAGCAGGATATCCAGGTGGTGGACGTGGATCTCCTCGGCGACCGCCAGCTTCGCCTGCAGCACAACATAAAGAGCGGCATCCTTCTGGAGGAAAAAAACCGCGACGCCACCCTCCGCCACATCCGCCACCTCTGGGGCTACGACGTCAGCCTCGCCGGGGTCGATGCGGAAACCGGTGACGTTCGCTATGAATGCTCGACCGCGCAGGTGGGCGGATAGACGATCTGCAGGGCAGATCCGTTGGTTGAGATGTGCGGCGGGGATGAGGAGTGTTGCTCGCCCGGCGGTCAAGAGGCTTGGCTCATACTGAGCGCCCGCTCCGTACCGTTTTGCCTGGATGTCAAAAGCCCGCGGCATTTCTGATATGGGCTTTCGTTTGGCTGCGGGGGCTGATGACGCCGAGACTTATAATGTCGCTATTTTATACGGACTTCAATTCCGATGTCCGGTTTGCGCTAAATCGCCGAAGGCCATGTCCTGCAAGGTCGGGGGATGGTGATCCCCCGGCCATTGCTTTTTGATATGCGGCAAGCCTTGATGCAGGGTTAGTTGGTTGCGGCGGCAGCCTGCTCGATGAGGTCGGCGACGGCCTTCGGGTTCGAGACGTAGACTGCATGGCTGCCGGGGACTTCGGTGACGGTGGCGCCGGCGCGCTTGGCCATCAGTCGCTGCGCGGGCGGCGGGATCATGTGGTCGTCGGCTGCGACCAGATAGAAGCTCGGCTTCACCTTCCAGGCCGGTTCGGTCACGGCGCCGGTCAGGGCTGCAACGCCCCACGGAACCTGGGAGGCGGCCATGAAGGCGGCGGTTTCGGGTTCGACGTCAGCGGCGAAGGATGCGGCGAATTTCGTCTTGTCGA
>UCML01000019.1:0-93156 GCA_900473675.1 Hyphomicrobiales bacterium | reverse complement strand
CAGTCAGCACATAGCTCTTCATCGTCTTAAGTCTCTCACTTTGAGGTCTTGGCTGGCCCTCCCGGCCCAGCATCGTGGAACGGAAGCTAGCGCGGCGCCGGCCCGCCCGTCCATCCGTTTCGCGACATCGGATAGCAGGAACAGGCCATGCCGTCTCTTCTGATCTTGGAACGTGTCCCGATACTCAGATATCGAGCGTCGTCTGCCGTTCCCATTCGGTGAAGTGGGACGCGTAGGTGTTCCACTCCTGATGCTTGAGCTTGAGATAGGCTGCGGAGAACTCGAGCCCGAGCGTCGCCTTCAGCTCTTCATCCTTGTCGTATTCCCGAAGCGCATCCAGCAGATTCAAGGGCAGGCGCGGCGCGTCGGTGACGGTGTGGCCTTCCTTGTACATGTCGATGTCGTAATGACGACCCGGATCGGCATTGTGCCGGATGCCGTTGAGACCAGCCGCGATGATGATCGCCTGCAGCAGATAAGGGTTGACCGCGCCATCGGGCAACCGCAATTCGAACCGGCCAGGCCCTGGCACGCGCACCATGTGGGTGCGGTTGTTGCCCGTCCACGTGACCGTATTCGGCGCCCAGGTCGCACCTGAAATCGTGCGCGGCGCGTTGATGCGCTTGTAGGAATTGACCGTCGGGTTCGTGACGGCGGCAAGTGCCGAGGCATGCTTCATGATGCCGCCGAGGAAAGTCTTGCCCTTGGCCGAAAGACCGAATGGCATTTCCTTGTCGGCGAACGCATTGGTCTTGCCATCCAGATCCCAGACGGAGATATGGGCGTGGCAGCCATTGCCGGTGAGGCCCTTGAACGGTTTCGGCATGAAGGTCGCGCGAAGACCGTGTTTCTCGGCAACAGACTTGACCATGAACTTGAAAAACGAGTGCTTGTCGGCCGTCTGCAACGCATCGTCATATTCCCAGTTCATTTCGAACTGGCCGTTCGCATCCTCATGGTCGTTCTGGTAGGGCTTCCAGCCGAGTTCGAGCATGTAGTCGCAGATTTCGGCGATCACATCATAGCGGCGCATGACGGCCTGCTGGTCGTAGCAGGGCTTCTCGGCCGTATCGAACTCGTCGGAAATCTTGCCGCCATCCGGTGAGATCAAAAAGAATTCCGGCTCGACACCGGTCTTGACGCGAAGGCCTTGCTTGGCGGCCTGCGCGATCAACCTCTTCAACATCACGCGCGGTGCCTGTTCGACCGGCTTGTCGTCCATGACGCAGTCGGCCGCGACCCAGGCAACGTCCTTCTTCCAGGGAAGCTGGATGACGGAGGAAGCATCAGGCAGGGCAAACAGGTCCGGATGGGCGGGGGTAAGGTCGAGCCAGGTGGCGAAGCCTGCGAAGCCCGCACCGTCCTTCTGCATGTCGGCGATCGCCTCGGCCGGAACGAGCTTCGCCCGCTGGCCGCCGAACAGGTCGGTATAGCTGATCATGAAATATTTGATGCCACGGTCCTTGGCGAAGGTAGCAAGATCGAGTGTCACTGTGTTCCCCTTTGGATTATTCAGACACTTTTTCGTGGAAAGGCCGCCGCCTGTCTTGGGAGATCAGGCAACGGCCAAAAGTATGTCGGTTTAGAAGCCTCCCTTGCCCGGGATCCAGCTGGTACCGGCGAGCGGCACCTGCGCCATGGCGGAAGCCTCGAGCGTCAGCGCGACGAGGTCCTCCGGCTCCAGATTGTGCAGGTGGTTCTTGCCGCAGGCACGCGCGATGGTCTGGGCTTCGAGTGTCATCACCTTCAGGTAGTTGGCAAGGCGACGGCCGGCTGCGACCGGATCGAGGCGCTTCATCAGCTCCGGGTCCTGCGTCGTGATGCCCGCCGGGTCCTTGCCTTCGTGCCAGTCGTCATAGGCGCCCGCAGTGGTGCCGAGCTTCTGGTACTCGCTTTCCCAGTGCGGATCGTTGTCGCCGATGGCAACGAGCGCTGCCGTACCGATCGCAACCGCATCGGCGCCAAGCGCCAAAGCCTTGGCCACGTCGGCGCCCGAGCGGATACCACCGGAGATGATCAGCTGGACCTTACGGTGCATGCCGAGATCCTGCAGCGCCTGGACGGCGGGTCGGATGCAGGCGAGCGTTGGCATGCCGACATTCTCGATGAAGACGTCCTGCGTCGCGGCCGTACCGCCCTGCATACCGTCGAGCACGACCACGTCGGCACCCGCCTTCACGGCAAGCGCGGTATCATAATAGGGCCGCGCGCCGCCGACCTTCACATAGATCGGCTTTTCCCAGTCGGTGATCTCGCGCAACTCCATGATCTTGATTTCCAGGTCGTCCGGGCCCGTCCAGTCCGGATGACGGCAGGCCGAGCGCTGGTCGATGCCTTTCGGCAGGTTACGCATGTTGGCGACGCGATCGGAAATCTTCTGGCCGAGCAACATGCCGCCGCCGCCGGGCTTGGCGCCCTGGCCGACCACGACTTCGATCGCGTCGGCGCGACGGAGGTCCTTGGGGTTCATACCGTAGCGGGACGGCAGGTATTGATAAACGAGCGTCTGACTATGGCCGCGCTCCTCATCCGTCATGCCGCCGTCGCCGGTAGTAGTCGATGTTCCGGCAATCGTCGCGCCGCGTCCGAGCGCTTCCTTCGCATTACCCGACAAGGCACCAAAGCTCATGCCGGCGATGGTGATTGGCGTTTTCAATGTGATCGGCTTCTTGGCGAAGCGCGAGCCGAGAACGACAGTCGTGTCGCATTTCTCGCGATAGCCTTCGAGCGGGTAACGCGAGATCGACGCGCCGAGGAATAGCAGATCGTCGAAATGCGGGACCTTGCGCTTGGTGCCGGCGCCGCGAATGTCATAAATGCCGGTCGCCGCCGCGCGGCGGATTTCCGCCAGCGTATAATCGTCGAAGGTCGCTGACTTGCGCGGCGGGGTATATGGGTTGTGATAGCTCATCTATTTGTCCCTGCCTTAGTACGCGTCAGCGTTATCGATGTTGAAATTGTAGAGCTTGCGGGCCGAACCGTAACGCTTGAATTCCGTCGGCTTGACGTCGGTGATGCCTGCCTTCGCCAGCAACTCGGCGAGCTTTTCGATATGCTCGGAACGCAGTTCCTTCTCGATGCAATCGGCACCAAGGCTCTTCACTTCACCGCGCACGAACAGCTTGGCCTCGTAAAGCGAATCCCCCAGCGCATCGCCGGCATCGCCAAGCACCACCAAATGACCGGACTGCCCCATAAAGGCAGACATATGACCGATATTGCCGTGCACGACGATGTCGATGCCCTTCATCGAGATGCCGCAACGCGAGGCGGCATTGCCCTTGATGACCAGCAGACCGCCACGGCCAGTCGCACCCGCATACTGGCTGGCGTCGCCCTCAATGACAACCGTTCCCGACATCATGTTTTCCGCGACACCCGGGCCGGCCGACCCATGAACGGTGACAGCGCCGCCGTCATTCATGCCGGCGCAATAATATCCGACGCTGCCACGCACTTCGACGGTAACCGGCTGATCGATGCCGACAGCGACGGAGTGACTGCCGCGCGGATTGACGACTTCGAAATTCGTGTCATTGGCACCGGGCGCTATATTATGCAGCGCGCTGTTCAGTTCGCGCAGCGGCATGGTGGCAAGATCGAACACGCGCATTGCTTCCAGACTTTCTCGTTTTACGCTGAGGTCCATGGTCAAGCAGCCTTCTCGTGATCCCAGAAATAGACGGTGGCGGGCTCCGGCTCCCAGACGCGGGCGTCTTCGATGCCCGGCAGGTTGACGAGCGCGCGGTATTCGGAGCCGAAGGCGATATATTGATCGGTTTCAGCCATGACAGCCGGCTTGCAGGCGATCGGATCGCGCACGACGCCGAAGCCGGACTTGGTGCCGACGACGAAGGTGAAGAAGCCGTCGAGATCGTCGAGCGCGCTGGTCAGCGCCTGCCCCAGATCCTTGCCCTTGGCCATTTCCGCAGTGAGATAGGCGGCGGCGACTTCCGAGTCGTTCTGCGTCTCGAAGGTCATCCCTTCGCGAACCAGTTCGCGGCGCAGGTTGTTGTGGTTGGACAGCGAGCCGTTGTGCACCAGGCATTGGTCGGCACCCGTCGAGAAGGGGTGCGCGCCGAGCGTCGTGACCGCCGATTCCGTTGCCATGCGGGTATGGCCGATGCCATGCGTGCCGCCCATCTCGCGAATGCCGAAGCGGGAAACAACATCCTTCGGCAGCCCGACTTCCTTATAGATCTCGACGCTGTCGCCCGAACCCATGACCCGGATTTCCGGCCGCTCCGCGGCGAGCAGGTCACGCACGGCTGCAGCGTGCGCGGCATCGGCCTCGATGACCGCGTGTGTGCTTTTGAGCTCCACCGTCACGCTGGCATCAGCAGGCTTCAGGATTGCTTCCAGTCCGGCGAAATCGGTCCCCGGCCTGGCCGATTGGACGGTGATTTTCGCACGGCCTTCGGAAGGTGCACCGTAGATTGCAATACCAGCGCTATCAGGGCCGCGGTCGGTCATGATGACCAGCATATCGGACAGCATGGCACCCAATTTGGGCTCCAGTGACTTGTCCTTCAAAAACAATCCGACAATTCCGCACATGGGGACAATCCTTCGTTTCGTTACTGAAAAGATGGATAGCAGTTGCCGTTTTGAATTTCAACTGAGAAGAAAGTTATTTTCTTTTAAAGCAAGATTTGTGCGCTGCGAGACTGTCAGATGTTACTCCGTGTCTGCGGATAGGAGATGATCGACAGATAGCGGATCGGCAGTTTCACCAGTTGCTCCGGTCCATGACGCGCGTCGGCGTCGAAAAACAGGCTGTCGCCCGGCTGCATGGTGAAGAGCCTGTCGCCGTGGCGGTACACGACCTCGCCCTCCAGCATGTAGAGAAACTCCATGCCCTCATGCTGGAAGGCCGGAAACGTATCGGAATCAGCCGTCAGTGTGATCAGATACGGCTCGACGATGACGCCGGCCGTGTTGTTGTCGATATGGCCGAGCAGGTTGTATTGGTGTCCCGCGCGCGTGCCGCGGCGTTCCAGCTCTACGCCTTCGCCGGCCTTGACGAAAACAGTGTTGCGCGGCTCCTCATAGCGGCGGAAGAATGCGGTGACCGGAACGCCGAGCGCACGCGACAGGGATTGCAATGTGGTCAATGACGGCGAGATATTGCCATTCTCGATTTTCGACAGCATGCCGAGCGAAATTCCGGTGGCGGTGGCAAGGTCCGTCACCGTGATCCCGAGTTTCTTGCGGAACGCCCGCACCTCATGGCCGATGGCGATTTCGAGGTTGTTTTCCTTCGGCTCGCGCAGCGCATGCGGGTCCTGCGAGAATGCAGCCTTCAGCGCCGGCCGTTCGTCATCCGTTGTCCGGCCGATATCGATTGGCTGCTTCTTCACCATATGGCTCCGCTTCCCCTGCCTTCAATGAAAACAAGCTATCCTGAGAGTGAAAATTTCTCAACCGGGAAGAAAATTATTCAGGGGCGTTCCTGCACTGCTGAACTGCCGCTGGGAACGTGGCGGCTCGCCGAAGGCGGCACGGTAGCTCCGCGAAAAATGACCGGCACTTGAAAAGCCGGTGGCAAAAGCGATTTCCGAGATCGAAAGCGGGCTTTGCAACAGCAGGCGGCGTGCATGATCGAGCCGCAGCTTGCGATACTCGAGGAGAAAGGACGAACCCATCTGGCTGGAAAACAACCGGTCGAGGTGGCGCGGCGACAGGCCCGCCAAAGCGGCCATGGTCCGGCGATCAAGGGGGGCCTCGATCGTTGCTTCCATTTTCTCAAGCACGGTCAGCAGGCCCGGATGATTGATGCGGTACCGCTCAGCAAGCGATGCCCGCTGCGGCGCGCCCGAACTCTCGACATGGGTATGGAGGTACCAGTCGCTCACGCGGCGAGCAAAGTCGGACCCCATGCGTTCGGAGATCAGGGCATACATCATGTCGAGTGGCGCCACGCCGCCGCCGCAGGTAATCCGGCTGCCATCCAGAACGTAGCGCGCCTGACGCGGGACCAGGCCTGGAAAAGCTTCCATGAGGGCCGGAGCATGCTCCCAGTGGATGGTAAAATCGCGGTCCTCGAGCAAACCCGCAGCAGCCATCAGATAGGGGCCACCCGAAATGCCGCCAATACGCACGCCTTCGCGCGCCAATTGGCGCAGGCAGGCCATAACCGCCGGAACATTCCAATCGACCGGCGTGCCACCGGCGCAGACGAAGACAGTATGGAAACCGGAACCGCGTCCCGGTAGCGGCAGCGAGGGAACAGGTATCCCTGAAGACGTCACCGCCGCAGCACCCTCGGGTGCATGGGAAGACAAAGAATAGATGTCCTTGCCAGCCAGAAGATTGGCCGCACGCAGCGGCTCTATGGCCGAGGCATAGGACATCAGCGCAAATCCCGGAATGAGGATAAAGCCGATCTTCTGCACGTTTTTGAGGTCATCCGTCGCCATGTCCTGATTATGTCCTAATCCGTCTCTTTTCTGCAAGTAGCGGAAAACAATCCTGTCATGATCGGCGCAGTCACCCGGGATCATATCGACATGCGCTACTCCGCCTTTTCCGTTTTTCTGAATGCCCTGCGCGGCAACAAGGGCTGGAAACCGGCCTGGCGGAGCCCTGTGCCGAAGAACCGGTATGACGTCATCATCGTCGGTGGCGGCGGACATGGGCTTGCCACCGCCTATTATCTCGCCAAGGAATTCGGCATCACCAATGTGGCGGTGCTGGAAAAGGGCTATATCGGCTCCGGCAATGTTGGCCGCAACACGACGATCATCCGCTCCAATTACCTGCTTCAGGGAAACAATCCTTTCTACGAACTGTCGATGAAGCTCTGGGAAGGCCTGGAACAGGACTTCAACTTCAACGCCATGGTCTCGCAGCGCGGCGTGCTCAACCTCTATCATTCCGACGCCCAGCGCGACGCCTATACGCGGCGCGGCAATGCCATGCGCCTGCACGGCGTCGATGCCGACCTGCTCGACCGCAACGCCGTGCGCCAGATGCTGCCCTTCCTCGATTTCGACAATGCCCGCTTCCCGATCCAGGGCGCACTGATGCAGAAGCGCGGCGGCACGGTGCGGCATGACGCTGTTGCCTGGGGCTATGCGCGTGGCGCCGACACCCGCGGCGTCGATATTATCCAGAACTGCGAGGTCACCGGCATCCGCCGCGAAAACGGCCGCGTGGTAGGCGTCGATACCAGCCAGGGCTTTATCGGCTGCGGCAAGCTGGCGCTGGCGGCGGCAGGCAACTCGACCGTTGTCGCCGATATGGTCGACATGAAGCTGCCGATCGAAAGCCATGTTCTGCAGGCCTTCGTCTCTGAAGGTCTGAAACCCTTCATCGACAATGTCGTGACCTTCGGCGCCGGGCATTTCTATGTCTCCCAGTCCGACAAGGGCGGCTTGGTCTTCGGCGGCGATATCGACGGCTACAATTCTTATGCCCAGCGCGGCAATCTGGCGACCGTCGAGCATGTCGCCGAAGCCGGTGTTGCGATGATCCCGGCCTTGTCGCGCGTTCGGGTTCTGCGCTCCTGGGGCGGCGTCATGGACATGAGCATGGATGGCTCGCCCATCATCGACCGCACCCATATCGACAATCTCTACCTGAACGCCGGCTGGTGTTACGGCGGCTTCAAGGCCACGCCCGCTTCCGGCTTCTGCTACGCCCATCTGATCGCCAAAAACGAGCCGCATGAGACGGGCCGCGCCTTCCGCCTCGACCGCTTCGCCCGCGGCCGAATGATCGATGAAAAGGGCGTCGGCTCGCAACCCAATCTGCATTGAGGACTTTACATGGCCAGCCTGATCGCCTGCCCCCATTGCGGGCCGCGCCCCAAGGAAGAATTCACCGTTCGCGGCGATGCCGGCATAATCCGCCCGGCACCGGATGCCGGTGAGGACGCCTGGTATGCTTACGTCTACCTGCGCGACAATCCGCGCGGACGCCACAAGGAACATTGGCATCACACATCCGGCTGCCGCCGCTGGTTGATCGTCGAACGCGATACGGTAACGCATGCGATTTACGGTGTATCCGATGCCGCCGGTGCACCATCGCAAGGAGAAACTGCATGAGCTCCTTCCGTCTCCCCAAGGGCGGCAGCATCGATCGCGCCAAGCCGCTCGATTTCACCTTTGACGGCAAGCCGATGCAGGGTTTTGCCGGCGACACGCTGGCCTCCGCGCTTCTCGCCAATGGCCGCCAGCTTGTCGGCCGCAGTTTCAAGTACCATCGCCCGCGCGGCATTCTGACGGCTGGCGCTGCTGAACCCAATGCCCTTGTGACGATCGGCGAAGGCGGACGCACCGAAGCCAATACCCGCGCCACGCTGGTTGAGCTTTACAGCGGCCTCGCCGCCAAGAGCCAGAACCGCTGGCCTTCCGTCGATTTCGACCTCGGCGCCGTCAACAGCCTGCTCTCGCCTTTCCTCGGCGCTGGCTTCTACTACAAGACCTTCATGTGGCCGGTGGCCTTCTGGGAAAAGGTCTACGAGCCGATCATCCGCAAGGCGGCAGGCCTTGGCCGCGCGACCTACGAGCCCGATCCGGACAGTTATGAAAAATGGTGGGCGCATTGCGACCTGCTGGTGATCGGTGCCGGCCCGGCCGGTCTCGCCGCAGCACTCACTGCTGGCCGCGCCGGTGCTCGTGTCATCCTCGCTGACGAGGGGTTTGAGCCAGGCGGTTCGCTCTTGTCCGAAACCGCATTGGTTGGCGACAGAACTGCCATCGACCTCTTGGCGCATACGCTTGCCGAGTTGGCCAGCCTGTCCAATGTGCGCATCTTCTCCCGCACCACGGTCTTCGGCTGGTATGACGGCAATGTCTTCGGCGCTCTCGAAAGCGTGCAGAAGAATACGGCCGTGGTCGATCCGAACCGGCCGGTCGAGCGCATTTGGCGTATCGCCGCCAAACACGCCATCCTCGCCTCTGGCGCGGAAGAAAGGCCGCTGGTTTTCGGCGGCAACGACACTCCCGGCGTGATGATGGCGGGGGCCATGCGCTCCTATCTCAACCGGCAGGCAATCGCCCCCGGCAAAAAGACGGTGATCTTTACCAATGATGAATCCGGCTACCGGACGGCGACCGACCTCGAAACGGCTGGCCTTGAGGTCGCAGCCATCGTCGATGCCCGCGCCAGCGGCGCTTCATCCTGGAGCGGCCGCGCACCCGTATTCCCGGGCGCCCTGGTTCAGGATGCCACGGGCAGCAAGGCGCTCACCAGCGTTACCGTTCTCAAAGGTGGCACACCGGTAACGATCAACGCCGACGCGCTTGCAATGTCTGGCGGCTGGAGCCCGATCATCCACCTTGCCTGCCATCGCGGCGCAAAGCCGGTCTGGTCGGATGCCAAGGCTGCCTTCCTCGCACCGGAAACACTGGATGGCCTGACCATTGCAGGTTCTGCAGCAGGCGTCGGCTCGCTCGAAGCCTGCCTTGCCGACGGTGCGGGAAAAGCCACAAGCGCCCTGCAAGCCCTCGGCTTTTCCAGTGCCGCTCCCGCCTTCGCTCTCGCAGCGGACGCAGCAACTGTCGCCAAGCCGCTCTGGTATGTACGCGGCGCAAAGGGCAAGGCCTTCGTCGATTACCAGAACGACGTCCACCTGAAGGATCTCGGCCTTGCCGTCAGCGAAGGCTACGGCCATGTCGAGCTTGCCAAGCGCTACACCACCAACGGCATGGCGACGGACCAGGGCAAACTGTCGAACATCAACGCCATCGGCATCTTGGCCGAAGCGCGCAAGGTCTCTCCCGCTGATGTCGGCACCACGACCTTTCGCCCGTTCTATACACCGCTCTCGTTCGGCGCACTGACCGGCGCTTCCAAGGGCAAGCATTTCCAGCCGGTGCGCAAATCGCCGCTGCATGACTGGGCAAAGAAGAACGGCGCCGTCTTCGTCGAAACCGGGCTCTGGTATCGCTCTTCCTGGTTCCCCAAGACTGGCGAAACGACATGGCGCGAAAGCGTCGATCGCGAAGTGCTCAATGTGCGTAAGAACGCCGGCATCTGCGATGTCTCGACGCTGGGCAAGATCGAGGTCTTCGGCAAGGACGCTGCCGAATTCCTCAACCGCGTCTATTGCAACGCCTTCCTGAAACTGCCGGTCGGTAAGGCACGCTATGGCCTGATGCTGCGCGAGGACGGCATGATCTACGACGACGGCACGACGAGCCGTCTCAGCGAAAACCACTTCTTCATGACCACCACCACGGCCTATGCGGCCGGCGTGATGAACCATCTGGAATTCTGCGCCCAGGCACTCTGGCCCGATCTCGACGTGCAATTCGCCTCCTCGACGGATCAATGGGCACAGATCGCCGTCGCCGGACCGAAATCACGCATGATCCTGCAGACGCTCGTGGATGAGGACATTTCAGACGCGGCCTTCCCCTTCCTTGGTGCCAAGGAGGTTTCGCTCTGCGGCGGCACGTTGACCGGGCGCCTGTTCCGCATCTCTTTCTCCGGCGAACTGGCCTACGAGCTGGCGGTTCCTGCCGGCTACGGCGAAGCGATTGCCGACGCAATCATGGAAGCGGGCAAGCCGCACGGTATCTGCCCCTACGGTGTGGAAGCCCTGGGGGTCATGCGCATCGAAAAAGGCCACGTTACCCATTCCGAGATCAACGGCACGGTCATTCCGTCCGACCTGGGCTTTGCAAAGATGGTGTCCGCGACCAAGCCGGATTTCATCGGCAAGGCGATGCTAGCGCGCGAAGGCATGGTTGCGGACGACCGGCTGTCGCTCGTCGGCGTCAAGCCGCTCGATCCGGCCACGACCTTCAAGACCGGATCACACATCCTGTCCGACTGTGCCACGCCATCGCTGGAGAACGACCAAGGCTACGTCTCGTCCAGCTGCTACTCGCCCAATCTTGGCTCGACCATCGGTCTCGCCCTCGTCAAACACGGCCCGAAGCGACATGGCGAGCACGTCACCGTCTGGAACGACCTGAAAAACGAATACACCAAGGCCGTGCTCTGCAGCCCGGTCTTCTTCGATCCGGAAAATGGTAAGCTCCATGGTTGATTTTGCTCTCGTTCACCGTCCTGCCCTTGCTGGTGCCAAATCCGGTTCATTCGGCGCGCCCGCAACCGGCAACCGGATCACGCTTGCGGCCCTGCCGGAAGGTCACGTGCTGCAGGTGCTGGCTTCCAAGGGAAGCGCCAGTCTTGAGGAACTGATCCGTCAGATCGCGGACGGCAATAAAACCGCCGTTCGTGCCTATGGCCCTGGACAGTGGTTTGTTGTCGGCGACGCAACGCTTTCGCCCGCAGAGATCGCCGGCAAGGCAGCCCTGCTCTCGGGCAAGGCTTCCATCGCTGAACAGAGCCATGGCCGCATCAGGATCGGCATGAGCGGTGGATCCGTCGAAGCCGCCCTCGCCAAGGGCACGGCCGTCGATCTTGATCGCACTAAATTTCCCGTCGGCCGTTCGGCAATGACTCTGATTGGCCATATCTCCGCGCTCATCACCCGCACAGGCGACGAGAGCTTCGAGGTCGTGGTGCTGCGCGGCTTTGCCGAAAGCCTTTGGGATGAACTCATACAAATGAGCCTCGAGTTCGGCGTCGATGCAAGGGCAACCGTCTGAACGCCGGAGGCGCCGGAAAACAGCCTCAATTAAACCTCAATTGACGCTAACCTCGTTCTAAATCGTTTTTTGGCCCAAGTTTGGCTATTCGCGGCGTCAGTGGTGTCCGGCCCGTCGATCTCAATCCAAATTTTCGATTGTTTCGCACCGGCTTTACCCACGGAAACGAGACATCTGTTCGACGCGTTTTGAACGAATCCGGCCGATTATTCGGCAGGAATTGACACGGATGGACTGGCAGTTCCCGACACGGCAGACGCTCCTTGAAAAAGCGGACATGACCAAAGCGGGGCCAGGCTCCGCTTTTTCATTCCCCCTTTTTATGCAAGGAGAACGGCCATGCCTACACACTCCTCCCCTCCCACGGGCCAGCCCAAATCCCGCCTCCACCGGTTTTCAATCGGTCAGAAGGTGCGGATGAGAAATACCGTCGGTTTGTCGTTGCGCGACGAAACGATTTTTCGCATTCTCGCGACATTGCCCATCCGGGATGGTTCGCCGCAATATCGGATTCGCACCGAAGGCGAGACCTACGAACGGGTAACGACGGAAGACAATCTCGAAGACGCAAAGGGATAGCGCCGCAAGCGCTCGCATTCCCACAGATCGACGGAGGAAGGACATCACATGGCCAAGGGACAAGTGAAGAGCAACAAGGAAGTCAGGAAGCCGAAAAAGGATAAGGTCGCCGCGAAAGCGCCGACGCCCTTTGGCTCGCTTGTCAAACAGGCGGAAACTCCGAAGAGCACCGGCGGCAAGCCGAAGGGCTAATGGCTGTCCGATAGAAGCAGAAAACCGGCGCCAGAACGCCGGTTTTCTTATTTGGGCTGCGATGGCGTGAAATTGGCGACCAGCGCATGCCGTTCGCCGGGATAGATCAACCGCACGTGGGTGATATAGACCCCGTTGGTCCACGTGCGCCGCTCGACCGTAAGGCAGGCGGTTCCGATCGCAATGCCGAGAGCCTCCGCAACATCGCCGTCGGCCGATGCTGCCCGGATCGTATGTTCCGCCGCACTCCAGGGAACCCGATTCAGCAGCCAAGGCCCCGGCGCCGTTTCCTCGAAACTCTCAGCTTCGGCCTCCGGCACGGCATTCAGATTGATCAATCGCTCTTCCAGGCAGAACGGGCGGCGCCCGGCGAAATGCCTGCAGGTCACATCAAGGATGGAAACCGAGGCTGTGAGACCCAGCCGCAGGCGGTCGTCAGCATTGCTCTTGCGTTTGGTTTTGGCCAGGAGACTGTAGTCGTAGGGCAGGCCGAGCGACTGAACTTCCAGTTTGATATCACGGATTTCCAGCACCGCCGACTGCGCCCGCGGCTGCGTCACATAGCTGCCGGATTTGCGCCGACGTTCGATCAGGCCAGTCTTTGCCAGCTGCGTCAGCGCCTTGTTCACGGTCATCCGCGAGCATTTGTACTGCTCGGCAAGATCAACCTCGAACGGAATACGAAAGCCCGGCTGCCATTCGCCGGAGAGGATGCGGTCCTCGATATCGCCGAGGATGCGCTGATGCAGAGAAAGGTCGCTTGTCATCTCGACAAGCGACGCCTCAACATTCGGATCGGCATCCTGCAATTTCACCACACACTCACCTTCAACAAACCTGTTTGGTCCTAGCAGACATTATTCGGCGCCGCTTGTCCGGAAAAGATGTGGTCGCCGAATTGAGCCGCTCAGGCCAGAAGCTCGCGCATCACCGTGCGGAACCGTGTCGATATCTCATCCCGCCGGTAATGCCGCCCACCTTCGACCTGTTTGCGGCCCGCGACCCAGACACTATCTGGCTTCGTCCCGTTGGCAAAAAGCCACGAATCCAGCGCCACATCATCGGCGAGATCGCCGTCCGGCGCCTGCAGACTGACGAAATCCGCCGGATTGCCGGCTGCGATCCCTGTTTTGGTCGCCATGGCGATACCGCCGCCTTCCACCGCGCCGTCGAACAAGGCCCGGCCGGTCGATTGGCCGGGTGCGGCCAGAACATTGCGCGAGCGGTGCGCGAGGCGCTGCGAATATTCAAGCTGCCGAAGCTCGTCCGGAAGGCCGATCAGGACATTGGAATCCGAGCCGATGCCGAATTTTCCGCCCGCTTCGCCGAAGACGACCGCGTTGAACGTGCCGTCGCCAAGATTGGCCTCCGTCACCGGGCAAAGCCCGGCGATCGCCTTGCTCTGCGCCATGCGCCGGGTTTCGTCGTCCGTCATATGCGTCGCATGGATCAGGCACCAGCGGCCATCAAGCCCGGCATTATCGAGCAGCCATTCGACCGGACGCGCCCCGGACCAGGCGATGCAATCCTCCACTTCCTTGACCTGCTCGGCCACATGGATATGGATCGGTCCGTCCTTCGCCATGGCGACGACGGCCGTCAATTCTTCCGGCGTCACCGCCCGCAAACTGTGCGGCGCCACACCGACGCGCCCATTCGGCAACGCTTTGACCGCGGAGCGGCAGCCGTCAAGCAGCCGCTCGAAGCTTTCCACCGTGTTGATGAACCGGCGCTGCCCCTCGTTCGGTGCCGCACCGCCGAACGTCGAATGCGCGTAGAACACCGGAAGCAGCGTCAGGCCGATGCCCGTCTGCGAAGCCGCCGCGGCGATCCGCTGGGCCATCTCGGAAATATCGGCATAGGGGCTGCCGTCGATATCATGGTGCAGATAATGGAATTCGCCGACGCGGGAAAAACCGGCTTCCAGCATTTCCATATAGAGCTGGCTGGCAACGGCCTCGACGTGATCCGGCGTCATCGACAGGGCGAAGCGATACATCACATTGCGCCAGCTCCAGAAGCTGTCGGCGCCGGGTCCGCGTGTTTCCGCAAGGCCAGCCATGCCGCGCTGGAAGGCGTGGCTGTGCAGGTTCGGCATGCCGGACACAAGGATATCGTGGTGCTCGTCGCCTGCCTGTGCTGCAACACCCGTTTCGACGGAGGCGATCTGGCTGCCCTCAATCGTCAGCCGCACATTCTTCTGCCATCCCGCCGGCGTCAGAGCCGATTTCACATGAATGCTGGTCAAGGCCTCATCCCTTCCTGACTGTCGCCACAAAAAAATCACTTGCGCTCATTTTCTTTATGTCTATACATAATAGCACGAAAAGGAAAGGCTAGAAAACGATGTCTTCCATAAAATCGACACCAGAAGGGTCCCGGCCAACCGCTTGCGATCGCCTTTGGCGAAACGCGCGGCTCGCGACCTTGAACCCTGCCTTGCCGGGCCTCGGCCTCATCAAGAACGGCGTCATCGCCGTCGAAGACGGGCGCATCGTCTATGCCGGCAGCGAAGCAGACCTGCCTTTCTCCGTTGAAAATGCCGCCGACGTCATCGATTGCGGCGGCCGGTGGATCACTCCCGGCCTGATCGATTGCCACACGCATCTGGTTCACGCCGGAGACCGCGCCAACGAATTCGAAATGCGGCTCGCGGGCGCAAGTTACGAAGAAGTGGCGCGCGCCGGCGGCGGTATCGTTTCCTCGGTGCGCTCGCTACGCGAAGCCAGTGAAGACGAGCTTGTGCGCCAGACCCTTCCCCGCCTGGATACCCTGATGGCCGAGGGCGTGACGACCGTCGAAATCAAATCCGGCTATGGCCTCGACCTCGATAACGAGGCGAAGGCCTTGCGCGCCGCGCGCCGCCTTGGCGAGGAACGAGACGTGGCTGTTCGCACCACCTTCCTCGGCGCCCATGCGCTGCCGCCTGAATTCAAGGGCGACAAGACCGGTTATATTGCCAAGGTCGCCGGCGAAATGCTGCCCGCGATTGCCGCAGAGGGGCTGGCCGATGCGGTCGACGGCTTTTGCGAAGGCATCGCCTTTTCGACCGATGAAATGCGGCTGGTTTTCGATGCGGCGAAAGCCCACGGCCTGCCGGTCAAGCTGCACGCCGACCAGCTTTCCAATCTGCATGGCGCAGCCCTTGCCGCTGAATATGGTGCGCTGTCGGCCGATCATCTGGAATACACCGATGAAGCCGGCGCGCAAGCAATGGCAAAAAGCGGCACCGTGGCTGTCATCCTGCCCGGCGCCTTCTATTTCATCCGCGAGACGAAGAAGCCGCCGATCGATCTGTTCCGCAAGGCGGGCGTGGCGATGGCAATCGCCACCGACAACAACCCCGGCACCTCGCCGCTGACGTCGCTGCTTCTGACCATGAACATGGCGGCGACCCTGTTCGACATGACGGTCACCGAATGCATTGCCGGCGTAACGCGGGAGGCTGCACGCGCGCTCGGGCTGGTCGACGAAGTGGGGACACTCGAACCGGGAAAATGGGCCGATTTCGCCATCTGGAATATCGAGCGACCCGCCGAACTCGTCTACCGCATGGGCTTTAACCCGCTGCATGCGCGCGTCCGCAACGGACATTGAAATTTTAAGACGCGTGAGCGTGGCTCCGCGCATTGGTGAGGACTTCAAATGACGCTTATTCTTCAGCCGGGCTCCGTCCCGCTTTCGACCCTCGAGACCATCTATTGGACCGGCGAGCCAGTCCGGCTTGATCCCTCCTTCGACAAGGGCATCGAGAAGGCCGCCGCCCGCATCGCCGAGATCGCGGCCGGCAATGCACCGGTCTACGGCATCAACACTGGCTTCGGTAAACTGGCGAGCATCAAGATCGATGCCGCCGACGTTGCCACCCTGCAGCGCAACCTGATCCTCTCGCATTGCTGCGGCGTCGGCCAGCCGCTCGCCGAAAACATCGTGCGCCTGATCATGGCGCTGAAGCTGGTGTCCCTCGGACGTGGCGCATCTGGCGTCCGGCTCGAACTCGTCCGCCTGATCGAAGGCATGCTCGAAAAGGGCGTCATCCCGGTCATCCCGGAAAAGGGCTCCGTCGGCGCATCCGGCGATCTCGCGCCGCTCGCCCATATGGCAGCCGTGATGATGGGCGAAGGCGAAGCCTTCTTCAACGGCGAGCAGCTTGACGGCCGCACCGCTCTGGAACACGCCGGCCTGACCCCGGTCGTGCTGGCCGCCAAGGAAGGCCTCGCGCTGATCAACGGCACCCAGGTCTCCACCGCGTTGGCGCTTGCCGGCCTGTTCCGCGCCCACCGCGCCGCGCAATCGGCCCTCATCACCGGCGCGCTTTCGACCGACGCTGCCATGGGTTCCTCGGCACCGTTCCATCCGGATATCCATACGTTGCGCGGCCATAAGGGCCAGATCGACGCCGCCGCTGCCTTGCGCGGCCTGCTCAATGGCTCGGTGATCCGCGAAAGCCATATCGAAGGCGACGAGCGCGTCCAGGACCCCTACTGCATCCGCTGCCAGCCGCAGGTCGACGGCGCCTGCCTCGATCTCATGCGCTCCGTTGCCCGCACGCTGGAAATCGAAGCCAACGCGGTGACCGACAATCCACTGGTGCTGTCCGACAATTCCGTCGTCTCCGGCGGTAACTTCCATGCCGAGCCGGTCGCCTTCGCCGCCGACCAGATTGCGCTCGCCATCTGCGAAATCGGCGCCATCTCGCAGCGCCGTATCGCTTTGCTGGTGGACCCTGCCCTCTCCTATGGCCTTCCAGCATTCTTGGCTAAGAAGCCCGGCCTTAACTCGGGCCTGATGATCGCCGAGGTCACCTCGGCCGCGCTGATGTCCGAAAACAAGCAGATGTCGCATCCGGCCTCGGTCGATTCCACCCCGACCTCGGCCAACCAGGAAGACCACGTCTCCATGGCCTGCCACGGCGCCCGCCGCCTGCTGCAGATGACCGACAACCTGTTTTCGATCGTCGGCATCGAGGCGCTGACGGCAGCCCAGGGCATCGATTTCCGCGCACCGCTCGTCACCAGCCCGGAACTGACCAACGCCATCGCGGCGATCCGCAAGGTCGTCCCGACGCTGGAGATCGATCGCTACATGGCGACCGACCTCAAGGCGGCAAGCGACCTCGTCGGCTCCGGCGCCCTGAACGCCGCGGTTTCCGCCGGCATTCTCCCGATATTGGAGGCCTGAATGAGCGTCTTTCAAGTCAAACAGGGTACATCACCCATTATCCTCGGCTTCCCGCACACCGGCACCGACGTTCCGCCGGCGATCTGGGACCGGCTGAACGACAATGGCCGCATCCTCGCCGATACCGACTGGCATATCCATCATCTCTATGAAGGCTTGCTGCCGGAAGTGACGACGGTGCGTGCCACCTTCCATCGCTACGTCATCGACGCCAATCGCGATCCTGAAGGTGTCAGCCTCTATCCCGGCCAGAACACGACCGGGCTCATTCCTGGCACCGATTTCGACGGCGTCTCTATCTGGAAAGATGGCGAAGAACCAACCGAGGCCGACATTACCGCCCGGCTCGCCGATTTCCATGCGCCCTATCATGCGGCGCTATCAGCCGAAATCGAGCGCGTGAAAGCGATCCACGGTATCGCCGTACTCTACGATTGCCATTCGATCCGCTCGGATATTCCGTTCCTGTTCGAAGGCACGCTGCCTGATTTCAACATCGGCACCGATAGCGGCAAGACCTGCGATCCGGCCATCCAGAACGCAACGGTTGATGTCGTCCTGAATGCAGAGGGCTATACCAGTATCCTCAACGGCCGCTTCAAGGGCGGCTGGACGACACGTCACTACGGCCAGCCGGAAACCGGCGTTCACGCTATCCAGATGGAGCTGGCGCAGTCCACCCATCTGACCACCGAGACACCGCCCTTCGCCTATGACGAGGCCAAGGCGGCCAGACTCCGCATTCACCTCAAAGACATTCTCACGCGCATCGAAACAACAGCGCTGACACTGGCACACACCAAAAGGGGAACCAAATGACCAATCCTCGTCACAACATCCGCGACGTCCGTGCAGCCCGCGGCACTGAACTGACCGCAAAATCCTGGATGACCGAAGCGCCGCTTCGCATGCTGATGAACAATCTCGATCCGGAAGTGGCCGAGAACCCGCACGAACTGGTGGTTTACGGCGGCATCGGCCGCGCTGCCCGCACCTGGGCCGATTTCGACAAGATCGTCGCAACGCTACGCGACCTCAACGAAGACGAAACCTTGATGGTACAGTCGGGCAAGCCGGTCGGCGTGTTCCGCACCCACAAGGATGCGCCGCGCGTTCTCATTGCCAACTCCAACCTCGTGCCGCATTGGGCGACCTGGGATCATTTCAACGAACTGGATAAGAAGGGTCTCGCCATGTACGGCCAGATGACCGCCGGCTCGTGGATCTACATCGGTTCGCAAGGCATCGTGCAGGGCACCTACGAAACCTTCGTCGAAGCCGGCCGCCAGCATTATAACGGCGACCTCAAGGGCAAGTGGGTCCTGACCGGCGGTCTCGGCGGCATGGGCGGCGCCCAGCCGCTGGCGGCCGTCATGGCCGGCGCCTGCTGCCTCGCCGTCGAGTGCAATCCCGACTCGATCGATTTCCGTCTACGCACCCGCTATGTCGACGCGCGCGCCGAAACCCTCGATGAAGCCATGGAAATGATCGAGCGCTGGACCGCCGCGGGTGAAGCCAAGTCCGTCGGCCTGCTCGGCAATTGCGCCGAAATCCTGCCGGAAATGGTTCGTCGTGGCATCCGCCCCGACATGGTCACCGACCAGACCTCTGCGCACGACCCGATCAATGGCTACCTGCCGAAGGGCTGGACGATGGGAGAGTGGAAGGAAAAACGCGAGAGCGATCCGAAGGCCGTCGAAAAAGCTGCCCGCACCTCGATGCGCGAGCATGTCGAAGCGATGATCGCCTTCCAGGACATGGGCATTCCGACCTTCGACTACGGCAACAACATCCGCCAGGTCGCCAAGGAAGAAGGCCTCGAAAACGCCTTCGCTTTCCCGGGCTTTGTTCCTGCCTATATCCGTCCGCTGTTCTGCCGCGGCATCGGTCCGTTCCGCTGGGCTGCCCTCTCGGGCGATCCGGAGGACATCCGCAAGACCGATGCCAAGGTGAAGGAACTGACACCCGGCAACAAGCATCTGCACAACTGGCTAGACATGGCGGCTGAACGCATCGCCTTCCAGGGCCTGCCGGCACGCATCTGCTGGGTTGGCCTCGGCGATCGCCACCGTCTCGGCCTCGCCTTCAACGAGATGGTCAAGAATGGCGAGCTGTCGGCTCCGGTCGTCATCGGCCGCGACCACCTCGACTCAGGCTCCGTCGCCTCGCCGAACCGCGAGACCGAAGCCATGAAGGATGGTTCGGACGCCGTTTCCGACTGGCCGCTGCTCAATGCACTTCTCAACACTGCATCGGGCGCCACCTGGGTGTCGCTGCACCACGGCGGCGGCGTCGGCATGGGCTTCTCGCAGCATTCGGGCGTCGTCATCTGCGCCGATGGCACCGACGATGCGGCCCGTCGCCTGGAACGCGTTCTCTGGAACGACCCGGCAACCGGCGTCATGCGCCATGCCGACGCGGGCTATGACATTGCCATCGACTGCGCCAAGGAAAAGGGCCTGCGTCTGCCGGGTATTCTGGGCAACTAAAACAAGCGATCCCGGATCTCGGCGTTTTACGAGGTCCGGGAAGCCCTGTAGAATGTTAGCGGCGGCTGCAGCTTTGCCAACGAGGCCGTCGCACGACAAAGGCAACCGACCTTTAGGGATAATGGCCATGCAAGTTCTTCGCTCGGAAAACTACCGCCGCATGCCATGGAAGAACGGTGGGGGCGAGACAGTGGAAATCGCGGTGTTTCCACCGCAGGCCGATCTCGCTGCCTTCGGCTGGCGCATCAGCATGGCGACGGTGGCCAGCGATGGGCCGTTTTCCGTCTTTGCCGGTATCGACCGCACCCTGTCGATCCTCGAAGGCGAAGGCATGGAACTCGACATCGCCGGAAGGTCGCCCGTCGTGCTGACGCACGCATCTAATCCGCTTGCCTTCCCGGCCGACGCCCCGACATCCGCGCGGCTGGTATCGGGTACCATCGTCGATCTGAACGTCATGACCCGGCGCGGACAATGGACGCATCAGGTCGAAAAGCGGATCGTCGAAGGGCAGCACCATCTGGATGCCGAAGGCGGCGTGACGATGCTTCTGTCGCTTGGCAATGTGCGGATCGACAGTGGAGACCATGCCGAAGAACTCGGACGGCTGGATTGCGCTATTCTTGAGGGCGTCGTCTTGATCACCTCCGACATGCCGACAGAGGCCTATCTCATCCGCATCAACGCGAGCTGAAAGCTAACCTTTTCGGGCCAGATGCCCAAGCACGTGGCATATCAGGCGGCCAACGACGGTCGCGGTCATATCGTTAATGTCGCTCTTGGGCTGGAACTCGACAATCGAAAACCCGGCAAGCGTCCGCCCAGCCAAGGCCGCGGCGATCAGATCCGTCACTTCCTCAAGCCATAGACCTCCCGGCGACAGCGCATTGACGCCTGGGCAGATCGACGGATCGAGTGCATCGACGTCGATATGGATGAGCAGCGAGCCATCGTGCGGAATAGCCTGAGCGACTTCCGCCATGCCGCCGGCTCGCACTTGACGAACCGTGACCAGCCGTGATCCCCGGGCCTTCGCCGCCTCCACCTCTTCCCGCCGGGCGCTGCCGACCGCTCGGATGCCGACCTGTGTCATCGAGCGGATAAACGGGAGTTCCGAGGCACGGCGCATCGTGCTGGAATAACCGAGCGGTTCGTCGCCGATGCGGTCGCGCCAGTCGATATGAGCGTCGATCTGGAGGATGTGCAAGGCATCGACATCAGAGAGACCACGCATGAAGGGGATCGCCGCCGAATCGTCGCCACCGATCAGGATAGGGATTGCGCCAACTGCGCGAATGTCCCGTGTCACTGCTTCGATCGCCGCCCGGTTACCGGCATTGTCATCCGATTTTGTGACGACATCGCCCAGGTCGAACACTTCAAGAGCATTGTCATTCAGCAAGGGACCGTCGAAATCGAAGTCCCAGTGATCAATATGCACGGAGGCAGCCGTGATCGCGTGGCGGACTGCATCCGGTGCCGTGATGCCGGAAACTTCCGGATTGGCGTCGGGATAGGCCGTTCCGTGCACGGCACCGAAAATCGCAACCGATCCGCTCTCGGCCGCCGTTGCCGCCGGTATGCCGAGAAAGGTTTCCGCCGCGGGCTCAAGCCTGTAGGCCATGCTCAAGCCGCCGCCCGTGCTGCCAGAAACCGGTTCATCGCGTCAAAGGAGAAAGCGCCGATCGGCAGATCCGTGCCGCCGTTCAGCGCCAGATCGGCAAGGATTTCGCCGACGACGCTGGTGAACTTGAAGCCGTGGCCGGAACAGGGCGAGGCCACGACGATGCGCTTGTCACCCGGCAAAAGGTCGAGCAGAAAATCCTCGCTCGGCAGCATGGTGTAGCGGCAGGTGGTGGAACGGACGCGGACGCCCGCCGCCGCTGGTAACCGGTGCCGGATAAAACCGTCGAGGAGGTCTGTATCCCTGTCATTGACCGCTGGGTTGGGCTGGTTCGGGTCGATCGGCTCGCGAAAATGCGCATGGCGGCCGACCTTGACGCCATCGACGCCGATCGCCGGAAAGCCGAAGAAAGAACCCTTCTCGCCTTCGTCGCGGATGAACACCGGCATGCGCTGTGGCATGGTGACGAAACCATCGGCCGGCTGATACCAGGAGACGACCTGCTTGATCGGCACGGCATGATTGCGAAGCGCCGGTACCAGTTCGCCGATCCAGGAACCAGTCGCGACGATGACCTTGCCGGCCGTGTAACGCCCGGTGTCCGAGACGATGGTAACGCCGCGATCGCCCGGCTCGATTGCCGTCACCTTCTCGCCGAAATGCAAGGCCGCACCATCGCTTGCCGCAAGTTTGAGATGGCCCATGACGGCCACCTCGGGCCGCAGATAGCCGCCCTGCGGATCGAGCAAAGCGATCTCGTCGTCATCCAGCGAAAACACCGGGAAGCGACGGCGCATCTCTTCGGGATCAAGAGTTTCCAGCGGCAGGTTATGCAGCGCGCAGCTTTTCTTCGTGCCGCTGACGATCTTGCTATCCGGCTTGCCGATCTGCAGGACACCGGTGATCGTCAGAACGTCCTCGCGAAGCCGCGCCTCCAGCGCCCGCCAGTTGGCATAGGCGCGCTGCAACAGCGGCACATAGGACGGATCCTCGAAGTAGCCGAGCCGGATCAACCGGCTATCGCCATGCGAGGAACTCAACGCATGGGCTGGATAATAGGCATCGATACCGATCGCCTTCACGCCTCTTGCAGCCAAATGTGCGATGGCGGCGCTGCCCATGGCGCCGAGGCCGACAACAGCAACGTCGAAATGGGCGGTCATGGCAGTATCCTTTCAGGAATTTCAGATGCTAGGTGGCAGAGATTCACGCAGCAGATCGCGCGCCTTTTCCAGGTCCCAGCCGAGTGGCCGGTCGTCGGCATAGGTTGGCAGAGCGGCACGGATATGGCGATAAAGCGCATCGGTGCCCTTCGCCCTGGGTGCGACGCCAGCCTTGAAATCCTGTGCCTGCGCTGCGGCGGCAAACTCGATGCCGAGGATTTGCTCGGCATTGTCGAGCACTGCCAACAGCTTGTTGGCCGCCGCTGTCGGATGCCCGAGGAAATCCTCCTGCAATGCCGAGGTAACGCCGCCATCAAGGCTTGCCGGAGCGCCAAGACGCCGATTTTCCGCAGCAAGGGCGGCCGCTGTATATTGAGCGATCATGAAGCCGGAGCCTGCGCCCGGATCGGCGGCGAGAAAGGCAGGAAGACCACTTACCAGTGGATTGACAAGGCGATCGATGCGGCGCTCGCTCATCATCGATATCTGGGCGATTGCGACAGCAAGGCTATCCAGCGCCTGCCCGAGAGCCGGCGTCACGGCATGCGCCTCTGACGAGACCACCGGCGCTTCCGGCGTGCCGGAGACCGCCGGGTTGTCGGTCACCGAAGCCAGCTCCTGATTGACGATCGAGCTTGCGAAATTGAACACATCCCAGCCGGCGCCGTGGGCATGCGGGACCGAACGAAGGCTCAGGGCATCCTGCGTGCGGGCGCCCTTGGCTGCTTCGATCAACCCGCTACCAGCGAGACGATCGCGCAGGGTTTTGCCGACCTTCTCGATCCCCGCAGACTTGCGAAGGGCAAGCACCGATGCATCGAAAGCGGTCATCTGGCAGCCGAGTGCCTCGATCGTCACTGCGGCAATGGCATCTGCCCAGTCAAGCAGCCGCTCGGCCCGTGCCAAGGCCACGCACCCCAACCCCGTGGAGCAGGCGGTGCCGTTGACGAGGCTCAGACCTTCCTTGGCCTGCAGCACCAGCGGTTCGGCCTTGATCGCTTTCAGTGCTCCGGCGCCGGTGACCGGCTTGCCTTTCAGCCGTGCCCTGCCTTCGCCGATCAGCACCAGCGCGATATGAGCGTTGTGGCTGAGATATCCTGCCGACCCTCTGGATGGCACCTCGGGAATACAATCCTCGCGAAGAAATGCCTGCAACAGTTCCACGATTGCCGGACGCACGCCGGAATGGCCATGCGAAAAATTGGTGATCTGCGCTGCAATGATGGCGCGCACCTCGCGAGCATCCAGCAACGGACCGACGCCACAGGCATGGCTGAGGATGATATTGCGCGACAGGCGGCTCTGCGACGGACGATCGACAACCGTATCGGCCAAGGCGCCGACGCCGGTATTGACGCCATAGGCACGAACGCCGCTTTCAACGATCGCCGAAACGATGCGGCTTGCAGTCTCGACGCGCTGCCGGGCATCGCCGGAAAGAGAAAGCGTTGCGCCATCGGCAACCGCCGCCACGGCGCGCCAGTCGAGCGCCGTTTCGAGCATGATATCCTGCACGTTCAGCCTCCGAAATTGCCGATGAACTGGCGGAAGCTGGGCGAACCGCCGGAGCCGAACAATTCGTCCGGTGCACCGTCGCTGTCGATTTCGCCGGACTTCATGAAGATCACCCGGTTGGAGACGTTGCGCGCAAAGCTCATTTCATGGGTGACGACCAGCATGGTCATGCCCTCTTCTGCGAGCGAGCGCATGACGCGCAGCACTTCGCCGACCAGTTCCGGATCAAGCGCCGAGGTCGGTTCGTCGAACAACATCACCTTCGGCTTCATCGCCAGAGAGCGGGCGATTGCCGCGCGCTGCTGCTGGCCACCCGAAAGATGCGCCGGGTAGGCATTGCGCTTCTCGACGATGCCGACCTTTTCAAGCAAAGCCTCGGCTTCCGCGATGCACTCGGCGCGCGGGCGCTTGAGCACATGCACCGGCCCCTCGATGACGTTTTCGAGGATCGTCATATGAGACCAGAGATTGAACGACTGGAACACCATGCCGAGCTCCGAGCGGATGCGATCCACCTGGCGGCGGTCGGCCGGATAATTCTTGCCGCCGCGCTGCGTCATCTGGATCAGCTCGCCATCGACGGAAATCTCGCCGTGATCGGCAATCTCCAGAAGGTTGATACAGCGCAGGAAGGTTGACTTGCCCGAGCCGCTGGCGCCGAGAAGCGAAATGACGTCGCCGTCGCGGGCCTCGAGCGAGATGCCACGCAGCACTTCATGCGTGCCGAAACTCTTGCGGATATTGCGGACGGAAAGCCGGGTTGTGCCTGCCATGGTCGTTCCAGTCTGGTTGAGGGGCGTCGGGGTCATCGCTGCGGCACCGGAAAGAGGGGCGCCGCGCGGCGGTGCGGGGTCAGCTTGTATTCAAGCAGAGCCATGGCCTGCAGGATGATGAAATTCAGAAGGAGGTAGATGATAGCGGCGCAGAGAAAGACCTCCATCGTGCGGTAGGTCTGCGAGATCAGCCGCTGGGCAACGCCGGTCACTTCCCAGACCGTGACGAGGCTGGCGAGCGCCGTCGACTTCACCATCATCACCACCTCGGTCGAATAGGCCGGCAGCGCGTGGCGGAAGGCGATCGGCGCGAGGATACGCCGCGTCAGCAGGAAGCCGGACATGCCGACCGAGCGGGCGGCCTCGATCTCCTTGGCCGGAATGGCGCGCAGGCCGAAGCGGAAGATTTCAGCCGTATAGCCCGCGGTGCAAAGCGCCAGCGACAGCACGGCGCAGACGAAGGGTTCGCGCAGCGCCGTCCAAAGGAAGCTGTAACGGATGAAGCCGAACTGCCCGAGGCCGTAGAAGATCAGGAACATCTGGATCAAAAGCGGCGAGCCGCGGAAGACGAAGATGTAGCCCTTGGCAAAGTTGCGGGCGATCGTATTGCCGCTCACCCGCATCCAGACGATGAGGAGCGCCAGCAATCCGCCGAAGAAAATCGAGAGGGAAAACAGGGCCAGCGTCATCGGCAGAGCGGCCAGCAGTGTTTTCATGGTCTCGAACATGAAGGCGATATCCATCGCGCGTCTCCTTGATCAGGCCTGGCCGAGACTGGTCGGCATGCTGCGATTGGCGCGCTTTTCGGCGCTGGTGAAAAAACGGTCGGAGAAGCTGGTGAGGATCAGATAGAGGCAGCCGCCGACAATGAAGAACAGGAAGTGCTGCCGCGTCGAGCCGGCGGCGACCTGGCTTGTCCGCATCAGATCGGCAAGACCGGTCACCGACACGAGCGCCGAATCCTTGAGGCTGAGCTGCCAGACATTGCCGATGCCCGGAATGGCAAAACGGAAGACCTGAGGACCGATGATGCGGCGGAAGCGCAAACTCCGGTTCATGCCGATCGCCTGCGCCGCCTCAAGCTCGCCCTTTGGGATGGCAAGAAAAGCACCGCGGAAAACCTCCGCCTGGTAGGCGCCGGAGATGATGCCGACCGCAAGAGCGCCGGCAGCAAAGGACGGAAGGCCAAGAAAACCCTCATAACCCATCGCCGTGCCGATGGCGGTAACCGCGCTCGATCCGCCGAAATAGACGAGATAGATGATCAACAGTTCGGGAACGCCGCGAAAGACGGTGGTGTAGGTGCCGCCGAACGTGCGCAGTACCCTGCTGCCCGACAATTTCGACCAGGCGACCAGCGAGCCGAGAATGGCGCCGATCAACAGCGCGACGGCGGTGACGCAAAGCGTCATCAGGGCCGCCAGGAGAAGCAGTCCACCCCAGCCGGTGGGGCCAAATCCGATCATTTGAAATAGTGCCATGCCGCAGGCGTCCCGTCGTTTCCGGCGCCTTGATTCAGGCAGGGCCGGCTTCCCGATCGTCAGGTGGATGTGGAAGGCCGCACCTTAAAAGGGCGGCCTGCCGCAGCAAGTGTGCCCGCCGTTCGCAAAATAGCAAGCGACGGGCAAGCTTGGGATCAGGGGGTCACGTCGGTCTTGAACCACTTCATCGACAGGGTCTTGATCGTGCCATCGGCAAGCGCTGCCTCGATAGCCTTGTTGAACATGTCGCGCAGGTCGGTATCGGCCTGGCGGATGCCAAGGCCTTCGCCGCTGCCGAAGATCGTGCCGCCGATTTCAGGACCGGTGAAGCCGAGCGTGCCGTTGGCCTTCTCGAAAGCCGAGATCAGGTAGACGGCATCATCGAACACCAGATCGATACGGCCGCTTTCGAGATCAAGGTCGCGCTCGGCGCCGGTCTTGTACTCGCGAACCGTGGCGACATCGCCGAAGTTGTCATAGATGAACTTGGAGTAGACGGTCGCAGCCTGGATGCCGATGGTCTTTCCGGCAAAGGCTGCCTTCATCGCATCGACTTCCTTGACGCCCGTCGCACCCGGATCGAGCTTGACGACCGTGCCGGTGCCGGCAGCGTTTGCCAACGGGCTATCCTTCAGCGTCGCGAAGGCGGCGTGGGTATGGGCGTAGGGGATCGTGAAGTCGATGATCTTCTTGCGCTCTTCGGTGATCGACAGGGCGTCCATGATCACATCGAACTTGCCGGCGTTGAGCGCCGGGATCATGCCATCCCAGTCCGAGGCAACGAGGTTGCACTCGACCTTCATGTGATCGCAGAGATATTTGGCAAGTTCAGGCTCGAAACCGCCGAGCGTACCATCCGGGTTGGTCAGGTTCCAGGGCGCATATGCGCCTTCGAGCGTAATAGTAACGGTTTTCCAGTCCTTGGCCTGCACCATCGAAGCGGAAAGAGTTGCGACTGCGACGGCGCCAGCCATCAGAAATTTGGTCAGGTTCATATTCAGGTTCCTCTGAGGTTTATCTTCACAACGTCCGCCGATCTCCGCCGGCTTTACAAATCTATTGACGGATGAACCGGCTTGAAAAATGCCCTGAACATCCATGTTGTATATGGTACCATATGCGAATTTTTGTGGTATGCAAGAGGGAAGCAGCATTTGGATGCAAATTTAATTTCGCCCAAGGAATGAGCAGATGAAACGCAGCAACGACCAGACCGCTCAACTGAAATGGGACAACAGCGACAATGATGGCGCACCGCTTTACGCCGGCGTCAAGCAGATGATCCTTGACCGTATCCAGAGCGGCGAATGGCCTCCCAAACATCGGGTCCCCTCGGAGAATGAACTGGTCGCCGAACTCGGCGTTAGCAAGATGACTGCCAACCGGGCACTGCGCGAACTGGCAACTGAAGGCGAACTGGTCCGCATCCAGGGCGTCGGCTCCTTCGTTGCCGAGCGAAAGGGCTATTCCGAACTCTTTGAAGTGCGCAACATTGCCGAGGAGATAGACGAGCGAGGCCATACGCATCAGGCATCCGTGATCGTTCTGGCAAAGGAAACGGCAGCGCCCGATGTCGCGGATGCGCTCGGTCTGCCGATCGGCGCAGCGGTGTTTCATTCGCTGATTGTCCACAGTGAAAACGGCGTTCCGGTGCAGATCGAGGACCGCTTCGTCAACCCGGAGGCTGCACCCGGCTATCTGGAACAGAACTTCACGGCACAGACACCCAACGCCTATTTGACAGCCGAGGCACCGCTTAGCGGCTCCGAACATATTGTCGAAGCAGCCATGCCGCAGCCGTGGGAATGCAAGCTTTTGGTGATCCTGCGGACGGAACCGTGCCTGCTCATTCGGCGTCGAACATGGTCGTCCAAGCGCGTCGTCTCCTTTGCCCGACTTGTCTATCCCGGCAACCGATATCGGCTGGAATCACGCAGCGGAAAAATGACAGACGAGTGATTTGAGGCTAAAAACACCTGGCATGTTGTATATGGGACTTAACCTGCTGATATAATCAGCTGTTTTGAGCAACCGGCACCGGCCAGAACTGCAAGGCCATATCGATGACACGGTACAACGCCGGGCGGTCCGCGCCGGACGCCGCCTGGATCGCCGTCCCCTGAGAGATCGTCATGATATAGCGAGCGAGGTCGTAGGGCTCCTGCCCCAGAGGCAGATCGTCCTCCTTCGCGGCACGCTCAAACCGCTTGCCGAGATCCCGCTCACCGCGATGGCGGTTTTCGATCAGACATTTCTGGATTTCGGCGGCCGCCTCGCTGCAGGCGAGCGCACCATTGATGCCAAGACACCCGCTCGGCCCGGTTTCCGCAGTCTGGGAATCGGCAAAGCCTCTGAGAATTCTCTCGGCGACATCGCGGGCCTTCGGTTCCTTGAGCGCCTCATGGAAGAAGTTCATCTTGGTGCGCTCGTAGCGCTCCAGCGCCTTCAGGAAGAGCCCTTCCTTATTGCCGAAAACGCCGTAAAGGCTCGGCTTGGTGATACCCATTCCCTCGGTCAGATCGGTGAGAGAAGTGCCTTCGTAGCCCTTGCGCCAGAACAGCTCCATCGCCGTTTCCAGGGCTTCATCGACATCAAACTCTCTTGGCCGTCCCATGGGGTGGGCCCTCCCGAATTTTTTTATACCGATCGGTATATAATTCGATTGACAGTGATCGGTTCAAGAACTTATTTCTATACCGAACGGTATTGAACGTCAATGCAACCCTCGCCCAAATCCTTCGCCTCCCACGAAGGACCAACGGCAGCCCTTCATTAAGGGCAGAAATTCAGGATAGCCGCCATGTCATTCGGAACTTTCAAAACCAAGCTTCTCACCACTGGCCTTGTCCTCGCAGCCGCAACCGTTGCGCCGACACTCTATTTCGATCTGCAGGGTGGCCCGGCCGGCAGCGGCAACGCCGCCGACGCCTCCACCGCGGCGCCCGTGGCTGTTCCCGTCTCTGTCGCGGTCGTCGAGGCTAAACCGGTGACGCAATGGAGCGAATTCTCTGGACGCCTTGAAGCCGTCGATCACGTCGAACTGCGCTCGCGCGTCGCCGGCGCCATCCAGTCGGTCCATTTCCAGGAAGGCGCGATCGTTGAGAAGGGTGATCTGCTCGTCACGATCGATCCGGCCCCCTACCAGGCGGAAGTGGCACGTGCCCAGGCGAACGTCACGGCTGCCGAAGCGCGGGCTTCCCTCGCCCGCGTAGAGCTCAAGCGCGGCCAGCAGTTGCTTGCCTCCAACGCGGTATCGCAGAGTGAAGTCGACCAGCGCATGAACGGCTTGGCAAGCGCCGAGGCCGATCTGGGGGCTGCACGGGCCGTTCTGCAATCGGCAGCGCTCAATCTCGGCTATACGGAAATCCGCGCTCCGATCACCGGCCGCGTCGGCAAGATCGAGATCACCGCAGGCAACCTGATCGCCGCGGGTCCATCTTCGCCGATCCTCACCCGCCTCGTGTCGCTGAGCCCGATCTACGCCAGCTTCGAGGCTGACGAGCGGATCGTCTCCAGCATCCTCGCCGAACTGCCGGAAGGCGTGAATGCCCGCAACTTCCTTGACCGCGTTCCGGTCCGGATGGATGTCGCCGGGTTGCCCGATGTGAAGGGCAAGCTTCAGCTCGTGGACAACAGCGTCGATCCGGAAAGCGGAACCATCCGCGTGCGCGCCGTATTCGACAACGCCAATGGCATGTTGATGCCGGGACAGTTTGCACGATTGAGCATGGGCCAGGCCAAGACCGAAGACGCCGTCCTCGTTCATGAACGCGCGATCGGTACCGACCAGAACAAGAAATACGTCATGGTCGTCAAACCGGACAACACCACCGAATACCGCGAAATCACCGTCGGCATGAAATCCGATGGCCTTCGGGTGGTTACCGCCGGCCTGAAAGCCCAGGAGCGCATTGTCGTCAACGGCCTGCAGCGCATCCGTCCCGGTGCGCTCGTGGCGCCTGAAATGGTCTCCATGAATCCTGCTGCCAACCCCGAGCAGCAGGCCTCCATAACCAATTAAGCCTTTCTCCGGCACTTAAGCACAAGGGCGGATCACGCCATGAATATCTCGAGATTCTTCATCGATCGCCCGGTTTTCGCGGGCGTTCTGTCCTTCATCATCTTCCTTGGCGGCCTGATCGCCATGACGATCCTGCCGATCTCGGAATATCCGGACGTCGTGCCGCCGCAGGTCGTCGTCCGTGCCAATTATCCCGGCGCCAACCCGAAGGTCATCGCCGAAACGGTGGCGACGCCGCTGGAAGAATCGATCAATGGCGTCGAGGATATGCTCTACATGAGCAGCCAGGCGACCACGGACGGCCTGATGACGCTGACCGTTACCTTCAAGCTCGGCACCGACCCCGATCAGGCCCAGCAACTCGTCCAGAACCGGGTCAGCCAGGCTGAGCCGAGATTGCCGGAAGAAGTGCGCCGGCTCGGCATCACGACCATCAAGAGTTCTCCGGATCTCATGATGGTCGTGCACTTGACCTCGCCCGAAGGCCGGTACGACATGACCTATCTGCGCAATTACGCGCTGATCAACGTCAAGGACCGGCTTGCCCGCATCGACGGCGTCGGCCAGGTCCAGCTATTCGGCTCCGGCGACTATTCAATGCGCATCTGGCTTGATCCGCAGAAAATGGCCCAGTTGGGTCTTTCTGCGTCTGATGTCGTCAATGAAATCCGTGCCCAGAACATTCAGGCCGCTGCCGGCGTCATCGGCTCCTCGCCGAACCAGCAGGGCGTCGATCTACAGCTTTCCGTGAATGCGCAAGGCCGCCTGCAAAGCGAGGAAGAGTTCGGCGAGATCATCATCAAGACGAGCCCGACCGGTGCGATCACGCGCCTGCGCGACGTCTCGCGCATCGAACTCGGTTCTGCCGAATACTCGCTGCGCTCGTTGCTCAACAACAAGCAGGCCGTTGCCATCCCGGTCTTCCAGGCACCTGGATCGAACGCGATCGAGATCGCAGACCAGGTCCGCACCACCATGCAGGAAATCAAGGCATCGATGCCGCAGGATGTCGACTACGAGATCGTCTATGACACGACGCAATTCGTGCGTGCCTCGATCGAGGCGGTCATTCACACGCTGCTCGAAGCCATCGCCCTCGTCGTCATCGTCGTCATCATCTTCCTGCAGACATGGCGCGCATCGATCATCCCTCTGATCGCCGTTCCTGTCTCGATCATCGGCACCTTCGCGGTCATGCAGATGCTCGGCTTCTCGATCAATGCGCTCAGCCTTTTTGGACTGGTGCTTGCGATCGGTATCGTCGTCGATGATGCGATCGTGGTTGTTGAAAACGTCGAGCGAAACATCGAGGACGGTCTCCCTCCGCGTGAGGCGACCTACAAGGCGATGACGGAAGTGTCGGGACCCATCATTGCGATCGCGCTGGTGCTCGTCGCCGTGTTCGTGCCACTCGCTTTCATCTCCGGCCTTACCGGCCAGTTCTACAAGCAGTTCGCCTTGACGATCGCCATTTCGACCGTCATTTCCGCCTTCAACTCGCTGACGCTGTCGCCGGCTCTGGCCGCTCTCCTTCTGCGCGGCCACGATGCACCGAAGGACCGCCTAACGCGCGTGATGGACTTCCTGTTCGGTTGGTTCTTCCGCGGCTTCAACGCTGTCTTTTCGCGTGGATCGCGGGCCTACAGCACAGGCGTCAAGGGCGTGATTTCCCGCAAGACCCTGATGATGGGCGTCTATCTCCTTCTCATCGGCGCGACCGTGTTCTTCTTCAAGGCCGTGCCGGGCGGCTTCGTGCCGCCGCAGGACAAGCAATATCTCGTCGGGTTCACGCAGCTGCCGGACGGCGCTTCGCTGGATCGCACGGAAGACGTGATCCGCCGCATCAGCGACATCTCCCTGAAGGTTCCTGGCGTTGAAAGCGCCATCGCCTTCCCGGGCCTGTCGATCAACGGCTTCACCAACTCCTCCAATGCCGGCATCGTCTTCCTGTCGCTGAAGCCCTTCGAGGAACGTACGACGCCGGATCTTTCCGCCGGTGCGATCGCTGGAAGACTGAACCAGGAACTCAGCGTCATCCAGGAATCCTTCAGCGCCATCTTCCCGCCGCCGCCCGTGCAGGGCCTCGGCGCAATCGGCGGCTTCAAGCTGCAGCTGGAGGACAAGGCAGGGCTCGGATACGAGGCTCTCGATGCAGCAGTAAAGGGTTTCATGGCTAAGGCCTATACGACGCCTGAACTGGTCGGCATGTTCTCCAGCTATCAGGTCAACGTCCCGCAGCTCTATGCCGACGTCGACCGCGCCAAGGCCCGCCAGCTGAATGTTCCGCTGACTGAAATCTTCAACACGCTGCAGATCTATCTCGGCTCCGTCTACGTCAACGACTTCAACAAGTTCGGCCGGACCTATTCCGTCCGCGTGCAGGCGGATGCGAACTACCGCGCCCAAGCGGAAGACATCGGCAAGCTGGAAGTCCGCTCGAACTCCGGCGAGATGATCCCGCTGTCGGCCGTACTCAATGTCACGTCCAGCGCCGGGCCGGAACGCGCCATGCGCTATAACGGCTTCCTCTCGGCCGATATCAACGGCAACACGGCACCCGGCTATTCATCCGGCCAAGCCCGCGCCGCCGTCGAGCGGATCGCGGCGGAAACCTTGCCCGCGGGCGTTACCTTCGAATGGACGGAGCTGACCTACCAGGAGATCATTGCCGGCAATACCGGCATACTGATCTTCCCGCTGTCGATCCTGCTCGTCTTCCTGGTGCTGGCGGCGCAGTATGAGAGCCTGTCTCTGCCGTTGTCGATCATCATGATCATCCCGATGGCGCTGCTGGCAGCACTCGGCGGGGTCTGGCTGACGGCGGGCGACAACAACGTCTTCACGCAGATCGGTCTGATCGTGCTGGTCGGGTTGTCGGCAAAGAACGCCATCCTGATCGTCGAGTTTGCGCGGGAGCTCGAATTCGAAGGGGCGACGCCGTTCGAAGCGGTCATCAAGGCCAGCCGTCTTCGCCTGCGACCGATCCTGATGACCTCCATGGCCTTCATCATGGGCGTGGTGCCGCTGGTGACATCCACCGGCGCCGGCGCGGAAATGCGCCACGCGATGGGTGTCGCGGTGTTCTCCGGCATGATCGGCGTGACCCTGTTCGGCCTGTTCCTGACGCCGGTCTTCTACACACTGGTCCGCGCGCTCACCGGAAACAGACCACTGAAGAAAAATGGTGCTCACACCGCCCCGATCGAAACGGCCACCGTAACGCAGTTGCACACGCAACCGCTGTTGCCGGGACTTGAAGCGGCCGAGTAAAAACCCATCAGACCACCACCTGTTGATACGAAGAGAAACGGCGCCGCATACAAGCGGCGCCGTTTCTCATTGTTAAGTCAGGTCACCGACTTAAAACTCTTCCCAGCTTTCCTGTGCCGGGGCAGCACTTCCGGAAAAGGCGCGGATCACCTGTCCGGCCATCTTGCGGGCAGGAGATGCGACCGACCGGGAATGATGGTGACCGGTATCGACGGCCCGGGGTGACGAGGCTTGCTGCCCGACCCGGAATTGGCCGAGCAGTGCAAACAAGGCCTCCGCCTCGCGGGCCAGGCTGTGGCTGGCGGCCGTGGATTGCTCCACCATCGCCGCGTTCTGCTGCGTACCCTGGTCCATGGCGTTCACAGACTGGTTGATCTCCTTCAGACCCGTCGCCTGTTCCTTGGCGCCTTCGACGATGGCGATAACGTTGGTGTTGATTTCCTGGACCTGCTTGACGATTTCTTCCAGCGCTTTGCCGGTCTCTCCCACCAGCGAGACGCCGCTTTTGACCTGCTCACCGGAGGTGTTGATCAGGGCCTTGATCTCCTTGGCGGCCTTGGCGGATCGCTGAGCAAGTTCGCGTACTTCCTGGGCGACGACAGCGAACCCCTTGCCGGCTTCGCCCGCCCGCGCCGCTTCTACACCGGCGTTGAGTGCCAGAAGATTGGTCTGGAAAGCAATATCGTCGATGACGCCGATGATATTGGAAATTTCGCGCGACGAATTCTCGATCTGCCCCATCGCGGTGATGGCATTGCGGACCACCGCGCCGGATCGTTCGGCATTTTCGCGGGTGGCGGCAACGAGATTGCCGGCATCCTCGGCCCTGCGGCTGGAGTCGGCAACAGTGGTGGTGATTTCCTCAAGCGCCGCGGCTGTTTCCTCGACGGAAGCAGCCTGCTGCTCCGTGCGTTTGGAAAGATCGTCCGCCGCGGACCGGATCTCCGTCGAACCGGCCGCAATAGCCTGAGCGTTGGCGCCAACCGACTGCATCGCCGAACGCAACTTGGCCACCGCGTCGTTGAAGTCGTGCCGGACCTTCTCCATCGTCGGCACGAACGGCCTGTCGAGGCTTTGCGTCAGATCGCCGTCCGACAGACTTTTCAGGGCGCTGGCAAGTGTTGCGACCGCCCCCATGCGCTCGGTCACGTCGGTCGCGAACTTCACGACCTTGAAGACCTTTCCCTTGTCATCAACGATGGGATTGTAAGCCGCCTGGATCCAGATTTCCTTGCCGCCCTTGCCGAAGCGCAGGAACTCGTTGGCCGTGAATTGACCGCGTCCGAGCCCCTCCCAGAACTGCCGGTACTCCTCGGTCTGGACATAGGCCGGGTCGCAGAACATGCGGTGATGCTTGCCCTGGATTTCCGACAGCTGATAACCTAAAGCACCGCAGAAATTCTCGTTGGCCGTCAGGATCTCGCCAGTCGGCGTAAATTCGATCACCGCCTGAGAACGCGAGACGGCATTGAGCTTGCCCGCATCTTCGATCGCCTTCTGCTTGGCGGCGGTGATGTCGGTTGCGAACTTCACGACCTTATAAGGTTTGCCGCCGCGGAAGATCGGATTGTAGGACGCCTCGATCCAGATTTCGCGGCCGCTCTTGGTGATGCGCTTGTACTGACGCTTGTCATATTCGCCGCGCGCAAGCCGCGCCCAGAACTCGCGATAGTCTACACTCGCCGCCTCCACCGGATCGACGAAAATCCGGTGATGTTTGCCTTTGATTTCCGAAAGATCATAGCCCAACGCCGCACAGAAGTTCGGGTTGGCGTTGAGGATATTGCCGGTGAGATCGAATTCGATAACCGCTTGGGACTTGTGCATGGCAGCCAGGATAGCTGCAGTATCGCCACCAAAAAATGGAAAAAGCTTGCTCATGAAACGCCTCCTTGGGCATCTGATCAATTTTCTTGCGCCATTTGGGTACAGCAACAAGCGCGCACCCATCGGCTGGTCAGAGCCCCGAATGCCGGTGTGTTCCTGTTGTTGTCTCTTATGGCCGTGAAACCTGAACGCCGCGATCGCCGCCCGCACAGGGGCCACCCGCGAGTCGATCAAGCCTTCTGAAAACGACATGCCGGATATCTGCCGGCCTATGCACCGCATCATGCCCGGGTTGCTGCCCGGCTGCATACACACAACTATTGGTGTTATCTCTGAAAGAACAATTAATATTTGTGACAATTTTTACGGATAACGTTTCCAGCATGAAAATCCGTAGAAACACATATATTTGGCGCGATGGAATCAATTTGGTCCGATTATTCATCGATTTTGATTGATTTCTCGATTGAAACTCAAAATTTTGCCTCAAAAGATGCAGTTTGCAATTCTACGCCAACGAATATTTTTGATCGAAATTCGGGAGAAAATACACTTTTTAATTGTTTCTCGGTTTTATCATGTTTTCGGTCCACGCATTCCTCCCGCACGATAGAAAGCAGACGCAAATGCGGCGGCCGACATAGTCGCGCCGCCGTGATCTGACAGAAATATATCTGCGCGAGATTGGGAAGGCCGGTATCCCTCAGCCTTTCCGACAAAATGCAGGGCTTCCCGAGTGGAGAAACAGCCCTACTTCTCCGCATAGACCCCGTAAAGGATCGGCATCAACCCAACCAGCGCCTCGAAACGAGCGAAGGACTTCCGTTCCGGCAATGTCCAGCCGGTTTCAGCGAGCGCTGAAAGGCGTGGGAAAACCAGCCGGTCAAAGACGCCACGATCGGTCATCGGTTCCGACCAGATGCAGCATTGCACGCCGAACAGATGTTTCTTCTGTATATCGCTCCAGCCTTCGACGGGATCGAACGTATAGAGCTTTTCCGGATCCGACCAACCAGCCCAGCTCGCGCCCGGCTCAGACCACGCCTGGCTGTTGGCCATGTCGAGGTAATAGACCTGGCCGGGGCAAACGACCATGTCGTAACCTTCGCCCGCCAAGGCCGCGGATGCTTCGACCGTCCGCCAACCGAACAGCAGCGATTGCCCCTTGGCTATGACATTGCCATGCGCCGCTTCCTGCCAGCCACCCGTTACGCAGCCCCGCGATGCAAGGAAGGCTTGAACACGCGCGAGGAACTCCGCCTGCAGCACGGCAGCACCCGATCCGTCGATCTCGTCGGCGCCGTGCGTGTTGGTGATGACATTCAGCCGCGTGGCATGTGCGGTTGCCATGGCCTCGCCACTGATATCGCGCAAACGGGCCAAGGCTTCGGGCGAACCCGACCAGGCGCCGAGTGGCACTTCGTCGGCGCCGATATGGATGATCTTCGAGGGAAACAGTTCGATCAGCTCATCGAAGATTGTTTCGAGAACACGGTAGGTTTCTTCCCGAGCCGGATTGATGCAATTGTCCGGGAAACCCTGAACGGAGAAATAGCTGCCTTTCTCCTGCGGATCGCGCAGTTCCGGGATCGCCTGCAGCATCGCGTAGCAATGTCCGGGCACGTCGATTTCAGGCACCACCTCGATACCGAGCCCGCCGGCCAAAGCCACGATCTGCCGGATGGCCGCCTTGGTATAATAACCGCCGGTCACCTGCGGACCGGAGCCGAGAAGCGGCGGGATTTTCAGACCATGACCACGCCAGGCACCGATCTCCGTCAGGGCCGGGTAGGCATCGATCTCGACACGCCATGCCTCGTCGTCGGAGAGGTGCCAATGGAACCGGTTCAGTTTGTTCCAGGCCATGATCCGCAGGAACTGCTCGATTTCCGCCGTGCCGTAAAACTGCCGGGCGACATCGAGATGCACACCGCGCCAGCTGAGCGCCGGCTCGTCGGTGATCTCCCCGGATGCAGGGAACAGGAACGTCTCGGGATGAAGCCGCGCGCCGCGCAGGATCTGCCCGAGCGTGATCAGTCCGTAGAGGAAGCCTGCGCGTCCACTCGCCGAGACCATCACGCCGGATGTGGAGAACTTGACGCTATATGCCTCCGGCGCAAGGCCATCGGCCGAAGCAAACGAAACAGGAAGACCGCCTTCCGAAACCGGACGGACCAGCCCTTCAACGGGAAACAAGCCATCTACGAGTGCCTTGAAGGCCTGTGCAGCCGCTTGGGCCTCGCCTCCATCCGCCTGAAGTGCAAGCCCGGCGGGAGGCGCCAACCGGCCGGAGACCGAGACGGCGCTTGGCCACGGCACGACGGAAACCGTCACCGGCGCAACCTTCGGCACCGGATAGACGACGGCACCGCGTGTCAATGCCGCATTGTCGCCCTTCGCCCGTGTCGGGGCGACGCTGACCGGCACCGTGTTATCGTCGGCAAGCACGACATAACCGGCATTGGCGCCATCGGTCCAATGCTTGGGATGATAGCTCATGCCATGCGCCTTGATGGTCCAGGTCTCGCCGGGCTTGAGGACAAAGCCTTCCGGCGGTGCAAATTCCGAGTGGTTCGACAGCCGCTTCAGCAGCCTGCCACCTTCGACGGTCGCTTCCGGATCGATGCGCGCAGGGCCGGAAACGCAGAGCTTGAAGTCGATCAGCGGCTGATCAGTGTTGTTGGTCAAAGTCAGCGTATAAACGGGATTCTCACCCTGCCCCGCAGGCACCCAGAATGTTTCCAGCTGATACTTGGTCTTGGTCGCTATCGTCATCGTCTCACTCCAGGAAAAATTCACTCGCCGGTGTTGAGCAGTCCGGCATAGACGCCGGGCGCGGAATTCGGGATTGACGTCGCGCCTACCGTCCGCTCGTAGAAGGCCGATGGGCCGACATCGCCGATGATGGCGTAGCCATAACCCATCGTCTTCAGGTCCAGCAGGCTGGCGAGGAGCAACGCATGGCCAATGCCCTCGCCGCGAGCAGCATCGTCGACACCGGTCGGTCCGAAGAAGCCGCGGGCAATCGATTCATGGCAAGCAAAGCCGATCAGCTTTTGCGCACGCGTCGCAAGGAAACAGGTCGGCGGCTGCCGGGCAAAAGCCACGGCCGTCTCGCTCGACCATCCGGAACTGAATTTTTCCCGCACCCAGCCGGTGACCAGTTCAAATTCCGGCGCAAGCGCCCGGCGGATGGTGACGCCGGCTTTTTCCATGCGTACATCGAGTTCGGGAACTGGCTTGACCAGCGAAAGATTGACCAGATAATCCATGTTGAACCCTGTGTGATTACGTTTGGGATGTACCGAGCGCGCGGACGAAATGGTTCTTGCCGATTTGCTCGAAGGTCTGCGAAGCCGGGCGACTGATGCACCGCACCTCTTCGGCATGACGCAAGAACCGCGCGCTTTCGCCCGGCACGAACGGACGGTCCGGATTGGGCACCGCCGACAGAAGAAGCTGCGTATAGGGATGGCGGGCATTGCCGATCACGGCGTTCGTGTCCCCCCACTCCACCATCTGTCCGGCAAACATCACGATGACCTCCTCGGCGATATGCGCGGCCGTGGCAATATCGTGCGTGATGTAGAGCATGGCAAGGTTGCGCTCCCGCTTGATATCGGCAAGCAGCGAGAGAATTCCGAGCCGGATCGACACATCCAGCATCGAGGTCGGCTCGTCGGCCACCAGAACCTCCGGCTGAACGGCAAGAGCCCGCGCAACATTGACGCGCTGCCGCTGGCCGCCGGACAGTTCGTGCGGAAATTTCCTTGCTGTCACATCCGGGTCGAGACCGACGCCCTGAAGAAGCTCGGCAATCGCCTTATCGATCCCCGCCCTGCCTTTGGCATGACCGTGAAGTTTTAAGGGCCTTTCCAGATGATGGTGAACCGAGAAAACCGGATTGAGCGAGGCGAACGGATCCTGAAAGACCATCTGCACTGCCCGACGATAGGCTCGTTCGCGATCGGCAGCCCCCGGCACCGTGACGTCGAGCCCACGAAAGTGCATCGTTCCACCGGTCGGGTTGTCCATCCGGGCGATGATCCGTGCGCAGGTCGTCTTGCCACAGCCGGATTCGCCGACCAGCGCCAAGGCGCGACCGGGCTGCAGCGACAGGGAAACACCGCGTAGCGCCTCGACGGCGCCGAATGTCCGTGTGATCCCGTCGAGCCGGATGATCGGGTCCGCAGTCGGTATTTCAGCAACTGGAGTGACGGCCATGAGGTTCATTCTACGGCTCCCATCCTGTGCGCGGAAGCCGGCAATTGCGGAATGGCACCCCAGAGTTTTCGCGTATAGTCGTGGAGCGGCGCCTTGCTGATCTGTTGGACATCGCCAACCTCGACCAGTTCCCCCTTCAGCATGATGCCGATACGGTGGCAGAGCTGTGCCATCAGATGCAGGTCATGAGTGATGAACAGCACCGAAAATCCCTGATCGCGCTGCAGGTCGATCACCTGCTCCAGGATTTCCCGCTGCACCACGACATCCAGCGCCGTCGTCGGTTCGTCCATGATGATCAGCCGCGGCTTCAGGGCAAGGCAAATGGCGATGACAATGCGCTGGCGCATGCCGCCGCTGAACTGGTGCGGATAATCATCGAGCCGCGATATGGAAATGCCAACCAGCTTGAACATCTCTTCCGCCCTCACCCGCGACTGCGCGCGTGTCGAGCCGAGATGCCGGCGCAACACGTCGTGGAACTGCGCTTCGATCCGCATCAGCGGATTCAGCGAATTCATGGCGCTCTGGAACACCATGCCGACCTGCCGCCAGCGAACCTTCTGCAGCTCGGTCTCGGAGAGTTTCAGCAAGTCCTGCCCTTCGAGCAGTATCTCGCCGCCCGTCACCCAGGCGGGTGGCTTGGATAGCCGGGTAATGGCAAACGCGATGGTGCTCTTGCCGCAGCCGGATTCACCGGCAAGGCCGAACAACTCGCCCTTCCTGATATCGAAGGATACGTTCTTGACGGCCTGGAACGAGCCCTTGTCGAGCAGATAGTCGACGCTGAGATCGCGGACTTGAAGCAAGGCCTCGCTCATCGGGCTGCCCTCTGTTCCCGCCTGCGCAACCGGTTCAGCCTCAGCCACCGGCTAAGCGCCGGCCCGGAACGAAGCTGTGGATTGGCAATCTCGTCGAAGGTGAAGTTGATCAGCGCCAGCCCAAGCCCGGTCAGCGCGATACCGGCGGCGGGTGCGCCGATATCCCACCAGGCGCGCAGGATGATCGCCGAGGAGTTCTGCGCATTGTAAAGCATGGTGCCCCAGGTGACGCTCAAGGGATCGCCGAAGCCGAGATATTCCAGCGTCGTCTGGGCGACGATGGCATAGATGATGCTGCCGACGATATTGATACCGATCAGCGGCGCCAGATTGGGCAGGATCTCGACGAAGATGATGCGCCAGGCCGGTTCACCGACCATCCGCGCCGCAACCACGAATTCGCGGTTGCGCAGCGCCAGCGTCTGGGAGCGCGTCATGCGGGCCCCCCATGGCCAGGAGGTCAGCGCGATGATCGCCATGATCGCCCAGGGGCCGACCGTGCCGGCAAACGACGCAAGCAGGATCAGCAGCGGAATATTGGGAATGACCAGAACGGCATTGGTGAGCAGATCAAGCGTGGCATCGGTGCGGCCACCGAAATAACCCGCGACAAGCCCAACCACCGTCCCCAGCGCCGTGATCGCCAAACCGGTGGCAAACCCGACGGCAAGCGACGGGCGTGCCCCCCAGACGAACTGCGAATAGACATCGCGGCCCATTTTGGTGGTGCCGAAATAGTGCTCGACGGTCGGCGCTTGATGCGAACGGCCGACCCGCTCGCTCGGATCGCCCGGAGCAATCAGCGGCGCGAACAGTGCCATCAGGCAGAGCGATAGAATGATGACGAGACCGGCAAGCGCCTTCTTCTGCCGCCAGAACAGCGTGAAACTTGAGCTCATGCTGCGCTCTCCCGAACACGCGGATCGACGATCCCGTAAATGATATCGACCAGCAGGTTAGCGCCGAGGGTGGCCAGCGTCATCAGCAGCAGCTGCCCCTGGATGACAGGATAATCACGGGCGACGCTCGCCGTATAAAGCGTGAGGCCGAGCCCCGGATAGTTGAAGACGATTTCGGTGACGATCGAACCGCCAAAGACAGCGCCGAGCATCAGCGCCAGATTGGTCAGCACCGGCAGCATGGCGTTGCGGGCGGCATAGCTGAACATCACGGCAGTCTCGGAAAGCCCCTTGGCGCGGCCCATCGTGACATAGTCCTCGCCCAGCACCGAAATCATGCTGGAGCGCATCGTCGTCTGGAATTCACCGATCAGGTAAGGCGACAGCGTCAGCACCGGCATGATCGCATGCAGGAAGACACTGCCGAAGAAGGTGAAATTCAAGCCGGGATCAAGGCTTGGATCATAGGCATAGCCGACGGGAAGGAACCTGAGCGTCACGCCGAAGAAAAACAGCGTCGCCAGCGCGATGATGACCGGCGGCACTGCAATCATCACCACGGAGAATGGCGTAATGATCGTATCGAAACGCCCGCCCCGTCGCCAGGCGGCAATTGCGCCGAGCGAAATCCCGACGCAGAGCGAGAAGACAATGGCAGTTATGACCAGGAAAGCCGTCCAGCCGAGGGATCGGCCGAGCACCTCGGTCACCGTCTGCGGATAATATTTGACCGAGACGCCGAGATCGAAATGCGCGAGCCCGACGACATAATCGACAAACTGCTCGAGCACCGGTTTCTCGATGGCGCCAAAGCGCGCCCGGATAGCCTCGATCGCGGCAGGCGTCGCCCGGGGGCCAAGCTGCGCGATCATACTGTCGACAGGGCTCCCCGGCATCAGCCGGGGGACCGTGAAATTCACCAGGATGGCGAACAGGAAGGCTACGCAATAAACCGCGAGCCGCCGGGGGGAAAGCCGCATCGTCCGAGCCTGCCGCGCTTATTGCACGGGCTTCAGGCGCAGCAGGTGCATCAGTCGCATCCGATTGTTGTCGTGGTCCTCGGGGTTCATCGCCGGCTCCTCCTTGGACACCCAGCCGGTGAACCGCTTGGTCGAGAACTGATACCAGGTCGGACCGTTGAAGACCGGAACGACAGGCAGATTGTCGGCAACTATCAGTTGTACCTTATCAAACAGCGCTTTGCGCTCCTCGTCCGTGGTGGCGCGGCGATAGTCGTCGAAGACCTTGTCGAGTTCCGGATTCGAGTAGCGAGACGGCGCACTGGTGATGCGGCCGGCAAACGCCGTCGACAACGACTGGAAATAGCCGCGGAACGGCGTCGGGCCATCGGCACGCGAATTCATCACGGCCTCAAACGACCCGTCGAGGATCTGTTTTTGCCACTGCTCGTATTCCGGCGTCGCCACCGAGGCGTTGATACCGATCTTGCGCAGGCCTTCGGTCGCGATCTGGACCGCATCGATCCAGTCGGTCCAGCCGTTCGGCACGATGATCGGGAAGGTGATCGGTTTGCCGCTCGGCGTTGCGCGGAACCCGTCGCCGCCCTTGGCATAGCCGGCGGCGCCAAGCAGCTTGTTGGCCTTGTCGATGTCGTAGGTCAGCCATTCGTCCTGCGCGCCCTCGGCCGCCTTGTTGCGCCAGCTGTCAAAGCGCGGCGGTAGACCACTGGCATGCAGGTTGACCACCGGATAGCCGAACCCGGCAATATCCACCATGGCCGTGCGGTCCATCGCCAGGCTGAAAGCACGTCGGAACGTCATGTCGTTGAAGGCCTCTGCATTGCCGGCATTCGACGACTTCAGATTCATCTGGAACGACACGGTTTCCGCCGGCGGCTGCCAGTAGGCATTGTGCTCCGGATCGAGCCCGACATAGGTCGTGTCGATCTGTGGCAGGAACGAGCCGAACCAATCGATCGAGCCCTCCGGCAGAAGGGCGAGCATCTGGTCGTTGCCGGCAATCTGCGGCAGCTTCAGGCAATCGACCTTCAGCGTCGCCGCATCCCAGTAATTCGGATTGCGGCACTGTTCGTAAACCTGCGGCGTGAAGCGGCGGATTTCTGTCATCGGGCCTGAACCGACAGGCGTTTCATTCTTGAAGGCAAGGGGATCGGCTACATCTTTCCAGATATGCTCGGGCACGACCGGGAAGTCAGCGAGAGATTCCGGGAAATGCGTATCGACGTCCTTGAGGTTGATTTTCACTTCGGTCGGCGATGGCGCCTCAACCGAGGCGACGCTCTGGCCGACGCCGACGGTGTCGATCGCCGGGTTCTTGAGCATCATTTCGAGCGTGAACTTCATGTCGGCCGACGTCAGCGGCTTGCCGTCCGACCATTTGACGCCATCGCGCAGCGTATAGGTGATCGACTTCAGGTCGTCGGCAAACTTGTAGCCTGTTGCCAGCCGCCAGACCGGCTTGCCGCTGTCATAGTCGTTGAAGATGACGAGCGGCTCGTAGACGAAGTCCATCGTGCTCTGCCGGCGACCGCCCAGATCGAACGGATTGAAGTTCTGCACCCAGCTCGTCTGTTCCTCGATGTGCAGTGTCAGCACGGATTCGGCCCGCGCCTGCCCGGCAACCAAGGCGATCAGCGATGCAGCCAAGGCTCCTCGCCAAAGCCTCCCCACCACTGTTCCGGGCTTTCCAGGCGCTCCGAAAATGCTCTTGCTGGCTTCTATTCTCTCGACTGCCGTCATGACGAATCCCCTCAGATTTCGTTGGTCGATCTATTAAGTCAAGCAATTGGACTTAATCATAGGTCCAGAAACGAAGGGCTGTCAACAGGTCTGTTCTTGTCGCGAGCAAGATAGAAATCGGGAATGCTGGAACCGCCTCGGATCGATAATGCTTGCGGCCCCCGGCAGTAGACAGCCGATGATGACAGGCCGCGCCGAGAAATTTACCTTAAGTTAAGAAATCCTTAATTTCGCCTATTCCGGCAGTGACTTTACGTCCGCTTGCGCGCAAATTGCATAATAGGACGACAAGCATTCACACGAAGCGAAGAGGAGCGCGGCATCATGTCGAACCTGCAGATTGCAGCGCTGGTTTATGGCGCGACAGCCCTGCTCTATCTCACGCCCACCTATCTCGAGGGCGAGAAAAGCGGCGGCCATTGGTCGGTCTACCGCTTAGCCGGCTTGGTGTTCTGCCTCTTCTGGCCACTGCTGACGGCCGTGTTCATCTTTAAATTCGCAGCCAGCCCATCCAAGCCGAAATTCGTCTTTGTCGATCAGGCTGTTGCCATGCGTCCAAAATCCACAACCCGCCCTTCCGACTAAGCGAATGGGCACCGGTTGTCATCAATTCAGGATTCGTTAACCGTCACAGCTGGCATGTTGCACCACCCCAACGCCACCGGTCGCCGACAAAAATCCACCCAAGATTGCATAGACTTAGAACTGGCCTTTTTCTCCTGAAGCCCGTAGCTGCCTGAAAGAAACGAAGCGACTGTGGTTACGATTTGCACTTCAGAAAGGAACAAATTCGCCTTGGACATTGTTTAAAATTTTAATAAAATTGCGAAATTATTCTTAAATAAATCTTTACCCTGAGACCAAATACCGGAAATTGTTCCCGAATCCTGATCCAGATTAACACATCGCGGAGGCTTTTCGGGCATTATCCCGCCTCGAAAGCAAGTCGGGGATTTTGCTGCATGTGTGGATTTGCGGGTTATTTCGGAGAGGGCGTTGCGCCGCAGGATGCGCGACCGCTGCTGCACCGCATGGTTGCCGCTATTGCCCATCGCGGCCCGGACGAGCAAGGGATTTTCGCTGGCCCCGCCGTCGGGCTTGGCCATGCACGCCTGTCCATCGTCGGCCTCGCCGATGGCCAGCAACCCATGACCCATACCAATGGTGATTTCACCATCGCCTTCAATGGCGAGATCTTCAACTATGTCGAGCTGAGGGAAACGCTCAAAGCCCAGGGCCATATCTTCCGCACCGGCAGCGACACGGAAGTGATACTGCACCTCTACGAGCGCATGGGACCTGATTGCGTATCCCTGCTCAATGGCGATTTCGCCTTTGCGATCTGGGACGGCAGCAGGCACCGGATGGTGATTGCCCGCGACCGGATGGGCGTTCGCCCGCTCTTTTATACAACGGTCGGCAGCACGCTCTATTTCGCCTCTGAAGCAAAGGCGCTGCTGCAGGTTCCGGGTGTCCGCGCGGAAATGGATCCGCTGGCACTCGATCAGATCTTCACACTCTGGGCGCCGATCGCGCCGCGCACCGCCTTTCGAAACATTTTCGAGCTTGAGCCCGCGCATCTCCTCATTGCCGACAAAGACGGCATGTCGAGCAGGCCCTATTGGCATCTGCAATATCCAGACATCGGTGAGCACGCCGCCTACACGGACGAACGCGTGGCTGCCGAGGAACTGCGCGCTCTCCTGACCGACGCAACGCGCATCAGGATGCGTGCCGACGTACCGGTCGGCTCCTACCTCTCCGGGGGATTGGATTCCTCCATCGTGTCGGCACTTGCAGCCCCCATGGCGCCGAATGGCCTCTCCACCTTTTCGGTCACCTTCGGCAGCGAAGAACACGACGAAAGCGCCTTTCAGCTGCAGATGGCCAAGGCTCTCGGCACGCACCATCACGCGGTAGCCTGTGGTGACGGCGATATCGCCAGCACATTTCCCGACGTGATCCGCTTTACCGAGCGCCCGGTCCTGCGCACGGCGCCGGCACCGCTCTACCAATTGTCCGGCCTCGTTCGTCAGCAGGGTCTGAAAGTCGTTCTAACCGGCGAAGGCGCAGACGAAGTCTTTGCCGGCTACGATATCTTCAAGGAATCCCGCGTTCGCCGTTTCTGCGCGCGCCAGCCCGGTTCGCGGATCAGGCCGCATCTGTTCCGCAAGCTCTATGCCTATCTGCCCGGTCTGAAGCAGCAATCCGCCGAATATCTGGCCGCATTCTTCGGCGCCGGCGACGATCGCCTGGACGATCCGCTGTTCTCGCACCGGCCGCGGCTGCGGGGCACGGCAGCAGCCAAGCTGTTCTTCTCCGGTGATCTTCGCCAGGCCCTTCAAGGCTATGATGCCGCCGCCGAACTGATCTCACGGCTGCCGGAAGACTTCGTCCGCTGGCATCCACTGCATCAGGCGCAATATCTCGAAAGCCGCTTCCTGCTACCCGGCTACATCCTGTCGAGCCAGGGCGACCGCATGGCCATGGCGCATGGCATCGAGGGCCGCTTCCCGTTCCTCGACCACCGTCTTGTCGAGTTCGCAACCCGTCTGCCGCCCGAGATGAAACTCAAGGGGCTCGTGGAAAAACACATCCTGCGGGAAGCGACGAAAGACCTTCTTCCGGAATCTATTGGGCGCCGGACCAAGCAGCCCTATCGCGCGCCGGACAGCCAATCCTTCGTCGGCAAGAATGAGCGCGACTACGTGCGCGAAGCTTTCAGCGAGCACAGGATCGCAGAAGCCGGCCTCTTCAATCCCAAGGCCGTTTCGAAACTGTACGAAAAGTGCAGCGATAAGCCGGCGTCCGGCTATCGCGACAATGTCGCCTTCGTCGGCATCCTATCAACGCAACTCTGGCAACAGACATTTTCAGCCGCAAAGGCGCTCGGCGCACAGGCGGCCTGAGCTCAATCCCAGGAGAACCACATGACCCAGCCTATCAACGACAGCATCAAGGCCTTCATCATCGAGAACTTCCTGTTCGGCGACACGTCCTACGACCTTCGGGATGAGGCATCGCTGATCGAAAACGAAGTCATCGATTCCACCGGCGTTCTCGAACTCGTCGCCTTCATCGAAGACCGCTTCGGCTTCGTCATGGCCGACGCCGACATCGTTCCGGCCAATCTCGATTCGGTGGCACGGATCACCGCCTTCGTCGCAAAGCACGCGCAAGCGCCGGCCCTCAACAAGATGTCGGCCTGACCATATCGGGCGACGGGAGACAGACGATGCGCGTCGAAGAGTTTCTGCAAAACAGCGCCCGCTTGCATGGCGCAAAGACGGCCCTGGTGGCCGGCGACAAGCGTTTCAGCTATGCGGAATTCGACGCGGCGGCCGCACGGCTGGCCTCGTCGCTTGCCGCGGGCGGCATCGTGCGCGGCGACCGCGTCCTCGTCTTCATGAACAATTGCTGGGAAGCCGCGATCTCGCTGTTTGCCATCCTGAAAGCCGGCGCCACCGCCGTGCCGGTCAATCCGTCGACCAAGGCCGACAAGCTCGCCTACATGATCGGCAATTGCGAGGCGGCCGGTATTCTGACGCAAGGCAAACTCCTGCCGGTCGTATCCGAAGCGCGCAACATCGAGCCGCGGCCCCTGTTCGTCGCATCCACAAAGTTCAGGGGCGCTGGCCCCGGCGAAGGCATCGCGGATTTCGAAACCTGCCTCGCCGCCGCGGGATCCCATGTGGATCACCGCGGTATCGACGTCGATCTGGCTCTGCTGATCTACACGTCGGGTTCGACCGGTCGCCCGAAGGGCGTGATGATGACCCATCGGAATGTCGAAGCGGCTGCGACCTCGATCACCACCTATCTGGAAAACACGGCCGACGATATCATCCTCAACGTCCTGCCGCTCGCCTTCGACTACGGCCTCTATCAACTGTTGATGGCGGTCAAGCTCGGCGCCACTATCGTTCTCGAAGCCTCCTTCGCCTTCCCGCAGGCGATCTTTGATCGCATCCGCGAAGAGAGCGTCACCGGCTTTCCGCTAGTACCGACCATGGCAGCAATGATCCTGCAGATGCGCGACCTCGAACCGGATTTCCTGCCGAGCCTGCGCTATATCACCAATACAGCCGCGGCCCTGCCGCCCGCCCATATTGCCAGGCTGCGCGAGCTTTTCCCGCGGGCGACCGTCTACTCGATGTACGGGCTGACGGAATGCAAACGCTGCACCTACCTGCCCCCCGCTGAACTGGACCGCCGCCCGGGCTCTGTCGGTATCGCCATCCCGAACACCGAAGCCTTCGTTGTTGATGATGACGGCCAGCGCGTACCGCCCGGCGTCTCCGGCGAACTTGTGATCCGCGGACCGCATGTGATGCAGGGCTATTGGCGCAATGACGAGGCGACGAACAAGATGCTTCGCCCTGGCCCCAACCCCTGGGAAAAGGTGCTCTACACGGGCGACCTCTTCCGCACCGACGAGGAAGGCTTCCTCTATTTCGTCGGCCGCAAGGACGACATCATCAAGACCCGTGGCGAGAAGGTCGCGCCGAAGGAAGTCGAGACGGTGCTTCACGCGCACCCCGGCATCGCCGAAGCTGTCGTCATCGGCCTGCCGGACCCCGTGCTCGGCCAGGCGATCGCAGCCCTTGTCGTGCTGTCCGACCCGACCCTGACGGAGCGGGAAATCATCAAACATTGCGCCGCCCATCTGGAAGATTTCATGGTTCCGCGTCTCATCGAGTTTCGCGACGAGCTTCCGAAGACGGATACCGGCAAGGTCAGCCGCAGGCTCGCCGCTGAAACATTGGAGGCTGCCGAATGAACATGCACAAAGCCGATACCGCGTCTGTTTTTTCCGCAGCAACGCTGACGCTCGACCCGGCCAAGGAAGCCGACAAGATCGTTGCCGCTCTGCGCGAGCAGCTGCGCGGCCCCTTGCGCAAGCGCGGGCTTGTACTTGGGCTTTCGGGCGGCATCGATAGCAGCGTTTGTGCTGCCCTTGCCGCACGCGCAGTCGGCGCAAAGAACGTCTACGCGCTATTCATGCCGGAAAACGATTCCGATCCGGAAAGCCTTCGCCTCGGCCGGAAGATCGCCGAGACCTTCGGCATCGACAGCGTTGTCGAGGATATCGGCCCGTCGCTGCAGGCCATGGGCTGCTATGATCGCCGCGACGCGTTCATCCGCGAACTCGTGCCGGAATATACCAGCGCGTGGGCCTCGAAAATCGTCATTTCCAGCGCACTCGAAGGCGACGGCTACAACATCTCCTATCTCGTCGTGCAGGATCCGGACGGCAAGCAGACGAAGCTGCGCATGACGCCCTCCGTCTATCTCGGCATCGTCGCTGCGACGAACATGAAGCAGCGCACCCGCAAGCAGCTCGAATATTTCCATGCAGACCGGCTGAACTATGCGGTGATCGGCACGCCGAACCGGCTGGAATACGACCAGGGTTTCTTCGTCAAGAACGGCGATGGCGCAGCCGACGTCAAACCGATCGCCCATCTCTACAAGACCCAGGTCTATCAGCTTGCCGCCTATCTCGGCGTGCCGGAAGAGATCTGCAAACGTCCGCCAACGACGGACACCTATTCGCTGCAGCAGACGCAGGAGGAGTTCTACTTTTCCCTGCCCTACGACCGGATGGACCTCTGCCTCTACGGACTCAACCACAATCTACCCGCAGATGTTGTCGCCACGGCCGCCGGCCTGACGGCGGATCAGATGTCTCGTGTCTGGGCCGACATCACCGCCAAGCGCAAGGCGACGCGCTATCTGCATCTGGCTCCGCAATTCGTTGAGCCGATCAGCGAGATCACTGCAAAGTAAGAGACAGAATGGCCAACAGCGGCGGCAGGTGTGTCAGTCGACATAACCTGCCGCAAGCCGGCTCCAGTGCTCACCCGCCAGGCCGTTGAAGAATCCCTCGCCATTCTGAAACGCCTGCAGGATCTCCGGATCCTTGGCATGAATGACGCTTGACGCAAGGTGGGTGAAGGAGATGCGCCGGCCGAGCATGGCCTCGAGGAGGGCCGGCTGCGTCCGTCCACGGAGCGCCACGACGCCGCGATCCGCGGCATGGGCGATCAGGCAGTCGATGACCTGGCGCTCCTGACCGGGGATCGCCAGGATCTGGAGGACACGGCCGATACGTCCGGCATCACCATGATAGGCGAACGCCCCGACAACGGCACCGGTCCGCGCCTCCACCTTGCAGAAGGCGGCCCCGCCATCCGCTCTCGCCTGCTTCGCATCCTTGAGGACATAGGCAAGCTGCTCGGCTGGAAAATCCGGCCGGAGTTTAAATCCCGCCGTTAGCCGGACAAAGAGTTCCGCGAACGCCTCGGCAGACACCTCGCTCGTCTTGAAGCTCCCCTGTCCATTCCAGGACGACGGTATGCCTGACCATCGCAGATCATCAGGCCCCATGCGCCGGCGCAGGATATCGTCGGTCTTACGCGCCAGCGGCCGGAGAAGACGCGCCGCATTGAGGCGGCTGCGACCGAGTTCGACAAAAAAACCGGCCGGGCGGATGATGCGAAGCCAGTCGAGACTGTATTGCGGCAGGGCCACGCCTCGCAGCTTCATCCACATCGACGCGGAAACCTCGCTCGCGGTCTCGCTGAAGGACAGATCCTGCGGCCCGGCGAGAAACGCCTTCAGCAGGCGCGCGCCGGCAAGCGGATCGGCGTCACGACCCTCGACCATCAGGGAGCCGCAGATCGCTGCGCGCAGGTGCTTGCCCTCGAAGGTCATCGGCAGTCCCGTGGCACCGACGAAACCTGTCATCGCTCCGCTGTCATTGAGATGGACGAGCGAGGCGATGCCGATGTCCTGGCCGGGAGCTTCGAGATAGAAATTCCGGAGATAGCTGGTCAGGCTCTCGCTTGCCGGAGCCTTGGGATCACGGAAGACACGTTGAAACATCCCGGCCAGGGCCGGGATGTCGGAGCTTTGCAACGCGCGGATTTCACTCATCGTCTATCGGGTTCCGGCAGTCGGTTCGGGTTGCCAGCGCGTTGGCGTCATATATCGGACCGTTTCTGTACGAACGCGACCCGCGGCAGACCGGCGGTGTCCTCGGCGAAGGCCGCAGGCTCGTACCCGCGTGCCCGTGCGAGCAGCGCTGCCGCCTGACGGTGTTGCCCCTCGCCAAATTCGAAGGCAAGCCAGCCACCCGGTTTCAGAAAGGCCAACGCATCGCGAACAAGACGCTGATGGATCGAGATACCATAGGGGCCACCGTCGAAGGCTTCGCGCGGTTCGTTGTCGAGAAGATGCGCGCTGTCGCTTTCGAGCCGCTGCGTCGAGATATAGGGAGGGTTGCAGACAATCAGATCGATCCTGCCTTCGAGACTTTCGTCGGAAAGCCCTCCGAACAGGTCCCCCTGCATCACCCGGACGCGATCGGAAAAACCACACCGTTCGGTGTTTCGTCTGGCAAGAGCCACGGTTTCATCTGTGAGATCGCAAGCCCAGAGTTGGGCTGCGGGGATGTGCGTTGCGATGGCAAGCGCGAGATTGCCGGAACCGCAGCACATGTCGATGACCAGAGGCTCTTCAAGCCGGTCCTTGATCAGCCTGACCGCAGTACGACCGAGAAGCTCCGTCTCCTCTCTCGGAATGAGCACACCGGGCGCCAGCTCAAGGTCAACCCCCATGAAACGGTGCAGCGCCGGCGCGCCCTTGCGGTCTTCAACGTGTGCCTTGTCCATCATCAACACAACTCCAACCTGCAATCTGCAAACTCGTCTGCGATCAATACCCTAGTGAAGTAAACATAAACTGAAATCAAATGGGTAACCGCAAGCGTTAACCTCAATATGAATTCCCGCTTCGAATTCGGCAGATTCGTCCCGAAATTAACGACCTTTCGCATGAATGAAAGTATTGTTGCCATCGGGTTTCAAGAAACAACGAAGAATGCGCCTGCAACCATGGAGTTTCCGTCAGATCCTGCCGTGGCGATGCCGCTCAGGACGGATCTCGATGCTTGCAAGAGGAGATAGCCGAAGGTGACAACGGACGCTTTTCATGCGGCCAGACAAAGATCCTTTCTGTCGATGGTCATGTCCTACATGGCCTCCGGCGGCAGCCTCATCACGAGTTCCGCTGCCCAGTTGCTCACCTTCGCCATTCTGGCGCGCTTCCTCGGCGTCAACGAGTTCAGCGTCTTCGTCGCCGTCACCGCCGTCTGCAACATTGCCGTTCATCTTTGCGGGCTTGGCGCGATGGAATGTCTTGTCCGGCGCGTCGCACGTGATCCTTCAATGTATCCCGTCATGCTCGGGCACAACATCATTCTGACAGCAATCAGCGGCACGGCGCTGGTCTTGCTTGGCGCGGCCGTCCTGCCGTTCTTTTTTGCCCTTTCTCCAGATCCGTCACTCAATCTCATCGAGATGACGCTGATGCTGGTGACCAACATCATCTTCGTGCGCCTGATCGTGCTGACCGAGCAGATTTTCATCGGCCATTCCAATTTCGTATCGGCCAACATGACGGTCGTCGGCTTTGCCATCGCGCGAACCATCGCCGCAGCCCTCGCCTGCCTCGCATTCGGCGTCTCGACCGTTGCGGAATGGGCGCTATGGCAGTTCGTTTGCCACGTTGTCGTTGCGTTGTTCTGCATCCGGGCTCTGGCGAAACTCGGCCGGCCGAAATTCGAGATCGTCCGGGAGGAACTGCCGCTCGGCATGTATTTCAGCATCCCGTTCATCCTCAGAGCCGTCCGCCAGAATGCCGACCTCCTGACGCTCAGCCTCGTCACGACGGCGGAAATTGTCGCCAGCTATAGTGTCGCGCGGCGGATTCTCGAAAGCAGCTATCTTTCCGTCGAAGCCCTGAACCGGCTCATGTATCCAGGATCGGCACGGGCCGCCGCGAACGGCCTGCACAAGGCCATGGATCGCATCCGCAAGGTCCTCTTCGCCGCAACCGGGATAAGCCTTGCGGCCGCGACCACGGTGTTCGTACTTGCGCCGCTTCTTCCCTATCTTTTCGGCCATGAATATCTGACGCTCGTTTCCTTCGTCAGAAGCCTCTGCTGGGTGGTTGTACCGCTCGGCATGTGGTCGATTGCCGTCGAAGCGCTAGGCGCCGCCGGATACCACGCCGCGCGGGCCACCGTCATGGGCCTTGGCAGTATTCTGGGCGCAGCACTTGCCGCCTGGGCGACTTGGTACGCCCCGCCAATGGGTACGGTTGTGTCCTTTTACGTAATCGAGACTGTAATGGTCGCCGCCGCCTGGGCTGTCTTCTTCCGGTATGCGAAGAAAGATGAGACATCGGATGCCGCCACAACCATGAATACATAACAGCTTATTAAGTTGTTTAGAGAATGCTGCCCGATATCTGTAAATAAACTGGCATAACAAAGCCGGACACGAAGAGTGTACCATGACACCTGCTGCAGAAAGCGCATTGAAGCAACAGATCGAACTCTCCGACATGCCTGTTGAGGGCAGCCGGTTGCGGCATAGCACTGGCGTGGTCCGTGCCATGGAGCGGTCAGATTTGCCGGCTATCGCCGATCTTTTCACGCGGACGTTCCGCAAGCAAAACCGGGAGACAGACAGCGGCTTGGCCGGTTACCTCGAAACGGTTTTCTTCAGCAGTCCGCTCTACTCGCCGGAGGTTGGCAGCCTCGTCCACCTCAATGAGACATCGACGATCGATAGCGCCATCCTGGCAATGCCGCTGGAGTTCATGGTGCATGGTCGGCCGGTGACGGCCCGGGTTCTCTGCGCGTTCATGGCGGAAGGAAAGTCCGGCGCAGCCGGAGCGGCCCGTCTTGCTCGCATGCTGCGCGCGGCGCGCCAGGACTTCTGCTTCACCGACAATGCCTCGCCGGTTAGCGCCGACCATTGGGTTGCGGGCGGCGGACTTGTCCTGCCCGTCCAGAGCCTGGAATGGCATCGAACATTCCGCCCGGCCGCGGCGGCCCTCGAAGTGGCACGCCGCAAAGTCCCGCTCGTCGCAAAGCTGCCGCTCCAAGGCCTTGCGCGAACCCTGGACCGCCCGGTGCGTCGCTCGAAAACATCCTTCGCTGCCACCCCGCAGGAGGGCGTTGCAAGTTCAGCGATTTCCCTCGACCAGTTCATGGAACAGGCCCAGCGCATGATGGAGCGCTTCTCTGTCCATCCGGTGTTTTCCAAGGCGGAGTTCGATTGGCTGGTCGCCGCCGCGAAGCTGAATACCTCCCTTGGGGAACTCAAATGCCGGAGTATTGTTGATGCTCAGGGCAAGATCATCGGCTGCTACCTGTATATCGGCGCGGATGGCCACAACGCGGTGGTTCTGAATATCCTCTGCCACGAGCGCCAGGAAGCAACCGTTGTTGCACAGGTTTTTGCCGACCTCGACGGCCTCGGCTATGCGAGCGCACAGGGAATGGCGCAGCCTTTCCTGATGCACGCCGTGTTGCGCCAACGTCACCTGGTCCATAAGCACACGGGCTATTTCTGCCTCGTAACGCGGCATGCCGACCTGAAGGCCGCCTCCATCGGCGACGGCTTCTATGCCGGCGGTCTGGCGTCGGAAAGCTGGAGCCGGCTTCTACACGATTTTTGAAGTCTGACCCCGTGGCATACAACGCTCGGCGGGCACCTTGGCGTCAGGGCATTTTAACGCCCGGTTTACCATAAGCGGCTAATCATGATGCTCACCTAAAGGACGGCGATAGTCTTTACAGGCCTGGAGCACGCCGCGGAGACAGAACGGATGTATACGCCGAAGGAGCCGGATCTGCGGCAAGCGATAAAGCGCCCGGAAACGGCCTCGCGCTCCCGTCCGCATGGCGGCTCCCTGCTTGATCTGGTATCCGATGACGATGAGGATTTCCACCGGACCGTGCATACGCGCGTCGCCGGCGAAACTGCGCGCGAAGCGTTTTTGCCGAGCCGACAACGGGAAGCAATAGCCGAGCAAATCAACATACGTCCCGCGCCTCTCCCCGCCCCCGTCAAAGGGCAGCTCATGGGCTACCTGGCGGCACTTCGCGGGATCGGACCGGATGACGTTTTCATCTGGCTCAAGGAAGGTTTGCGCTGGATTATCGGCGCAACGGTCCTGTGCGTGGCCGCCGCCTTTATCTATGCGATGGTCGCCCAGCCGCGCTACACCGTCTACACCGACCTCGTGATCGACCCATCCAATCTTCAGGTCGTGAGCGACGACGTGTTCGGCTCCAACCCCTTGCGCGATTCGCAATTGCTGGAAGTCGAAAGCAAGCTGCGGATCCTGACGTCGCGCAACGTGTTGACCCGTGTCATCGACAGCATGAATCTGACGCAAGACCCGGAATTCGTAAAACCGGACGTTCTGGGAGGCCTCAAGCAACTTTTGTCGAGTGCACCCAAGGACGAGACCGAGCAGGGAAAGATGCTGAGCGCGATCCGTGCTCTCGCAGAACGGGTCGAGGCACGGCGAGAGGAACGGTCCTTCGTTGTTGCGCTCGGCGTCTACACGGACGATCCGCAAAAATCGGTGATGCTGTCCGACGCGATCGTCGATGCCTTCGAAAAGGAAATCTTCGAATCCGCCGCGCAGAGTGCCGGCAGGGTTGCGACAACGCTCAACCAGCGTCTCGAGGAGCTTCGACGCAACGTCACGGACGCTGAAGCGAAGGTGGAGCAATTCAAGCGGGAGAAGGGGCTTCAATCGAGCAACGGTGAACTCGTCAGCACGCAGCTTGTGGCCGAGCTTAACACCCAGGTCCTGACCGCCCAGCAGCGCTATATCGAGCTGGAAACGCGATACAAGCAGATGCAGGAGGCGATCTCCACCGGTCGGACCAGCACGGCGTCGATTTTCGTCTCCCCGACGATGACCACCTTGCGCCAGGACTATGACGCGGGCGTGCTGCTGCTCAATTCTCTGAAGCTGACCTACGGCACGCGCCATCCGCGGATCACGGCTGCCAATTCGGACCTGTCGACGCTGAAGGCATCGATCAGCAACGAGGCCAAGCGCATTGCCGATATGGCGAGGGGCGACATGAACCAAGCCAAGTCGGCGCTCGGCGCGCTGCAGGGCAAGGCGACCGAGCAGCAGTCGACCGTGTACATGGACAATGATTCACAGGTCCAACTGCGCGATCTGGAACGCGACGCGCGCGCCAAGGCCGCGCTTTACGAGACGCATCTGACCCGTGCCCAACAGATCACGGAACAACAGCAGATCAATACCTCGAACATTCGGGTGATTTCGCGGGCCATGCCGCCGCAATCACGCAGCTGGCCGCCGCGAACCTTGATCCTCCTTGCGGCCGGCGCCTTTGCCGGCATCGCGATCGGCATCGGTCTTGCCCTCCTGTTCGGCATACTTCGCGTTCTGCGCCACAACCAGCCACGCGCGGGCTGACCATGAAAACCGCGTCGCCGGAAAGTCATGCGCTGCCTGACCTCGGCAGCATGGGGATTGGCGGTATCAGCGCCGCTCCGATCCTGTTCATGGCGATCTTCCTGTTTTTCTGGATTTCCATGACGCCGTTCGTCGATCTCACCGGCGAGGGCATTCTTGATCCATCAGCTGGCAATTCGAACCGTCTGAACCAGATCGTCTCCCTCAGCCTGTTCGCAGGTACCCTCTGCTACGGTGTCCTTCACCCGTTGCGCGGGACGATCCTTCAGCCTCGGGCGCTGCTGCTTCCGATGTTCGGCTGGTTCCTGTTCGTTTCGTTCATTTCCAGCCATCCAATGCTCGGCATCAAGGCCGTCATCCTGACAGTGATGGCAACCATCAATGCCAGCATCTATCTGCTGATGCCCTCTTCGGAGAAGCAGTTCGCCAAGATGCTGGCGATCGGCACGCTGATCATGTTGGCGACTGCCTATTACGGTATCGTCTTCAAGCCGCAGCTGTCGATCCACCAGTTGTCGGAACTGCGAGAACCGATGAACGCCGGCATGTGGCGGGGCCATTTCCCGCACAAGAACAGCGCCGCAGCGGCCATGGTCGTTGCGGCCTTCTTCGGTCTTTTCGTGATGAAAGTCTGGTCGCGGTTGGCCGGGATTGCGATCGTCGTGCTCTCCATCCTTTTTCTCGTCCATACCGGCGGCAAGACCTCCAGTGCCATGTTGCCCGGAATCCTGATCCTTGCCTGGATCTTCGAACGCCTGCGGTTTCTGCGCATCCCGATCGTTATCGGCGGTGTCGGCCTGTTCAATCTTTTTGCTGTCGGCTCCGCTGTTTTTCGGCCCCTTGGTGAATTCGTCACTTCGCTCGGCATCGACGCAACCTTCACCAACCGCGCCGACATCTGGCGCTTCGCATTCACGGCGCTGGCGGAACATCCAATCACAGGATACGGCGTCAAGGCCTTCTGGCAGACGCAGGAACTCGTCTACAGCGGCGGCAGTGTTGAAACCTGGGCGGTTGCGGCAGCCAACGGCCACAACTCCTACCTCGACATCGCCTTGATGACGGGAATTCCCGGCCTTGTCATGACCCTGCTATGGGTCCTCGTTCTGCCGCTACGCGACGTCGCACGCCTGCCTCCGGCAATCGAACGCTCCCATCTGACCCGGCTTTTCATCCGCGTCTGGCTTTATGTCATTTTCAACGCCGGCCTCGAAAGCCTCTTCTTCGAGGGCGGCAACCTGCTCTGGTTCACCTTTCTCTATTGCCTTTACGGCCTGCGCTTCCAGTCCTCGGCGACGCTGACCGAAGAACGTTTCGCCCCTGCTGAAAGGCCGGCACCCCATGTCTGACATTCTCGACAAGGTCATCGGCATCACCGACCGGCTGAACAACCAGTTGATATGGCGCTTCGCCAGGACACGGCGACCGATCAGGACAGACCGGCCGATCGTCTCGTTCACCTTTGACGATGTTCCGGATACGGCCTGGACGAACGGTGCAGCCATTCTGGAAAAATACGGCGCACGCGGCACGTTCTATATCGCCGGCGGGCTGGAGGGCAGGATCGAGCCGGATCGCCGCCTGATTTCGGCCGACGGCTGCCATGATCTTTTCACGCGCGGGCACGAAATCGGCTGTCATACCTTTTCTCATCGCAAGGTCGCCAGCTTGAGCAGCCGGTCCTTTGCCAGCGATCTTGATCGAAATGGGGCTTTTCTCACGCAAGCAGGCATTTCCCGCCGGCCAACCAATTTCGCCTTCCCCTACAATGCAGCATCGCCTCGCCTCCGGCCCGTCCTTCGAAAACGCTATGCAACATGCCGGGCAGCCGGCGAGGCGATCAACCGGGACTCCGTCGATCCCTGGATGCTGAAGGCTGTCGAAATCCGCCAGCCCGAAGACCATGCGCTCGGTCTCACCCGGTGGATAGACGATGTGGCAGCCAATCCAGGCTGGTTGATCTTCTTTACCCACGACATCACCTCCGCGCCGACGCCCTACGGCTGCCAGCCGGAAACCCTCGAACGGCTTGTGTCGCACGCCATCGAACACCAATGCGATATTCTGCCTATCTGCGAGGCGCTGGACCGGTTCGGCTGGAAGGAGGCACGCCCATGACAATCATGGACCCAAAGATCAGCAAGCCGACGCTGTTGAAGATCAATAACTATTTTTATCGGAGGGGCGGCGCCGAAGCCGTCTTTCTCGATCACATCGCCATGTTCGAACAGGCCGGATGGGACGTTGTTCCCTTTGCCATGCAGCATGAGCTGAACCCGCCGAGCCCTTGGGCCGAATATTTCGTTTCCGAGATCGAATATGGCAACGAGACCGGTACGCTGAACAAGTTCAAGCAGGTCGCGAAGATCATCTATTCCTTCGAGGCCCAGCGTAATCTCAAGCGCCTGATCGAGCGGGTCAATCCGACGATCGCGCATGCACACAACGTCTATCATCACCTCTCGCCGGCGATCTTCTCGACGCTGAAGGCTGCCGGAATCCCGACTGTCATGACGGTCCACGACCTCAAGCTCGCCTGCCCCTCCTACAAGATGCTGCGTGACGCGAAAGTCTGTGAAGACTGCAAAGGTGGCCATATTCACAACGTTCTCGTGCATCGCTGCATCAAGGGTTCCACCGTGCTGAGCACAGTCGTCCTGGCCGAAACCGCACTGCATCGAAGCCTCGGGCTTTACCGCAACAACCTCGACCGCCTCGTCGTGCCCAGCCGCTTCTATATCGACAAACTCGAAGAATGGGGCTGGCCTCGGGAAAAGATGGTCTACATCCCGAATTTCGTAGATGTCCACACATTCGAGACAGACTGGACAGAAGGGGATTATTTCGTCTTCGCCGGTCGCCTTGCGCCTGAAAAGGGGATCGGCACGCTGATCCGGGCTGCCGCTCTTTCGAAACAGAAGCTGGTGATTGCAGGAACCGGCCCGGAAGAGGCAGCTCTGAGAGAGCTTGCGCAGACGCTTGGTGCCGATGTCGTCTTTGCCGGCTATCTTTCCGGGAATGCGCTCCATCGCCTGATCGGCGAGGCGAAGGCCCTCGTCCTGCCGTCCGAGTGGTACGAAAACGCACCGATCAGCGTTCTCGAGGCTTATGCCCTTGGAACTCCGGTCATCGGCGCCAGGATCGGCGGAATTCCCGAGATGATTCTCGAAGGCGAGACCGGCTTCATGGCGGCGCCGGGTGATGTGCAGGACTTGGCAACCGCGCTCGCCACGATGAATTCTCTCTCGCCGGCAGAACGGCGCAAAATGGGAAACAAGGCACGGGAGTGGATTTCGGTCGAGTTCTCGTCTTCCGCCTATCTGCGGCGGACGACAGAACTCTATTCCAGCCTCGGTACATCGCTACCGCTTTCCCCGCGACGGCTTGCGCAATCAAATTGATACACAATTTGGCTTCACAACCCAAAATTTCAGCCGATCGATACAATTTTAACGGTTATCTTTCCGCGATTTCAGCCGCTCGCATTTAAAACACATCCCAAGGAACTAGGGATGTGGAACAATGAGCAAAAAGCCGCGCGTTTCCAAGACGACGAACCGGCAGCCTCAAAATGGGCAAACAGGCGTCCAGAATGGCGCGCAAAGCAGCGGCGAAAGCTTGCTGACATGGGACACCGGCGTACCGCTAGAGACGTCGGAAATCCCGGGCACGGTTGCGGACATTTCGAGCGGGTTTGGAACCCAGCGCATCACGGTGGTGCCGGTTCCTCCGCTAAGCGAAACGTCTCTCTTTGAGTCCGATACAACCGTTGAGAGAAGCATTGCGCGGCCCCGCGTCATGATGCTTGGAACCAGAGGCATCCCGAACGTCCAGGGCGGCGTCGAGAAACATATCGAGATGATCGGCACCGAACTGGTCCATATGGGCTGGGACGTCGAGGTTATCGGCCGGCGTCAGTATCTTGCAAACTCTTCTGAAAATGTCTGGAACGGCATTCGGGTGATCCCGCTATGGGCACCGAAGACGATGATCCTCGAGGCCATCGGGCATAGCGTCGTCGGTGTTCTTTTTGCCGCTCGCCGCAGGCCCGATGTCCTGCATATCCACGCCGTAGGCCCTGCACTGGTTGCACCGCTGGCGCGCCTTTTGGGCCTCAAAGTCATTATCACCCACCATGGGTACGATTACGAACGCCAGAAATGGGGACGTTTTGCCAAGCGCATGCTCAAGATGGGCGAAGCATTCGGCATGTATACCTCCAACGGGCGCATCGCGATTTCGCAGGAGATCGTGCGTGCAATGCACAATGAATATCGCGTCGACGTCGACTTCGTGCCGAACGGCGTTTCGGTACAACCGAAGTCTACATCCACGGAGACACTCAAGGCCTTCGGGCTGACGCCCCGCCAATACATCGTCATGATGGCGCGGCTTGTTCCGGAAAAGCGCCAGCACGACCTGATCGTCGCCTTCGCCAAGAGCAACCGCCCCGAGAAACTCGTCCTTGTCGGCGGCGCGGATCATGAGACCGAATATTCAGCCTACGTGAAGGCTCTTGCTGCCGAAACGCCGTCAGTCGTCATGACCGGTTTCCAGACGGGCGCTGCTCTCGCGGAACTCTACAGCAACGCAGCACTCTTCGTGCTTCCGTCAAGCCATGAAGGCATGCCTATCGCTCTCCTGGAAGCCCTGAGCTACGGTCTTCCGGTTCTTGCCAGCGACATCGTTGCCAACCGCGAACTCAAGCTTCCACCCAGCGACTATTTCCCAATGGGCGATGTCGATGCCCTGGCGGCGGCGCTGGAGCGCAAGCTGTCCATTCCGCTTCACGAAAATGGTGCGGATGAGTTGATGCGGTATATTCAGACGGAATACAGCTGGAAGAAGATCACCGAGCGCACGGCCGATGTGTATCGATCCGTTCTGCGCCGCGCGAGACGCTGAGGCATCGGCGAGCCTGCTTCATCAACCAATTTTCAAGTCATTTGGCCGTATCATGGGCAGTGTGTCACAGCCCTGTCCAACAACGTGGCAACGATGCTTCATTCGAACCGGGAGGTCATTTTGGGTGTATCCATCATCATCAAGACCTTGAATGAAGAGAAACGCATTGCCGCGACCATCGAAAGCGCTCTTGCGGGGCTTCCCGGCGGCGTGGGCGAAGTCATTATCGCCGATAGCGGTTCCCGGGACCGCACCGTGGAGATCGCCTCGGGCTATCCGGTCATCGTCGCGCAGATTGCGCCGCCGGCTAAGGCCAGTTGTGGAATCGGACCACAGCTCGGCTTCCAATATTCCACCTTCGATCATATCTGCCTGCTTGACGGCGACATGATCCTCGATCCGGATTTTTTGGCCGAAGCGATGGGTTTTCTCGCCGACAATCCGGATGTTGCCGGGGTCACGGGACATGTGGAGGAAATGCAGACCTCCAATCTCGAATACGCGCGCCGGGTGCAGCGCAATGCACCTGAAAACCGCGTCGGCGACATCGACCGAATGAACGGCGGCGGCCTCTATCGGCGCAGCGCCATTGAGAAGACGGGATATATCTCCGACCGCAATCTGCATGGCTACGAGGAGTTCGACCTCGGCGTGCGGCTGCGAAGCCTCGGCTGGAAGCTTCACCGCCTCGACCGGCGCTTTGTCAGCCACTTCGGCCATACATCGAATTCCTACAAATTGCTCCTCCGCCGTTGGAAGAGCATGTATCTGTTCGGCACCGGCGAACTCTTGCGCGCATCGATCGGCAAACCCTATTTCGGCCGATTGGTCGCCGAACTGCCGGAGCTGAAACTCTGGGCGGCCGTCTATGGCTGGTGGGCGCTGTCCCTTATCATCCTGTTCATCGCGCCCGGCGTTGTTTCGGGTCTCGCAGCGGTGATCGCGCTGGCTGCCCTGATCGTTCTTCTGATCAGCATCAAAAAACGGGGCTTTGCCATGGGCCTCTACACGGTTGTCGCCTGGTGTTTCCACGCGGCCGCCGTGCCGGCCGGCTTTTTCCGTCGCCGCCTGCCGCCTGATGCGTGGATTGAAAGCAGGACAATCGGAACGGCCCAATGAGGCAAGCGATCCGGTGGGCGCTCGCCGCGATGCTGGTGATCCCATCTCCTGCCATGGCTTCAGACGAGTGGCTTCCCGTGCGCGAGACATCGATGATACTCGGTGCTGGAAGTCCCCTCGACTTTTCGGCCTTCCTGCCCAACCCGCCGATTGACAGCGGCAACCAGCTTGTGACGGGAAAACAGGGCAGGCTTGTTCGCGCCAGCGAGCCGGATAAGCCGGTGCGGCTTCTGTGCGCGTCGCTCGCCTGGAGCCCTGCCTCCGGCGGCTATCCCGATCACGCCGATGCCGACCGCTACGCCGCCGAACTGGCAAAACACGGCTACAACATAGCCCGGCTGCATTTTGTCGATGCCAGCCTGATGTTCGGCCGCAGCCGCGATTTCGATTTCGATCCGGAGGTCCTCGACCGCGTCCACTACCTGCTCGCCGCGCTGAAGCGCAACGGCATCTACTGGATCATGGACGGCCTTTCCTCATGGCGCGGCGCTTATGGCGGCCATGACGACCGCTGGGACCCGTCAAGCGATCTGAAGCTCGCCCTCTACTTCGACGACAAGGCGTTCGACCATTGGCTGGAGTTCCAGCGCCGGTTTCTGGCATCCGTCAATCCCTACACCGGCACGGCACCGATCGACGACGCGGCGCTGGCGCTCGTCATTCTCGTCAATGAGAACAATATCGAATTTGACAGCATCGTCCGCGAGCGGGATGGTAAGCCGCATTATGACGAGCGCTTGAGAACACCGTTCAACCGTTGGCTTGCGAAGCAATACGGCTCGACAGAGGCGCTTTCCAAGACATGGCCGGACCTCGCGGCCGGAGAACGTCTGGAAGACGCATCCGTAGAACTGCCGAAATCGCGCTACGAGGATTCGCCGCGCCTCAAGGACCTGCAAGCGTTCTTCGTCTCCGTCGAAACCGCTACCACTGCCCGGATGACCACGGCTCTGCGCAAACTTGGCTACAAGGGAGAAATCAGCAGCTTCAACAACTGGCCGACGATACAAACAACGCTGAGCCGGCAGGACCTGCCCGTCATCACGATGAACACTTACCAGGACTGGGTCGGCAGCTACGCGCCGGGCGCGAGCCTCACGCAGAAGAGCTCCATCGACGACGGCGCTGGCTACATGCGCCTGATCGCCGCCACCCGATGGCTCGGCAGGCCCTTCGTGGTCAGCGAGTACGACCATCTTTTCTGGAACCGCCATCGCTATGAGGCCGGGCTCGTCATGCCGGCCTACGCCGCGCAGCAGGGATGGGATGTGCTGTGCCGGCACGGGCATGGCCCTATCGTCCTGAAGTACAACGAACCCTATGCACACAAAAAGGCCATGCTGCCCTACGCCATCGCACTCGATCCTGTCGCCCGCGCCGGCGAAACGCTGGCGGCCCTCCTTTACCGGCGCGGCGACGTCTCGACCTCGAAGCTGACCATTCCATTCCTTGTGCGCGGCCCGGAGGACCTTGACGGAGACATGCAGGCGCGCGAGCCCGAACAACTCACCAACCTTGCGCTTATCGGCGCGATCGGCATGGAAAAAGCGGGTGAAGAAGCGGGCAATTTCTCTGTCAACCAGCCGCGCTCGTCCGTGGATCCGCAGGCCATTCTCGATGCCGCCAAGGTGGCCGGACTTCTGGCAAAGGACAACCAGACCGACCTAAAGTCCGGCCTTTATGAGAGCGACACCGGCGAACTGCTCCTTGATCGCCTGCGAGGGCAATTGCGTGTCTCCACACCCAGGACGGAGGCGGTGGCCTTTTCCACGCTCAGGGAGCCCGTCAATCTGGGGAGCATCAGGGTCGAGGCTTCGGATGGCGACGGATTGCTCTCCGTGTCCGTACTTGATGGCGCGGAAACAATTTCAACGAGCCGGCGGCTTCTCGTCATCTACGCGACCGATGCGCACAATACAGGCATGCGCTTCAGCGATGACGAAGAGAAAGTGATTGCCGATTTCGGCCGGCTTCCCGTCCTGATCAGAAAAGGCTACGTCGACCTGTCGCTCAAGCTTGCGGAAGGTCGATGGCGGCTGACACCGGTCACTCTCAACGGAGTCGCCTCGGTGACCGCCGCCGAGACGATATCGCCGGCCGGATTCCGTATTTCCAACGACACTATCTCCGGCCCGACGACCTTCTTTCTTCTTGAAGCAAACTGAAGCGCGTCGGAACCGCTTTTGTTCCAGGCTAAATTTTCGCACCAATTGACTTATCAGGATGGAAGAATACCTATTTCTCATCGCAATCGGCTTCCGCTTGCACCGGTACCGAATATGCGATCAAGGCCATGCCGTCACGGCAGGGTGATGGACTGGCAGGCGTTTCGGGCAACCTGGAGGAGGATTGCAATGCGGGACTGCGTTCTTACGATCAGCTTTTTGGCCACTCTTCTCTGTCCGCTCAGCGCGCTCGCCCAGGAAGGCGATGCCGAGGCGGGCGCGACCGTATTCAAGAAATGCGCCATCTGTCATGTGGCCGATACCGACAAGAACAAGGTCGGCCCCTCCCTGAACCACCTCTTCGGCAGAAAGGCCGGAACGCACCCGGACTTCAGCTATTCGGCAGCCATGAAGGAAGCGGGCGAAGGCGGGCTGGTCTGGGACGAGGCTGCGTTGCGCGACTATCTGCACAATCCCAAGGCGAAGGTGAAGGGCACGAAAATGGCCTTCGCCGGGGTGAAGAAGGATGACGAGATCACCAATCTCATCGCCTATCTGAAGCAATTCTCCCAGTGAGGACTACCTTTATGCGCGCAATTATATTGTGCGCGGCGCTAATTGCCTGGACTTATTGTTCGTGAGATACTGATCGGGCATTTTCTACAGATTACGCATTCATGTCCACAGCCGTCCGAGGCAGGGAGGGGACAGGAAATGGCTGTAGTGCTTATCCTCGTTATTCTGGCAGTTGGATCCGTGGTGTTCCATTTGCTCAGCCCATGGTGGTGGACGCCGATCGCGTCCAATTGGAATTATATCGACAATACCATCATCATTACATTCTGGATCACCGGTTTCGTCTTCGTCGCGGTGGTGCTGTTCGTCGCCTATTGTGTTCTCCGATTCCGCCACCGCCCCGGAAACCGCGCAGCCTACGAGCCGGAAAACAAGAAACTGGAAGTATGGCTCGCCTCGGTGACGGCCGTTGGCGTTGCCGCCATGCTCACCCCCGGCCTCTTCGTGTGGAACCAGTTCGTCACCGTCCCCGCGGGGGCGACCGAGGTGGAGGTCGTCGGCCAACAATGGCTCTGGAGTTTCCGGCTGCCCGGCGCCAACGCCAAGCTTGGGACATCCGAGACGCGCGCCATCGGCGACGGCAATGCGCTGGGGGTCAACCCCAACGACCCCAACGGTCTCGACGACATTATCATCGAGGGTGGCGAACTGCACCTGCTTGTCGACAAGCCCGTCAAGATGCTGCTGCGCTCGGTCGATGTGCTGCATGATTTCTATGTTCCCGAATTCAGGGCAAAGATGGACATGGTGCCGGGCATGGTGACCTACTTCTGGTTCACACCGACGCGAACCGGGACATTCGAAGTCCTCTGCGCCGAGCTCTGCGGCACCGGCCATCCGCAAATGCGCGGAACCGTGGTGGTGGATAACGAGGCCGACTATCAGGCATGGCTGGAGCAGCAGCAGACCTTCACCCAGCTTCTCGCGGCAAGCCAGCAACCGACGGCAATTGCATCCAGCACGTCCCCTGGAAAATAGGGAGGCGTCCAAAAAGACGAACCGGGAGGTCAATGATGGTCGATATCAGGTCCGGCGCAGACGAAGTCATCCCACTGGCCGAGGTCGAAGATGTAGAACTTTATCATCCGAAGAGCTGGTGGACGCACTATGTCTTCAGCCAGGATGCCAAGATCATCGCCATCCAGTATTCGCTGACGGCGACCGCCATCGGAATGGTGGCGCTCGTGCTCTCCTGGCTGATACGTCTGCAGCTCGGCTTTCCCGGCACGTTCAATTTCATCGACGCCGACCACTACTATCAGTTCATCACCATGCACGGCATGATCATGGTGATCTATCTCCTGACCGCGCTGTTTCTCGGCGGTTTCGGCAACTACCTCATTCCCTTGATGGTCGGCGCGCGGGACATGGTGTTTCCCTATGCCAACATGCTGAGCTACTGGCTCTATTTGCTTGCCGTCCTCATCCTCGCCGCCGGCTTCTTCGTACCTGGCGGGCCAACGGGCGCCGGCTGGACGCTCTATCCGCCCCAAGCCGTTCTCTCCGGTACGCCCGGCGGTCAGGACTGGGGCATCCTCGTGATGCTGTCATCGCTGATCCTGTTCATCATCGGCTTTACCATGGGCGGACTGAACTATGTCGTGACCGTGCTGCAGGGCCGTGCCCGCGGGATGACGCTGATGCGCATGCCGCTGACGATCTGGGGCATCTTCACGGCAACGGTCATGGCGCTTCTGGCGTTTCCCGCCCTCTTTGTTGCCTGCGTCATGATGTTGTTTGACAGGCTTCTCGGAACGAGTTTCTTCATGCCGGCGATCGTCGAGATGGGCACGCAACTGAAACAGGGCGGCGGCAGCCCGATCCTGTTTCAGCACCTGTTCTGGTTCTTCGGCCACCCCGAAGTCTATATCGTCGCCCTTCCAGCCTTCGGCATCGTGTCCGACCTGATCAGCACCCATGCGCGAAAAAACATCTTCGGCTACCGCATGATGGTCTGGGCGATCGTGATCATCGGAGCGTTGAGCTTCGTCGTCTGGGCACATCATATGTATGTCAGCGGCATGAACCCGAATTTCGGCTTCTTCTTCGCCACCACGACGCTGATCATCGCGGTTCCGACTGCGATCAAGGTCTATAATTGGGTGCTGACGCTATGGCGCGGCGACATCCACCTGACCCTGCCGATGCTCTTTGCCCTCGCCTTCATCGTCACCTTCGTCAATGGTGGATTGACGGGCCTGTTCCTCGGCAATGTTGTCGTCGACGTGCCCCTGTCCGACACGATGTTCGTCGTTGCGCATTTCCACATGGTGATGGGCGTGGCGCCGATCATGGTGATTTTCGGCGCGATCTACCATTGGTATCCGAAGGTCGCAGGACGGATGCTGAACGAGGCGATGGGCCAGATTCACTTCTGGGTCACGTTCCTCGGCGCCTACCTGATCTTCTTTCCGATGCACTATCTCGGGCTGCTGGGCATACCGCGCCGCTATCATGAACTCGGCGAAACGGCCTTCATTCCGGAATCAGCCCATACGCTGAACATGTTCATCTCCGTCATGGCGCTGACCGTCGGTGCCGCCCAGATCCTTTTCCTGTTCAATCTCGCCTGGAGCCTGAAGAGGGGCAGACCTTCCGGCGGTAATCCGTGGCGAGCGACGACACTTGAATGGCAGACGCCGCAAACGCCGCCTACCCATGGCAACTGGGGCAAGGAACTGCCGGTCGTCTACCGCTGGGCCTATGACTATAGCGTGCCAGGCGCCGCCGAAGACTTCATCCCCCAGAACCAGCCGGGGCTTGGCGTGCCGACGCGGGAGCACGCCTCATGAGCGTGATGTTGATCTTCCTCGCCGGTATCGCCGCCGTGATCATCTGGTGGCTGGGCCAGCAGAGACTGACGTCCAGGCCATGGCTGGAGGTGGGGCTGGTCGGACAGCCGGGCGGCGCGGAGCGATCACCGATCCCGCCTGTAAAAATCGGCCTCTACGTCTTTCTCGCGGTCGTGGGTGCGCTCTTCAGCCTCTTCATCAGCGCCTACATGATGCGCGTCGGGACACCCGACTGGTGGTCGACGCCCATTCCCCGCCTGCTTTGGCTGAACACCGGAGCGCTGATCGTCAGCAGCGTCGCCATGCAATGGGCGAAGACCGAAGCACAACGTGGCCGTGGCGATCCGATGCGGGCCGCGCTGCTCGCTGCGCTCGTAACCGCGATCCTGTTTCTGATCGGGCAAATCTTCGCCTGGCGGGAACTGACACAGGCCGGTTATGTGCTTGCCGACAATCCGGCCAACAGCTTCTTTTATGTGATCACCGGCATGCACGGCCTCCACATCCTGGGAGGGTTGATCGCGCTTGGCCGGACAATGACGAGGTCGTGGAACGGCCCGGTCACCGACAGGGTGCGCCTCAACGTGAGCCTATGCGCCACCTACTGGCATTTCATGCTCATCGTCTGGCTGATCCTGTTTGCACTCTTCGCCGGCTGGGCAAATGATTTCGCCGATCTTTGCCGGCAGTTGCTCACATAGGGAGTGGGGTTGATGGCTCAAACTATAGAGACACATACCGGCGAAACGATTGAGCGCCCCTTGGGGCTACGCGGCGTCGCAGCCGATTTTTCGTCCGATCAGCGCGCGTTCAAGAACGTCTCCTGGGGCAAGGCCATGATGTGGATCTTTCTCCTCAGCGACACCTTCATCTTCGGCTGTTTCCTGGTCGCCTACATGACCGCGCGCATGTCGACCACCGTCGCCTGGCCCAATCCCAGCGAGGTCTTCGCGCTCACCATCGGCGGGCAGGAAATCCCGCTGATCCTGATCGCCATCATGACCTTCGTCCTCATCTCGAGCAGCGGCACGATGGCGATGGCCGTCAATTTCGGATACCGCCGAGACCGGCGCACGACGGCAATCCTGATGCTGCTGACCGCAGTTCTTGGCGCAACCTTCGTCGGAATGCAGGCGTTCGAATGGTCGAAGCTGATTGCCGAAGGGGTTCGCCCCTGGGAAAACCCGTGGGGCGCGGCGCAGTTCGGCTCGACCTTTTTCATGATCACCGGATTTCACGGGACCCATGTGACGATCGGCGTCATCTTTCTCTTGATCGTTGCGCGCAAGGTCTGGCGGGGCGATTTCGACACCGAAAGACGCGGCTTTTTCACCAGCCGCAAGGGCAACTACGAGGTCGTCGAGATCATGGGCCTCTACTGGCACTTCGTCGATCTGGTCTGGGTCTTCATCTTTGCATTTTTCTATCTGTGGTGAGGTGACGTGATGACACAAGTCGCAACGCATGCCCAAATGCCGGCGAAGGAACAGCACCAGCAGCACCCGATCAGGCTCTATCTTGTCGTCTGGGGCTTTCTCTTCATCCTCAGCGCCTGTTCATATTTCGTCGACTATGCCGGCCTGCATGGCTATCTCCGCTGGTCCCTCATCCTCCTTTTCATGGTCCTGAAGGCGGGGCTGATCATCGCGATCTTCATGCACATGGCCTGGGAGCGGCTGGCGCTCGTCTATGCCGTGCTGCTCCCGCCTGTTCTGGTTCTGGTCTTCGTGGCGCTGATGATGTCGGAGGCGAACTACACAGCCCTGTCACGCATGACCTTCTTCGGCGCTTCACCGTAGCGTACAGGCCCACCACATTTAACGGCAAAAGCCCGCTTGCATCGTGTGCAGGCAGGCTTTTGTTTGTTTGCGGGCCTGAAACCGCGAAGGCCTGCTTCGCATAGGAGTATCCGGGGCTCAAGGCGATTATCCGAAAGCCGCCAGCGGCCTTCGCGACAGAGAAAGGTTCTGTCGGCCAACCAATCAACCAAGGTAAGCTATTCGACCGCCTGCCCTTCCTGTTTCCGTCCGATCGACTTTACCTTTTCGCGAAGCCACTGGAAATTCACGTAGAGCATCGGGATCAGGAAGATGCCGACAAGGGCGGCGCCCAGCATGCCGCCAAAAACGGCGGTGCCGACACCGCGGCGGCTGAGCATGCCTGCACCTTCCGCAATGACCAGTGGAACCAGACCGGCAATGAAGGCAAAGCTGGTCATCATCACGGCGCGGAACCGTTCGCGCGCGCCTTCGACGGCCGCTTCCGAAATGCCCAGCCCGTGCTTGCGGCGCTCCATCGCGAACTCGACGATGAGAATGCCGTTCTTCGCGGCAAGCGCGATCAGCACCACGAGACCGATCTGGGCATAGAGATTGTTGTCGAGGCCCGCGATCTTCAGACCCAGCATCGAGCCGGCGATACCGGCCGACACCGAAAGCAGCACGGCGATCGGGATCGTCCAGCTTTCATAAAGACCGACGAGGAACAGATAGGCGAAGAGTACGGCAAGCCCGAGAATCATCGTCGTCTTGCCGCTTGCTTCGATTTCCTGCAGCGCCGTTCCCGTCCACTCATAGCTGTAGCCGGCTGGAAGCGTCTTGGCGGAAACGTTCTCCATGGCAGCGATCGCCTCGCCCGAACTGCGTCCCGGCGCCGGACCGCCATTGATCGTGGCGCTGGCATAATTGTTGTAGCGGACGATCAGCTGCGGTCCGAGGATCAGGCGCGCCTGCGCAAAGGCCCGGATCGGCACCATCTGGCCCTTGTTGTTGCGCACATTGATCCGGTAGATGTCGTCAACCTTCGCCCGCTCGGACGCTTCCCCCTGCACCGTGACCTGCCAGGTTCGGCCAAACAGGTTGAAGTCGTTGGCATAGGCGCTGCCCAACACTGATTGCAGCACGTTGAAGACATCCGAGACCTCGATGCCGAGCGTCTGCACCTTCTCACGGTCGATATCGAGATAAAGCTGAGGCGTATTGGCCGCATAGGTCGTGAAGACACGGCTAAGCGCCGGATCTTGGTTGGCTGCAAACACCAGGCCTCGCGCCGCCTGGGCGATATCGGTCGCACTGCTGCCGGTGAGGCTGAGAAGCTGATATTCAAAACCGCTGCCCGTGCCCAGCCCGATGATCGGCGGCAGATTATAAACGATGACATTGGCGTCCTTGACCGCCTGGAGTTCATTGCTGATCTTGGCGATGAGAGCGTTCACGGACAGTGCGGTCGTCGTGCGGTCGGCAAACGGCTTCAGCGTGATCACCAGCAGCCCCGAATTCGACTTCACCTGGCCGTCGAGCAGACTGTAGCCGACAACCGACATGACGCCGTCAACGCCATCCGTGGCGCGGATCATCTCCTCGACCCGCTTGGCAACAACGTTCGTCCGGTTCACCGAAGCGCCGTCCGGCAGGACGATTTCACCGAAGATAGCCCCTTGATCTTCTGATGGCAGGAATCCGGTCGGCGTCGACTTGATCAGCCAGCCAGTGCCCGCAATGAGCCCCACCAAGAGCACAAGTCCCAGAAACGCGAAGCGCACGAAACGCCGCACCAGCGCCGCATAGCCGTCGCGGGCAAAGTCGATGCCCTGCAGCACATAGCGAATGGGACCACGTTTCGGACCATGGCGAGCCTTCAGAAGCACAGAGCAAAGGGCGGGCGACAGCGACAGCGCGTTGATGGCCGAAATCACCATGGAGACGGACACAGCAACGGCAAACTGGCGGAAAAGCTCACCGGAAATACCGGGTATGAACGCCACCGGTATGAACACCGAAAGCAGAACCAGCGTGATCGCGATGATGGGAGCCGTAATCTCGCCCATGGCAAGCCGCGCCGCTTCCGCCGGCGTAACGGTCGGGTCCTTCTCCAACTGGGCCTCCACCGCTTCGACAACGACGATGGCGTCGTCGACCACGATCCCGATCGCAAGCACCAGGGCGAGCAGCGAAACCGTATTGGCGGAAAATCCCAACGCCATCATCACGGCGAAAGTACCGATCAACGAGACCGGCACGGCGATCAAGGGAATGAGCGTTGCCCGCACGCTTCCAAGGAACAGGTAGACGACGATCACGACAAGAATGAACGCCTCGATCAAGGTCTTGACGACTTCGTGAATGCTTTCATCGACGAACTTCGTCGTGTCATAGGTCACCTTGTATTCGACGCCCTCGGGAAAGGACGGCTTGAGCTTCTCAAGCAGCTGGCCGATAGCCTCCGCAGTGGCAATCGCGTTGCCGCCCGGCGACTGGTAGATGCCGAGAACTGCTGCAGGCGTACCGTCCTGCCGTCCGATCTGTTCTGCCGTCTTCGAGGTAAGCTCGACGCGCGCAACATCGCGGATACGGACGAACGAACCGTCGGGTTGGGCCCGAAGCACGATGCTTGCGAACTCCTCGACCGTGCTGAGGCGACCCTTCGTTTGAATGGTCAGCTGGAACTGCTGGTCAGGCAGCGCCGGCTGGGCGCCGATGCGACCGATCGCCGCCTGGACGTTCTGCCGCTTCAGCGCATCGACAATGTCGTTCGGCGTCATGCCGAAATTGGTCAGCCGCTCCGGCGTGACCCAGATCCGCATGCTGTAGTCGGATGGCGTCAGAAGCGTGACGTCGCCAACACCGCTGATCCGCTTCAGACCGTCGATGATATTGATCGTCGCGTAGTTCGACAGGAAAAGTTGATCCTGCTTTCCGTCCGAGGACGTCAGCGCGATCAGCTGCATCAGCGCCGACGACTTCTTCTTGACGCTGATGCCCTGGGAGCGCGCCTCCTGCGGCAGTTGCGCTTCCGCAAGGTTGACACGGTTCTGCACGTTGACTGTATTGATATCCGGATCGGTGCCGACAGCGAAACTGACGGTGAGCGTATAGCTGCCGTCGTTGCCGCTTGTCGACTTCATGTAGATCATGTTGTCGACGCCGACGACGCGGGATTCAATCGGCTGGGCAATGGATTGCTGAACGATTTCAGCACTCGCTCCCGGATAGCTGACCGTCACCGACACCTGGGGTGGCACGATGTCGGGAAACTGGGCAATCGGTATGACGCTGAGGGCGACAAGGCCTGCAATGGTAATGACCAGCGAAATGACGATTGCGAGCCGTGGCCGATCGATGAAAATCCCCGACAGCATGGCTCAGGAACCCGGCTTGACTTCGACCGACTCAACGACCTGACCGGGACGAACCTTCTGAATGCCTTCGGTCACGATCATATCACCGGCCGCAAGGCCCTTGATGACCGAAAGATCGCTCCCTTCGACTTGTCCCGGCTCGATCCGCCGTACTTCGATTTTGTTCTCTTTGTTGACGACGAGCGCAAACGGACCGGACTGGTCTATCTGGATCGCGGCTTGCGGCACGACCAGCGAAGTCTCTGGAGTTCCCCCCTGAACCGTCACGTTGACGAGTTGGCCGTCGATCAAGACCCGGTTGGGATTGGGAAAAGTCGCACGTACCGGTACCGTGTCCGTGCCTTGGTCCACGGTCACATCGACGAAATTGACCTTGCCGGGTGCGGGATACTGTGTCCCGTCGGCAAGCTGCACCAAAACGACAGCCGTGTTTACCGCGTCGCCCAGTTTTCCGGTGCTGCCCAATTTTTCCCGAACGGCAAGAATTTCGCGCTGCGACACGGAGAAGGTCACGTAAATCGGATCCTGACTGACAATCGTTGCCAGCACGTTGCTCGACGGGCCGACGAAATTGCCAACAGAGTATTGAGAGCGGCCGATGCGGCCCGCGATAGGGGCACGGATGTCGGTATATCCAAGGTCCAGCTTGGCTTTGTCCAGCGCGGCCTGGAGTTGCGTAAGGCTTCCCTTGGCCTCTTGCTGCTTGGCAGTTGCCAAGTCCAGCTGGGATTGGGGGGCTGCACTCTTTGACACAAGGGTGGTCTGACGCTCGACCTCGATGTTGGTCAGAGCCAGCCCAGCCTCCGCAGATTGGATCGCACCTTGGGCTTGGACGACCGCGGCTTCATACTGCCCCTTCTCCATGGCGAAGAGGAGGTCGTCGGCTTTGACATCCTGTCCTTCAACAAAGAGCCTCTGCTCGAGAAAGCCATCGACGCGAGCGCGCAACTCCACCTTGTCCGTGGCTTCGACCCGCGCGGTGAAAGAAATAGAAGGCCTGATGTCTTTCTCGATCGCTCTTGTCACCGATACGGAAGGAAGGGCAGCGGCCGATTTGCCGCTTTCCTGGGCCGTGGCGCCGTGGCTCATTGCAATGGTCGAGATGAGTATTGCAGCCGTGACACGTGATCGATTGGCACAACCCGACATTGAGTCCCCCCTTCAAATGCGTCTCGTAACAACCGACGTCACCTTCCTCTCCCGTGCGACAACTGTCAATCTGCGGAGGTCCTCCATTTTCCCGTTCTCGGCCGGTTGTCGTCAGGCAAGGAAGGCCCACCGGTGTGGTTGCGGCGGCTTTTTAGGACCATATGACCGGCCAGAGTCATGGGGGACGCCTTGCCCGGAGATGTGGCACCCCGTTTTACCTTTGGCGAGTTGTGTTGCTGCGGTGGGGAGACCCTTTTGCGACGGAGGACGTGTGGTTTTGGCGGCCGCCTTGTGAACGGGGAAGGCATGAGCGATGAGTGTCCAACGCTGATGTGGATGGAACGCGGTCTTCGGCTGTGGCTATCGCATAAACGCCGAAAGCCCCGCGACATTTCTGTCGGCGGGGCTTTTTGATCTGGCTGCGGGGGCCTGAAGACACTGAGACTTGTAATTTCAGGACCTTATACGAACTTCAGCTCATAGGTCCGGTTTGCGCAAATAGGAAAGATTGGTTCCGCATCAAAATAACGGCCTAACGCTCGATGACCAGATCGCTGAGCGGTTTCGAACAGCATGGCAGGAAAAATCCGGCATCGATCTCGCGCTGCCGGATACCCCCGTTATGTCTCATATCGATCGTTCCGCTGGCGAGCTTCGACTTGCAAGTGCCGCACAGGCCATTTGAGCATGAGGAGGGAATCTTCACCCCTGCTTTTTTTGCGCACGAAAGCACCGTTTGATCCGGTGTCACGTCGATCGTGCGGCTCTGCTTTGAGAACTCGACTTTGAAGGGTTTGTGTTCCGCTTGATCAATTACGCGAAGCGGCGGGTCTTCGATCGCTGCGCCATCGAAGCTCTCTTCAATGTAGTTCTCCGCTGGAACACCAAGCTCTGCGGAAATCTTTCGAGCAGCCGCCATGAATGGGGCTGGGCCACAGCACATGACGACCCTTCCCGAAATGTCCGGAATGATGAGATGGAACAAGTCGAGCGATATCCTGCCACTTAGACCGGACCATGACGTCTCACCAGTCAGGGTCTCCGGCAGAAAATAAAGGCGAAATCCCTTCAGCCGCGTCGCCAGGTTTGCCAATTCTCTGCGGAAAACAAGGTCGCCAGGAGACCGGCCGGCGTGCAGGAAGATCACATCTACCGGCAGCGCTGTATCTGCGAGTTCCCGCGCCATGGACATGACAGGTGTAATTCCCGATCCACCACTCAGGAATAGATATTTCTGGTTAGGGCGGGCCGGTCGGATGAACTGACCCAGCGGCCCGCTTGCCTGGACAATCGTGCCCGGCGCAAGATTGTCGTGAAGCCAGTTGGAAACCTTGCCGCCCACGACACGCTTCACGGTGATTGAAATCGCGTTTGTCCGGAGCGGTGAGGAAGAAATGCTATAGCACCGCGTCTCTAGGTCATCGCGCGGTCCAGCGTCAAAGGCGAAATACTGACCGGCTGAAAACGCGATGTGCTTTCCATCCCTTGAGACAAAGGTGAAAGTTTTCACATCATGCGTTTCCTGGTGGACATCGATGCAGAGAAGCGCGTTATCGACATCCGGGTTCCAGTATGTCCGATCAATGGGCAAGCCGGCGGAATGTGTGACCTTAGTATCCATGGGCGCGCATCCGCTCGACATACCACGTTGCGAATTCGTCCAATTGCCCCTCGGTGAAGCGCGAGTATGGACCGGGGTCATAGGCTGGGTCTTCGACGCCCAACTGCGAGCGGCTGACGAGCTCTGCGTCCTGATCGGTCGTTGCAATCCAGACATTGGTGAGCTTGTCCAGATCATAGTCGACGCCTTCGACCGCATCCTTGTGCACGAGCCACTTGGTTCGAACGAGCGTGCGGTTTGCAGAGAGCGGGATGACCATGGTGGTGACGGCGTGGTCGCCCATGAAATGGTTCCAGCAGTTATGGCCCCAGAGATGGGTGTCGCCGAGGTCTTTTCGCGTCATCGTACCGAGAAGTTTTGCCGATGCGGCAGTTGCGTCCGGCGTCTGTGATTCCCCTGCCCCCGAGATGATCAAGCGTTGCGTTCGAAAGTTTGTCTGATGGCCAGACAGTTGCTCTACAGGCGAGGAAGGAAAGCCCTCCGCTTCCCAGGCTGCTGTGCGCTCGGCATATAGCCGCTGATGCTCCTCTGCTTCCGCGCGATCCTCCTCGCTCAGCGTTGCGGGGTCAAAGCCGAAGTCGAGATCGATGAACGAGACACAAAGCTCCGGATGATTTGCCGTGCAATGATAACACTCGCGATTGTTCTCCATCGTCAGCTTCCAGTTTCCAGCTTCGATAACATCCGTTTGATGCGCGATCCTGGCATTGCGGATGTCGTAGGGCGCGAGGCGCTCTTCCATCACGCGTTCGAGATTGGCGATATCTTCCGGCGGCGTGTTGGAGAGGCAAACGTAGATCAGTCCGCCGATCGACTTGAAATTCACCGGCTTCAAATTACGGCAGGATTTGTCGAAGTCCGTGCCCATGTGGGGCGCATGGAGGAGTTGACCGGAAAGTTCATAGGTCCACTGATGATAGGGACAAACCAGTTTCGAGATGACAGTCGGACCGCCGTCAAGAAGCCGGGTGCCTCGATGCCGACAGACATTGTGAACCACACGAATCTGTTCGTCATCGTCCCGCAAAAGGATCAGGCTTGTCGTGCCGATGTCGATGACAGTGGCGTCGCCGGGTTCTGGCACATCGCATTCGAGACCGACATAAATCCAGTGCTTGCGGAAGAAGACGTCGAGATCGGCCTGAAAGACATCGTCGCGCGTGTAAAGACCGGCGGGAAGCGAATGGCCCTCGGCGCGAGAATCGAGGATTGCGGAGATTGAAGACGGAAATTTGTTTAGCATGATATCCTCTTATGCTTCTGGCATAGAGGATGAGGCAAAACGCCTTGTTTTCAACGGCATAAATTATTGTGTGTGGCATAACTAAATATCATGCAAAAACGCGCCAGGAGGTCTCGGGACATGCAATTCCGCAAGAAACTACCCTCGCTCACTGCGCTCGTGGCCCTCGAGGCAGCCATCAGACATCGCAGCTTTACGGCGGCGGCGAATGAGCTGGGCGTAACGCAGGCTGCGGTGAGCCGCATGATTGCCCTGCTCGAAGATGATTTCGGTAGGCCCCTGTTTAACCGCGGACATCGCTCGATTGAGCCGACGCCGGCCTGTCTTATTCTTGGCGCGACGCTGGCTGACAGTTTCTCCAATATTGCGGATAGCGTGGATGCTGTGCGCGCAAGCGTGACCGACGTAGTGACGATTGGCGCCACGATTGCGTTTTCATCATTTTGGCTGCTTCCCAAGATCGCCGAGTTCCGTCAGCTCAATCCTGAAATTCAGATTCGGGTTGTTTCACAAGATGGCAAACTTGATCTGAGGCATGGCAGCATCGACATCGCAATCAGATATGGAGTGCCGCCTTTCAACGATGCGACAGTGCTGGGATCGTGCGGTGATAGCATCTACCCGGTCTGTTCTCCCAACTACGCCGCCTCTCATCGCATCCCGGACTTCCCCAATGGGGACTACGAGCTGATCGAAACCGATGTTCCGAATAGAAGCTGGTACAGATGGGAAGACTGGTTTGCCCGCCTCGGGCGGAAGCCGGACAATTTGCGATCGACGCTCCGCTTCAGCCACTATACGGAAACGATCTATGCCGCGAGGGCCGGTCAGGGCGTTGCTTTAGGGTGGGATACGCTCATCAAAACGTTCCTGGCAGACGGTAGTCTCGTCAAGGTCGGAGATACCGAGTTTGAGGCAGAGGGCCGATATAACATCCTAGTGCCGGTCGACGCCAAACGGTTCGCGACTGCCGACTTTACAGCCGGCTGGTTGACACAGGCGCTTCAGCGATAACAGCCGTCCTCAAAAACGAGCAACGTACTGCCGACGGTCAATACCGCTTTTTTCGCTGTGCGTTTCGATGGTTTTGCCCCGTGTGAGACGACACCGTCCTGCGCCCATGATTGTCGTTCGCATGGCCACCCAACCTCGATAAGAGCTCCATCTAACAAACACTTAGCCACAGAACTACAACGCAGGTCGCAAGCCGAGCGGCCGTGTCAGCCATTCAATTTTCATGTCCGGCAGCCTCGGCGCATAACGCGAGAAGTGCTGTTCGTTTAAAAAATTGTATTTCTGCCGTGCAATCATTGTATACGCAAAAAATACAATTTTATTGACTCTCCGTGGAACCCGTGCAAACTTCTCATCCAACGGGCCAGGCGCGGCCTATGGGCAGGCCGGAAATTCAATTGCGGAGGTTTCAGATGAAGAACGGCAAAAGTGATCTGTATGACGATCTCAAACGTCAAATTCTGACCATGGAACTCGATCCGGACGAGGATTTGGACGAGGCAAGCCTGAGCGAAAAATACGGCCTGTCGCGTACCCCGGTCCGGGAAATCTTTCGTCGCCTGGAGGGGGAAGGCTACGTCGACATCCGGGCGAACAGGGGTGCTCGGGTCATCCCGATGAACCATTCGACGCTAAGGCACTTCTTCCTCGTCGCCCCGATGATCTACGCGGCTATCGGCAGGCTCGCGGTCCAGAACTTCAAGCCGCGTCAGCTTTCGGAACTCAAGGACACGCAGGAGCGGTTCCGAAGCGCAAGTGTGTCGGGCGATGCCCTTTCCATGGTGCTCGAGAACAACAGGTTTCACGAGATCATCGGCGAAATGTCCGGAAACGCCTACCTTCAGCCGAGCCTCGGCAGGCTGCTGATCGACCACGCGCGCATCGGCCACACCTTCTTCCGTCCGCGCAACGATGACATGCACAAGCGGCTCCAGACCGCAGTCGAACACCATGACGGCTTCATCTTAGCCATTGGCTCGCACGACGAAGACACAGTTGTCGATCTGGTGTTCGAGCACTGGGAATTGTCGCGCGAAAACATGGAGATGTTCATCGCGCCCCAAGGGATGAAAGCGGACGCGCTGGTCGAAACGCCCACCCCATCGATGGAGAAATCGTCTTGAAGTTCGAAGGTATCTACACGCCGGCGGTAACGCCATTTGGCCCGGATGGGCAGATAGACCGCGACGCTTTTGCCGCTGTACTGGAGTCTCTTATCGAGGCCAGGGTGCACGGCATCATCATCGGCGGATCAACCGGTGAGTATTACGCCCAGAGCGCACAGGAGCGCTTCGATCTGGCCGCTTTCGCCAGGGACGTGATCGGCACGAGGCTCGCCCTCGTCGTCGGCACGGGAGCGACACGGACGGAAGACTCCGTCGAATACGCCAAGGCGGCAAAGGCGATCGGCGCGGACGCGATCCTGGTATCGTCGCCACCTTACGCCTTGCCGACTGAAAAAGAGAACGCCGTTCACGCGCTCACGATCGACCGCGCGGCCAACCTGCCGATCATGCTCTACAACTATCCGGCTCGCATGGGCGTGGTCATGCGCGAGGAATATTTTGCCCGCGTGAGCAAATCCAGGAACGTGGTGGCAATCAAGGAAAGCTCCGGCGAAATGGGCAACGTCCACCTGCTCGCCCGGAAGTTTCCGCACATTGGGCTCTCCTGCGGATGGGATGACCAGGCTCTCGAATTCTTTGCCTGGGGCGCAAGAAGCTGGGTCTGTGCCGGCTCCAACTTCCTGCCGCGCGAGCATGTCGCGCTCTACGAAGCATGTGTCCTCGAAAAGAATTTCGACAAGGGCCGCGCGATCATGTCGGCCATGCTACCGCTGATGGACTTCCTCGAATGCGGAAAGTTCGTCCAGTCGATCAAGCATGGATGCGAATTGATCGGCCTGAAGACCGGCTCTGTCCGCGCGCCGCTTAAGCCTCTGAATTCAGAGGAAAAGCGAGGCCTCCAAACTGTCGTTACCACCTTGAAGCGCACGGTCGCCCAGATCACGTCGGGAGCAAACAATGCATGAACCTTTGACAGCGGCCGAATACACGGCAATCGCAAGGACCATCGAACTCCCGACCAACGCATTCATCGATGGCTCCTTTCGTCCCGCCAATTCCGGGAAAACATTCACGACGACCAATCCGGCGACGGGTGAATTGCTCGCCGAGATTGCGGCTTGTGATGCGTCGGACGTCGACTTCGCCGTGGCCAAGGCCAAGGCAGCCTTCGATGATGGTCGCTGGCATCTCCTGTCCCCCGGCGAGCGGAAAGGCGTCCTGCTCAAGTTTGCCAAGCTGCTCGAAGACAATCGGCACGAACTTGCCGTCATGGAGAGCCTCGACAGCGGGAAGCCTGTTCGCGAATGCCAAACGGTAGACGTTCCGGATACAATCCATACCATCCGTTGGCACGCCGAACTCATCGACAAGCTCTACGACAACACGGCCCCGGTCGGCTCCATGGCGTTGACCATGGTCGTACGCGAGCCAATCGGAGTGGTTGGTGCCGTTCTTCCCTGGAACTTCCCGCTGCTGATGCTGGCCTGGAAGATCGGCCCGGCACTGGCATCCGGTTGCTCGATCGTCGTGAAGCCCGCCCAGGAAACGACCCTGACCACATTGCGTGTCGCGGAACTCGCTCATGAAGCCGGCATTCCCGCGGGCGTCTTCAACGTCCTCACCGGAAGCGGCAAGGACGTCGGCGAACCGATCGGCTTGCACATGGATGTCGATATGGTGACCTTCACAGGGTCGACGCCCACCGGCCGTCGCTTCCTGCGCTATGCGGCGGATTCGAACCTGAAACGTGTCGTCCTCGAATGCGGCGGCAAGAATCCCGCGGTCGTCCTTGAAGATGCCGAAGACCTGGACCTGGTCGCCGAACAGGTCGTGACCGGCGCATTCTGGAACATGGGCGAGAACTGCTCGGCGACGTCCCGCCTTATCGTCCACTCCAGCATCAAGGACGAACTGCTTGAGCGCATCGGGGCATACATGCGGGACTGGAAGACAGGCGATCCTCTCGATCCCGAAAACCGGATCGGCGCGCTCGTCAGCAAGGCGCATTTCGATAAGGTCACATCGTATCTCGACGAAGTGAAAAAGGAGAAGCTCTCGGTCGCCCATGGCGGAGAGACGCAGAAGGGTGTTTACGTCGAGCCCACCGTCGTCGACGGTGTCACGCCTTCCAGCCGTCTGTTTCAGGAGGAGATTTTCGGTCCGATCCTTTCGGTGACCACCTTCAATTCCTTGGCCGAGGCAGTGACCCTGGCCAACGATACCCCCTACGGCCTGACTGCGTCGGTCTACACCGGAAGTCTTCGCAAAGCGATCAAACTGTCCCGCGAGATACGGGCCGGCGTCGTCACCGTCAACTGCTTCGGCGAAGGCGATGCGACCACACCGTTCGGAGGATACAAGGAATCTGGCTTCGGTGGCCGCGACAAATCGATCTTCGCGCACGACCAGTACACCGAGCTGAAGACGATCTGGATTGATGTGCCTGAACGCTCCGTGGACGGGACGGTTCGATGAACGAGCATGTCGTCAAGCGGCTCCCGGCATTATCCGGGACCTCGGGCTGGGAGGCGATCAGCAATCGGAGCGTCCCCGCCCTGTCACTTGACGGCGACGTGTCTGCCGACTGGCTGATCATCGGTGCGGGCTTTGCAGGCCTCTCCGCTGCCCGCCGTCTCGCCCAATTGCGGCCCGGCGACAAAATCGTCGTGCTGGAGGCGGGTGAAGTTGCGAAGGGGACCTCGGGTCGGAATTCCGGCTACATGATCGACGTCCCGCATAACCTTTCGTCGGGCGAGTATTCGGTGGCAAGCGAATCCGCGACCACCCTCGAGATCGTACAAAATCGGTTCGCGATCGCGTTCGCAGCTGCCGCCGCCGCCGAGTACGGCATGTCGAAGCGAACCTTCGATCCTTCGGGCAAGATCAATGCAGCAGCCACCGCGCGCGGCATGAAGCTCAACGCTAACTACGGTCAGTCGCTCAAGACAATTGGCGAAAAGCACCAATTTCTCGATGCCCGGGAAATGCAGGATATCACCGGGTCGAGCTACTACCTCGGCGGGCTTTACACGCCGGGCGCCGTGATGATCCAGCCGGCGGACTACATCCGCGGCCTTGCTGCGGGACTGAGCCGGAAAATCCGTATCTTCGAGAACTCGCCTGTTCTGAAGCTTGGACGCGAAGACGGCAAGTGGACTGCCACATCCCGTCGCGGCAGCGTCACCGCTCCGAAGGTGATTGTTGGCGTCAACGGCCACATTGAGGACTTTGGGCATTTCCGTGGCCGCCTGATGCATATCTTCACCTATGCGTCCATGACCGCGCCCTTCGAGAAGGCGGCCGGACGCGAGACATGGGCGCTGCTCCCGGCCGATCCCATGGGCGCAACGGTGCGGAAGATCGCGACAGACCGGGGTTCGCGGATCGTCATCCGGACGCGGTTCACCTACGACACAACCGTCCAGGTGAGCGACAAGCGTCTCGCGGCGATCGCCCGAGAACAACGGCATTCCCTCGACGCGCGGTTCCCGCATCTCGCCAACGTGCCGTTTGAGTTCAGCTGGGCCGGGCGTCTGTGTCTCAGCCGGAACCACGTGCCGGCCTTCGGCGAAATCGAAGAAGGCCTTTACTCGGCCTGCTGCGAGAATGGGCTGGGGACAGTGAAGAGCACATTGGCTGGCGTGATGGCCGCCGATCTCGCCACTGGAACTCATTCTGAACAGCTCGAAAGGTTCATGGATCAGCCGAAGCCGGCCAGGCTTCCGCCGGAGCCCTTTGCGTGGCTTGGCGTCAACGCGGTGATCCGTTTGCAGGAATTGCGCGCAGGCCGCGAGGGATGAACCTTCGCCGCGCAATGTGAAGACTGAGCCAAGCGCTGGGCTTCAACGATAATGGGAACGAAAACTAGGAGCGAAAAAATGAAAACTCTGTGGAAAGCACTATGTGCTGCGGCAATGGTCGGAATGACCATGATGTCTGCGCATGCGGAAGAGAAGTCCATCACCATCGGCACGATGTCGTGGGAGGACCTCACGCCAATCACTGGCATCACCAAGAAGGTGCTCGAAGATTCCGGCTATACCGTGAAGGTGGTGCCGTTCTCCGAATGGGGCATTGCATACGCTGCCCTCAGCAAGGGTGATATCCAGATCCTCGCCTCGCAGACGGATTACGTCGCGCAAGATTACTGGGACAAAAACAAGAAGCGCCTCGAGAAAATCTCGCCGGTTTCGCATGGCCTGTTCCAGGGCGTCGCAGTACCCAAATACGTGACCATCGACTCGATGGACCAGTTGAACGACAACGCCGACAAGTTCGGCGGCAAGATCGTCGGCATCGAGCCGGGCTCGGGCCTGATGCGCGACACAAGCAATTCCGTCAAAGAATATGACCTCAAGCTCCAGCTCGTCGAAGGCAGCACCGCGGCGATGACCGCCGCACTCAAGTCTGCAACGGACCGCAAGGAATGGATTGCCGTGACGATCTGGGAGCCGTCCTGGATGATGCAGAAATACGACGTGAAGTTCCTGGCTGACCCGAAGGGCGTTTTCCCTCCGCCGCAGAGCTACTACTGGGTTGGACAGAAGGGCTTCTCGGCCGAAAATCCTCACGCCCGTGAGGTCATTGCCAGCGTGTACGTCCCGCTTGCCGACATCACCGCCATCAACAGCGCGGTCAACGACGGCAAGACGATGGACGAGGCGGTCAAGGACTGGACCGACAGCCACGCCGATCTTCTGAAGCGTTGGGAAAACATCGCGGCGGAGTAACGCCTGACGACCGGGCCGCTGAAGAATTCGGTGGCCCGGTCCGAATTTCCACGAAAAGAACGCCGGTATCAAACTGGTTCGCGGGGAACGCTATGAACACTGAGATGAACAATGCCAACGATGTTTTGATCGACTGCCAGTCCGTCTGGAAAATTTTCGGAGCCCGCGCGAACGCGGCCGTCGACGCGGTGAAGGCAAAAGGCCTATCGAAGAAACAGGTGCTGACGGACTTTGACTGCGTGGTGGGCGTGTCCGACGCCAGCCTGCAGGTCCGCCGCGGCGAGATTTTCTGCATCATGGGACTGTCCGGCAGCGGCAAGTCGACCCTCATTCGCCTTCTCAACAGGTTGATCGAACCGAGCCTTGGCAAGATTCTCGTCAAAGGCAGGGATATCTCGTCCTTGAACGCCGCCCAGCTGCGAGACATCCGTGCGCGCAACATTGGGATGGTGTTCCAGAGTGTCGCGCTTCTGCCGCATCGTACCGTGCTGGAAAACGCCGCCTTCGGTCTTGAAGTCCGGGGCGTTCCGAAAGACGAGCGATACAAGACCGCCCGTGCGGCGCTGGATAAGGTCGGTCTCTCCGACTGGACCGGACGATATCCGGCGGAACTGTCGGGCGGCATGCAGCAGCGCGTCGGTCTGGCACGCGCCATCGCCGCCGATCCGGAGATCATCCTGATGGACGAGCCGTTCAGCGCGCTCGACCCCTTGATCCGCCGTCAACTCCAGGACGAATTCCGACAGCTCACCAAGTCGCTTGGGAAATCTGCCGTGTTTATCACCCATGACCTCGAGGAAGCCATCCGGATCGGTGACCGCATCGCCATCATGAAGGACGGTGTCATCGTTCAGGTGGGGAATGCGGAGGAGATCGTGACGAAGCCGGCAGACGACTACGTCGCTGAATTCGTGGCGGGCATCTCCCGAATCCACCTCGTCAAGGCGCACTCCGTCATGATGACTGTCGCCGAATACGCGAGCGGTCAACCCGATGTCGACGTGGGTTCGTTGCTACGCACCACACCTGAGGCCGACATCGGTGACCTCATCGACTTGACCATGCAGTCCGACCGGGATGCGGTTGCCGTCGTCGAAGACGGCAAGGTCGTCGGTGTCGTTACCACGCGCGGCCTGCTCTGCGGTGTCGCCGGAAATCCAGGCAACGTGCCAGCAGCGGCATAGATCGGGGAATGTCATGGACACGTCAGTCATAACGGACAGCTTCGATGAAAAGATCGACGATGCACTCATCTGGATCAGTGACAATGCCTCATGGCTGTTCGACAGCATCAGGGCGGTGCTCGAAGGCACCTACGAGGGGGTCCTCTGGCTAGTGCAGCTCCCGCCGTTTTATGTGGTCGCGATCATCGCTGCGGCACTGGGATGGCGCCTGATCAACATCACGGCTGGATTGCTGATCGGATTGGCTGTGATCGGCTGCGCGGTAATGGGGCTGTGGGCGGAGACCATGAGCACGCTGGCCTTGGTCATCACGGCTACTGTCCTGGCGCTTGTCATCGGCATCCCGCTCGGCGTCGTGGCCGGGTTCGTCAAGACGTTCGACAAAATTGTCGAACCGGTGCTTGATCTCATCCAGACACTGCCGCCGTACATTTACCTTCTGCCGGCAATCGCGCTGATGGGATACGGACCTGCCACAGCCCTGTTGGCGACGGTCATCGTCGCCATGCCTCCGGCGATCCGGCTGACGTCTCTCGGTATTCGCAGGACCCCGCATGAGTTCCTCGAACTGGGCCAGGCGAGTGGCCTGACGCCATGGCAGATGTTTGCCAAGATAAGGTTGCCCTTCGCGATCCCCAGTGTGATGGCCGGGATCAACCAGAGCCTGATGATGGCCTTCGGCATGGTGGTGATTGCCGGCATCGTCGGTTCCGGCGGCCTGGGCGAAACGATCTACAGTGCGGTCAGAACACTCGACATCGCGACCTCGATCAACGCTGCCATCGCGATTGTGATCCTCACCATGGTGATCGATCGACTGACGCAAAGTGCAGCACGCCGCACCAATGGAGGCAAATGATGAACCTGGAATCCATTCGGTTTTCTCCGGGCGCATACCTCGCCCCGGTCGTCGACTGGCTGAACGCCAATTTCCACCCCTTCTTCGACATCGTGACAAGGGTGATCGAAGCGGTGTTGGGAGGCATTGAATCTGCGCTGCTTTATCTGCCCTATTACGCAGTCATCATTGTCATCGTCGCCTTCGCTGCAATCTTCGTGAATATCCGCGTCGCGGTCACCAGTGGCATAGCGCTGGCATTCTGCTTCCTGGCGGGACTTTGGGAAGCATCGATGCAGACGCTTGCGCTGGTGACCGTATCAGTATTCATTTCGGTGCTGATCGCATTTCCCCTCGGCATCTTGGCATCCCGGTATCGGAAGTTCGAGGCGGCGATCCGTCCCATGCTGGACATCATGCAGACGGTTCCCCCGTGGGTTTATCTCATCCCGGCCGTGATGATCTTTAGCCTCGGAAGGGTCCCGGCGATTATCGCCACGATCGTCTATGGCATACCGCCGATGCTCCGTCTGACAACCCTGGCATTCAACCAGGTCCCAAAGGACCTTTTGGAACTCGGACAAGCGACAGGCGCTTCGCCGCGCTCGATCCTCTTCAAGATCGAAATTCCGGCGGCCACTCCGACACTGCTCGTGGGACTGAACCAATGCATTCTCCTCTCGTTGGCCATCGTCGTTCTCGCGGGTCTCGTCGGAGCCGGTGGACTGGGTGCCGAGGTCACACGCGGGCTGACACGAATGGAAATGGGCCTGGGCTTGCGCGCCGGGCTCGCCATCGTGGCGGTCGCAATACTCCTCGACAGGCTGTCGCGCGGCGCGCTTCAAGGGCGTCAGGCAGCGGCGCCTGGTCGCTGAGAAGACTCGAAAGGAACCACCATGCGGCGCAGCTTCTTCTGCATCGATTCCCATACGTGCGGTAATCCGGTCCGCCTCGTCGCGGGCGGCGGTCCCCTCTTGCCGCACCTCCCCATCGCCGAGCGCCGCGAGCTGTTCGTCCGTGATCATGACTGGGTGCGCCAGGCATTGATGTTCGAACCGCGCGGCCACGACGTCATGTCGGGCGCGATCATCTATCCGGCCTATCGCGAGGACTGCGACTTCGCCGTCATCTTCATTGAAGTCAGCGGATGCCTGCCAATGTGTGGCGCTGGTACCATCGGTCTTGTAACCGCTGCGATCGAAGAAGGTCTCGTCACACCGAAAGTCGCGGGGAGACTATCAATCGAGACCCCGGCTGGGAGAGTAGACATCGAATACGAAAAGCCCGGCGAGTTCGTGGAGTCGGTACGCATGTTCAATGTGCCCAGCTACCTCCATGCCGCAGATGTGGCGGTGGACGTTCCGGGCGTCGGGCAACTGGTCGTCGACATCGCCTATGGCGGAAACTATTATGCGGTGGTCGAACCGCAGGAGGCCTGGGCCGGACTGGACGGCATGTCGGCAGGCGAAATCGTAGACCTCAGCGTCAGGCTGCGCGACGCCCTTGCAGCTGTCTGCGACCCCGAGCATCCGGACGATAGCAGGATACGCGGCGTCCACCACGCTCTTTGGTGTGATAAGCCGGCCAACAACAACGCTGACGGCCGCGGGGCGGTCTTCTACGGCGACAAGGCGATAGATCGATCGCCGGGTGGAACAGGGACGTCGGCGCGGATGGCCCAGCTTCACGGCAAGGGCCGATTGAAGCTCGGCGCATCCTTCCGTCAGGAAAGCCTGATCGGGACGGTGTTCGAAGGGCGCATCGAAGAGGAGATCGACGTTGGTCCATTCAGAGGCATAAAGCCGAGTGTCGCCGGGTGGGCGCGGATCATCGGCCATAACACGATATTCGTGGACGACCGCGATCCATTGGCGCATGGGTTCCAGATCAGATAGGTCGAAACATGCGATGGAGTTGAAATGAAACTCTCGGATTCAAAAGACTCCGTTGAGCGACTGAAGATAGGCTTCGTTCTCGCGCGGTCCTTCACGCTTTCAGCGTTCGCGCTGTTTGTGGACACGCTCCGACTTGCCAGCGACGAATTCGACAGATCGGGCCGGGTTCTCGCCGATTGGGAGGTTCTCGGCAGCACGCGGCATCTCATAACATCCAGTTGCGGGGTCCAGGTCGCACCGACGTCGGACTTCGTAGACCCCAGCCAGTTCCATTATATCGTAGTGGTTGGCGGTCTCCTCAACAGTGAATCGTCCGTCGACCAGGAAACAGTAACCTTCCTGAAGAAGGCGGCGACACAAAACGTTCGGCTGATCGGCGTGTGCACCGGTTCATTCATACTTGCCGAAATCGGCCTGATGAGGGGACATCGTACATGTGTAAGCTGGCTTCACTACAATGCGTTTCGCGAGCGTTTCCCTGACCATCAGGTTCGGTCTGACCGAATATTCAATCTCGACAGGACCAGAGGTTCGTGCGCGGGAGGAAGCAGCGCGGCGGACATGGCAGCTTCGATTGTGCGGCGTCACATCAGCAAGGAAGCCGAGCGAAATGCCCTTGAGGTTCTCCACATCGAGAAGGCGCGGACGGCCCTTGCCATCCAAACGCGCAAGCCCCTTTCCCTCGAGTGCAAAGACCCCAGGATAAGGGCCGTGCTGATCATGATGGAGCAGCATATCGAGGGCAGGTTACCAATCCACGAGCTCGCGGCATCGGTTGGCCTCTCCAGAAGGCAACTTGAGCGTCTCTTCATGGGCGAAACGAAAAGCTCTCCCGCTCTCGTATATCGACGGGTGCGGATGGAACGAGCAAAGCAACTGCTCGTCAAAACCAAAGCGTCTTTGATTGAAATTGCTCTTGAAGTCGGCTTCGAGAATGCATCGCACTTCTCGCGAGCCTTTTCGCAGACATTCGGACAGTCCCCTACGAAAGTTCGTACCGCCGCTTTAAAATGACCCGCGCCGGTGTGGGTTGCATTCTCCATAGCGAAAGCGGCCGGCAAGAGGTCGACTGATCCGAATCCGGCCTGTTGCCGCCAGAAATGAAGAGGCTGAGGCAACTCGAGGACGAGAATACGCGATCGAAGAAGACCATCGCGAATCTGACCTTGGACCGGGAGATGTTGCAGGATTTCATTCGCCGAACGCTTTGAGGCCAGCTCGGGCGCGGAAGGTGGTGAGGGTATGGCCGGGATTGAATGATCTCTATCCGGCGTGCCTGTGGGGCGCTCGACTTTGACCGGTCGACCTACCATTACACCTCTCGCCATCCCGATCAGGCCGGTCTGGAACGACGTACCCATGAGCTCTGCGAGACCCGTGTTCGCTATGGCCACCGGCGGGTGCATATCCTGTTGGAGCGTGAAGGTTGGGGCACCAACATCAAACGAACCTATCGCATCTATACAGGGATTTAGGTCCTCAAAGACGCCACAATGGCTCTTTCCGACCCGTTTCCGTGGTTCGACTCCAGCAGGTCGACCCGTCTTCGTCTCGCTACAGCCACCGCCCGCGGCGTGCATTGCAGGCGAGAAAGACGTCACCGGACTTCCTTGTCGACCGCTCGGCGATCCATCGCTCGGTCGTGCATTTCTCGCCCTTGCTGATAGTGCGCTTTAACCAACGCAAGCATGCCGTTACTGGGAAGTGGCATGCCGACGAAACTTACATCAAGATTCGGGGCAAATGGATGTATCTCTATCGCGCCATCGACACCGTCGGTGACACCATCGAGTTCAGGTTCCGCAAACATCGGGACCTGTCGGCCAAGTGCTTTTTCAGGAAGGCGTACCGCCGTCACGACCGACCCTTCGTCACTGTGCCCTAAAGGATGAAATCACCGGCCCGCAGTGCGGGGAGTCCGGTGATTTCGATCTGGAAATCCGCCTGCCCGTCGGCATCGACATCGCCGTAGACGATAGTTTTGTCGGTCGCTGTCCCTGCTTCGTTGAAATGGCGGAAGATCAACTCGCCTGCCCTGCCGCTGAAATTGGCATTACCGAGCCACACAAAGGCCTGGTCGGATGTTATTTTTGTGCTCGCATCGATCAGGGAAAGGTCGATCTTGTCGAGGCCGCTGATAAAATCCGTGAGGATGTCGCGCTTACCCTCGCCGGATTGCGCGCCGAGAGTAACGTTGTTCACATATCCTGAAATCCCCTTGGCGGAGTCGCCAATGGAGCGGAAAACAAAGATATCGGCCCCTGCGCCGCCCGTCAGCGTATCGACGCCGGCACCGCCGAGAAGCGTGTCGTTGCCATCGCCCCCTTTGATGATATCGTTGCCGCCCAGGCCGTCGAGATAGTCGTCGGTTTTCCCACCCACAAGCGTGTCATTGCCGGATGTTCCGGACACTTGTTCAAGCGCGTCCTTGATCGTGATCTGAAGCGATTTGGACGCTTCGAAGCTGCTTCCGATCGTCGGATCATCCAGGCGCACGACGATATTCAGGGAGGGATTGGTCTCGAAATCGAGCGCCGCGCCCGCCTTCAGCCAAAGCTCATTGCCGCGAATCTCAAACAGCGCGGCGTCCGATCCGGCAAGCGACAGCTTGTTGCTGCCACCATCGGCATCGAGAACCATGAGATCCGCCACCTTGCGAGCCGAAGCTGTCGATGCGTCCTCGGCAATTGAGGAAAGCGTCTGCGTCACCTTGAGGGAGGGCGTATCGTTGATGGGATTGACGGTGACGGTGAAGTCCGACTTGACCGGTATCGAGCCATCCTCGTTGCCGTCCTCGACGGCAACCCTGAAGGAGGCTTCGACCGTCTCCGAGCCGTCATGGCGGAAGGTGACGCGGCCCGTCGCGATGTCGGCCGCCGTAAAGCCGGTTGCCGCCTTGCCGCTCACCAACACAGTGCCGTTCGAAAGGCCCGAAACGATGAACCTGACACCGGCGGCGCTGTCGTCGGGGTCGCTGAAGCCGAGATCGGCGGCGGTCAGCTTGTAGCCACCGCCTTCGGCAACCGTCGCCTTGAGATCGCCGGTCAGTTTCGGAGCGTCGTTGACGGATTTGACGGTGATGCTGAAGTCCGACTTGACCGGTATCGAGCCATCCTCGTTGCCATCCTCGACAGCAACCCTGAAGGAAGCTTCGACCGTCTCTGAACCGTCATGGCGGAAGGTGACGCGGCCCGCCGCGATGTCGGCCGCCGTAAAGCCGGTCACCGCCTTGCCGCTCACCAATACAGTGCCGTTCGAAAGGCTCGATACGATGAACCTGACACCGGCGGCGCTGTCGTCGTGGTCGCTGAAACCGAGGTCGGCAGCGGTCAGCTTGTAGGTACCGCCTTCGGCTACCGTTGCCTTGAGATCGCCGGTCAGTTTCGGAGCGTCGTTTACGGGATTGACGGTGAAATTGAAGGTCGACTTGACCGGTATCGAGCCGTCCTCGTTGCCATCCTCTACGGCAACCCTAAAGGAAGCTTCGACCGTCTCTGAACCGTCATGGCGGAAGGTGACGCGGCCTGCCGCGATGTCGGCAGCCGTAAAGCCGGCTGCCGCCTTGCCGTTCACCAGCAACGTGCCGTTTGAAAGGCTCGATATGATGAACCTGACACCGGCGGCGCTGTCGTCGGGGTCGCTGAAGCCGAGATCGGCGGCGGTCAGCTTGTAGGCACCGCCTTCGGCAACCGTCGCCTTGAGGTCTCCGGTCAGCGTCGGAGCGTCGTTGCCGATCAGGATCGCGGTGGTTGACGGTACACCGTTCAGATCGAGCACCAAAGCGTTGCCGACAGCGTCGCGGATCGTGCTACCGTTGAGAACGATGCTGGTTCTAAGAACGATACCGCTCATATCCGTCTGGCTCGCGGTGACGGGCATACGGAAAATCAGCGATGACGAACCGCTGCCGCTTTCATAAACCGCGTAGACTGTGCCACCAGTATCGAGGGTCACGGCAATCCTCGGAGTGCCTCCGGTCGTGTCCACGACCACGGCGCCGTTGAGGTTGATGGTGAATTCGAGATTGTCGCCGCCGGCATAGGTCGCATTCGCGGGGACATCGACGGATGTGACGACGGGCGCGACACGGTCGATGTGATAGACCTGTCCAGTGGTGAATCCTGTAGCAATGGGGTTGCCAGCTGTGTCGGCAATGCCGGTACCGCTATTGTCGAGGTCGAGCCGCAAGGTGCCATCACCGGAGATGCCGTTGACGGTAACGGTATAGGTGTTGCCATCGACCTGCGTAACACTGGCGATCATCCCGCCCGCCGTGCCGGTCGTCGCCAGAGAGAAGTCGGAAGCATCGACGCCTGAAACATTTTCCGTAAACGCTACCGTATATTGTACGCTGCTGGCATTGGTCGTCTCGCTGCCGAGGCGAAGGATTGACGCAACGCCGGGGGCAACGCTGTCGATCGCATAGCTGTTGGAATTGGTGGTGCCGCTTCCGGCATTTCCGGCAGTGTCCGCCACGCCCGTATTGGTGAGCTTAATGAGGTTGGTCGCATCAGTGATGTTGCTGGTCGGCGTCAGCATCGCAGTCCAGGTGATGCCGCCGTCGGACGAACTTACAGCGCTCAGCGTGCCGTTGGCAATGGTCAGGTCGGCATTGCTGAAGCCACTGACAGCCTCGCTGAAAATGAAGGTGACCAGCGAGGTTTCGCCTATCTTCAGCGCGTTGTCCGCAACCACGACGGTCGCAGTCGGGCGCTGGGTATCGATGGAGTAGTTGTTGGAATTGGTGGTGCCGGTTCCGGCATTGCCGGCAGTGTCCGCCACGCCCGTATTGTTGAGCTTAATGACGTTGGTCGTGTCCGTGATACTGCCGGTAGGCGTCAGCGTCGCCGTCCAGGTGATGCCGCCGTCGGACGAGCTCACAGCGCTCAGCGTGCCGTTGGCAATCGTCAGGTCGGCATTGCTGAAGCCAGAGACGGCCTCGCTGAAGGTGAAGGTGACCAGCGAGGTTTCGCCTATCTTCAGCGCGTTGTCCGCAACCACGACGGTCGCGGTCGGGCGCACGGTATCGATGGTGTAGTTGGCGGAAT
>UCML01000003.1:0-13173 GCA_900473675.1 Hyphomicrobiales bacterium | reverse complement strand
CGAAGCCCCCTCATCGCCTCGCGGTCGCTCGGCACTTCTCCCCGCTGGGGAGAAGAGGGAGATCGTTGCACGCTCTCGCAATCCATATTCGATTGCCTTGGAGCGGCAGGGAGGGAAATATCCCGCTTCCATCAATCGACACTTTGAAAATCAGCTGCGCTTTTCGGACAATGTCAAAGAGCGCTTTGCCACGCCTTCACCGCTTCCAGCGGATAAACCAGCATCAGCACGTTCAAGGTCAGGTTATCACGGATCAGCCAGCCAGTGAAAATCTCGAAGAAGAGGGCGATGGCAACAGTGACGGCTACCGGCGCGCGCCAGGCGAAAAGGAAGCCGAGCGCCATGAAGATCGTATCCATCGCCGAATTCAGGATGCTGTCGCCGTAATAGTCGAGCGAGATGGTCGCCGTGCGGTAACGGTCGATGATAACAGGCGAATTTTCGAGGATTTCCCAACCGGATTCGATGACGAGCGCGAGCAGCAGCTTTGCCGCCAGCGGTTTGCGGCGCAGGGTGAGATGGGCAAGACCGTAAAACAGGAAGCCGTGGATGATATGCGACGGCGTGTACCAGTCGGCCAGGTGCTGCGAATTGCCCGGGCCGTTGGCAACCGGCTCGAACAGCTTGATATAGCCGCAGGTGCAGATCGGCGTCCTTCCGGCCCAGTATTCGATGACGATCTGCAAAACGAGAACGGCGGCACAGGCGAGAAGCCAGAGGGTTGCGGCGCGGGGCGAACGGCTCTCGGCTGGAACGAGCATTGTCACTTGGGCGCTTCCTGTTCCAGCGAATGCTTCATGATTACAGGCATTTGCGACAGGGTGAAGAGAACGGTTATCGGCATCGTGCCCCAGACCTTGAACGCAACCCAGAAATCAGTCGAGAAATTGCGCCAGACGATTTCGTTCAGCACCGCGAGGAACACGAAAAAGATGCCCCAGCGGATAGTGAGTTTACGCCAGCCTTCCTCATCGAGCTTGAAGGCGGTGTGGAAGACATAGCCGAGCAGAGACTTTCCGAACAGCAGGCCGCCGAGCAGGATAACACCGAACAGGGTGTTGATGATGGTCGGCTTGATCTTGATGAACGTGTCGTTCTGCAGCCAGAGCGTAAACGCGCCCATGACGAAGACGACGACACCCGAAATCAGCGGCATCAGCGGCAGGGTGCGGGTGAGCAGCCAGGAGGCGGTGAGCGCGATGGCAGTCGCGGCCATGAACAGGCCGGTGGCAATGAAGATCGGACCGCCGAGCTCCGTCAGTGCCGGAAACTCCCGGGCAAGCCACTCGCCGCGCGAATTGGCGAAGAAGAAGACCACCAGGGGGCCGAGCTCCAGCACCATTTTCAGGAGCGGGCTGATTTCCTTGCGCGGCTTGTCGGCCTCGATCGATGACATGATGTCGTTCCTACGTATCTGCTCGATGGAGCGATAATATTACAAGTTTCCGGCGTGTGGATGTTTTTCACGCGGGTATTTCGGTTGTGGTCGGCGAACTCTCAATTTCCGTCATTCCTGTGCTCGTCACAGGAATCCAGCGACGCGGCGTCTGCCGCGTCAAGGAGTCTTTAGCGGCGCGGACGCGACGCTGCTGGATCCCCGCCACGAGGGCGAGGATGACGGAGAAAATAGAAAGCCGCTTCCAAGCTGTTCATTCGCCCCTATAACATCAGCAAAAAGGCAAAACTATATCCGGTCAATGGGCAATTCCGGCAATCGCCTCGGCAAAATCCTTCGCCTCGAAGGGTTCGAGATCGTCGACGCCTTCGCCGACGCCGATGAAATAGACGGGGAGTTTATGCTTGGCGGAAATGGCGACAAGGATGCCGCCACGCGCGGTGCCGTCGAGCTTGGTCATGATCAAGCCGTTGACGCCGGCCACGTTGCGGAAGATCTCGACCTGATTGAGCGCGTTCTGCCCGGTCGTGGCATCGAGTGTCTGCAGCACCGTGTGCGGTGCGTCGGGATCGAGCTTGCCGAGCACGCGGACGATTTTTTCCAACTCCGCCATCAGTTCGGTACGGTTCTGCAGCCGGCCGGCGGTGTCGATGATCAGCACGTCGCTCTTCTTCAGCCTCGCCTGCTCGAAAGCCTCATAGGCAAGGCCTGCGGCGTCTGCGCCGAGCTTCGAGGAGACGATGTCGGATTTGGTGCGCTCGGCCCAGATCTTCAGCTGTTCGATGGCAGCGGCGCGGAACGTGTCGCCGGCGGCGAGCATCACCTTGAGGCCGGCGCCCGAAAGCTTGGCGGCAAGCTTGCCGATGGTGGTCGTCTTGCCGGTGCCGTTGACGCCGACGACGAGGATGACGTGCGGCTTGTGGGACAGATCGAGCTGCAGCGGCTTCGCGACGGGGGCGAGAACCTTGGTGATCTCGGCCGCCATGATGCGGGTGACATCCTCGCCGGTCACGTCCTTGCCGTAGCGTTCCGAGGCCAGAGTGTCGGTGACGCGCAGCGCCGTTTCGACGCCGAGATCGGCCTGGATCAGGAGGTCTTCGAGATCCTGCAGCGTCTCGTCGTCCAGCTTGCGCTTGGTGAAAAGCGCGGTGATCTGGCCGGTGAGCTGCGAGGAGGTACGGGCGAGGCCCTGGCGCAGGCGCTGGAACCAGGTGAGTTTCTGCTTCGGGGCCTCCGGGGCAGGCTCCGCGGCGCGGCCGGTGGCGAAGCCCTTGGGGAGGGCGATTTCGGCGGCGGTCTCAGGCTCTGCGTTTGCGGAGAGTTCGTCACCTCCCTCTGTCGGTTGCACGGACATCTCCCCCGCAGGGGGGGAGACTAGGCTCGCGGTGCTCTCCGGCACTACCGAAACTTCGGTGTTAGCGGAAATCGCCTCTTGCTCCGCGTGATCTCCCCCCTTGTGGGGGAGATGTCTCCCCCCGGTCTCGTCTTCGGCAAGCCCAAGCTCCGGGACAGAGGAGGGTATCGCGCTTTCCGCAATCTCGGACGCCTCGGCTTCCGCCTCCAACAGCGACAGAGGGATCAGGCCGAGATCGCCGATCTCACTGGCGGCCGGCAGAATGGCATACGGATCGTCCTCGTTTTCGGAGGAAGCGGTGGCCCCGGCGTCGAACTCCGGCGCATCGGGGGTATCCGCTGACGGTCCGCCAGCCGTGTCCATCTCTTCCGGCAGCACCGGGTCGGTGGCGACGGGCAGGTCCTCGGTGCGGGAATGCGGCTTGAGTTCGGCTTCGATCGCCCGGGTTTCTTCCGGCGTAAACGCCGATTCCGCCTGTTCCAGGACCGCGTCAGCCACAGGCGCAGCGGCGAGCTCGGCTTCGGCCGGCTTGTCTTTGCCGAAGGTGAAGACCTTTTTCAGAAAGCTGAGCGCCATTTGAATTCCGTAAACTCAAGCCGCGTCGGCGGCCATCAATTGCATGATTGAAGCGCGCAGCACTTCAGGTCCTTGTCTATGCACGTCATCAGCCCAATACCGCTTCACACTTTTGGGCGGCATACAGGAGATGCTTGCCGTTGTGGCCGGTGATTTTCACCGGCACGATAGCGCGTGGCTTAAGCCCGGGGACGGCGACAGTGGTGAAATTTTCCGTATGCGCCAAGCCGTTGTTCTCGACGAGCAGGCTTTGCTGCGTTCCGACCATGCTGTCAAGATGGGCCTGGTGCAGCCGAAGTCCAGTGGCGCGCAGCCGGGCGGCGCGTTCTTTCACCAACGCACGGTCGACTTGCGGCATGCGGGCGGCGGGCGTTCCCTCGCGCGGCGAGTAGGGAAAGACGTGCAAATGGGCGATTCCCGCCTCTTCGGCGAGCCTTACGGCATTCGTAAACATCTCTTCGGTCTCGGTCGGGAAGCCGGCGATCATGTCGGCGCCGAAGCTCACCTCCGGCCGCAGGCGGCGCACGTCTTCGATGAAAGTCAGGGCATCCATACGAGAATGCCGGCGTTTCATCCGTTTCAGGATCATGTCGTCGCCATGTTGCAGCGACAGGTGCAGATGCGGCATGAAGCGCGGTTCGTCGGCGATCAGGTCCATGAGATGGCTATCCGCCTCGATGCTGTCGATGGAAGACAGGCGCAGGCGCAGAATTTCCGGTACCTGCTTCAGGAGCGTCTTTGCCAACAGGCCAAGCGTCGGGGTGCCCGGCAGGTCGCTGCCATAGCTCGTCGCGTCGACGCCGGTCAGCACGATCTCGCGGTAGCTGCCTTCTGTGAGCTTTCGCGCCTGATCGACGACGGCGCCCATCGGCACGGAGCGGGAATTGCCGCGGCCATAGGGGATGATGCAGAAGGTGCAGCGATGATCGCATCCGTTCTGGACCTGGATGAAGGCACGGACATGCCCCTCGATCAGCTTCACCATCTGGGGTACGGTTTCGCGCACGCTCATGATGTCGTTGACGCGGAGCTTTTCTTCCGCCGAGACGCCGAAATCGGGCAGCGACCGATAGGAGGCGCTTTTCAGCTTCTCTTCGTTACCGAGCACGGCATCGACCTCGGGCATCCCGGCAAAGGTCTGCTTTTCTGTCTGGGCGGCACAGCCGGTGACGATGATGCGGGCATGGGGGTTTTCGCGCCGGGCGCGGCGGATCGCCTGGCGGGCTTGGCGCACGGCCTCGCCGGTGACGGCGCAGGTGTTGACGAGGACCGCGTTGTTCAGCCCCGCCTTCTCGGCTTCCGCCCGCATCACTTCGGATTCATAAGTATTGAGACGACAGCCGAAGGTTATGACGTCGACGCCGCTCAAAGCGCGGCGCTTTCCGTCCGCGGTTCTTCCTCGCGCGACCAGAGGCCGGTTGCCGGATCGACGGTGCCGGACCATTCCCATTCGGCAGGGCCGGTCATGACGACATGATCGTCGCGCTCGCGCCATTCGATGGTGAGGATGCCGGGTGGGGTCGCGCTGGCGACCTTGATCGTCACGTTGCGGCCCGTGCGCCCCGTGCGGGCAGCGGAAACGGCGGCGGAGCAGGCGGCGGAACCACAGGCAAGCGTCAGGCCGGCGCCGCGCTCCCAGGTCCGGGTCGTCAGCGACGCGGGCGAGGTCACTTGGGCCAGCGTGATATTGGCGCGCTCGGGAAACATCGGGTGGTTTTCGAGCAGAGGGCCGAAGCGTTCGAGATCGAACGACATGACGTCGCGATCGACCCAGAAGACCGCATGCGGATTGCCCATCGACATGACGGAGGGCGAATGCAGGATCGGGTCATCGATCGGGCCGATCTGCAACTCGATGCGGCTAGTGTCATAGAATTCCTCCGACAGCGGAATCCTGTCCCACTCGAAAACCGGCGTGCCCATGTCGACGGAGATCGTTCCATCCGCATGTTCTTCGGCATTCAGAATGCCGGCGACGGTCTGGAAGGTGAAAATCTTCTTGCCGGTCTCGGCCGAAAGCGCCTGGACGACGCAGCGCGTGCCGTTGCCGCAGGCCTGCGCCTTCGAACCGTCGGAATTGAGAATGTCGATAAAAGCATCGGTGCCATCGGCCTTCGGATCGTGGATGGCCATGATCTGGTCGAACCGGGTATCCGGGTGAGCGTTCAGCGCGATCGCGGCCTGCGGCGCCACTCTGTCCTTGCGGCCGCGCATGTCGACGACCAGGATCTTGTTGCCAAGCCCGTTCATCCTTGCGAATTCGACCGTTGTGCTCATGACGTCCATTTCCAGCGTTTGTTGGCGTGTATATGGCGGAATTGTGCGGAAATTACCAGTGGTGCCTTCACCCTCCTCTTGAGGGGAGGTCGCCGCTAAACCGTTGGCACGTCGAAAACCTCGCCCGCCCTCAGCGCCCGAAACCGCTCCGGCGCAACGCCCTTATCCTTCAACGCGATCTCCAGCGCCCGCACCGGCGCCTCGATTCCCTCGTTCGTCAGCTGCACCGTCGCGAAATGATGCCCCGCGACATAGGCCGCATTGCAGAGCTGCATGCCCTTCACCGCCTCTTCCGGGTTTTGGTGCTGGGCCTCCATGAACCAGCGCGGTTCGTAGGCGCCGATCGGCAGGTTGGCGAGGCGGAAGGGGCCGTGTTTCTCCGCGGCTGCGCGGTAGTTGATGCCGTTGTGAAAACCGGTGTCGCCGATATGGTAGATCTTGCCGGCGGGCGTGGTGATGACGAAGGTGGACCACAGCGCCATGCGGCGGTCGCGGGTGCCGCGGGCCGACCAGTGATGGCAGGGCTCGCAGTTGATGGTGACGTCGTCCCAGAAGGAAATCTGCTCGCCCCAGTCCATGTCGGACATCTTGGCGTCGGGAATGGCGCGGTGGATGATCGTGTCGTTGCCGAGCGGGGTGATGATATGGGGGCCGTGATCCTCGTGCAGCCGCTTCAGGGTTGCGAGGTCCAGATGGTCATAGTGATTGTGGGTGACGAGCACGATATCGATCGACGGCAGGTCGTCGAAGCGGATGCCCGGCTCCACGACACGTTTGGGGCCGGCGAAGGACAAGGGGCTGGTGCGCGACGACCAGACGGGATCGGTCAGGATATTCAGCCCGGCGACCTGGATCAGCAAGGTGGCATGGCCGATCATGGTGACGCGCAGAGTGTCGCCATCGACGCGATCATCGGGTTTTGCCGGCGGGAAGGGACTTGGCGCGCGCTTCGGCCAGGCAATCCGGCCGCCGCCGAACTGCCAGCGCATCAGCTCGCGGAAGCCGAGCGGCACGACGCCGCCGGGATTGAAGAAATAGGTGCCGTCGAAATGATCGGAGACGGGGCCGGTGTAGTATGGATTGCTGAATTTTGGCAAAAAGAGAGCCCTTAATTATTTCGGTGTTCGCCAAATTAAAAATCCGCCCAGCGCATTCCAAGGTCACATTCACGAATGCAACAAATGCGATTGCAGAATTTATACCTCTCTGTGTAGTTGTTTATCCCGACGGAAACCAAGCCGCGCCCATGACCGATATCGAGAAAATCGTTCGATTAATCCATGACCTATTGCGCAGATTTCTCGAGTTAAACGAGAACGAAGCTGTTGTCGATAATGATCAGGCAGAACGCATAGCGAGGAACCGACACGCGGAGCTTTCCGTATTTGCCGAAACTACTTTCGATCCAGCGCTCGCGGATCAGTATGCTGCGGCACGAGAATTAATGCGGAGTTGCATGGAAACCGCGCAGCAATTTGAGGACTTCTGGCAGCAAGCGTTGGAAATTCCGGACTATGGAATTGCGGAAGCGTTAGCATGGGCGCATATCCGGCATGACAAGGTGATCGGCGCACGGGAAGGGTCCGAGCGTGCCGCCCTGTCGAATGTGGCTTTCCTGCTGTTGTTGGACTTTCATCACCGGGGCGCCGGCCAGTTGCTGTCCGCTTATGTCGAAGAGAAGATATCTCTGTTTACGCCACTTCACCAAGTGAGCTTGCACTTGGATGTCGCAGCCATCAATGCCAGCGATGAGAGTCTGATAGTCGCGGCTTCGATCGTTCGGGCCGGGGCCGAACTCGGGATGATTTGCCGGGGCTTCTTTCTCCTGTCGATCGCCGATGGCAATGCCTGGTCGATCGAGCGAGAAGCGCAGATCGAAGAATTGCGGACGGTCGTGGACGGTCTTACCGACGAAGTTCTGGGCAGCATTCCCGGACTAGGTGACATCATCGGTTTCGTTCGACTGTTCGCAACGGTTCTCGACACGATATTCCGCCAGCAGACCGCCCTGCAACGCGTGAGGGACCAGATGGAGGAGAAGCATGCAATGGCAAAGACCTTCGTGGAAGGCTACATTGCTCTTTGCTATTTCTGGCTGAATTGGGCGACGCAATTGAATGGGGCGAATGTTAGCGCTTATGTAACCTTGGCTGACATGATGGCAATTGAGTAACTCCTGCGCGGTCAAGCCCGACAAGAGGCGCGTGCCCTTGACTTTCCCGCCGCTTTCGTGTTTACCGCCCGCAATCTGCGACAAGAACTAAGACTTGTAGCCGCCGACCGGGACCCGTCAAAGGTATAAAGAGATCCCGGAGGTCAACACCCGACAGCGCGTTGCGCCCTCGGGTGCTTTTTGGCTTTGCGTCTTGTTTTCGTCAAGGAAAAGCACAACGTTTCGGGCAAACCAAAAGCCATGAAACGACAAGGATGAAGCGATGTTTGAAAGTCTCCAGGACCGCCTTGGGTCAATCCTGAATGGATTGACCGGCCGTGGCGCGCTGTCGGAAGCCGATGTGGCTGCCGCCCTGCGCGAGGTTCGCCGTGCGCTCCTGGAAGCCGACGTCGCGCTCGAAGTCGTCCGCTCGTTCACTGACAAAGTGCGCGAAAAGGCCGTCGGCGCCGAAATCCTGAAGTCGATCAAGCCCGGCCAGATGGTCGTCAAGATCGTCCATGACGAGTTGATCGCCATGCTCGGCTCGGAAGGCGTGCCGATCGATCTGAATGCCGCTGCTCCCGTCGTCATCATGATGGTCGGTCTGCAGGGTTCGGGCAAGACGACGACGACGGGCAAGATCGCTCTTCGTTTGAAGTCGCGGGACAAGAAGAAGGTCCTGATGGCGTCGCTCGATACGCGCCGTCCGGCCGCGCAGGAGCAGCTGCGCCAGCTCGGCGCGCAGACCAGCGTCGATACGCTGCCGATCATCGCCGGCCAATCGCCGACCGATATCGCCGCGCGCGCCGTGCAAGCCGCCAAGCTCGGTGGCCATGACATCGTCATCCTCGACACTGCCGGTCGTACGCATATCGACGAGCCGCTGATGATCGAGATGGCGGAGATCAAGCGCCGCTCGAACCCGCATGAAATCCTGCTCGTCGCCGATGCGCTGACCGGTCAGGACGCCGTCAATCTCGCCCGCAATTTCGACGAACGCGTCGGCATCACCGGTCTCGTGCTCACCCGCATGGACGGCGATGGTCGCGGCGGTGCTGCGCTGTCAATGCGCGCCGTCACCGGCAAGCCGATCAAGCTGATCGGTGTCGGCGAAAAGATGTCGGAGCTGGAAGAATTCCACCCGCGCCGCGTCGCCGACCGTATCCTCGGTATGGGCGATATCGTTTCGCTGGTTGAGAAGGCCGCCGAAAACATCGATGCCGAGAAGGCGGCGGCCATGGCCGCCAAGATGAAGACCGGCAAGTTCGATCTCAACGATCTCGCCGATCAGCTGGGCCAGATGCAGAAGATGGGTGGCATGGGCGGCATCATGGGCATGATGCCCGGCATGGCCGGCATGAAGGACAAGATGGCCTCTGCCGGTCTCGATGACCGCATGTTCGGACGCCAGCTCGCCATCATCTCCTCGATGACCAAGGCAGAACGCGCCAATCCCGATATTCTCAAGCATTCCCGCAAGAAGCGCATCGCGGCCGGTTCCGGTACCGATGCGGCCGAAATCAACAAGCTTTTGAAAATGCACCGTTCCATGGCCGACATGATGAAAATGATGGGCGGCAAGGGCAAGGGCGGCATGATGAAGCAGATGATGGGCGGCCTTGCCGGCAAGATGGGCCTTGGTGGCATGGGCGGCATGCCCGACCTGTCCAAGATGGACCCCAAGCAGCTCGAAGCCCTGCAGAAGCAGGCCGAAGCGGCTGGTCTCGGCAAGGGGCTGCCCGGTGGCGGCGGTTTGCCGGGTTTGGGCGGCGGCATGAAGCTGCCTGGTCTCGGTGGCGGATTCCCGGGTCTGCCCGGTTTGCCGAAGAAGAAGTGAGGACTGGACCGCTATGATTGATCCAGCAGTCAAGCAGGAACTGACGGGCTATCGCCAATCGATCGACAATATCGATGCGGCGCTCGTCCACATGCTGGCCGAAAGGTTTCGCTGCACCAAGGCGGTGGGCGTGCTGAAAGCCAAACATAATTTGCCGCCGGCGGACCCGGCGCGCGAGGAATACCAGATCGAACGCCTTCGCCATCTGGCGCGGGACGCCAATCTGGATCCGGATTTCGCGGAGAAGTTCTTGAACTTCATCATCCACGAAGTCATCCGGCATCATGAAGCAATCGCTGCCGATCTCAAGGATTGATCCCGAAAAGCGGAAACCGGTTTTCGGGATCAATCCCAAGGAAATCAGCTTTAAAAATACACAAAAAGGCCGTCTTAGGCGGTTGAATATCTCAAGGAGTACATGACATGGCACTGAAAATTCGTCTCGCCCGCGGTGGTTCCAAGAAGCGCCCGTTCTACCAGATCGTTATCGCTGACGTTCGTTCGCCGCGCGACGGCCGTTTCCTGGAAAAGGTCGGCTCGTGGAACCCGATGCTCAAGAAGGACGACGCAAAGCGCGTTGAACTGAACGTCGAGCGCATCCAGCATTGGATCTCGAACGGCGCGCTGCCGACCGACCGCGTTCTGCGCTTCCTCAACGAAGCCGGTGTTGCAACCCGCGAAACCCGCAACAACCCGACCAAGGGTCTGCCGGGCAAGAAGGCTCTCGAGCGTATCGCCGAAGCCAAGCAGAAGGCTGAAGACGCAGCCGCCGCTGCTGCTGAATAAGCCGGGCGATAGCCTATTTTTGAAGCGGGCGGCGTTTTCATGCCGCCCGTTTTCGTTTATGCGAAGGGCATAATCTGGAGATCGAGCCGGCCATGAGCAAACTCAAAAATCCTGTCCTGATGGGAACGATCGGCGGCGCTCAGGGCCTGCGCGGCGAAGTGCGCGTCAAATCCTTTGCCGAGGAGCCGACGGCGATCGGCGACTATGGCCATCTTCACTCCGAGGACGGCCGTTCGTTCGAGGTTCTGGAAGTGCGCGAGGCGAAGAATGTCGTCATCGTGCGGTTTCGCGGCATCAACGACCGCAATGCGGCCGAGGCGCTGAACGGGCTGGAACTCTATGTCGAGCGCGACAACCTGCCGGACGACGATCTCGACGAGGACGAATTCTTCTATGCCGATCTCGAAGGGCTCGAAGCGCTCGATGCCGACGGCAAGAGCTATGGCACGGTCACCGGCGTGTTCGATTTTGGCGCGGGCGATCTGCTCGAACTGAAGGGTCCCGGCAAACGGCCGGTGCTGATCCCTTTTACCGAATGGTCGGTGCTGGAAATCGATCTGGAAGCAGGCACGATGCTGGTCGATGCGCTCGCCGCTGGTCTCACCGACGACAAGGACGGGGATCCGACGAGCCAGTTCAAGCCCAAAGGGAAGTGAGCGGTGCCCTTCCGCGCCACCATCCTGACGCTCTACCCGGACATGTTTCCGGGGCATCTCGGTCATTCGCTGTCCGGCAAGGCGCTGGAACGCGGCCAATGGGCGATCGATACGCTGCAGATCCGTGATTTTGCCGAGGACAAGCACCGCACTGTCGATGACACGCCGGCCGGCGGCGGCGCCGGCATGGTGCTCCGGGCCGATATTCTGGCCAAGGCGATCGACCATGCCTCGGATGGCGACGACCGCCCCCGGCTTTTGATGAGTCCGCGCGGCAAACCGCTGACGCAGGAGCGCGTGCGCGAACTGGCCGCCGGTCCCGGCGCCATCATCGTCTGCGGGCGGTTCGAAGGGGTGGACCAGCGGGTAATCGACGGGCGCCAGCTCGAAGAGGTTTCGATCGGTGACTACATCCTCTCGGGCGGTGAGCCGGCGGCGCTCACCCTGCTCGACGCGATCGTTCGCATCCTGCCCGGCGTGATGGGTAACGATCTCTCCGGCGTGCATGAGAGTTTCGAGGGTGGGCTATTGGAGCATCCGCATTATACGCGGCCGCAGGTCTTCGAAGGGCAGGAAATCCCGGCGGTGCTGACGTCCGGCCATCACGGCGACATCGCCAAATGGCGGGAGTCGGAGGCGCGGCGGCTGACAGCGGAGCGGCGGCCGGACCTGCTGCGGAGATAACCTCCGTCGCTATCCCTGTCCTGCATCGCACTTTTGCGCGTTTGAACAGGACTGTCGGCGAGCGTATTTGGAAAAAGTGTTAAACGGCAACCATGCGCCAGAAGCGGTCATAGCACTACGTAAGCGCGAACTTCGACTCCGGATGACATTTATGCGTTTTCTTGTAGGCTGCCGAGAAGTCGGCGGCTGGAGAATCATCATGGGAAGAAGTCACGCCTTTGCGGCAAAAGTCATAGCAACAACTGTTGTGGCGGGCTTGCTTGTTGCGGAGCCTGCATTGGCTGACGAGGGCGGTTTAAGCTTCTGGCTTCCTGGTACATTCGGAAGCTTTGCCGCCGCACCCGGCGAACCAGGATGGTCATTTGCCACCATCTATCTACACACCTCAGCCGACGCCGGAGCGGCAAAAGCGTTTCCGCGCGGTGGAAGAGTTGACCTCGGGGTGGATGGTCGCGCTGATCTCTTACTGTTTGGACCAACATATACGTTCGAGCAGCCGATATGGGGTGGTCAGGCTTCCTTCAGCCTTTTGGGCATCGCGGGCCGAAGTGTCGGGTCCGTTGATGCGACGCTATCAGGGCCAGGTGGCGGCCTGATCAACGCTCACGAAAGCCAATCAGTGACGGGCTTCGGTGACATCATCCCGCAGGCCGTGCTGAAATGGAACGAGGGCGTCAACAACTACATGACCTATGTTACGGGCGATATCCCGGTTGGCTCTTACGACCCAGACCGCCTCGCCAACCTGGGCCTTGGTCATGCGGCCGTGGATGGTGGTGTTGGCTATACCTATCTCGATCCCGGCACGGGCCGCGAGTTCTCGATCGTCGGCGGCCTGACCTACAATTTCGAGAATCCAGATACCGATTACAAAAACGGCATCGATGGTCACATCGACTGGGCCGCCTCGCAGTTTCTCAACGAACATGTGCATGTCGGTGTGGCGGGCTATGCGTTTCAACAGCTTACAGGAGATAGTGGCGAGGGCGCGACACTGGGCGACTTCAAGTCGCGTGTCTTCGGTATCGGACCCCAAATTGGCTACAAATTCGACGCAAGCGACGCGACCGACGGGTATGTCAACCTCAAGGGCTATTACGAGTTCGGCGCGAAGAACCGTGCCGAAGGTTGGAATGTGTGGTTGACGCTGGCATTCTCTCCAGCGGCCAAACGCCCTGAGTAAAGACGGTTCTCCGCACTCTACGATAGGCCAACGTTGCCGCAGGTGACGACCGCTCGCAGGAGCCGCGTCGAGTCGTCACCCCGCCACGCAATAATAAACTGCTAGCAGCAAGTCGACCACGATGACGAGGCGGTGGATGGGTCTGCGGCACCTGTCATTTCAAGCATTTTGGCCGGGGGTGGGTGATCCCCCGGCCATTGCGTTGTGATATGTGGCAAACCGTGACGCCGCTTAGTTGGTTGCGGCGGCAGCCTGCTCGATGAGGTCGGCGA
>UCML01000057.1:0-142788 GCA_900473675.1 Hyphomicrobiales bacterium | reverse complement strand
GGGGGGGGGGGTAAGTTTCCCCGAACGCCGGATTTCGACCCATTTCACGAACAGCCCTCAAAACCGTGATTGCGCCATCAAAATCTCTCGGGCGATCTGGTCGAGCGGCACGACCCGGTCGACGCCGCCGCGGGCGATGGCTTCCTTCGGCATGCCGAAAACAATCGAGGTCGCCTCGTCCTGCGCCACCGTGAAGGCGCCGGCCTGTTTCATTTCCTCCATGCCGCGGGCGCCGTCGTCGCCCATGCCGGTCATGATGACACCCATGGCATTGCCGCCGGCAGCACGGGCCGCCGAGCGGAACAGCACATCCACCGACGGGCGATGGCGCGAGACCAGCGGGCCGGTCTTGACCGAAACATAGTAGCGCGCACCCTGGCGCTCCAGCAGCATGTGCTGATCGCCCGGGGCAATCAGCACATGGCCGCGCAGTACTGGGTCGCCGTCAACAGCCTCCTTGACTTCCACTTCGCAAAGACTGTTCAAGCGCTTGGCAAACGCGGCTGTGAATTTTTCCGGCATATGCTGGACAATGACGATGCCCGGCGCATTGGCGGGCAACGCCTCCAGCATCTCCCTCAGCGCTTCCGTTCCACCAGTAGATGCGCCTACACAGACGACCATTTCCGTGGTCTTCGCCATCGCTCGCCCTGTCGGTGGCGGTAGCATCGCGTCCGCTGTCAGCTTGGCATTCGGGTTTGATACCCCGGCCGACGTGCGAGCGGATGGGCGGCGAACGCCGGTAACTCTTGCCTGGGCGGCGCTCTTGACGACCTCACGAATGCGCATACCGCTTTCCGCCAAGTGATCGGCAGCACCGATCTTCGGCTTCAGGATGATATCGACAGCACCGGCTTCCAGCGCCTGAAGCAATGTTTCCGATCCGGCTTCCGTCAACGACGAGCACATCACCACCGGGATAGGATGCTGCGCCATCAGCTTGCGCAGGAAGGTGATGCCGTCCATGCGCGGCATTTCCACATCGAGCGTGATGACATCCGGAATATCCTCGGCAATCCTGCGCGCCGCCATGAAGGGGTCGGATGCCGCGCCCATCACCTCGATATCGGGATCCTGCTGCAGCACCGCCGTCAGGGTCTGGCGGACGCTGGCGCTATCGTCGATGATCAGAACGCGGACTTTCTTTCCCATATTGACCTGTCTTTTCGAAGGATGACCGGAAGGACGTTCCGGGACTGCGGATTATGTACGCTGAAAAACCGTGTTGGAGACCTGCTTCAGCGGCAGATCAATGCCGGTGATGGATTCGGAATGGCCGATGAACATGTAACCGCCGGGCAGGAGGCAATCGCACAGCCGTGTCAGGACATCCGATTGCGTCGGCTTGTCGAAATAGATCAACACATTTCGGCAGAAGATGATGTGCATGGGATTGCCGACCGGATATTTCGCATCCATCAGGTTCATGCGGCCGAAACCGACCCGGGACCGCAATTTCGACGAGATACGAACCTCGCGCCGTCCCTGCTGCTTGGCCGTCATCACATATTTCTTGCGCAGCGCCGCAGGCACCGGCTCCACGATGTCATCGGCATAGATGCCCTGGCGGGCGACCTGCAGGACCTCGGTGCTGAGGTCGGTGGCGAGGATCGAATAATCGACATCCGAACGCCCTTCGGCGAACTCCGCCATCACCATGGCAATGGTATAGGGCTCGGCGCCTGTCGAGCAGGCAGAGCTCCAAAGCCGGAGATTGTGATGTCCCTTGTCTAGAAGCGTCGGCAGGGAAACATCGCGCATGAAATCGAAATGCTTGGATTCGCGAAAGAAATCCGTCTTGTTCGTCGTGACCGCATCGATCAGGTAGACGGCTTCCTGATCGATCCCGTTCTCGTTGAACAGGAAATCGCAATAATCGTCGAAGCTGCCGATATTGGTTGCGCGGAGACGCCGGCGAAGGCGTCCCTCGAGCATGGTCAGCTTGCTGTGCGGCATCTTGATGCCGCTATAGTCATAGATGAAACGCGCGAGGCGATCGAAATTGCGCTTGCTGATATGATCGGAAAGCGACTGCGTCTGGCGGACGACAACATTCATGCAAAAGACCTCAGGCAGCGTGCCCAGCAGCACCGGACGGGGTGAGCAAGGCCGTCTCTTCTCTTGAAAGCAGGCTGGCGAGATCGATGATCACGACGAACCCGCCTTCCCGACGCACCACACCGGCGATATAGCCCGAGCGCCAGCGGATGCCGATATCCGGCGCTGCCTCGATCTGGTCGCGCCGGAACGGCGTCACCTCGAACACGCGATCGGCAACGAGGCCGAGCGACAGCGTCCGATTTTCGAGCGGGATATCCATCACCAGCACCCGCGTATGCGGCGTGGGCACGGTCTTCGACAGGCCAAGCTTCAGCCTGAGATCGATGGTGGGGACGCCCTGCCCGCGCACATCGCGCAGGCCGAGCAGATAGTCGGGGCCGTTCGGGATCTTGAAGGCTTCCTCATAGTCGAGGATTTCACGGACCACCTCGACAGGGACGGCGAAGACCTCCTCGCCGAGGCTGAAGGTGACGAACTGTGATTCAAGCGACGATGTTGCCATGATCATGCACTTTCCCGGAAATCGGCGTCCGCTGCATCCGGTCCGCCCATCGACAGATCGAGAGCAAACCCCTTGGCGCGGGCCTGTTGTGCGGAGACACTGTTGAAGGATGTTGCCGGTTGCACCTTGCGTGCGGGTGCGGCATTGCCGACGACGCGGGCCACGGGTTTCAGCGGCTGTTTCTTCGAGGAAAGGCGAACACCTGCACCATCGACCTTGAAGAAGGCAATCGACGCCTGCAACTCCTCGGCCTGGGCGGCCAGTTCTTCCGAGGTTGCCGACATCTGCTCGGATGCACCGGCATTCTGCTGGGTCACCTTGTCGAGCTGCTGGATCGCTTCGTTGATCTGGCCGGCGCCGATATCCTGCTCGCGGCAGGCGGCGGAAATTTCCGAGACGAGTTCGGCGGTCTTGCGAATATCCGGAACCAGGCGATTGAGCATATCACCGGCTTCGGCGGCAGCCTTGACGGTATCGCCGGACATCTGGCCGATTTCGGCGGCGGCCGACTGGCTGCGTTCAGCCAGCTTGCGGACTTCGGAAGCGACGACCGCAAATCCCTTGCCATGTTCTCCGGCGCGCGCGGCTTCCACGGCGGCGTTTAGTGCGAGCAAATCGGTTTGGCGCGCGATTTCCTGAACGATGCCAATCTTTTCGGCGATCGTCCGCATGGCGTTGACCGCACGGGCAACAGCCTCGCCACTTGCTTCCGCATCCTTGGAAGACTGGCGGGCAATCTTTTCCGTCTGGGCGGCATTGTCAGCGTTCTGCTTGATGTTGGCCGCCATCTCTTCCATCGAGGCGGAAGCCTCCTCGGCAGAGGCGGCCTGCTCCGTTGCGCCTTGAGAAATCTGTTCCGAGCTTGCGGAGAGTTCCTGGCTGCCGGCGGAAACGTTGTCGGAGGCCGAAAGGGCATCGGCGACGACGCCGCGAAGACGCTCGACCATACGCTGCAGGGCAAGACCCAGAGTGTCTTTCTCCGAGAGCGGCGCCGGCTCGACCGTCAGGTCGCCATCGGCAACCCTGTCGGCAAGGCTTGCCGTATTACGCAGGTTGGACGTCATGACCTGCATCGAATTGACCAGATCCTTGATCTCGTCATTGCTCTTGTGGGCGATTTCGTAGTTCAGGTCACCGACGCTGACGGCGTCTGCAAGATCGACGGCACGACGCAAGCCGCGCGAGATGTTCAGCGAGATCCAGACGGCAGCTGCGAGAGAGAATAGCATCAGAGCGATGGTCGCGGAGATCAACAGGAATTTCGACTGCGCATACTGCGCGTTGGTCGCTTCGTCCGTTTCCTTGACATTGCCGGTGACGACGGCATTGATTTCATCGATCGCTTTCAGCGCCCGGTTCATTAGATCGCGCCCCTCGCCCATGGTCAGGGCTGACGCCTGATTGTTCGATTCCATCGTGTTTTGGGTAGCGAGTTCTGCTATCCGCAGCTGAATCGGCACATACTGATCATAAATCGCGCGAATTTCGCCAGCTTTGGTCTGAATGGCCGGATCCGCCGAGTTTGAAACCGCCGTGATCAAGCCGTCCAGTTGTCCCTGACGATCCTTCATGGATTTTACGAACTCGGCGATCTGCGCCGGGTTGGTGTTGAGGATCGCGTTCTTTTCCGCGCGAACCGTTCCATTGAAGGCAGCACCGAGGTCGGCGACATTCTTCATGTCGACAATCGACCCGTTGACCATTTGGGTTATCGCCGAATTCAGCGAGGAAAGATTGATGATGGATAGGGTAGCCATTGCACCGGTCAACAGAATGATGACCGCGAACACAATTCCAAGTTTCAGTTTGATCGTCATACGCACCGTGAAAATCCTTCACATTAGGGTCGGAAACACATGGGCATCCCTGGTGGGAGCCCATCGCGAGGGTGTCCGAGCCAGCAGGGCGGTGCGGTGACTGATTCACGTCCGCGAAACCGGGAGTATCGGAGAGTCTTTGCCCGCGCCTACATATGCGGGACGTTGCGGCGGCCCTGATCCGGGCCGCCTGATGTTGTCCAAAGCCGTTACGCGCTTTCGCGGAAGTCGGCATCCTGGGCGTCAGGGCCACCCATCGAAAGATCGAGTGCGAACCCCTTGGCGCGCGCCTGCTGAGAAGCAACGGAATTGCCTGCCGCCGCCGGCTTGCGGTTTGCCACCGGCTTGGTCGTCGAAACCTTGGTGACGGCTTTCGGCAGAGGTTTCTTGACGGTTGTGACATGGCTTGCAGCATCCACCTTGAAAAAGGCGATCGATGCCTGAAGTTCCTCCGCCTGGGCAGCCAGCTCTTCCGATGTCGCCGACATCTGCTCTGAGGCGCTGGCATTCTGTTGCGTTACCTTGTCAAGCTGCTGGATCGCCTCGTTGATCTGGCTGGCGCCGATGTCCTGCTCGCGGCAGGCGGCGGAGATTTCAGAGACCAACTCCGCGGTCTTGCGGATATCCGGAACGAGGCGATTGAGCATGTCGCCGGCTTCGGCTGCTGCCTTTACCGTATCGCCCGACATCTGGCCGATTTCGGCGGCTGCCGACTGACTGCGCTCGGCAAGCTTGCGGACCTCGGAAGCAACGACCGCAAATCCCTTGCCATGTTCGCCGGCGCGGGCCGCTTCCACAGCCGCGTTGAGGGCAAGAAGGTCAGTCTGGCGGGCGATTTCCTGCACGATGGAAATCTTCTCTGCGATGGTCCGCATCGCGCCCACTGCGCGGGTGACGGCCTCGCCGCTCATTTCCGCGTCCCTGGCCGACTGGCGGGCAATCTTTTCCGTCTGGGCGGCATTGTCGGCATTCTGCTTGATATTGGCGGCCATCTCTTCCATCGAAGCCGAAGCCTCTTCGGCGGACGCCGCCTGCTCGGTCGCGCCCTGGCTGACCTGCTCGGAGCTTGCCGACAGTTCCTGGCTACCGGCCGAGACATTATCCGAGGCCGAAAGGGCATCGGCGACCACGCCACGCAGACGCTCGATCATCACATTGACGTTGTCAAGCAGCGCACCGATCTCGTCCTTATTGGTAATCTCGGCCATTTTCGTCAGATCGCCGTCCGCCACGTCGGCAACAGCAGTCGTCGCACGGCGAAGGCCGCGGCTGATGGTCAGCGAGATCCAGATGGCAGCGGCGATGGCGATCAGCACGGCAAGTCCGGAAGCAACCGTCATCATCGTGCGGGTGCTGAGATAGAGTTCATCGGCGGCGGCACCCGCTTCCGCAAGCCGGGTTTCCTCCAGCTTGACGATCTCGTCGAGGATGGCGTCCATTTCGTTGGCGCTCGCCCGGGCCGTCGTCACAGAAATGTTCTGTGCGGCAGGCACGTTGCCGGCGTCGAGGAATTTGCGGATCTGGTCTTCGGCCTCGTTGGCCTGGACCGACTGCGCCCGAAGTTTCGCCCATCTCGGCTTGCCCTGCTCCGTCGCCTTGGCTTCTGCCTGGGCCAGCGTCTCGTCGAAAAGCTTCCGGTTCTCGTCGCCCTTGGTGCGCGCCGACGTCGATTCCTTTTCCGTCGTCGCCGCCAGAAGGTTCTTCTGCTGGCGGATCGCCTGCAGCTGATAGATATTGATCTGCTGCGCCAGCTTCAGCCGCGCTGCTGGTCCCTGCAGCACATCTTCGATCGTTTGGTTAAGGTTGCCGAGGCTGAGAATACCGTAACCGGCGGTTCCAAGCAGGAGAGTGATGACGAACCCGAAGGCAATCGCCAATTTGAGCTTGATGGTAAATCGCATTGCCGAATTCCTTACAGACAAGGCCTCTGTCACATGCCGGTCAGGCCGGACGAGGCGCTAGATTTCTTTCCTGAACGAGAAGATCGCCTGCAGATTGGGAAGGATGATGAATTGCCCTCCCCGCTTGACCAGGCAGTTGATGTAGTCGGGCCGCCACCGCATCCCGACGCTTGGCGGCGCCTCACTGGATGTCTTGGCTAGCGTGGTGACTTCATTCACCTTGTCTGTTCGCAGGCCAACCAGTGTCGGCTCGCCCTGGAGATCGATTTCGATGACGATGATACGGCTGTCGATCGTCGTCTCCGCCGCTTCCATGCCAAAAGCCAACCGGATGTCAGCCAGCGGAATGACCTTGCCGCGGAAATTGATGACGCTGCCGACGAAGGGCATCGCGCCTGGAACCATCGTTTCCGGCAACAGGTCGAGGATTTCCTGAACCATGGTCGCTTCAAGCGCGAAGGTCTCGCCGTGAAGATCGAAGGTCAGGACTTCCAGTTCGCCGTCTCCGTTCCAGTGGGTGTCGGATTTCAGCTGTTTGTCGTTGCTCTGAACCGCTTCGATCATCCTGCCGCGCGCACTTGCGCCTCCTGTTGCTGACCGGCCGCCACCAGATGGGCGACATCGAGAATGAGGGCGACGCTGCCGTCACCGAGAATGGTGGCGCCCGAGAAGGTCGCGACGTCATGATGCAGTTTGGACATGGACTTGATGACCGTCTGGTGATCGCCGATAATCTGGTCGACGACCATACCGACCCGCTCCGTTCCGGTGGAGATAACCACCACTTTCTGATGCGCGTCCGGTTTCGTGCCGGTGCGGAACAGGTCGCGGAGGCGCAGGAACGGCACGAGGCTGTCGCGCAGCGAGATGAAGCTGCGGCCACGCGAGCGCAGGTCTTCCTCAAGCGACAGTTCGAGGCACTCTTCAACCGCCGAAAGCGGTATGACGTAACGCCCGGTGCCGACACGAACCAGCAGCCCGTCGATGATCGCCAGCGTCAACGGGATACGCAGCGAGACCTCCGAACCTTCGCCATTGCGGCTGGTGACGTCGATCGCCCCTCGCAAGGCTTCGACCGTCTTCTTGACCACGTCCATGCCGACGCCGCGGCCGGAGAGATTGGTGACCTGGGCTGCCGTCGAAAAGCCCGGAGCAAAGATCAATTGCAGCAGGTCCTGATCCGACAACGCGGCTCCCGGCTGAATGAGACCGGAGGATTCCGCCTTGGCCCGCACCCGCTCCCGGTTGATGCCGCGGCCGTCGTCCTTGATGGTGATGATCACCTCGCCGCCGGCCTGACGCGCCGAAAGCATGATCTTGCCGGCCTCTTCCTTGCCCGCCGCGCGGCGTTCGTCCGGAGTTTCAAGTCCATGGTCGATCGAGTTGCGCACCAGATGCACCAGCGGATCGGCCAGCCGCTCGATGACGGTCTTGTCGACTTCCGTGGTTTCGCCTTCGGTGACCAGTTCGATGACCTTGCCTGTCTCGCGGGCGAGATCATGAACCAATCGCCGGAACCGCCCGAACAGGCTACCGACCGGCACCATCCGCAGAACCATCATCGTGTCGCGCAGTTCGCCAGAAAGACGCTCTATCTCCTCGGACACCGATCGAAGCTGGATATCCATGCTAGTGCTGGCAAGCTGTCGCAGCCGAGACTGGGCGATCACGAGTTCGCCGACGCGATCCATGAGTTCGTCCAACCGCTCGGCAGGAACGCGAACATTTTCCGCCGCCTTGGCCTGACGCGCATCACTGTTGCCCGGCGCTTCGCGTTCGTTCGCAACGGACGCCGAGACGGGAACCGGAATAGGTGCAACAACCGCGACGACGGCCGCGGCCGGCGTTGCTACCGGCGCAGGCGCCTCCGGCTGAATAGAAGCCAAAGGTTCAGCAGTCCCCTCATCCGCAAGCGTCTCGACTTCAAGCTGCATGTCGTCAAGCACGAAGATGAAGACATCGTCGATCGCCGAACGCGGCTGGTCGGTCGTCAGCGTCACATCCCAGGAGAGATGGAGATCGGTCGGTACGAGCACGTCCAGCGATGGGATGGCCGACGTGTTGACGGCGATGCGGCATTCGCCGAGATCGCGCAATTCGTCCAGCAGCCCGAGCGGATTGGTCCCATTGACCATGGAATTGACCGGCAGGCTGAACCGAATGCGCCAGGTATTGGCGCCGCCCTTCGTCGCTGCGGCCACCGGCAAGGCAACAGGTTGCTCCACGATTGCCGTTACAGGCGCGCCGCCTTCAACGGCACGCTGAAGCTGGGCCAACAGGACTTCGCCGATGTTGCCGTGATCGTCCGTCGGCCTGTCGACCAGCGCACGCATGTGATCCTGTGCCGCAAGAACAGCCGCTATCAGCTCGCTCGTCGCCGGCTTTTCACCCTTGCGGACCCGGTCGAAAGCGGTCTCGCAATGATGGGTGAAGGCTGCGAGTGCGTCGAAGCCAAACATTGCGCCCGACCCCTTGAGTGTGTGAAGGCCGCGAAAGACTGCGTCGATCTGGTCCTTGTCGTTCAGGCGATGGGTCAGATCGAGCAAACCGGATTCGATCTGCTCGAAAAGTTCGGCCGCTTCCGTTCGAAACACTGCAATGGGATCGGGCATACTCATCTTCCGAGCACCTTCTTGACGATCTTGACGAGGTTTTCGGGATCGAACGGCTTGGTCAGCCAACCGGTAGCACCTGCTGCCTTTGCCCGAGCCTTCAGATCGGCATCGGACTCCGTCGTCAGAAAGATGATCGGCACGCCGGTATGCGCCGGCAGCTTGCGCAGCTCCTCGATCATCGTCAGACCGTCCATGACCGGCATGTTCAGGTCTGTGATGATAAGATCGAACTGTCCCGATTTGGCCTTCTCCAGGCCTTCCGCACCGTTCACGGCTTCGGTGATCTCGTAGCCCGCGTTGGACAAGGTAACTTTGGTGGTCAAACGGATGCTGGCTGAGTCATCGACGGTCAATATTCTTGCACTCATTGTATAGCCTCTTGATGGAGCCAGAATTTCTTGTCTTCGGCGGAAAAGACTTCCCGGAAGCCACCTCTTTCCAAGATATCGAGGACGGAACCGGTCGCCGGATTTGACATAAGGATCTGTGTACCGGACGACTTCACCTGTATCCTTGCGGATTCAATGAGCTGAATGAAGCTTAAATCAGCCTCCGCGCCTTCAGGTATGGAAATTAATATAGATTTGCCGGATTTTAGCTTCGCAAATATAGCTTCATGAATACTACTTATATTTCTAATATTCAATTTATCTGGCAAATCAACAAGATCATATTCATTAAATACCGCGTCCATTTCAGCCCCCTGAAACGATGAATACTATTAGCTCCTCCAATGGAATCTCATGTCAGCCTTAACACGACGTAAATACAGGTTGTAGAAATATGCACTTATTACGGGTTTGTTCACTATGAATTTTTACCCTGAAGTTTTCGCAGAAGTATTGTTGCCATCGTCTAAAGTCTTTTAACATCATGCAATTGCAGAAAAACATAATATTCTAAAACACAACTTTAATGGTAATTCGCGTGAAAGATGTAAGGGCTGCGCCGCGGGAGGTGTGCAATGCAGGCGAGTCCCGGACTTAACCAGACATTTCCATCCTTGCCCTATGCCTATTGCCAGGACCGCACATGTTTTGAGTTGAGGGCTATTTTGACATACAGCACAGCTTTGGCCCACCAGACCGGCACCGCCAATGTCACCGATATCGGCCGCAAGCTGGAAACGGCGCGCACCCAGGTCGAGAAACGTTTTCTCGACGGCGGCAGCGTGCTGCTGGCGGTCATGGATGTTCTGAACAGCCTGCTTGCCTCGCTCGACAACGTCACCCGGACGCTCGATGCGGGTGCTGCGAACGACACCACCGCCGACCTTCTGGCGACAGTCAGCAATCTTTCCGATCTGCCGAGGCTTGAAAGTTTGCGTCAAACAAACCTGGCAATTCTCTCGAGCTCCGGCGCCGGCCTGCGCACCCATGTCGCTGACATGCAGGAAACCATGCGCTACCTCCAGACCTTTGCCGTGACGGTGAAGATTACCGGTGCGGGCATTTCCGAGTTCGCAGGCTTTGCCGAGGAAATTCTCGATCGCATCCGTTCCGGCACAGGCGAAGTCAACAATTTCGCGGGCCAGCTCAACGCGCTCGAAAAAGAACTGAAAGTGGCCCAGACCTTCGGCTCAGGTATCGCGCAGCGCTACGAGCAGACCGTTCCGGCCGTGGCCGGCGCCCTGCAGCGCGACGCGCAGACGATCACCGCGCACCGCAAGAAGCTTGGTGAAATTGCCAAACAGGTCGGGCTGCTGGCCCGCGGCGTCCAAAGCAAGGTGGCGACCACACTTTCAGCGCTCCAGATCGGCGACATCACCCGCCAACGTATCGAGCATGTGCAATCGACATTGACGATCCTGGACGAATTTCTGGACAGCGACGAAGGCCGCACCCTTGACCGGGATACGCAGTCGCGGCTTCAGAACCTCGTTCATCACCTTGCCGCCGCGCAGATGGTCGACATGATTGAGAATTTTCAGCGCGATTCCCGCAGCGTCGTCGAAACCATCGCCAGCTTCAGCCACGATACGCAGGACATCCTCAACCTGCGTGCCGAGATGCAGAGCGAGGACGATGCCAATGGCGGCAATTTCATGCGGGCGCTGGAGGAAAGCGTTTCCGCCGCTCACGCCATCGTCAAACAGGTGGAAACAGCCAGCCAACAGGCCAATCAGGTCAGCCAGTCGACGACGGCTACCGCCGCCAATCTTCTGAAGGGCATCGAGAATATCCGCGCCGTGAAGATGGACATCCATTATATGGCGCTCAACACCAACCTGCGCTGCAGCCGCATGGGCGAGGAAGGCCGCTCGATCAATGTGGTGACCGCCGAGCTGCGGTTCTTTGCCGCCAAGCTCGACGAATCCGCCGATGCCATCGTCAACGGTCTCGCCGGATTCGAAGAGGCAGCCACCGCGATCGCCGCCAGCGACAACACCGGCGGACCGGGACTTGCCGGCCGGCTGAGCGCTGCCGTTAGCAACATCCGCGCGGCCGCCAATGCAATGGAAGCTGAACTTGCCGTGCTCTCCGAGCACGGGCGGGAAGTGGCAAGCAAGATCGGTGTCTCGATCAGCAAACTGGATTTCCAGAACGACCTCGGTGAAGTTCTCGCCACCTGCGCCGACGACCTCTGCGACCTTGCCGGCGACGCCATGCCGGATGTGTCGGACCTTGGCGACATCTTGGGCGGACTCGGTCCGCGTATCTTCAAGCTCTACACCATGGCGCAGGAACGCACGGTCCACCAGGCCATCATTCCGGTAGGCACCGTGGTCGCAGCCCCGGTGGCGGCAGCCAATGACGACGAGCTTTTCGCCGACGCGCTGTTCTGACCAAACGTCCCTCCAATCCCGTTATTGCGCCAAAACGCCCGGCACTGCTGCCGGGCGCCGGCCGTGACGCATCAGGAAGGTCAGCTGCGTCCAGAATTGAAGCCTGTATCGATATAAGGCTCCCAGAATTCCACCGACTCCCGGATCATGTCGACAACCAGATGGTCGGTCGGCTCGCGTTCGCGGAAGGATAGTTCGAGGCAGATCTCATTGTCCGTACCGCCACCACGGCGCACGGTGTCAAGCAGCTTTTCCGGCGTGATGCGGCCGTCCTTGTTATGTGCGGCGATAAAGGGCCAGTGGCCGCCCTTGTTCATCGAGGACTGCTTGATGTGGATGATCGGCGATTCCTTGGGAAAAGCTTCCGCCCAGGCATAGGGATCGATGTCATCGGGGTTGCTGGAAGTGACGTCGCCATGGTCGATATCGACCATCATCTTCATCGGGATCGGCAGGCCTGATTGCGCCAGCCGTCCATCGAGCGCCCGGCATTCGGCGATCGTATGACCGAACTCGCGACCGACCGACATCGGCTCCCAGAACAGATAGGTGAGGCCGGCACCTTTTGCATGTTCGGCAACCTCGGCCCAGCAATCGATGGCGATACGCATCAACGCTTCGCGCCGCGCCGGGTCGTCGTAATCCTTGTGGGTGAAGATGGCGAACTGGGTGCCCATTCCCGAAGCGCCGAGTTCGACGGAGATATCGGCGAAGGTCTTGAACCAGTCGACATAGTAGCGCCGAACATCGGCATCGGGATGACCGAAATGGTTGAGCCTGCCATAGGGTCCCGTCATGCCGGATGTTACCTTGACGCCGGTTCGCCCGAGGGCCCTCTTGAACTGGCGCAACTGCTTGGCAATCGTTGCTGCAGGCCAGCCGGGATTGATGAATTCGTGGGTCAGCTGGACATAACCGATGCGGATTTTATCGGCGATGGTGTCGATCAAGTCATCGGCCTCGGCAAAGCGGTTGACCAATGGGTTGGTATTGAGGGACAGCGTGAACGCCATGATCCTTACCTCTCTGACCAGATGAACTTCGGCAGGATGAAATCCGGGAGCGCACCATGCTCGGCAAACAGCGCCTGCCGTTCCGCATCCGACGCGGTTTCCAGAATACCCGTCGTCACCAGTATCGATTTCAGCCCGGCACCCGCCGCACCGGCGATGTCGTGCTCGATGCTGTCGCCGATGCAGCAGATTTTCTCCGGCGCGATGGCCTCCAGAAACTCGAACGCCGCCGCGTAGATGTCGGGAAACGGCTTGCCGATCCAGCGCACGTGCCCGCCCAGTTCCTCGTAAAGTTCGGCAATGCGCCCTGCCCCGAATGCCGTGCCTTCTTTCGTCAGCATGATCTTATCCGGGTTGGTACAGAGACACCGCACGCCGCGCCGCGCCGCAGGCGCCAGCAGCGTTTCGTAGAACGACAGCGGATGCACATCACCTTCGCTTGCCGCCAGCAGGATGAAATCAGCCTCCTCGCCAGTTTCGGTCCGCTCCAGATCAAGCCCGTCCAGCGGCGAGGTATCACCGTCACGGCTGATCAGCAGACATTTGCGGACAACTCCGTTCATCTCCCGGCTTTCCGCCTGAAGGATACGCCAGGCGACCTCGCCGGATGTCAGAAACCAGTCCCAGCTCCCGGAATGAAAACCGAGTGCTGCGAGGCGGCGATCGTTTTCCGCCGAGCGTTTGCCCGAGTTGGACAGGATAATGATGCTCTTGCCGGCCCGCTTGAGGCGAACAAGCGTTTCCGCGGCCTGCGGATAAGGTCCCTTGCCATCGCGCAGCACACCGAACTGGTCGATCAGGAAGGCATCGAACCGCTCTTCGATCTCATGCAGCCCGGAAATTTTCAGTGGCTCGCCTGTCACAGCACACCCGCCGATTTTGCGCCGATCAAGGCCAGCCGCGCCGTTCCGGCCGCCGCTTCCTCCGATGCGACCTGAAGAAAAGCAGCCGGTATCTTCCGATTGCGGATCGCCGTCCAGACAGCGTTCTTTGCACCACCTCCGACCGTGCGGACGGACCGCAACTCCGGACTGCCGAGCGAAACGAGCCGCTGATAGGCCAGCGCCTCGACACCGGCTATGCCCTCGAAGATCGCCTTCAGAAATTCGGCGTCACTCTCCGGCCGGGGCGTCATACGCGGCTTCATCGCCGGATCGTTCACGGGAAACCGCTCGCCGTCCTTCACCAGCGGATAGTAGTCGAGGCCCGTATCCGTCGCTGAGTTGATTTCCGTCGAAAGCGCGGCGATCCGGTCATTGTCGAAATGTGCCGACAGCACAACGCCGCCGGTATTCGAGGCCCCGCCGGCCAGCCATACGTCGCCGATCCGATGGCTATAGAGGCCGTATTCCGGTGCAAACAGCGGTCGATCCGAAAGCATTTTGACCGTCAGCGTGGTACCGAGCGCGGACACGGCATCGCCCGGCTGATCGGCACCGGTTGCAAGAAACGAGGCACAGCCGTCCGTCGTCCCGGCGACAATGACGACATCATCAGAAAGACCGAACGCATCCGCCGCGTCCCTGGAAATCCCGGCGATCGGTGCGCCGGCCTGCAGCACGTCCGGCAGCAGACCGGCCCGCGCTCCGGTCCCGGCGATCCAGTCAGGCCAACTGCGCGACACCGGATCGTAGCCGGTCTTCAAAGCATTGTTCTCATCGGAAACATCGTAGAGCCCGGTGAAATGGCCGGCCAGCCAATCAGCCTGATGAATGACGCGAAAGACATCCGGGACAGACTGGAAGGTGAGAACTTTGGCCAAACCCGAGGTCGCACCGTGCGCGGCGCTTTCCTTCGGCGCGTGGGTCGCGATCCTGGCAAGAATATCGGTATCGGCGACCGGATCGTTGTACATCATCGGCACGGCCAGCGGCGCGCCATCGGCGCTGACCGGCAGCACGGTGCCCGACGTACCATCGATAGCGATCGCCCGTACTTGTATCCGGTCAATCGCGTCCAGCACCTGCCCCAGCGCTGTTTGCACCGCTTTCCACCAAATGACCGGATCGCGGTGATCGGCGGAAAAATCCGCAAGCCTCGATGACCCGGAGGCGACGACGTTGAAACCGGCATCCATCGCGGCGGCGCGGGCACCCGACGTTCCGATATCGATGCCGATCACCAGCGGTGGGTTTGTAGCGCTGATCATTGCAGCGTCTTCCCGGCCCGGTTCAGTTCCTGCCGGTATTTTTCTGCGTCCCAGCCAAGCAGTTCGGCATTTTCCGCGTCCGTGAGATACCGGAGCCGCGCGCCTTCATTGACGCGGCCGAGCACGTCCGACAGGCACCGTGCCATAGCAAGAGCGCCGGCGGTGATCTCCCTGGAAACAAGCACGCCCTTGCCCGGAAATATCAGTGCAGGCGGCAAAGTCAGTCCCTCTTCACGGTGCTGCTCCTCGATCGACAGCGCCGTATCGCCGGGCGCGGCAACGAACGAACCGCGGCCAAGAAAGATGACATGGTCAGGATAAAGGCTGCCGCCGGCGGCGATCCGGCAGCTTGCCAAGTCTGTGGCCACATCGTGGATCAGGCCGTCGTGGGGCAACGTGAACGCGCTGCCGACTGCAAGCCGGGACAAGGCCGGGAGATCGGCCTCCGGCGCGTTGCGGCGCGGCAGAGCCAGTCTGTCGGAAACCTCGGCCAGCAGGCGTTCCGCTTCGGCCACCGTTTCGGCTGCCACCGCAAGGCCGTGATTGCCAAGGATCAACACGCTAGTATCCGGCCGTATCCTCGCTGCAATCGCCTTGGCAAGCGGCAGGCCGGGGCGCGCATAGGGTACGAAGACATGCGGGATGCCGGAAAGCTTCGATGCAGCGATGGCTTCGCCGCTGACCTGAACCGCGGTCGCGATCGTCTCGACGCAATGGACGTGGATCACCACCTTCTGCGGCATCAGCGCATGAACGGTCGTCTCGATCGATGGCCGCAAACCGGATGGGTTTCGGTCGGCAATCACGAAATCCTGCGCCTTCTCGGTCGATGGATCGTCGCGCTCCAGCGCGTCAAGCAAGGCATCGAGGGCCACCGGCACCATCACGTCGCGCTGCCTGGCCTGCATCAGCCAAATGCCGGAAGCCTTGATCCAAAGCGTGTCGCCTTCCTTGATCGAGGTATTGCCGCCTGCCGCTTGTACCAGCGCAGGGTCTGCCCCGACCCGCGCCGAAACATCCAGAAGGGCTTCGAATTCAGAACTTCTCACCATTGTCTCCGATATCTTTCAAGCCGCCTGCGACTGCCGCAGACACCAGGACGCGAAAGCCTCGCGCTCGGATTGCGTCATGTGCAGCCCGTGCTTGGTGCGGCGCTCCAGGATATCCTGCGGCGTCTGCGCCCATTCTGTTTCGATCAGGAACCGCGCCTCGCGTTCGCGCAGCAGCTTGCCGAAGGAGGCCCCCAGATCATCGAGGGACGCCGCATTCCCAAGGAGGTCGTGCGCGCGGGTGCCGTAGAGCCTTGCATAGTGCTTGGCGAGATCGGCCGGCAGCCAGCGATATTTCGCCTTGAGATCACCGAGAAACTGATCGAAATCCGCCTCTCGCATATCGCCGCCGGGAAGGATGCCCTTGGAGGTCCAGCCCGGTTTCATCGCCGGGAAGAAGGGGCGGATCTTCTCCAGTGCATGTTCCGAAAGCTTGCGGAACGTCGTGATCTTGCCGCCGAAGACCGACAGGAGAGGCGCCTTGCCATCCGCCGCATCCACCTCGAAAATATAGTCGCGCGTCACGGCGGACGGGTTTTCGGCATTGTCGTCATAGAGCGGCCGCACGCCGGAGAAGCTGTGGATGATGTCGCTCTCGGCCAGTTGCTGCTTGAAATAGCGGTTCACCGACTTGATCAGGTAGGCGATCTCGGCGGCATCGGCCTTCACGTCTTCCGGCCGGCCGTCGTAGGGAATATCGGTCGTGCCGATCAGTGCCAGATCGTTCTCGTAAGGGTTGATGAAGATCACACGCTTGTCCGGGTTCTGCACCAGATAGGCCTGCCGCCCCTCCCAGAATTTCGGCACGATGATGTGGCTACCCTTCACAAGGCGGACGTTGCGGCGGGAATTGAGGCCGGCAATGCGTCCGATGACATCGTTGACCCAGGGGCCTGCCGTGTTGACCACACATCGCGCCGTCAGTTCCGTCCTGCGGCCTGTGCCGCTCTCGGTCATCTCGATATTCCAGAGATCGCCATTGCGGCGCACGGATGTGCAGGCCGTCCGGGTATACACCCGGGCACCACGCTGCTTGGCGTCGAGCGCATTCAGGAGGACGAGGCGGGCGTCATCGACCCAGCAGTCTGAATATTCGAAAGCCTTTCGATAATCCGCCTTGATCGGAGCCCCTTCCGGAGCCGTACGCAGATTAAGCGTTCGGGTCCCCGGCAAGCGTTTCCGACCGCCGAGATGGTCATAGAGAAACAGCCCCAGACGAACGAGCCAGGCCGGACGGTCGGACGAACTGTGAGGCAGCACGAAACGCATCGGCCAGATGATATGCGGCGCGGATTCGAGCAATACTTCGCGTTCGATCAGCGCCTCCCGCACCAGCCGGAACTCGTAATATTCGAGATAGCGCAAACCTCCGTGGACAAGCTTGCCGGACCGCGAACTCGTGCCCTGTGCCAGATCGTCCTTCTCGCAAAGGACGACCGACATGCCCCGCCCGGCCGCATCGCGGGCAATGCCCGCGCCATTGACGCCGCCGCCGATGATGAACAGGTCGATGATCCCTTCAACGCTCACGATCGTTTCTCCTGCAACCCGTAACTCGCAAACCCCTTGAGAACACCGGCGATTTCCGGTTCCGGCAGAATGACCGGACCACCGATCAGGAGGGAATGATAATATTGCCTGGCAATCGTTTCGAGTTCGACCGCCGCCCACATGGCCTTGTCGAGGCTGGCCCCGGTCGCGACCATGCCGTGATTGGCCATCAGACAGGCGGAGCGCCCTTCAAGTGCCCTGATCACGTTTTCGGACAGCTCCGCCGATCCATAGCGCGCATAGTCGCAGACGCGCACGTCATGCCCGCCGAATGCCGCGATCATATAGTGGCAGGCCGGAATCGGCTTGCGGGTAATCGCAAGAATCGTGGCGAAGGTGGAGTGCGTATGGACGACCGCGCCGATTTCCGGCCGTGCCCGCAGAATGTCGCGATGGAAGGGCCATTCGACGGACGGCTTCTTCGGCCCTTCCCATTGCGACGCATCGCCGCTGATCGACATCGAGACGATCATGTCCGGCGTCATCTCGGCATAGGGAATGGCCGATGGGGTGATCAGCATGCGGTCGCCGTACCGCACGCTGATATTGCCTGATGTACCCTGATTGAGGCCGCTTGCATTCATGGCACGGCACTGGTCGATGATACCCTGGCGAAGTGCGAGTTCGTTCATCGTTCTGTCCTCAGCACGGATTGACCGGCGGCAGGCCGGCAACGTAGCGGCGCACCTCTTCGGCCGCCATTTCGGCAGCATAGGTCACGGTGCGCACCGAAGCCCCGGCAATATGCGGCGTCAGCGTCACGTTCGGCAATTGCAGCAACGGCCAATCGATCGGCACCGGCTCGATGGCGAAGGTTTCCAACATGGCCGAGCCCAGGGGACCGTCAACCAGTGCTTCGTAAAGCGCATCGTAGTCGACCAGCGGCCCGCGCGCCGTGTTCACGAAGATCGCGCCGGGCTGCATTTTCGCGAAGGTCTCGGCGTTCATCATGTTGCGCGTTTCGTCCGTCACCCGCGGATGCAGGGTCACGACATCGGAGCGGGAGAGAAGGTCGTCGAGGCTGACATGCTCGACGCCCGCATTGCGATCTTCGGCCGACAACTGGACATAGGGATCATGCACCAGAACCTTGGTGCCGAAGGCGCGCAGCAGGCGCACAACCTTGGTGCCGATATTGCCGTAGCCGACCACACCGACGGTCATTTCCGAGAGTTCACGGCCGGTCTTGTCGGCACGGTAAAGTTCGCCGCGCCACTCACCCTTGCGCAGGGACTCGTGGCCCGTGCGGATCAGCCGGGTTTCGGCGAGAATGGCGCCGAGCGTGAATTCGGCCACGGCGCTGGCGTTGCGGCCGGGCGTGTTGACCACCAGCACGCCGGCATCGCGCGCGGCCCTCATGTCGATGTTGACCGGCCCGCCGCGCGAGACGGCAATGAATTTCAGGCTCGGCAGGCGGGAGAACATGCCACGCGAAAACGGCGCAAGCTGGGTGATCACCAGTTCGGCGTCACCGACGAACTCGATGATATCGTCGGCCTTGCCGACATATTCCTTCAGGCCGTCCATTCCTTCGACGGCATAACCGTGCTCCATCGGCTCATCCGGCCAGGGCTGTTCGAGAAGGCGGATATCGTGTCCTTCGCCGCAGGCTTCCACGACCTTGTCGCGAAAGACCGTCGGCAGCATGAACCGGTCTCCGATGATGGCGATCTTCTTCATTTCAAGTCTTCCTGTTCAGATACCGGGACAGCGCCATGGGAAAGGGCGTGCCAGACCGGACGAAGGGACAGGCGCGATTGCCTGTAGAGTGGAAACGCCGCATCGAAACGCGCAGCCATGGTCTTGTCGGCCGGTTCGGCCGGCCGCTGATAGGGAGTAACCCATTCCCTGACGCAATCTTCCATCGAGCCGTAGATGCCGAGCGATACGGCCGCGATCATCGCAGCACCCGCAGCGCCCGCCTCCTCGCGCTCACTGGTCTGCACCGCGCAGCCGAGAGCGCCGCCGAGAATGCGGCGAAGCGAGGCGCTGCGTGCCGCGCCGCCCGTCAGTCGAACGCGCGACGGCAGTGGTCCCATCTCGACATAACAATCGCGTGACGCCATCGCCAGGCCGTTGAAGACGGCACGAACCATGTCGGCAAAGCCGTGGTTGAGGTCGAGCCCGATGAAGGATGCCCGCGCCGAGGCATCGACGAATGGGCCCCGCTCGCCCGCCTCGGAAATATAGGGGTGGAACAGCAGAGAGGTTTCCTTCGCCTCCGAAAGCCAGCCTTCCACATGGCCGAGAAGCTCCGACTTGCTTTTCTCTATCCCCATGCCCTTCAGCACGCTGCCGGCCACAGACAGGATCCAGTCGATATTCAGCGTCGCCGCCATGTTCGACTGCATCTGCGCATAGTGGCCGGGAATGGGCAGGCACATCGTGTAACCTGTCAGGTCCCTGTTGAGTTGCACATCGTCGGCACTTTGGGCCAGCCGCATGTGCATCCCGGTGGAGCCGATAATCGAGCAACCGGTGTCAGTACCCGGCTCGTATAGACCTGCGCCGAGCGAGGTACAGACGACATCGACGTAACCGAGCACGACCGGCGTTCCTGCCAAAAGCCCGGTCAGGGCGGCGACGTTGTCGCTGAGCGCATGCTGCGTCACCGCGCCGTCGACGATTTCCGGCAGCAGGTAACGCTGCTTTCTGAGATCGAGAAAATCGATGACATCCTCGGAATATTGCCGCGTGCGGAAATCCCCGAAGGTGAAAATGGCTTCGGACGGATCGGTCGCCCGCTGCCCGGTCAGCTTGAAATAGAGCCAGTCCTTGCAATGAAAACCGGTCGTCGCGCCGTTCAGTTTTTCCGGAGCGTTGTCCAATATCCATCGGAGCTGCGACCCCATCTGGCAAGCCGCAAGTCCTGAACCGGTGTGGGAGAAGCGAGCCACATCGCCGCTGTCGCCGCGCAGGCGCTCCACCGTTTCACCGGCACGGGCATCGAGCCAGAGCCAGCCCCTGCCGACAGGATCGCCTTGTCTGTCGATCAGCCAGGTGCCGTCGCCCTGCCCGGTAACGGCAATCGCGGCGACGCGGCCTGCGAGGTTTTCCACCTTGCCGGCAAGATCGGCAAGCGTCTTTGCGGCATCTGCCCAAGTCCGGTCGAGGTCCTGGACGACGCCCTTGCCGCCCTCGCTTTCATAGCTGTTCGGGATCGCGCAAGCCGCAATCTGACGGCCGCCCAGATCGAAGGCGACCGACTTGATGACGGAGGTTCCCGCATCGATCCCGATCAGGATATCGCGCATCAGGCAAGCTCCTGCCCGTGGCTGATCGCCCGGCCGCTCTCACCGTCGAAAACGTGCAGGCTGGACGGATCAAGACGGATGCCGACACTTTCGCCGATCGCCAGATTGGTCCGGTCGTGCTCGACCAGAACCATCGTGCCACCGGCAAAGTCGGCCGCGATATGCGTCTGGTCGCCGAGCCATTGATTGACCGCAACCTTGGCGCCAACCCCGCCTTCGCTGCGGCGAACGGCATACGGCCGGATACCCAGCACGACCTTGCTGCGTTTCATCAGTTCGCCGCGCACCGCATGCGAGAAGTCCGAGGCCTTGTAGTCCAGCTTCACGCCTTCGTTGAGACCAAAGGAAACGATATCGCCGGAGCCGGAAACACCGGCCGAAAAGACGTTCATCGGCGGCTCGCCGACGAAGGTACCGGTAAACAGGTTGGCCGGCCGCTCCTTGATCATCTGCGGCGTGTCGAACTGCTGCAGAACGCCGCCCTCCATGACGGCGATCCGGTCGGCGAGCGCGTTCGCCTCCGTCTGGTCGTGGGTAACGAGGATGGCGGTCAGTCCGCGCTCCTTGATGAAATGCTTGATGCGGCCGCGCAGAAGAGCGCGCAATTGCGGCTCCAGCTGGCCCATCGGCTCGTCGAGCAGATGCAGGTCCGCATCGCGGATCAGCGCCCGGCCGAGCGAGGCACGCTGCTGCTGCCCGCCGGAGATCGAACTGGGGTAGCGCCCCATGATATCTTCGATCTCCAGAAGCTTGGCGATGTTCGCCACCTTCTCGTCGACGACACCTTGCGAAAGCTTCGATGCTTTCAGGGCGAAGGCGATGTTCTCCCGCACCGTCAGCGGCGGATAGAGCGAATAACCCTCGAAGGCCATGGCAACATTGCGCCTGACAGGCGGAAACGTCTGAACCTCCCTGCCCTTCAGCGAAATCGTACCGCGCGATACCGCCTCGAAACCCGCGACCATGCGCAGCGTCGATGTCTTGCCGCAACCGGACGAGCCGAGGAGCGCGATAATCTCACCCTTCTTCACATCCATGGTCAATTGTCTGACGGCGTGAACACCATAGTCGATCGGGCCGTAGAACTTATCGACACCGTTGATAAAAAGCGCTGTCTCGCTCATGCCGCTTCTCCATTGCGTGTCATCGAGGTGGCGACAGACCGGATCAGCCCGCCACCCTCCTTGTCGAACAGGAATGCCGCCTTCCCGTTGACGGCGATATGGGCGGGGCCGGAAATAGGTCCAGGCGTTCCAGCCGGACGCGACACCAGAACCTCGCGACCGCGCGCAGTCAGAACCAGCGTCACCGTCTTTTCGTTCAGAGGCGTTTCGGCCTCGACCTTCACCGGAATGGCACCCGGTGCCGCCGCATCGATAAAAGCGATGGCTTCAGGCCTGAGGCCGATCACGCAGGTCTTCCCGACAACATCAGACGGCATGCCGGGGAGCGAAACCTTCACATTCGAAAGCTCGACATAAACGCCATCCGGCCCGGATTTCGGCGTCACGTCGAGAAGATTGATCGTCGGATCGCCGAACAGGCGGGCGATCTCGATATCGGCCGGTGCGTTATAGATAACCTCCGGCGCACCAATCTGGCGGATGCGCCCTTGCGACATGACGGCGATCCGGTCGCCGAGCGCCATTGCCTCCTTGTAGTCCTGCGTCACGTAAACGACCGTCGCGCCTTGCGCCGCCAGCAGGCGCGGCAGTTCCAGCCGCATCTCGAAACGCAGCTTTGCATCGACGTTGCGCAGGGGATCGTCGAGCAGCAGCAGCGGCGGCGAGCCGGCGAGCGCGCGGGCCAGCGCCGTCCGCTGTTTCTGGCCGTTCGAGAGTGCCTTCGGATGATGCGTCAGAACGTGATCGATCTTCAGCAGCTTGGCGACCTTCTGCACTCCGGCCGAGATTGCGTCCTTCGTCGATCCGGTTGCCGTCAGCGGACTGGCGATGTTGTCGAAGGCGCTCATATGCGGGAACAGGGCGAAATTCTGGAAAGCCATGCCGATGCCGCGATGTTCAGCGTCGATATCCGAGACATCCTCGCCGCCGATGAGGATCTGGCCTTCATCGGGATCGATCACACCGGCCACGAGGCGAAGCAGCACAGTCTTGCCCGCACCCGATGGGCCAAAGAGCACCAGAGTCTCGCCATCGGCCACATCCAGCGACAGGTTGTCGAGAACCGTGTTGGTCTTGTAGCGCTTGACGATGTTTTTAAGCTGAAGTGTCGTCATTATTTATCCCTTCACCGCGCCGAGCGACAGGCCTTCGACGAGGTAGCGCTGGGCGTAGAGTGCAAGTGCAAGCGTCGGCGTGACCGAAAGCACGATGGCCGAGGCGATCTGGCCGTACTGGATGCCGGATGAAGTAACGAAGGCAAGGGCGCCGACCGTCACCGGCTGCTTGTCGGCCGATGCCAGCACCAGCGCGAAGACAAAGTTGTTCCAGGCGAAGATGAAGGCGAGCAGGCCGGCGGCTGCGATCCCCGGCCCAGCCAACGGCAAGGCGATCTTGCGGAACGTGGCAAACCACGAATGCCCGGCAATGCGATAGGCATATTCGACGTCGGCCGAGATGTCTTCGAAATAACCGCGGACGATCCAGAGGATGAGCGGCAGGCAGATCAGCTGATAGACCCAGATCAAGCCGAAATAGGTGTCAGCCAGACCAAGCCACTGGAAATACTGGGTCAGCGGCAGAAGCACCAACAGCGGCGGCGCAAAGCGGAAGGACAGAAGCGTAAAGGCGATATCTTCCGAGCCCTTGAACTTGTGGCGGGCAAAGGCATAGGCCGCCGGCACGCCGAGGACGAGCGCGATTGCGACGGAGGTCACCGACAGGAAGATCGAGTTCATCAGGTTGCGCATGAAAGCGATATCGAGCGTTCCGGCTGCCGTCGTCAGCTTGCCGGTGATCAGGGCCGCGTAGTTCGACAACGTCGGGGTGAAGATCACCGATGGCGGTATGGCCAGGATCGTTTCGTTTGTCTGGAACGACATCAGGAAGATCCAGAAAATCGGGAACATGAAGAAGATGACGACGAGCGAAAGAGCGATCAGCCGCAATATCTTTTCGAGCGTGGATGTGGTTTCCATGGCTTGGCCCTCACGCTTCGCCACGGGCGCGTTCGCGCAGCCGCAGCCAGTTCTTGATGAAGATATTTGACAGGAAGTAGGTGATCGCCCAGAGGATGACCATCAGCGCTGCGGAACGCCCGACATTGGTCGACTGGAAGAAGTTGAGGTAAGCCTCCACCTGGAAAACTGTCAGCGTATTGCCCGGCCCCCCTTGCGTCATCGCGTAGATGATATCGAACTGCTGGATACTGTCGAGCAGCCGGAACAGCGTCGCTGTCAGGATATAGGGTGTCAGCATCGGCAGGGTGATGCGGAAGAACACGAAGGTCCGCGGCACGCCATCGAGGGCCGCGGCTTCGAACGGCTGGGTCGGCAGCGAGCGCAGGCCGGCGAGCAGCAGGATCATGATGAAGGGCGTATAGACCCAGATATCGACCAAAACGACAGTGAGCAGCGCCGTACTCGGAGACGATGCCCAGCGGAAATCGTGAAGCCCGACAAGGCTTGCAAGATAGCTGAGGATGCCGAAGCTCGGATTGGTCATCAGCTTCCACATCAGTGCGGCGAGCGCCGGAGCGATCATCAGCGGCAACAACAGCATGATGGAGATGAAGTTGTTGACCGTCGAGCGGCGCTGGAGAAGCAATGCTATGCCGAGCCCTAGAAGCAATTCCAGCGTCACGGTGATGCCGGCATAAAGCAGCGACACTTTCAGCGTGTTCCAGAAGGCCGGATCGGTGAAGAAGTTGAGGTAGTTTTCACCCCAGTTGAACTGCCGCGCCCAGGGCTGGCTCAGCCGGTAGCGCTGGAAGGAATAGATCACCGCCGTAATGAAGGGGATCAGGATGCCGATGCAGACGAGCAGCGCCGGAAGGCTGAGCACGTAAGGAAGCATCTTCCTGCTGATCCTGAAACCCGAGGCCGGTTTGCGGAGGGTTGCTGTTGAAGCCATGTCGAGCTCCGTTCTTTGTCTTTGAAGAAAGCGCGCGGCACGCGGGTGATCCCGCGCCAGTCCATCGGCATCTCAGGTTATCTCAAGGCGGCTTCAGCCGGTATGAGATGCCCGGCGCTCATCGCGCCGGGCACTGCTTGGGAGGCAGATCAGCCCAGACCAGCTTCCTTCAGCTGGCGATCGATGCTCTCGACCAGCTGGTCGAGGCCTTCATCGACAGGCACTTCCTTGGCAACCATCTTCTGCAATGTCGCCGCCCATTCGGTGGTGACATCGAAGAACAGCGGCTGGGGCGTGAACTTGATCGAGGCGCCGGCAGCCGAAGCGTCGAACATGTCGACATAGCCCGGATACTTGTCGAGCTTGGTGCGGAAGGCTTCGTCCTTCCAGACCGACTGTCGGACCGGGTCGACGAAGTCCATCTTGGTGGCGCCGAAGATCGCATGCTCCGGACCGGAAGCCCACTGCATGAAGTACCAGGTGGCATCCTTGTCCTTGGAGAAGTTGGACATGGCAAGCGACCAGATCCAGATGTTCGGCGTCGAAGCCGTCGCATCAGGGTTGGCCGTGAAGGCGGCGTAGGACAGCTGTCCGGCCATCTTGTTGTCGCCGCCGTTCATGAAGTAGCCGAGAATGTCGGCGTCGAAGATCATCGCCGAGGCGCCGGCACCGAGGTCGGTACCGACCTGATACCAGGTGTAGGTCGACCAGTCCTTCGGGCCGCTTTCCTGGATCATTTGCACCCATTTGGCGTGGAAAGCCTTGGAGCCTGCGGTTCCCATCGCTGCCGACAGCTTGCCATCGGTGAGGTTGAGGTCCTTCTCGTTGAAGTTCGAATAGGCCGAGAGGAAGCCCGGATGGATCGTTGCCCAGGAGCGCGAACCGCGGACCCCGATACCATAGATGCCGCCGACATCCTTCTGCAGTTTCGCGGCGGCCGTGATCATTTCATCAATGTTCTTGGGGACGGCAACGCCGGCCTTGTCGAACATCGCCTTGTTATAGGTGATGTTGTTCTGTTCGAAGCCCCACGGAATGCACCACTGCTTGGCATCGTCCGAGCCGAGCGCGCCGCCGGGCTGGCCATTCCAGGCGCAGGAGTTCTTGACGCCCGGCAGAAAGTCGTCCCAGGCATAGTTGGGATTGGTCTTTTCCGGATCGTTGATCCATTCCTTGAGGTCGGTGATCCAGCCAGCCGGGCCATAGGTCCAGGTCATGTAGGCGCCGGTCATGAAGGCGTCATACTCGGTGGAGCCCGACGACAGGGCAGCCGTTACCTTGTCGAAATAGACGTCTTCCGGGAACACATCATAGGTCACTTCGATGCCGGTCAGATCCTTGAAGTTCTGCAGGTTGGCGATCATCGCGTCGGCATAGGGGTGCTTGTTCAAAAGCAGCTTCAGAGACTTGCCGGAATGCTTCTTCCAGTCGAAATCGGCAGCGAGCGCCCGGGTGGACATCATGTTGAGCAGCGTGCCGGCGGAACCGGCCGTGATCCCCATGGCGCCGAGGCCTTTCAGCATTCCGCGGCGGTCCACCTCTCCGCGCAGGAATGCACTGATGAGGTCTTTTTCTTTCTCATGCATTGGTCTTCTCCTCCTTCACGGGCAAAACATGCTCAGTCAATTGAGCCGTACCGGCTTACCCGACCGGTATTTCCTCCAGGTCGCAGCGCAAACACCCCGCGGCCAGTGGCCGGGCAGGATGCGCGCTACACAAAGACCTCGACAAAACCACTCCCCGGGTCAGGTCTCAGCCGTCATTCTCATCGTTTGGGACAGCGCCTCTCAGGCGGCATCCTCCATCAATGTCTGCGCCGTTTTCTCGTCGGTGATCAGGCCGCTCAGGAAGCGGCTTTCCAGCACCGCGCGGATGGCGCGAGCCTTGACCTTGCCGCCGGCAACGGCAACCGTACGGCGGTTCTTCAAATCCTCGCGGCTCAGTGTGAACGTGCGGTTCGACAGCGCCGTCTCGATCGGCTGCCCCCTGTCGTCAAAGAAATGGCCGAGCAATTCGCCTGCACCGCCGCCATTCTTGATTTCCTCGATTTCACCCTTTTCGATCATGCCGGTTGCGACCAGCGAGGCCTCGCGCTCGACGGTGCCGATACCGACAAGCAGAAGATCGGCACTGCTGGCGAGATCGAACACCTCGCGCACGCCACGCTGGTTGAACAGTACGTCGCGGTCCTCCACCGTGTTGGCGAAGAAAGGCACCGGCATGACATAGGCCTCTGCCCCGGTGCGCTCGGCCAGCCGGTGGATAACGTCATGCGGATTGGCCGAAAACCGGCGCGTCAGGCCGCCGAGCAGCGAGACGAAGCGCACGTCGTTGTTGGTCGTTCGCGGCAGGTATTCGACGCAGGCGGCCAGCGTCCGGCCGTGCCCCATACCGATCAACACAGATCCTTCCTTCTCGATCTCACGCTTGAGGAATTGTGCTCCGGAAATACCGAGCGCCTTCAGCGGTAGATCTTCAGGATCGAAATCCGGCACCACTTCGCAGTAATCGAGGCCGTAGCGAGCCGACAGCTTCTGCTCGAGTTCCACGCACTCGGACACTTCGCCGTCGATATAGACCTTTACCAGGCCTTCCTGGTTGGCCTTGGTGATGAGGCGGTGCGCTTTGAGGGATGTCAGGCCAAGGCGCTTGGCAACTTCGGACTGTGTCAGTCCGCCAGCATAGTGCAGCCACGCAGCGCGCGTCGCCATGCTCGACTCGTCATCCCTGAAAGAGCCTCCGCCCTGAACCATGTTTACCTCCGAAGTGTGCTATTTTTTTCATTGCATGATATTTTTATCTATTGTTGAAAGAATTTTCACGAGATGAAAATTTTGTCAAGCACCTTCGATGCGGCAACGCAGCAATTCGACACGCTTCGTGCCTCCTTCAGCTGATGCGGCATACGGACGAAGGAAAACACGCGCCCGGTCGTTCCGGGCGCGTGTTGATGGATTCGAACAGAAGGGGCTAGAGAGCCGGTAGCGTCAGTTCGCCTCGGTCTTGTTCATCAGCTTGGCCTGCAGCACCACGACGATCAGGAGGAAGGCGCCGCGAATGACCGACTGCCAATAGGCAGAGAGGGAAATCCAGCCGAGACCATTTTCGAAATTGAGAATGTTGAACACCATGGCAAGCAAGAGGGCGCCTGCCAGCGTCGCGCCGACCGAGCCGGAACCACCGGTCAGAAGGGTGCCGCCAACGACGACGGAAGCGATTGCAAAGAGTTCCCAGCCCACGCCCTCGGTCGGTTGCCCTGCCCCGAACTGCGAGGCGAGGATGACGCCCGCAAGGCCGGCAAGAAGCCCGGACAACGCGTAGACCGCAAACAAGGTCTTTTCGACCTTCAACCCCATCAGATTGGCCGTTGCCTCGCCGTCACCGATGGCGAGCACATGGCGCCCGGCCGGGTGCCGTTCGAGAAAGACCCAGCCGAGCACATAGGCCAGAATTGCGATCCAGGCCGGGATCGGAAAGCCGAGGAAATCGTCCTGCCCGATCGTGGTGAAGCCGGTATCGTAGGACACGGAAACCGACTGGTTGTTGGCCAGGAGCAGCGCGGTACCGTAGGCCGCCAGCATCATGGCCAGCGTCGCGATGAATGGCTGGATGCGCATCCGAGTAATGATGATGCCGTTGATCGAGCCGGCAATCAGTCCGGCGGCCATACCGCCTGCAAGCCCCGGCAACCAGCCATAGGGTGACAGATAGGCGGCCACCACACTCGCCATCGCGGCCACGCCGCCGACCGAAAGGTCGATACCGCCGGTGATGATCACGAAGGCCATGCCGAGCGCAATCAGCGCGAACATCGAATTGTAGCGCAGGAAGCTTAGGATATTGAACGGCGACAGGAAATTGTCGTAGCGCAGCGCGCCGAAGAGGATCAGGCCCGCCAGAGCTACGATCACGCCGAGGCGGGCAAGATCGCCGGAGGATTTGGCAACGAAGGGCCGTGAGAGGATTTTCAGCATGGATGTCATGTCGACTACGCCTTGGCACGTTGCTGGATAAAAACGGCGACTATGATCAGGCCCGCCTTGACGATCAGCGCCGCGGCATCCGGTACGCCATTTGCGAGCAAGGTATAGCGCACCAGCTGGATCACGAACGCGCCGAGCACCGTGCCGAGGATATTCGCCTTGCCCCCGGTCAACAAAGAACCGCCGACTGCGACCGCGGCAATGGCGTCAAGCTCCATACCAAGGCCGACCAGGTTGGCGTCGCTCGCCGAATTGCGTGCCACCACGATCAGCCCGGCAATACCGGCAAGGGCGCCGCTGACGATGTAGACAAAGGTTTTGACCCGCCGCACTGGAATGCCCGTCAGCCGCGCCGCTTTCTCGTTGCCACCAACGGCGATGATCTGCCGGCCGATGACGGTGTAACGGATCAGGCAGTGAGCGAGCACCGCGACGATGATCATGACGATCACCTGCGCCGGAATGCCGGCGATGCGACCCAAGGCGATGAACTGGAAATCCGGGTTCTTGAAGACCTGCAGATTGCCGTTCGTTGCCACTTGCGCCAGTCCCCGGCCGGCGATGAAAAGCACCAGGGTCGCGACAATCGGCTGGATCGAAAATCGTGTCACCAGCAGGCCGTTGAACCAGCCGAACGCCATGACCAGCAGCACCGGCAGGATGAAGGAGAGGATGATCAGGATGCCCGTGTTATCGACCGGCAGCAGCTTGCCCATGAAGATCATCGGCGCTGCGGCACCGGCGATCGCCATCAGCGAGCCGACCGAAAGGTCGATGCCGCCGGTGGCGATCACCAGCGTCATGCCCGTCGCCACGATGACGATGGTCGCGACCTGCGTCAGGTTGACGTTGAGCGTCTGCCAGGAGAGAAAATTCGGCGTGACGATGACGTTGAACAGCAGCAGCAAGACAAATGCCGAAAACGTACCGTATCGGCCGAGAAACTGCGCGACATTCAAGCGGGCGGCGCGCGATGTTGGCGCGGATGTATCGATCGTCGTCATGTCAGTTCACCTGGTGGGCCATGGCAGAAAGAAGCGCTGTCTCGCTGAGTTCGTTTCGCTTCAGCACTGCGACCGAGCGACCATCGCTCAAGATCGTCACACGGTCTGCCGCGGCCAGAAGCTCCTCAAGCTCGGAGGATATCATCAAGACGCTCAAGCCCTCGTCGGCGAGGCTGCGCAGCAGCTTGAGAATTTCCGCCTTGGCGCCGATGTCGATACCGCGGGTTGGTTCGTCGATAATCAGGATGCGCGGATCAGTGCAGAGCCAGCGGGCAAGCAGCACCTTCTGTTGGTTGCCGCCCGATAGTTCCTTGATCGGCTGATCCGGCGAAGCGCATTTGACGCCGAGCGCCTTGATGTAGCGGGCGACAATCTCCTGCTGGCGGGTACGATCGACGATGCCGGCCTTCTTCAGCTTCGGCAAAAGCGCCAGCGTCATGTTCTCGCGAATACTCATATCCGGAATGATGCCGTCGATCTTGCGGTCTTCGGAAACCAGCCCGATGCCGTCTGCGATCGCGTCAGCGGGCTCCGTATAGCTGCGCTCCTTGCGGTCGATGCTGATCGATCCCTTTTCCAGCCTGTCGACACCGAAGATGATCCGCGCCGTTTCCGTGCGGCCGGCGCCGAGAAGACCCGCGATCCCTGAAATCTCGCCTTCGCGCACCGTCAGGCTGACATCGCGGACCCGCACGCCTGACCCGACGCCTTCCACTGAAAGACGGACAGGCTTCGTCTCGTCATTGCCCGCGTCGCGCGCGATCGCCTCGAATGCAGCCAGTTCCTTGCCGAGCATATGACGGACAAGCTCCATCTTCGGCATTTCACGCATGGAACTCTGCGCCACGGTCTGTCCGTCCCGCATGATGGTGATGCGGTCACAGATCTCGTAGAGTTCATCAAGGCGATGGCCGATGAACAGCACCGCGACGCCGTTCTTCTTGAGAGTGCGGATCGTCTCGAACAGAATGCTGACTTCGCGCTCATCCAGCGACGAGGTCGGCTCGTCCATGATGACGAGCCGCGCCTTCTGGGTGACGGCGCGGGCAATCGCAATCATCTGGCGGGTCGCAGCGCTGAAGCGCACTACAGGCAGGTCGACATCGATATCGAGATTGAAGGTCTTGAGCACCGCGGCAGCGCCCTCGCGCATCGCCCGCCTGTCGAGCAAGCCGAGCCGCGTTTTGGGCTCACGCGAAAGATAGATATTCTCGGCCACCGAACGCTGCGGCGCCAGGTTGATTTCCTGGTAGATCGTCGCGATGCCCTTTGCCTGGCTCTGCGCCGGCGTCGAAAACACGACATCTTCGCCCTCGAAGCGGATCAGCCCGCTGTCGCGCTGGTAGGCACCCGTCAAAATCTTGATCAACGTCGATTTTCCGGCGCCGTTCTGGCCGACCAGTGCCATGACCTCGCCCTCGGCAATCGTCAGCGAGGCAGAACGCAAGGCGGCAACGCCGGAAAACGCCTTGGAAATATCCTGCATGGACAGCAGCATGGTCCATCCATCCTTTATGAGCGACATCAAAAGCCGGCCGGAACGGCGATGCCGAACCGGCCGGAGGATCATCTTGGGAGATTAGTAGGCGTTTGCCAATTCCGCGGCGGCGTTGGATGGATCATACAACTTGTCGTCGTTGATTACCTTGGGCTCGATTTTCTCACCCGCGGCGTACTTTTGCATGATCTCGAATCCCTTCGGTCCGAAGCGCGGATTGCATTCCACCACGACCGCGATCGTCCCGTCGATGACGGCCTGCACTGCTTCCTTGCCTCCGTCGATCGACAGAACGAGAATATCCTTGCCCGGCACCTTTCCGGCTGCCTCGATGGCGGCGATTGCGCCGATCGCCATCTCGTCGTTGTGCGCATAGACGATATCTGCGTCCGGATGCGCCTGCAGCAGCGCTTCGGCAACCTGGCGGCCCTTGTCACGAGCAAAGTCGCCGGTCTGGGAGGCGAGAATCTCGAAGCCACCCGCCGCCGCAATGGCTTCATCGAAGCCCTTCTTTCGGTCGTTGGCCGGTGAGGAACCGGTCGTGCCTTCGAGTTCGATGATCTTCGACTTGCCGTTGGCGTTCTTGGCCAGCCATTCGGCGACGCGCTTGCCTTCTGCGATGAAGTCGGAACCGATGAAGGTCACATAGTCTTCGCCGGCCTTGGCCAGCGACTGATCGACGTTACGGTCGAGGAGGATGACCGGAATACCGGCTTTCTTGGCGGCCATCACGGCCGGGATCAGCGGTTTTTCTTCGCGCGGCGCAAGAAAGATGACGTCGACGCCCTGGGCGATCATCGAATTGACGTCAGCCACCTGCTTGGCGGCGGAACCGGCAGCATCGGTGTAGACCAGCTGGTAGCCGAGCTTTTCAGCTTCGGCCTTCATGCTGTTGGTCTGGGCGATGCGCCAGGGATTATTGGATTCGGTCTGCGCAAAGCCGACCTTGTAGGTGTCTTTTTTGGCCAGAGCCGGCAGCTCCGCATAGGCAATGGAGCCGGCGAGCGCGATGGCGCTCATGGCCGTTGCGGCAGCCAAGAACGTGCGACGTGAAATCGTAGACATCGGTATTTTCTCCTCCGAAATTTACCGGTACTCCTCTACCGGGCAGTGAGCATTTTCCGCTTCACATACGCAAATCTTGCGCTAATAATATTACCAGTCAAGCGATAATTTTATTAGCAAATGCACAAAATAATTCCGCAGCGCAGCGGAAGCCGGGATGGAAGCGAGACGCAACGATGGTAAAGGGAAACGGGCGTAATACAGGCTCGGACAAACAGGGAGACACCAGCCGGCCGACAATGACGGACGTGGCAAGAATTGCCGGCGTATCGCAATCCAGCGTCTCTCTCGTGCTCAATGAGATGTCCGGAGCACGCATTTCTGCCGAGACCCAGATGCGCGTCCGCGACGCTGCTCATAAAATTGGTTATAAATTACCAGCCGTCCGCAACGAGGTAGGTGCGGCAGTGCATGTGGAAAAAGACACCATCGCCTTCATCGTCGATGAAATTTCGACGAGCCCGCATCCGGTCGTCAGTCTCGACGGGATCCGCGACTACGCGTTCGAGCAGGGACTTCTGGTTTCCGCCCACGCGACCCGCTCCAACCCCGACCTGCAGGATGCGGTGCTGCGCGCCGTGCTGCGCGACCGCTCCATCGCCGGCGTCATCTACGCAACGATCTTCACTCGCAAGGTCACCGTGCCGCCGCAACTGAAGGGCATCCCAACCGTGCTGCTCAATTGCTATTCGGAGCCGCGCCAGCACATGGCCATCGTCCCCGGCGAAGTCGCAGGCGGCTTCGCGGCAACGGCGCATCTGACCGGGCTCGGCCACAAGCGCATCGGCTTTATCAATGGCGAGCCCTGGATGGATGCAGCCATGGATCGCCTGAAGGGCTACAAGCAGGCGCTTGCCACCGCCGACATCGCGTTCGACGAAACGCTCGTTCGCGACGGCGACTGGTTGCCGCTGCGCGGCTATGAGGCGGGGCTCGACCTCCTCTCCATGGACAACCGGCCATCGGCCATCCTCTGCGGCAATGACCTGATGGCGATCGGCGTCATGGAGGCGGCAGCCGAAAAGGGATTGCACGTGCCGGAGGATCTTTCCGTCATGGGCTATGACGACCAGGAACTCGCCCGCTACACCCATCCTCCCCTATCAACACTCGTCCTGCCCAATTACGAGATGGGCCAGAAGGCCGCCGAAATCCTCATCGACATGGCCATCCACGGCAAGCAGCCGCGTCCAATGACCATCAAGGTCGACGGGCCGCTGGTACGGCGCGGCACCACGGCGAAGCCGGGCTGAAACGGTTTCCACCGCGCACAACTGCGTTTTCGCAGAAACGCCTTCATTTCTCGCCCAATCTCGTGTTGAAGGAAGATACGATACGGCGGAGACGGCGACGGAATGTTTGCGATGAAATCCTGGAAGCGCCGGCTGCGCAAATGGCGCAATCGCGTGGCAACGCGCGTTCTCGGCACGCCGACCGGCCGCGAAATGCTCGTCAACGCCGTGAGCCCCAGAATTCTGTCAATGACCGCCGATTGCGGCGACCACCTGATGACCTTTTCCCCGCATGACTACATCGGCAGGAAGATCTATCGCAAAGGCCATTTCGAACGCGAAAACGTCGATCGGCTGTTATCCGTTCTGCGGCAAAGAGGATTGTTGCAGCAGGACAAGGTCCTTCTCGAACTCGGTGGCAATATCGGCACCCAGACCATCTATTTCGCGCTCAGCCAGGCCTTCCGCCACATCGTCACCGTGGAACCGGACCCGCGCAACTTCCAGCTGCTGCGAACCAATATCGACCAGAATGGCCTTACAGAGCGGATCGCTGCGATCAACAGCGCCGCCGGCGAAAACGAAGGCACGATCGATTTCTTCCTGCACCGGGACAATCACGGCAAGAGCAGCGCCTTGCGCCAGAGCGCCCGGGATATCGAGATCAAAGTCGCGGTGAAACCCGTCACCGCCATCCTTGCCGAAGCGGACGTCACGCCGGAAGACATAGGGCTGATCTGGATGGACATCGAGGGCTATGAGCCAGTTGCAGCCCGTTCGATGGAACCGCTTCTCAAGCGGTGCGTGCCGTTCTACATGGAGTTTTCACCTGTCTTTTATGGACCGGCTGGAGCGAAGGCTTTTGTTGATCATCTGGCGGGCTTCTACGAAAACTGCATCGTGTTCTTCGAGGACGGCCAGGCGGAAATGAAGGTTACCGCCCTGCCGATCGAACGGGAACAGTTCGACGTCCTGCTCCTGCCTTAAACAGTCGCTCAGCGCTTCCGGTAGAAGTAATAGCGTCCCGGTTCCACACCATTCGGCAGCGGCAGCGGCTCGAGTTCCGGATTGTCGAGTGGCAGGCCGCTGACTGCGATGCCGTCAGGCGCCAGCGCAGCCGCGACTGACTGCGGCAGCCAGGTCAGTGTCCGTGCATCCTTTTCGGGATAGGCGGTGCCGATGTCAGCATGCGCCAGTGCAATGTTCTTGCCGGCAAACTGCTGGATCGTATCCTTGATGTCACCAAGAATGAGATCTTCTTCCGGGGGCGTCGAGGCCGGATGAGAGCCGACGGCACGGTCAAAGACAATGATGCGATTGTTGGGAAACCGTTCGCGAATATGATCATAGGTTCGCCCGTTACCCAGCCCGATTTCCAGGATCACGCCATCGGGCGCAATCATCGAACTCTGCTGGACGTGGTTGAGAATTTCGCGCTGTGACTGCATACGGGAAATAAAACCATCAAGGCGGCTCATCGAATTTTATCCATCCATTTCAAATCATACAGGTCGTCTCGCTTAACACGAGGTCGCGCACCCGGTCGACCGTGGCGGCTGTAAATTAGCGGTAAATTCAACTATACGGAGACGTACCAATGAGTTGTTCCCCCGACTGCATTTCCCCGTGGCCGACTGCGAAACCACCGTCGCCTGCCCCCAGCGAATATGTTAGCCTCGCTGCATGAGCCAGCTTTCCAGTGAAACATTCTTCAGCGCGCTTCCGGTCTTCGTCGAGTTCGAAGGCGTTGCCGACAGCCAGAACTACCGGGCATTGCCCGCCGATTGGGCCTTGGCGACGGCTGATATCGTCGACTCGACCGGCGCGATCGAGGCCGGTCGCTACAAGGCCGTCAACATGGCCGGCGCCAGCGTCATTTCGGCAATTCTGAACGCTCTGGGCAAGAACGATCTTCCCTTCGTCTTTGGCGGCGATGGCGCACTTGTGGCCGTGCCTCCGTCTGGCGTGGCAAAGGCGCGGGATGCTCTTTCCGCAGTCCAGAACTGGGTCAGCGAAGAGCTGCAACTGACGCTGCGTGCCGCGCTCGTTCCCGTCGCCGATGTCATCGCGGCCGGTCGCGAGGTGCGCGTCGCACGCTTTCAAGTTAACCCGGACATCTCCTACGCAATGTTTGCCGGCGGAGGCTCCAGCTGGGCCGAGGCCCGCATGAAGGAAGGCCTGTTTGCCGTCCCCCCGGCACCGCCCGGCGCGCGGCCGGATCTCACCGGCCTCTCCTGCCGATGGAACCCGATCCAGTCCCGCCATGGCGATATCGTCTCGATCATCGCGGTCCCCGTGGGATCAGAGAACATAGCCGCGTTTCAGGCCCTCGTCTCCGCCATCGTGGCGCTAGCCGCAGGTGAAGAACGGGATGGCCATCCGGTTGCCGCGGAGGGGCCGCAAATGGGACTGTCTGCGGCGGGACTGTCGACCGAGGCGAAAACCGCGCCAAAAGGCCGGCATTTCACCCACCGGCTTTTCATTCTCGCGCAATATCTGCTGGTCATAGGCCTCTATCGCTTCGGATTGAAGCTTGGTGATTTCGATCCGAGGCAATACCGCCGCGAAGTTGCCCGCAATACGGATTTCCGCAAGTTCGACGACGGCCTGAAAATGACGATCGATGTCGATCCGGAAAGACTTCGGCGGATAGAAGCACGGCTCGATGAAGCGGCCAGTGCCGGTATATGCCACTATGGGCTCCACCGTCAGGATTCAGCGTTGATGACGTGTATCGTACCGACACCGCTCAGCCACGATCACATGCACTTCATCGATGGCGCAGCCGGAGGCTACGCGATGGCCGCCGGCCGGCTGAAAAAGCAGATCGCCGCAATGCCCTCCGTCGCTGCTACGCCTTGAGGATCGTTCCCTCTTCGATACCCCTGCGGGCAAAGGCGTTGCGCGTGTCGATGATCAGCGGCGACCAGCGGGCAAGCGCTGCATAGTCGACCGCGTCGTGGTCGGTCGCGATCAGCACGGCATCGAAACCCTTCACCGATTGCTCGGTGAGCGGCTCCGACGTCCGCCCCTTCAGCGCCATGTATTCACGGGTCTTCGGAATTTCGGCAACGTGTGGATCATGATAGGCAGCACTGCCGCCCCGCTCCTCGATCAGTTCAATCAGTTTCAGCGACGGGCTTTCGCGGATATCCGGCACGTTCTTCTTGTAGGCCAGACCGATCACCAGGACGCGCGACCGGCTGAGCGCCTTGCCGAGGTGGATATCGAGCGCTTCCGCAAGCCGCCCGACGACATGGCGCGGCATGGCGGAATTGATTTCGCCGGCAAGCTCGATGAAGCGGGTCGGCAACTCGTATTCGCGCGATTTCCAGGTGAGATAAAACGGATCGATCGGGATGCAGTGACCGCCGAGACCGGGGCCGGGATAAAACGGCATATAGCCGAAGGGCTTGGTTTTTGCCGCGTCGATCACCTCCCAGATGTCGATGCCCATCGCCTCGTAGACGACCTTCAATTCGTTGACGAGAGCAATGTTGACGGCGCGAAAGATGTTTTCCGTCAGCTTCACTGCTTCGGCCGTCGCCGGGGAAGACACAGGGACGACCGTCTGGACGGCAGCGCCATAGAAGGCTTCCATCAGTTTTGCAGCCTCCGCACCGTCACCGGCGACGACCTTCGGGATGCTCGACGTATGGAAATCGCGGTTGCCGGGATCCTCGCGCTCCGGCGAGAAGCCCAGGAAGAAATCCTGCCCGGATTTCAGGCCGGTCTTTTCAAGGATCGGTCGCACGACCTCGTCCGTAGTACCTGGATACGTCGTCGATTCCAGCACGATCAACTGTCCCGGCCTCAGCGTCTCGGCGATGCGGTCGCACGTCCGCGTGATGAAGGAAAGATCGGGATCGCGGTGTTTCGTCAGCGGCGTCGGCACGCAGATGACGATGATGTCGCAGGCAGCGAGCTGGCTGAAATCGGTCGTTGCCCGAAAGCGGCCTGCCGCCGTTTCCTCGGCCAGAACCCCATCCGGCACTGCCTCGATATAGGAGCGCCCTGCATCGATCGCGACGATCTTTTGCGGGTCGATATCGAAGCCGGTCACGGTAAAACCGCTGCGGGCAACGGTGATCGCCAATGGCAGGCCGACATAGCCGAGCCCGATCACGGCTGCATGGGCGCTGCGGTCTGCGATCGCCGAAAGAAGGGTCTCGCTCAAGGAAGAATGGACGGTCAAATGGGTGTTCTCGACTGATCATGACGCGCGCGAGCGCCTTTGCGGATACGGGTCAGTTGAGGATAAAATCGACGGGTGTCAAGGACCGCCCCGATTGCGCATTGCGCCGCTGGCGAAACAATTCTCCAATTTTGTCGGCACTGAATCTGGTTTTGCCAATATCGCCACTTATATTGATCGGTGCGAGTACGGGGTTTCCTCCAGGAGGCAGACAGGAAGCTGACTGGATATTCCGTGGTCAGAAAGCCTCTGGGATTTTCGTTGAGAAAGCGACACGTCAGGCGATGAACATCCACAAGACGACTGTTTCCCTCCACCTGCTGGACCGCGTATCGAACTGGTTGCAGCAGGCCGCCCTCAACGGTGAAACGCTCGAAACTGTAGTTACGGGGTTCTGCGAAAGGCTGGCCGCGTCCGGCCTGCCGCTCAATCGCGTTCATTTGAGCTTTTCGATGCTGCACCCGCTCTATGACGCGCTGGGCTTTACTTGGCTGCGCGGCCAGGGGGTCACCGTCGAAGGCTATCGCGCGGATCCAGCCGATGACAAGCCAGACCGTTTTCTGCAAAGCCCCTATTATTACCTGCTGAGCAACAATCTCGAGCACCTGCGCCGGCAGATCGACCCGACGGCTCCTTCCGAATTCCCGATCTTCGATGAACTGAAGGAAATGGGCGTCACCGACTATATCGCCTTCGTCCAGTCGTTCGGCGAAACCTCCGGCCAGGGTATGATCGGTTCCTGGTCTACCGACGCCTGTGGCGGCTTTAGCGACAATGTCATCGAGGCGCTGCTGCGTATCCAGAACAATCTGGCCGTGGCGGCCAAGATGGCTGTTCTCGGCAAACTCGCCGACAATATGCTCACCACCTATCTCGGCGAGAATGCCGGCAAGCGCGTCCTCTCCGGCCAGACCCGTCGCGGCGATGGCGAAACGATCCGGGCGGCTTTGGTGATGGTGGACATGCGCCAGTCGACGGTGCTTGCGGAAAGGGAAGGCAGGCAGGTCTATATCGATACGCTCAATCAATTCTTCGACGCCATCGCCACCCCGTTCAGCCGTAACGGCGGCGAGATCCTGAGTTTCGTCGGCGACGGCTTCCTTGCGGTCTATCCTTGCGGCCGCCATCGAGAGCCGTCTCAGGTTGCCGCGCTCGCCGCGATGACAGCAGTTCGTCAGGCGACGGCGCATATGACTGAACTCAATGCCAGTCGCCAGCGACAGGTTCTTCCCGAGGTTCGATATGGCATCGGGCTGCATGTCGGCAATGTCATGTTCGGCAATGTCGGCCTCAAGGACAGACTGACATTTTCAGCCTTCGGTGCTGCCGTCAACGAGGTGGAGCGGCTGCAGGGGCTGACGAAGAAATACGCGCAGCCGATCGTTGCCAGCCAGGCTTTCGCCACCTATTGCGGCGGCGACTGGGTGACACTTGGCCAGGAAAAGCTGCGCGGCGTACGCCAGAAGGTGACCGTGCTTCTGCCCGGAGACCAAAACATGAAACTCGATGCGAGCGAGGCCATACAAAGCCGCTCGCTGGAGACCCGTTCGGAAGCAGAGCAGGTCATGCTGCTCTATCGCAACAGCAAGAAATCGCAGCCGCGCGACCTCATCTGGAACAAGCTGCTGCAGTAAGGATTGTGGCAACCGGCGCACATCAGGCCCCGATTGCTTCCGCGGGATGCAAAGAAGCACCATCCCGCTCGAATGATTGTTGTTTCTCCGTTCGCGACGCTTCGCTGCCGCGGCTATATCCGCTTGAACTTTACCAGCCGAAGGTCATGGACACGCCAATTTCCGTGCGATAATCTCATCTGTGATGAAGCCGGGTTTCCACTCGGAGGCGAGTGCTGTCTGACAGCGAACCGCCATGTAACAAGGACACCTGCTGGCATGAAATCAGGCGCGGACCTGCTGCGGATCGAGGATTTGAGTATCTCGTTCGCGATGCTCGGTGGGCAAATCGATGCCGTGCGCAATACCAGCCTGCGCGTGCTGCCGGGCAAGGTGACGGCGCTGGTCGGCGAGTCCGGCTCAGGAAAATCGGTCATCAGCCAGGCCGTGATGGGCATCCTGCCAAAGACCGCGACATGCACCGGCCGCATCCTCTTCTGCGATCCGGCGACCCATGAGCGGCCGGAAGACCTGCTTGCGATGCCGCGCGACGGACGGGAAATCCGCAACCTGCGCGGCAATCGCATCGGCAAGATCTTTCAGGAGCCGATGACCTCGCTATCGCCGCTTCACACGATCGGCAATCAGATCAGCGAGTCCCTGAAAATCCACACGGACATGTCCGGACGCGAACGGCGCGAGCGCACCGAGGAAATGCTTGGCATGGTCGGCTTCTCCAAGCCGTCGCGCGCATTCGACATGTACCCGTTCGAACTGTCGGGCGGCATGCGCCAGCGCGCCATGATCGCCATGGCACTGATCTGCAATCCCTCTCTTCTGATCGCCGACGAACCGACGACGGCGCTCGATGTCACCATCCAGGCGCAGATCCTGCAACTTCTGCGTGGGCTACAGACCAAGCTGAACATGGCCATGCTCTTGATCACCCATGATCTCGGCGTCGTTGCCAATGTCGCCGACGAGGTCGTGGTCATCTACCACGGCGAGATCATGGAGGCCGGGCCGGTCGAAACCATCTTCCGCAAGCCGTCGCATCCCTATCTCAAGGGTCTGATGGCTGCCGTCCCGCATTTCGACATGAAGCCCGGCGAGCGCCTGAAGGCACTGCGCGAAGTTCCGGTGAATACGAGCCATCTGCTCGGAAAGAAGATGATCGTCGCGGCCGACGAAGCCTTGAAGCCGGAAGTTCTGCTTTCGGTGCGTGACGTCAGCAAGACCTTCAGCACCCGCAAATCGAGTTGGCTCACAAAGGAAACCGCAACGGCGACCAAGGCCGTGGACGGTGTCAGCTTCGATATCATGCGCGGCGAATGTCTGGGGCTGGTGGGTGAAAGCGGCTGCGGCAAGACCACGCTCAGCAAGATTCTCATGCGCGCCGTAACGCCCGATGGCGGTGCGGTCCTGCTCAACAGCAGCGATGGCCCGATCGATGTTCTGAAAGCTGAAGGCTCGGGACTTCAGGAACTGCGCACCAAGGTGCAGATGGTCTTCCAGGACCCGGTCTCCTCGCTGTCGCCCCGCATGACGGTGCAGAACATCCTGAGCGAGCCGCTCGAAATCCATGACCGCGGCAGCGGCAAGTCGCGCATCGAGACGGTCAAGGCACTGCTCAAGGCGATCGGCCTCAACGAACGCCACCTGAACCGTTATCCCCACAGCTTTTCCGGCGGACAGCGCCAGCGCATCGGTATCGCGAGAGCGCTTGCACTCGGACCAGACCTGTTGATCTGCGACGAGCCGGTCTCCGCGCTCGACGTTTCCGTTCAGGCACAGATCCTCAACCTGCTCAAGGATCTGCAGAAGGAACTGGGGCTCACGTACCTGTTCATCTCGCACAACCTCGCCGTCGTCGACTACATGGCCGACCGGATCGCGGTGATGTGCGGCGGCCGCATCGTCGAGATCGCCCCGCGCGAAACGCTGATGGAGGCGCCCGTCCACCCCTATACGAAATCGCTGCTCGCAGCCGTGCCCTTCCCCGACCTGGATCGGCCGCTTAATTTTTCCATGCTCAATCCGAGTGGCGCTGCCGACAAGCGCAGCTGGGGTAAGCATTTTTCCGATGAAGGTGACGGAAGCGTGCTGGGGACGGCGGACCTCGGCAACGGTCATCTTGTTCTGGCACGAAAAACCGCCGATGTCAGGGAGCTCGTATCATGATCACCCGACGCACAACCCTTGGCTTGCTCGCCTCGGTGTTAGTACCCGGCACCAGCCGCGCCTCGGTTCTTCAGCCCGAATACATGCGGCACTATTTTCGCACCCAACCGCTGCCGGACCCCGCCGACCGGCTGCCGGTCAATCCGCGCCGCATCGACCTCAAGGCCATGGGCCGCGAACCGGGGACCTACGGCGGAACCGTGCGCATGCTGATCGGCAGCCAGAAGGACATCCGGCTGATGACGCTCAACGGCTATGCCCGGCTCGTCGGTTATGATCAAAATCTACAGCTGCAGCCCGATATCCTGGAAAGTTTCGACGTCCAGGAAGGCCGCATCTTCACGTTCAAGCTGCGCGAAAACCATCGCTGGTCGGACGGCAGCCACCTGACGTCCAAGGATTTCCAGTATTGCTGGGAAGACGTCATTCTCAACAAGAAACTGCGCAAGGGCGGCCTGCCGACCTATTTTCTCGCCGACGGAAAGCCACCGCGCTTCGAAGTCATCGACGAACTGACCGTTCGCTACACCTGGGACACGCCGAACCCGGATTTCCTGCCGAATCTGGCGGCACCTCTGGCGGCGACCATCGTCATGCCCTTTGCCTATATGTGGCAGTTCCACGCCAAGTATCAGGACGACATTCGCCTGTCGGCGCTGATGAAGCTCTACCGCGTCAAGAAGTGGGTGGATCTGCACATCAAGATGTCGCGCAGCTACCGTCCGGAAAACCCGGAACTCCCGACCCTCGACCCCTGGCGCAATACGACTGCACCGCCGGCCGAGCAGTTCGTCTTCGAGCGCAATCCATACTTTCACCGCGTCGATGAGAACGGCACGCAGCTTCCCTACATCGACCGCTTCGTCCTCAATGTCAGCTCGTCGGAGATCATCGCCGCCAAGACCGGCGCCGGCGAAAGTGACCTGCAATCGACCGGCATCGATTTCGTCGACTACAGCTTCCTGAAAGATTCGGAGAGCCGCTACCCGGTGAAGGTGAACCTGTGGAAACGCACGCAGGGTTCGCGGGTCAATCTTCTGCCGAACCTCAACTGCAGCGATGAAGTTTGGCGCACCTTGTTCAAGGACGTCCGCTTCCGCCGCGCATTGTCGCTGTCCATCGACCGGCATGAGATCAACATGGTCGCCTTTTACGGGCTCGCGACGGAGGCTGCCGATTCTGTATTGCCGGAAAGCCCGCTCTATCGCGAGGAAAATGCCAAGGCCTGGGCCGCGCACGATCCGGATCAGGCCAATGCCCTTTTGGACGAAATCGGCCTCACCGAGCGAAACAGCGACGGCATTCGCCTCTTGCCGGACGGGCGCGACGCGCAGATCGTCGTCGAAACCGCCGGTGAAAGCACGCTGGAGACGGACGTACTGGAGCTGGTGACCGATCACTGGGCGAAGATCGGGATCAAACTCTTCATCAAGACCTCGCAGCGCGATGTGTTCCGCAGCCGCGCCATGGGCGGCGACATCATGGTGTCGATGTATTCGGGCATGGAAAACGGCGTTCCGACGGCTGACATGAATCCCGGCCAGCTGGCCCCCACATCGGACGACCAGCTGCAGTGGGCCGTCTGGGGCATGTATTATCTCTCTGGACAGACCAAGGGCGAAGCACCGGATATTCCGGAAGTCATCCAGCTTGGAAAACTGCTGGATGACTGGCATCACGCGGCCGATCTGGACGAAAAGAGCCGCATCTGGGCTGAAATGCTCGATATCTACGCCCAGCAGGTCTTCTCTATCGGCATCGTCAACGCGGCCCTGCAGCCCGTGCTGCATTCTACCCGGCTGCGCAATGTCCCTGAAAAGGGCCTCTATGGTTTCGATCCGACCTGTTATCTCGGGGTCTATATGCCGGATACCTTCTGGTTCAGCGGCGAGGTTAGCTGAATATGCTGCGATACATTTTCTGGCGTGTCGCGGCGATGATCCCGACTTTGCTGATCATTTCGGCACTGGTGTTCACCATCATCGAACTCCCGCCCGGCGATTATTTCGAGAGCTACATTTCCGAGCTTCGCGCCCAGGGCGAAGACGTCGATATGGCCGAAATCCAGGAGCTGCGGGCACAATACGGTTTCGACCGCCCGCCGCTGCTGCGCTATTTTCACTGGGTCGCAGGTCTGGTGCAAGGTGATTACGGCTATTCGTTTGAATATCAGCTGCCGGTCAACGAGGTCGTCGGCGATCGTCTCTGGCTGACGGTGCTGGTGTCGTTCGTCACCATCCTGTTCACTTGGCTGGTCGCGTTCCCGATCGGCATCTATTCGGCCACCCATCAATACAGTTGGGGCGATTACGGTCTGACGTTCATGGGGCTGATCGGAATTGCCATTCCGAACTTCATGTTCGCGCTGATCCTCATGTATTTCGCCAATATCTGGTTCGGAACCTCCATCGGCCATCTGATGGATCAAAAGTTCCTGGCGGAGCCGATGAGCTGGGACAAGGCGAAATCGATCCTCGAACATCTCTGGATACCGGTCCTGATCGTCGGCACCGCAGGCACCGCAGGCATGATCCGCAGGCTGCGCGCCAATCTGCTCGACGAGCTTCAGAAACAATATGTCGTGACTGCCCGCGCCAAGGGCTTGCATCCGTTCCGCGCGCTGGTCAAATATCCCCTGCGCATGGCCCTCAATTTCTTCATCTCGGATATCGGCTCGATCCTGCCGGCGATCATTTCCGGCGCTGAGATCACTGCCATCGTGCTATCGCTCGAAACCACGGGACCGATGCTGATAAAAGCGTTGCAAAGCCAGGATATGTATCTTGCCGGTTCGTTCCTGATGTTCCTGGCTTTCCTCACCGTGATCGGCGTGCTGATATCGGACATCGCACTCGCGTTCCTCGACCCGCGAATCCGGCTGCAAGGCGGTAGCACCAAGTGACGATATCCCTTCCCGAATCCGGCGCACCGCTGGCACATTACGTCTCGACGGCACCTTTCGATCCGCACTCCGTCGATGTGATGACGGAGAAACAAGCTCATATCTACCAGGCATCGCAGCTGCGGCTGATGTGGTGGAAATTCAAGAAACACCGCCTGGCGCTGTACTCGCTGTATTTCCTCACTTTTCTCTACGCGATCATCGCCATCGTCGAGTTCCTGGCGCCCTATAATCTGCATACCCGCAACGTCGACTTCATCCATTCGCCGCCGCAGCGTGTCCATCTGTTCCATGACGGCAATTTCGTCGGCCCGTTCGTCTACGGGCGGACGATGACGCTCGACATGGACACGCTGCGCCGCATCTACACGGACAAGCCGGACCAGGTCGAACCGATCCGCTTCTTCTGCCGGGGTGACGGCTACAGGTTCTGGGGGCTCATAGAGACCAATGTTCATCTGGTCTGCCCGGCCAAGGACGGGCAACTCTTCCTGCTCGGAAGCGACCGCCTCGGTCGCGACGTGTTGTCACGGATCCTTTACGGAGCCCGGATATCGTTGACCATCGGCCTGCTGGGCATCACCATGAGCTTCGTGCTGGGCATTACCATCGGCGGACTGGCCGGCTACCACGGCGGGGTCTTCGATCTGATCGTCCAGCGCATCATCGAGGTGCTGCAGTCGATACCGAGCATTCCGCTGTGGATGGCGCTCGCCGCGATCATGCCCGTTACATGGAGCCCGATCCTGATCTATCTCGGCATCACAGCCATTCTTGGCCTGCTCGATTGGACGGGGCTTGCGCGCGCCGTTCGCTCGAAACTGCTGGCCCTGCGCGAGGAGGACTATGTCCTGGCGGCGCAGTTGATGGGCGCTGGCTCCAGCCGCATCATCGGCCGCCACCTCGTACCCGGCTTCATGTCGCACCTGATCGCTACGGCGACGCTGGCGATCCCCGGCATGATCCTTGGCGAGACGGCACTCAGCTTTCTCGGTCTTGGACTTCGTCCGCCGATCACCAGCTGGGGCATTCTCCTGACAGAAGCCCGCAGCGTCAGCGTCATTGCTTTTTATCCCTGGCTGTTGTTTCCAACCATTCCGGTCATTCTCGTGATTCTGGCGTTCAATTTCCTTGGCGACGGTCTTCGCGATGCTGCCGACCCGTATAAGTGAAGTGGATACTGATATGCTAAGGACGCTCCGCAAGGAGATCGGCAGCGCCATAGGAGTCAAGAGGCTCCACTCATGACGCGCCGGATCGAGGATGCCCGTATCCTGATGTACAGCCACGATACCTTCGGTCTCGGCCATCTCCGGCGATGCCGGACGATTGCGCATTCGCTGGTGGAGGATTATCGCGGCGTCAATATCCTGATCATTTCGGGCGCGACGATCGCCGGCGCCTTTGACTATCGGGCCCGCGTCGATTTCGTGAAGATCCCCAGCGTCATCAAGCTGCGCAACGGCGAATACACCTCGATGGACCGGCATATCGACCTGCATGAGACGCTGAAGATGCGCAAGTCGATCATCCGTCATACGGCCGAGACCTTCCAGCCGGATATCTTCATCGTCGACAAGGAGCCGATGGGCCTGCACGGTGAAGTCGAGGAGACCCTTGCCTATCTGAAGAAGCAGGGAACAACCCTGGTTCTCGGCCTGCGCGAGGTCATGGACGCGCCGCATCTGCTCGATGCCGAATGGAAGCGCAACGACGTGATGCGCAAGATCGGCCAGTTCTATGACAGCGTCTGGGTCTATGGGCCACCGGATTTCTACGACCCGCTCGTCGGCCTGGATGTTCCGCCAACAGTGCGCGGAAAGATGGATTTCGTCGGCTTTCTCCAGAGAAGCGTGTCGCAGGACGTGGAATCCGAGCATAAGCCGAAAGGCGACTACATCCTGGTGACCACCGGCGGCGGCGGGGACGGCTCGGATTTGATCCATGACGTCATCGACGCCTATCAGGAAGATCCGACGCTCACGCACAAGGCGCTGATCGTGCTCGGCCCCTACATGCCGGCCAAGCAGCGCCACAAGCTGATTATGAAGTGCGCCAAGATTCCTTATGTCGAGGTCATCGAATTCGACAACCGGATGGAAGAGCTGATCGCCGGCGCCAAGGGTGTCGTCGCCATGGGCGGCTACAACACCTATTGTGAAATTCTCTCCTTCGACAAGCCGGCGCTGATCGTGCCGCGGGTGATGCCGCGCGAAGAGCAGTTGATCCGCGCAAGCCGGGCCGCTGAACTTGGCCTGATCGACATGCTTCTGCCCCAGGAAGCCGCCGATCCCCTGCGTTTTGCCGCAGCGCTCAAGGCTCTGCCCGACCGCAACCCACCATCGAAAAGCGCTCAGGGCATGACGCTCGAAGGCCTTGCGAACATATCGCAGATCGTCGGAGAATGGCTCGGTCGCCGCGACCGCGAGCACCTGACGGTCGTGAAAGGGTAACCACACATTGACTGAACGCCGCAAGATCGTCGTGGTGCTGAAGGGATATCCGCGCCTGTCGGAAACCTTCATCGCTCAGGAGTTACTCGGATTGGAAAGGGCCGGTTTCGAACTGGCGCTGGTGGCATTGCGCCGGCCAACGGACAAGAAGCGCCACCCGGTTCATGACGAAATCCGCGCTCCGGTTCACTATCTTCCCGAATATCTGCATCAGGAGCCCTTTCGGCTCGCGCTGGCTTCTTTCCTTTGCCTTTTCAAATTCGGCTTCTGGCGCAGCTTGCCTGCATTTTTCTCCGATCTCTGGCGCGACCGGACACGCAACCGGGTTCGGCGCTTCGGCCAGGCGATGGTTCTTGCAGCAGAATGGCCGAAGGGCGGGGGATGGCTGCACGCGCATTTCATCCATACGCCGGCTTCTGTCGCCCGGTATGCCAGCATGATGAAAGGCATCGGCTGGACCTGCTCGGCCCATGCCAAGGATATCTGGACGTCGCCAGAGTGGGAACTTGCCGGCAAACTCGCCAGTACCCGCTGGACGGTGACCTGCACGCAGACAGGATTTGAACAATTGCGGCATCTTGCCGGCGGCAAGCCGCATGTGCATCTGAGCTATCACGGCCTTGACCTCACCCGCTTCGGCGAATTCGACGATATCCGTCCGCCGTTTGACGGATCCCGGCCGGAAGCACCGGTGACGATCATGAGCGTCGGCCGGGCCGTCGAGAAAAAAGGCTTCGATATCCTGCTGCGCGCGCTCAGCCTGCTGCCCGGTGATCTCAACTGGCATTTCGAACATATCGGCGGCGGCGAACAGCTGAACAAGCTTCAGGCACTAGCGGCTGAACTTGGCATCGCCAAAAAGGTCGTCTGGCATGGTTCAATGTCGCAAACCGAGGTGCTGCAGCACTATCGCGGTGCCGACATTTTCGCCCTTGCCTGCCGCATCACCGCTGACGGTGATCGTGACGGACTGCCAAACGTGCTTGTCGAGGCGTCAAGCCAGGCCCTCGCCTGCATATCGACGGACGTTTCCGGTGTGCCCGAACTCCTTGTCGATGGTGAAAACGGCTTCATCGTCCCACCGGAGGACCCGCAGGCGCTGGCTCATGCCCTGGAAAAGACCATACGCGATCCGGCCCTGCGCCAGCGTTTGGGCAAAGCGGCGGAACGCACGGTTCGCGGGAGCTTCGATCACCAAACCAGCATTCGCCAATTGAAAAATCTGTTCGAGACCGAATGGCAGGTTTCGTGATGACCGAAGGCCGGACGGCCCCCCGCGCCTTTTTCTACGTCCAGCACCTGCTCGGTATCGGACACCTCGCCCGCGCCAGCCGCATTGCCCGTGCGCTTGCCGAGGACGGTTTCGACGTCACCGTGGTCACCGGCGGAACACCGGTCGCGGGCTTTCCGGGGCCACTCGTGCACCATGTCGCCTTGCCTCCGATCACGGCGGGGGATGCCGGATTTTCAGGGCTCGCCGATATCGACGGCAATCCGGTCGACGACGCCTTCAAGGACAATCGCCGGGATCGGCTGCTGACCGCGTTTCGGCAAAGCCAGCCCGATATCGTCATCATCGAAGCCTTCCCCTTCGGCCGCCGGCAGGTCCGCTTCGAACTGCTGCCGCTGCTCGATGCCATCGCGACAACAGATCCCAAACCACTGGTCATAACTTCGCTTCGCGACATCCTGCAGGAACGCTCCAAGCCCGGCCGCGACGAGGAAACCGTTGCGACCGTAAAGCAGTATTTCGATCGGGTTCTGGTCCATGGCGATCCGAACTTCGCCCGGCTGGAAGACACCTTCCCGCTGGCGGCCGATATCATGGATAAGGTGGTCTACACCGGGCTCGTGGCCGCTCCTGCGCCCGCACAGCCAACAGAGCGTTTCGACGTCTTGGTTTCGGCCGGCGGCGGCGCCGTCGGCAATGCGCTGATCAGGGCTGCACTCGACGCGGCAAAGGCGGTCGACAAGCCGTTGTCCTGGGCGCTAATCACCGGTCCCAACCTGCCCCAATCCGATTTCGACGCAATCTCGGCGGATGCGCCTGCGCATGTCAGCGTCTACCGATTCCGCCCGGATTTTGCGAGCCTGCTCGCCGGGGCCAAACTGTCCGTGTCACAGGCGGGCTACAACACCGTTTGTGATATTCTGCGCGCCGGATGCCACGCCCTTTTGATCCCGTTCACCGCTGGCGGCGAAACCGAGCAGACCGTCAGAGCCGAGCGCCTCGAAAAACTCGGGCTGGCGCATGTCCTGACCGAGGATGATCTCTCGGCGGAAAGCATGACGCAGGCCATCGAGACCGCTCTCGCCGCGACCGATCGATCACCTCACGCACTCGATCTCGACGGCGCGCATCGCACCGCCGAAATCCTGCGTGGACTGCTCTGATCAGGAATCAGACCGTACCGATCACCATGAAACGGGTATACTTCTTCATCGCCAGCGACCCTGCAAACGCCACGTGGCTGAGCGAAGTCTGCTCCTTGAACGCTTCCAGCGACGGCACGCAGTTGATGTGGGTCGGCTCGCTGAAATAGTCGTTCGACTGCAAGAGAACCTTCGTGCCGCGCGGCAAAAGCGAAAGCCACGCCGGAAGATCGGCGATGTGCTCGCAACTGGTGTTGATCACCAGATCGGCCTCGAACGTTTTGTAGTCGAGCGCGTACATATCCTGCGTTGTCGCGCGAAAGCGGTCGCCAGCCTTGGCATTCAGCGTCTCGGCCACCTTGCCGACATCGGGATCGATGTCGATACTTTCGAACAGCTTGATATCGAATCGCCTGTCATCGAAAAACATGGCCGGGAGCACGCCGTACCAGCCGCCGAGCAGCACGATGTGTTTAAATTTTCCGCCAAGGCTTTCAAACAGCTTGTCGCGAGCCCATATCTTGCTTCCAACCTGCTTGTGGTTGAAGGCCGTGCCGAGGTCCGCGTCCGGATATTTGGCGACAACTTTCGCAAGGCCTTCTATCAGGGAGCTTCCCGTATAGGCGGACAGACCGCGGATGATATCGAAGGCACTTTCGTGCCAATCTGTTGTGTTTGCTTCGTTTGTTCGGGTGGTTTTCATCATGCGCGTGTTGTAGTCTGGACTTTTCTGGAGTGCAAGGAATGCAAGTCAACCTGAAGGATGCCGCCTCCGTTTCGCCGCCCCTGGAGGCGGGAAAGGACATACCGCATCTGGCAGGACTGGGCGCAACCATGCGGCAGGTGTTCGCCGCACACTTCATGCGCGAATGCCCGCATATCCTGGAAATCGGTGGCCACATCCGGCCCATCACCCCTTACCTCACCCATCATCCGCTGTCGGTAACCTCGGTCGATCCGAAAACCGAGGCCTACGAAGCGGCTGAGCTGAATGGCAGACAATGCCATGTGCGGCACATCCCGGCCAAGTTCCAGCAGATCGACTACCATTACCAACAAGGAACCTACGGCCTCGTTCTGCTCGGCTATTCGCTGAAACCCTTCGGCCGCAAGGACCCGCTCGGTGACCTGCTGTTCTCGCTGATCGAAAACGCGAAAACCGTTGTGATCGAATATGCACCGGAGCTCGAACGTGCTGCATCGCAGGTGCCGCATATCGTCAGCCGTCCGAACGTATCGGTCCGGGGGCAATTCGACCTTCACCTGCACGACCCGGAGATCGCCGGCACGCCCTATGCCGCCCGGCGCTTCTACGTCCTCGACACCCGCTATTCGGCTAGTTGAAAATACCCATGGAAAAACGCCTCGCCCGCTACATCTGGACCCATACAAGAGGCCAGCAGCTCTGGATCCTCTTGGTTGTTGCCGTCTCGATGATTCCCTATTTCCTCTCGTTCGACCTGCCCAAGCAGATCGTCAACGGGCCTATCCAGGGCCAGGGCTTCGATCAGCCGGGCGCCACCCAGACCTTCATGAACATCAGTTTCGACCTGCCCTGGCTTGGTACGCTCTCGCTGTTTGACGGCGTCGAACTGACACGCATGCAGACCCTGTTCGGACTCAGCATGGTGTTCCTCGTCCTGGTGATCATCAACGGCCTCTTCAAATTCTACATCAATACCTACAAGGGCCGGCTCGGCGAACGGCTGCTGCGACGCATCCGCTTCGAGCTTGTCGACCGCATCCTGCGCTTCCCGCCCAGCCAGTTCAAACGCATGAAGGGTGCCGAAGTCTCCAGCATGGTGAAGGATGAAGTCGAGCCTTTGGGCGGCTTCACCGGCGATGCCTTCGTTCAGCCGGCGCTGCTCGGCGGACAGGCGCTGACGGCTCTGTTCTTCATTTTCATGCAGAATGTCTGGCTCGGCCTGATCGCGGCCGTCATGGTCGGCGTACAGGCTGTCATCATTCCGCGCATGCGCCGTCGCCTGCTCGTGCTCGGCCGCGAACGCCAGATCACCGCACGCGAACTTGCCGGTCGCGTCAGCGAGATCGTTGACGGCATCGGCACCATCCACGCCTACGATACATCCAACTACGAGCGCGCCGATATCGCCTCGCGCCTCGGCCGCATTTTCAAGATCCGCTACGATCTCTACCAGTGGAAATTCCTGGTCAAGTTCATCAACAACTTCCTCGCCCAGCTGACCCCGTTCCTGTTCTACTGCATCGGCGGTTATCTGGCGCTTCAGGGCCGTCTCGACATCGGTCAGCTGATCGCCGTCATCAGCGCCTACAAGGATCTGCCCGGCCCGCTGAAGGACCTGATCGACTGGGACCAGACCCGCCAGGACGTTCAGGTGAAATACGTGCAGGTGGTCGAACAGTTCAGCGTCGACCGCACGATCGATCCGGCCGTGCAGGCCATTGCCATCAAGGATGCCGGTTCGCTGAAACATCCGCTGGCTGCGGTCAACCTGTCGCTTGCCGACGACAGCGGCGCCAAGCTCTTGGAGCGCGTATCCGTGCAGATCCATCCGGGTGAAACAGTCGCCATCGTCGGCGGCGCGGCCGGCGGCGGCGACATGCTGGCGGAAGCCTTCGCCCGTTTGACCTGGCCGGAAAGCGGCAAGGTCACTGCCGGCGGCGACGATCTTCTCGAATTGCCGGAATCCGTCACGGGCCGTGGCATTTCCTATGTCTCTGCCGATGCCTATTTCTTCTATGGCAGCCTGCGCGACAACCTGCTCTACGGCCTCAAACATGCGCCTCTGCGAGATGCCTCTTACGACGGCAGCCGCGCTACCCATCGCAAATGGGAAATCAACGAAGCCCGTTTGGCCGGAAACCCGGACTACGACGTCAACAGCGACTGGATCGACTATCAGGCCGCCAATGCAACGAACCGGGACGATCTCTTCACCCCGGTCCTGTCGGTCCTCGACACGGTTCAACTGTCGAAGGACATCCTCGACCTGGCTCTTCGAAGCACGATATCACCGGACGACCATCCGGGCCTTGCCGAGGGTCTCGTCGAGATGCGGCACGCCCTTCGCGACGAACTGGAAGAAGCTGGCCTGAGCAGCCTCGTCGTCTCCTTCGAACCCGGTGCCTACAATACCGAGGCAACGGTCGGCGAAAACCTTCTGTTCGGCACGGCGACCGGCCCGGCGCTCATCGGCAAAGCCATTGGCAAGAATGTCTATTTCCGTTCCGTGGTCGGACGCACCGGCCTCGACCGAATCCTGTTCGACATGGGCTACAGCATCGCCGAGAACGCGGTCGAGCTGTTCGCCGACCTGCCGCCGGATCACCCGTTCTTCCAGCAACTCACCTTCATGACAGCGGACGACATTCCGGATTATCAGCTTCTGTTGCAGAAACTGAAAGGCAAGGGTTTCGAGGCTGCATCAGAAGACGACCGCGGGCAGATCATTCGGCTGAGCTTCCGCTATATCGAGCCCCGGCACCGTTTCGGTCTTCTGACCGACGAGTTGATGGCGAAGATCGTCGACGTGCGCCGTCAATTCCATGACGGCCTGCCGGATAATATGCGCGGCGATATCGAACGTTACGATCCGGAACATTACCTGGCATCGGCAAGTCTGATGGACAACATCCTGTTCGGCCGCATCAGCCACAAGCATTCTGATGGCTCGAAGCGCATCCGCTCGATCGTCAGCTCGCTTTTGAACTCGCTCGGCCTGCTTGAGCGCGTGATCGATATCGGTCTGGATTTCAATCTCGGCGCCGGCGGCAAACGTCTGACCACTGTCCAGCGCCAGAAGCTCAACCTTGCCCGCGCACTGGTCCGCCGTTCGGATTACTATATCTTCAACCGGCCGCTGCCGGGCCTCGACCACCGACTCCAGGACGAAATCGTCCGCGACGTGCTGAAGCTCGTGCGCAGAGACGGACGCGACCCCGCGGTCGTCTGGGTGCTTTCGAACACGGCCCTATCGAGCCTGTTCGATCGTGTCCTGGTCTTCGACAGGGGCTTGCTGGTGGAAGAAGGAACACATGCGGCACTGGTTGAGAATAACGGTATCTTTAAGGAGCTTGTGTCATCATAATGTTAAAGGCAAAGTCCATGCGTGCGGCGGGGACGCAGGCAGGGACATCCTTCCGAAGCACAGCAGTGATGATCGTCGCTGGCTGATGATGCGGAAGGAGAAGATGGGGAATGGGCACCGACATGCTGTTGAAGGATGAAGTTCAAATGCTGCGGCGCGTGCCGCTGTTTTCGAATGTCGAGCCGGGAAAGCTGAAGCTTCTCGCGTTCACCTCCGACCGGGTGAGTTACGATCCCGGCGAGGCCATCTTCCATCAGGGCGACACCGGCGACGCAGCCTATGTTGTGCTGGCCGGCAAAGCGGACATCCTGGTCGATTCCTCGACCGGCCCGATCAAGATCGCTGAAGTCGAGACCAATTCCATTGTCGGCGAAATCGCCATCCTCTGTGACGTCTCGCGTACGGCTACCGTGCAGACGACGACAGCGTTGGAAGCCCTGCGCATCCGCAAGGACCATTTCCTCAAGCTGCTGACCGATTTTCCCGAGATCACCATCGAGATCATGCGCGTGCTGGCCGACCGCCTGAGCCACACGACAAGCGAATTGACGGAAGCCAGGAGCCGCGCCCGCAAGGCGGATTAAGTCAGCCTCCGCTCGCCTCGCCTCAACTCACCGCCGCGCTTTTCCCCGCCCTGCCCGGATCATTCCGGCTGATCGCCCCGGTCGTCCGATCAATGTTGAAATTGCCTGACGGCAGGCCGGACGCATATTTCTCGAACATGCGGAAGATGAGGGCAAACCGCCCCTGTGCCGTATGCATATCACCCAAAACGCGATCGGCGAAAAGTTGCCCCACAGCCGTGTACGCAGCCATCCGCTCCTTAGAAATCCAGTCGAACGCCAGTTCGCTTCCCATCCGCAAGCGGTACCAGTCGGCCAGGAAATCCATCGCCGAGATGTCGGAAAGCTGTATATCTCCTGCCCCGGCCGCCGCCAGCCGCTTCGCCATGCGCTCCTGCAGACCGGCATCGCCGCGAACGGCCGCGAGCACGTCGATCGCATCTGTCGCCGTCACCGGTTCATCCATCAGCGCCAGCGCTGCCAGATCGGAGAGGTCAAGGGTGCGGATCATCCCTGCGATATCCTTAGGCCACTCACGCTTGAGATAGCGCCGTCCAACCAGATGACCGAGATGTTCGAACAGGAAACCACCATAGTCGTCGACATCTAGCATGCCACCTGCTTCCAGCCGCGACGGCACGATCTCCCTGGCGTAAGCCTGCCTCACATCCGCATCGAGCGGCATGGAATCGATCCCGATGGTCTCGATATCGAGGCGCTGCTCGCATATTGTGATCACCTTGTAGGCGCCGGGAAAGGCAACGAGAGACGGCATTGCCACGTTGATGACGAAGCGATCTTCGCTGCCATATCGCGCAGTGTCGTTCACGTGCAGGTGCCCGCTGAAATGAACGTCGATGCCCGCTTCGATCAGCGCTTCGGCAACGCCTGTCCCGGGGATACGCTCAGACATGCCCGTTTTGCCCAGCAGCGCAATCTCGTCATCGACCGTTGAATCAAGCGGATCGAGAACGGGATAGTGCGAAAACGTAAGCAGGCATTTGCCCTCAAGACGCGCACGCCGGGCAAGATCCTTCATCCAGTCGAGAACGAACCGCTTGTGAACGAGCATCGCATTCCAGCCGGCGCTGGTGCTGTCGGCAAGATCACCCTCGTCGCCCGGCGCCACACCATCGACGGGTACGAAAACATTGGCGTCGATCATCAACAGCCAAACGCCGGGAAAGGGTTCGACGAGATAGGAAGCGTCCATCAACGCGCGCGTGGTGCGCCCGTCCGGCGAATGCACCTCATAGCGCCGCGCTGCCGGATCACCATCGGTGCCGAACGGCGTCTCCCAAAGAAGACTGCCCGGCTGTGGATAAAAGCCGAAATCCGCCATGGCATTGAGCCCGTCCGGGTAACCTTGGCAATACATTCGATCGCTGGCAATAACCGAATGCGCGCCACGATCGCGCATATGCGGGTCGCTGCTGAGGATGCTGTAGGTGCCGTCCTCGTTCATGAATCGCTTGGCCCGATGCCTGCCGGCCGCACCGAAGATGTCGTGATTGCCGACGGTGGCGTAGAAACGCATGCCGAAGCGCGCCACATAACTGTCGAGTACCCGTTTCACACCATTGACGGTTTCCACCTGCCCATCATCGGAATAATCGCCGAGCAGCACGACGTGACGGATACCGTTGGCTGCGATCTCCTCGAGCGCATGGTGGAATGCGAAATAGCTTTCGTTGAAGACGCGGGTCGATCGGGCCGTATCGGCGAGCAACCTGAACGTCAGCCGGCGATCGCCCTGCATGATGCCGGGAAAGCCATAGTCGGCGTAGAGATCGTGAAAATGCGCATCGGCGATGACGGCAATGCGCGGATGCTGTGAGAGCGGCATTCTATCGGTGTTTTCCGTCTGCGCGTTCAAACCGGATTCGTTTCCTTTCGTCTCTGGCACATATGGAAAGAAAAAGCGAATTGAAGTCTCGCTTAACCCATGCAGTTTGGCTAACATGCCTGCAATGAGGCTTGGTTAATCAAGCCCGCCTTAAAAGACGACCTTAATAATTAAGTGGGACAGTTGCAGACGGACAGCTAATATAGCGACCCGTGACTGAGGCGAGAGAGTGAACGAAAACGTGTTTCGGGTGCGGTTATGGGGAGTGCGTGGCAGCCTCCCGGTCTCGGGGGCCGAGTTCGAGAGTTATGGCGGTAACACCATCTGCATCGAAATGCAGTGCGGACCCCATAGGCTATTGTTCGATGCCGGCTCGGGATTGATGCCGGCTGGCCAGGCACTGAAGTCCGAGGGCGTTTCCGATTTCAACCTGTTCTTCACCCACTGTCATTACGACCATATCGTCGGCCTGCCCTATCTGCCGGCACTGTTTGATCCTCATGCGTCGGTTACCCTGTGGTCGGGACATCTGGCCGGCCGCATGTCGACGCGCCAGATGATCGGCGAATTCATGCGTCCGCCGTGGTTTCCCGTCGAACCGGACATCTGCCGCGCCTCGATCAATTGTCGCGATTTCCGCTCCGGCGACGTGCTGGCTCCCTACCCCGACGTGGCGATCCGCACCGGCAGCCTCAACCATCCGGGCGGCGCGATCGGTTACCGGGTAGAATGGGGCGGCCGCGCCGTGGCGCTGGTAACCGATACCGAGCACAAGCCCGGCACACTCGATCCCGCCGTGCTCGACCTCATCGATGGCGCCGATCTCTTTCTCTATGATTGCATGTACACCGACGACGAAATGCACCGCCACGTCGGATACGGCCATTCTTCATGGCAGCAGGCGATCCGGCTTGCAAAGGCGGCAAAAGCCAAACAAGTGGCGTTCATCCATCATTCGCCGCTGCGTACCGACAGCGAACTCGACGCCATCCAGCGGCTCGCCGGTCAGGAATTCAACGGCGCCTTCACCGCCCGCGACGGCCAGGTGATCGACCTCTGAGAGAGGGTTATCGTCAGACCGGAATTTCCGGCGCCTGAAGGAGATCGGCAACCGGCGTCCATCGGCAGGCAGGGTGACGCACTGTAACCTCGAACAGCGCACTCATGAAATCCCAGACAGCGGCGTCGTGGACAAGATGATGGGTCAAAAGGCCCATCGCCCCGCCATGCGCGAACATGTGCCTCAGCCGCGCAACAATCTCGACGGCCAATGCCTGCGGATCACGCCCGCCTCGCGTCCCGTGCCAGTCCATCACGTCCACGTGGGTGTTGACCAATGGCAAGGCCGACGGCTTCTCCGGCCCGTAAACCGACAGTGCCCGATAGCCGAGCCCGGTGAGATGCGGCACAAGTGCTGCATCAATCCGGTTCCACGGCGGTATCAGCATCGGAATGAACCGTTCGCCGTGCAAATGGCTCAGAAGATCAAAACCCTGCTTCAATTCGCCGAGCACATCCTCCGCTGGCCGATGCCGCCCAAGCTCCTGTTTCTTTTCGTCTGCATTGGCATAGTTCCTGTGCGACCAGCCGTGCACGGCGACGGAGCACAAGGGTTCCCGCCGCAGCCTGTCCCCAAGCGCTTCGCCCGTGCGAGCCGGAATGACCGCCAGCGTCAGCGGCACGGAAAACGTGCCCGGCAATTCCAGCAGCCTGTCGAGCGGAGTGGTAGGCTCTATGGCATCGTCATCGCGCAGCCAGAAATGCGCGATCCTGCCCGCCTGCTGCCAGCGGTCCAATTCCCGATCAAGGATTTCCCCGAAATCGTCCATGTTATCGCGCTCTTTCCAGATATTCGTTGAGGATCGCGCCCAGTTGTGCTGCGGCCCGGTCGAATGAGCGCTCCTCGCCGGCAAATGTCCTTGCGGCAGCAGCAAGTGCTGCGCGGTCCTCATCGTGCGTCAAAAGCCGTTCGATCGCCCGCGCATAGGCATCAACATCCGCCGGCGGCGTCAGCAGACCCGTTCGTCCGTGCGCAACCACTTCCGGCACGCCGGCGATTCGTTGCGCGACGACAGGCAAACCGGCTGCCTGAGCTTCCAGATAGGCTAGGCCATAGGCCTCGCCGCAGCCCGGCCAGACATAAAGCGCCGAACGCGACAGAAGTTCGGCGATGTCGGCCGCCGGCTTTTCTCCGTGCCAGACGACCCGGTCATCACCGAAGCCAGAAAAGAGCGACCGTACCTCGGTTGCACGCGGACCATCGCCGACCACGGACAATTGCCAAGGCAGATACGTCAATCGCGAAAGAGCATCAGCCAGCATGACGTAGCTGTCCATCTTGTCGCCAGACCGCATCATCGCCACGGTGATCAACCGTCCTGGTTCCGGCATCGGTCGTTTCTCGACAAACAATGCCGGATCGATAAACGGAGACAGCAATGCCAGATGCGCACCGGGGACCGCTGAAGCAAGGCCGTCAAGGTCGCGCTGGGTGAGGCAAATGTTCACCGAAGCCTGTTCCACCGCATCCTGTACAGCCTGCTGCATTCCCGACCACAAACCGATATTGCGCCGGGCGGAATAGGACGCTTCCGCCGTCACATAATCCAATCCGAAATCACGGGCGAGCGACGGGCCAATGAAGTCAGGCGCCTTGTAATAAGGGTGATAACAGAACCACGCGTTCGGCGGTCCCGCCTCTCGCCATTGAGCCGACAGCCTCGCCCTCTCCGCCTCGGCCGCCGCGGATAAAGCCGCCACCGCGGACGTCGAAGCATCCGGCAGGAAACTCCGCAATTCCGACGCGATCGTCACCTCGTGCCCCGCCCGTTCCAACGCCGCCATCAGCAGGCGCGCCATCAGCCGGTCTCCAGAGGGCACGGGATGGTTGGGAGATTTGAGCGGGCAATAGAAAGCGATCTTCATGAAGACGTTGTTCTAGAACATCGAACCGGCGATGGAAACCGGCAGTTTCGCGAGGGTTTGCCGTCGCCTGATCCAGGACTGAACGAAGCCATTCGCCACTGGGGTGGCGAAGCGCGGTCTTCACCTTCATCCACCTAATAAAAACGTTTTTATTTTCATTGAAATCGTTTTTATTGTTTGATACGAGTCCGGCGTCGATATGCGACGAGCTGGGAGGCAGGCATGGCAGAGACTGAAGCTTCGGCGCGCCGTTCGCCCCCGACCATCAAGACGCTGGCCGATCTCACCGGCTATTCTATCGCCACCATTTCCAAGGCGCTGAGGGACTCTCCGGTCGTCGCCCAAGCCACCAAGGATGCGATCTTCAAGGCTGCGCAGGAGATCGGTTACCAGGCCAATGCCCGCGGCATGGCGCTCAGAACCGGCAAAACCTACCAGGCGGCGGTCCTGATGCCGGTGACGGCGGTGCGGGATTACGAATGGGATGGTGTCGAGTACACCCAGATCCTGAGCGGTGTCAGCCAGGCGCTGGAAGGTTCCGACTACCGCATATCCGTGCATGTCATTCGCGATACCCAGGATGGCTGCGACATGGCGCGCCGGATCATGGATCAGGGCCTTGCTGACGGGATCATCTTTTCGGGCATTCTCGCGGACGATCCGCGCATCGATTTGCTGGTCGAAAGCGGCTTTCCCTTCGTCTCGCTCGGCCGCTGTCGCAAGCCGCTGGTCTATGCCCATGTCGATATCGACAACGAATGGGCGGCCTTTGCCGCAACGCAGCGGCTGATTGCCGGCGGCCATCGCCGCATCGCGCTGATCAATCCGCAACGCCCCCTCTCCTACGCCATGGACAGGATCGACGGTTTTGCGCGCGCGTTCGGAGAAGCAGGGATCGAGACGCCCGTCGACCTGATCGCCGAAGGTGATCTCTCTACCCGTTTCGGCCGCGAAAGCACCCTCGATCTGCTGCAGCGTCCGGAACCGCCGACGGCCTTCATCTGCATCAACGAATCCACGACGCTCGGCGTCCTGTCGGGGCTTGGCAGCCTCGGGCGGCAGGTCGGCACCGATGTCGATGTCATCGCCTATGACGATATCAATGTCAGCGCTTATTTCACCCCGCCGATCACCACTTTCTACCAACCCATCGAAGTCCTTGGGAGGACACTCGGACAATTCCTGTTGCAGCGCATGGCGGGCGGAGATCCGCAGATGCTGAGGCAGGTTTTCAGGCCAGCGTTGATCGAAAGGCAGCCCGACAATCTCGGCGCACGCCCGGCCTGACATCCATTCACAAACGGAGGAATAAACGTGAAGACATTGCTGATTGCCCTTGCCATGGCTGCTCTTGCATCCGGCGTCTCCCATGCGGCCGACCTCGGCGGCAAGATGGTGAAGGTCGGCTCCGACACCACCTCGCCGCCGATGGAAAGTGTCGACCCGGCGAGCGGCCAGATCGTCGGCTTCGATGTCGATGTGGTCAACGCCATCTGCGCCAAGATCAACTGCCAAGCGGAGTTCGTGACAACCGGCTGGGACGGCATTTTCGCAGCGCTCGATCAGGGCAGCTTCGACCTCGTCGCCTCCGGCGTTTCGATCACCGACGAGCGCAAGAAGGCAATGGACTTTTCCGACCCTTATATCGTCAACAGCCAGGCCGTGCTGATGCGCGTTGCCGACCAAGGAATTTCGCTGGACGATTTCAAGGCGCAGGGCAAGAAGCTTTCGGCGCAGGCCAACACGACAGACGCGCAGGTTGCCGAAGGCATCGTCGGCAAGGAAAACGTCATCGCTTATGACAGCTTCTCAGCCTCTGTCATCGCGCTGAAGAACAAGGATGTCGACGGCGTCGTCATCAATGGCGCCAACGCCGCTGCCTATGAGCGAGAATTTGCCGGCGAGCTGGTCGTCGCCATCAAAGATCTGCAATCCGATCCGCTCGGTCTCGTCTTCCGCAAGGACGACGCCAACATCGCCGCTTTCAACGAAGGCCTGAAGGCGATCAAGGACGACGGCACGCTCGACCAGCTGATCGGCAAATACTGGGGCCTAAAGTAAGCCTGGTGATGCGACGGCCCGGAACGCCCACGCGTTCCGGGAACCGTCTTCCGAATGTTCCTACTCCTGCGGAGGAATGAATGTCATTCCTGAAACGCGTGCGGCCCAGCAATCTCATCATTCTGACCGCACTGCCCTTCATCATCTACCTGTTCACGTCCTCGGCAGACTACCAGCGCTCGCTACGCGCCATCCTCGGTGTAGAAAACGGCTCTTCCGCCTTCGTGCCCGGCTTCCTGGCGCTGGCGATCGCCTTTTCGTCCGGCATTGCCATACTGGTCTTCTCACGCGCCAAGGCAGACAGACCACAATTGGCGCTCGCCGCCGCTGTTCTCAATCTCGCGGCTGCCGTGATGATCGTTGCCAGTGGTGCCGTCCATCCCTTCGCCGCATCGATCGTCGCCAATGCCGTCGATCCCTTTACCTCGACCCTCGTTGCCAAGGGCGTGACGCCCCGGCAATTGACCGAGGCTGCCGATCTCATGGTGCACGGCGTCGAATCCGTGCTCTATCCCGCCTATCTCGGCCTGACATTAATCGGCCTTGGCATTTTCCTTGCCACGCTGCACACCACTGCCGACAACCGCCTGCGCCGCGCCGGCCGCTGGGTTCTCGGCCTCACCAATGGCGCAGGTGCGCTATTCGTCTTCTTCTTTGCGCATATCGCCTTTGCAGCGGGTGTTGCCACCACCATCCGTGCAGCCCTCGCCGCCTATGTGCTGGCCGCCATCATGGGACTGATCTGGGTCGGCCTGCTGCAGCTGCATTATGCAAAGCGAACCGGCCTGTACTTTGCGACAGCAGCGCTTGTACTGGCCATCGCATCGGGCTGGTTCCTGCTGCAGCCGCGCGACGGCTACGTCCTGACAGGCACGCTCAGCGGCAAGGTCGCGATCATCAGCAACACGCCGTCATCGCTGATCGGCGCCGTCCGCTATGGACAGTATCCGGGCGGACCGAGCACCGAAACGCCGGTCAGAACCTTCCTTGGCCCGACGGAGGCAATCGCCGCCCTCGAAAAGAAAGAGGATGTCAGCGCCGCCCTCATGCCCGCAGCGTCGGTTCCGGCCGGATGGCCAGTTCTCTGGCAGGTGGAAACGCTGAACGACCGTGACCGGTCGGCGGGCATCACATTTGCCGTGCTGGCGATCATTCTCGGACTGCTCACCTTCGGTGGCTATCTGCATCGCCGGCATCCGCTGGCGATCGGTTCGGAATTCATCGTCGATACCATTCGCGGCATCCCGATGCTGGTGATCGTGCTTTATGTCGGCCTGCCGCTGAGCGGCGCGTTGAAGGACGCGACGCAGGGCGTGGTCGATCCGCCAAACCTGGTGCGCGGCATCTTTGCCATGGCCGTCGCCTATTCGGCCTATCTCGCCGAAATCTTTCGCTCGGGCATCAACGCCATTCCCGCAGGCCAGGTCGAGGCAGCCCGCAGTATCGGCCTCAACCGCTGGCAGACGGCCCGTCTCGTCGTCCTGCCGCAGGCCTTCCGCATCATCATCCCGCCGCTCGGTAACGAACTGATCGCCATTCTCAAGGACACCTCGCTCCTGTCCATCCTGTCGATCCGCGATATCACCCAGCGCATGCGCGAGTTCCAGTCGGCAAGCTTCCTGCCGTTCGCTCCCTACAACTCCGCTGCCATCTTCTACATTTTCCTGACGCTTGCCGCGGCGAGCCTCGTCAACACCATCGAGAGAAAATATGACGTCAAACATCGATAACACCCGCAAAGCCCTCGAAGCCCGCGCCAGTGGCCTGGTCTTCCCGAAAGGCTTCGTCTTCGGTGCCGCGACCGCCGCCTACCAGATCGAAGGAGCCCCTTCGGCCGATGGCAAGGGTGAGAGCATCTGGGACCGGTTCTGCAAGGTGCCCGGCGTTATCGTTGACGCCTCCAGCGGCGATATTGCCTGCGATCACTACCATCGCTGGGGCGAGGATATCGCAGTCCTGAAAGCCATGGGGCTTGGCGCCTACCGGTTCTCCTTTGCCTGGGCGCGGCTGATCCCGGAAGGCACCGGTGCCGTCAACCAGAAAGGCATCGCCTTCTACGACCGGCTGATCGACGATCTGCTCGCCGCCGGTATCGCGCCCTATGCGACCCTCTACCATTGGGATCTGCCGCAGGCGTTGCAGGAGCGCGGCGGCTGGTACAATCGCGAAACGGCCGAGCATTTCGCCGATTATGCCGCCGTGGCCACCCGCGCCTTCGGCGACCGCGTCAAGACATGGACGACGCTCAACGAGCCCTGGACATTCTGCTGGTCGGGTCATGCGAGCGGCGAGGATGCGCCGGGCCTCAATGACGGCACCAAGGGCGGCGTCACCGCCAGTCATCATGCTCTTCTGGCGCATGGTCTCGCCGTGCCCGTCATCCGCACCGAGGTGCCGGATGCCGCCGTCGGCATCGTCTTCGATCTCAACGTGGTCGAGCCTGCAACCGACGATCCGCGCGACGTCGCGGCTGCGAAACGCTTCGACGGCGCCCAGAACCGCTGGTTCCTCGATGCCGTTTTCAAGGGCAGCTATCCGCAGGACATGCTCGACCTCTACGGCGACCTGCTGCCGCCGATCCATGCGCAAGATAATGCCATCATCGCGGCCCCGGTCGACTATCTCGGCGTCAACATCTACCGCCGCTCGGTCATGGCCGCAGGCACAGAACTGGCACCGCTGAATTTCCAGCGTATCCAGCCGGAAGGCTCCTACTCCGAGGTAAACTACGAGATCTGGCCGCGCTGCATCTACGACATCCTGCACTACGTGCACGAAAACTATGCCCCGAAGGAGATCGTCATCTCCGAAAACGGCGTCGCCACCGCGCCGGAAACCGTCTCGGCTGACGGTCATGTCTGGGACGACCTGCGCGCCACCTATTATGTCGACCATCTCGAACAGGTCGCCAAGGCCGCCAGCGAAGGTGTTCCGGTGAAGGGCTATTTCGCCTGGACGTTAACGGACAATTTCGAATGGGCCTATGGCTACACGACGCCGTTCGGCATCACCCATGTCGATTTCGAAACGCAGCTGCGGACGATCAAGTATTCCGGCGAAATCTACGGCCGGATCGCAGCTCAGAGCCACGCCGAGCCGGCAAGGAGCGCTGGCCTTGGCCGATGAAACGAGCCAGCCCGCACCGGTGCTGATCACCGGTGCATCGCGCGGCCTCGGCCGCGAGATGGCACAGCAATATGCGGCAGCCGGTTGGCGCGTGATCGCCTGTGGCCGCGCCGGCACACTATCGGTTGGAGACAACATCGTACCGGAGACGCTCGACGTCGCCGATCCGGTATCCATCGCGGACTTGGCCCACCGTCTGAGCGGCATGGCGATCGACGTTCTCATCAACAATGCCGGTATCCGAGGCGATACCGGCGGACTTTCCACACTGCAGCCGGAGGATTTTCTCGACGTCATGCGCATCAACACGCTCGGCCCATTGCTGGTCACGCGTGCGCTGCTGCCGAACCTTCTGTCCGGCAAGCGAAAAATCATTGCCAATATCAGCAGTCGCGCCGGTTCTATCGCAGAGGGCACGCTGGATGACGACGATGGCGATTATGCCTATCGCTGCTCGAAGGCAGCCTTGAACATGGCAACCGTCAAGCTCGCCCAGGACCTGCGTGCCGATGGTATCACTGTGCTGTCGCTGCATCCCGGGTGGGTGAAAACCGACATGGGAGGCGATGAAGCCGTTGTGCCGGTCGCAGACAGCGCTGCCGGTTTGCGCCGGATCATCGACGGTGCGACCGTTTCTGACAACGGCAGCTTCCGCGCTTTCGATGGGCGAACCGTTTCCTGGTAGGTGGCCGCGCGGACCGGGAGAGCCGATCAGCCCAGCGCCAGTTCCGTTTGCGCGTCGAAGAGATGCAGCGCATCCTCGTCAAAGCCGAAAGCCTTTTTCATGCCGACCGTCAGCTTGGTGCGCGGCGGCAGGCAGGCGGTCACCCGCTGTCCGCTGACCCGGCCGGTCACCACCAGTTCCGGACCGGTCAGTTCGACAACCTCGATCTCGACCTCAAGCAGAGGGTGTGCGGTAGCCTCCCCCACTAGGCGAAGTGCTTCCGGACGAACACCGAGCTTGACCCGTCGCCCCACCGGCGCCGCATTTTTGAGCCGCGCCGGCAAGTCGATGATGGCGCCCGACCCATCCAACTGCACGCCCTCGCCCGTGACCACGCCATCCAGCACATTCATCGGCGGCGAGCCGACGAAACCGGCGACATAAAGCGTGGCCGGATGATCATAGACCTCCTCCGGCGTGCCAAGCTGCTCGATCCGGCCATTGCGCATCACAGCGATCCGTGTCGCCAGCGTCATCGCCTCGATCTGGTCATGGGTGACGTAGACGATCGTTGTGCCGAGCATCTGGTGCAGCCGTTTCAGCTCGGTCCGCGTCTCCATGCGCAGCTTGGCGTCGAGATTGGAGAGCGGTTCGTCGAACAGAAACACCTGTGGCTTGCGCACCAGCGCCCGGCCGATCGCAACACGCTGGCGCTGGCCGCCGGAAAGTTGACCCGGCTTGCGATCCAGCAAATTCTCGATCTGCAGCAGCTTGGCCGTTTCCTGCACGGCCTTTTCCCGCTCTGCCGCAGGAATCTTTCGCATCTCCAGTCCGAAGCCGATGTTACGATGGACCGAGAGGTTCGGATAAAGCGCATAGGACTGGAACACCATGGCGATGTCGCGGTGCTTTGGATGCACGCCGAGGATCGAGCGGCCGCCAATCCTGATATCGCCGCCCGATGCCTCGGCAAGCCCGGCAATGATGTTAAGCAAAGTCGACTTGCCACAACCCGATGATCCGAGCAACACTAGGAACTCACCGCTTTCCAGCGAGATATCGATGCCCTTCAAGGTTTCCAGCACACCATAGGTCTTGCGGATATTCTCGATTTCGAGCGCGCTCATGCGGTCTCTCCGGTCGCAGCCGCCAACGGGCCACCATAGTTGCGGGGAAGCGTGGAAATGGCGCGCGAGGCCACAGTGGTGCCAGCCGCCAAACAGTCCGCAAGCGGCCTGCCGTCTGCAAGTGCCGCCAGAAACGCCGCATTGAAGACATCTCCCGCACCGATCGTATCGACGACCTCAACGCTCGGCGCCTTCACAGACACGAGCGTGCCGTCGGCACCGATGGCGAGTGCCCCGTCAGGACCGCGCTTGACAACGACGATGGCGTCGTCCTTCGGCATATGGCGTTTGATTTCGCGGGCAGCCTCGGCAGGGTCGGCAAGGCCGGAAAGCGTCGTTGATTCCACCTCATTCAGCAGCGCACAGCCACAGCGGGAAAGCCACTCGCGCGTCGCCTGCCGGTTTGCCTCCGTCCACCCGTCCAGCGGCCAGCCGGTGTCGAGCGCCAGCGTGATGCCGTGATTGTCAGCCCAGTCGAACAGATAGGGATAATCCGTCGTCAGATCGTCGGTGAGGAAGGAGCCGCAGAGCAGCGCATAGCCACCGGACAGCCGGGCGCCATCGAGCGCTGCGAACACGCAATCGAGCGAAAATCGCGGCAGATGTCCGCGCGTGGTGAAAAACGTCCGCTCCCCATCCGGATGGGTGATGCCGACCGAGAGCGTCGTACCCTCCGAACGGATCGGCCACTTCTCGGCCTGGCGACCGAAAGATTCGCGCAGCCAGCGGCCGAATTCATCGGTTCCTGTATTGGCGGCTATATCGAAATCCACCCCGAGCGCCTTCCAGGCAAGGGCGGCATTGCCGGCCGCGCCGCCGACCCGCAATTCATCGTGGTCGACGATGATCTCCGTTCCCGCCTTCGGCCAAGGCTCCGCCGGCCCGAGGATCAGGTCGACATTGACGTTTCCGATCACGGCAAGCGGACGCATGTCATTCACTCCGCGTAATCTTGGTAGAGCGCACCGGCGTTCCGGCATTGTCGACGCGGGCCTCGGCAAAGGCGATCATGAGACGCTGCGCAACAGGCAGCATCGAGAAGATCGTGGCAAGCCCCGTTGCAGGCGCAAAACTCAGCGTCGTCGTCCCCTCGACAGGCGCTTGGCCGGAAGCATCAAACACGACGACCGGTGCTCCGGTCTCCGCGGCCGACGCGGCCATCGCCGTTACCAGATCGGCGGTGGCGTCATTGCCGCGAAACAGCACGACGCCGACCTTTGGGCCGAGCATTTCCATCGGACCATGCCGAAGCTGACCGCCTTCCAGCGAAAAGCAGGGATAGCGCGACAGTTCGGTCAGCCCGAGCGCCAGCGCTTCCGCCAGCCCCTGCAGACGACGGCCCGAAGTGACGACCGCAGCGACGTTTTCAAACGCGGCGAGCGCTGCGGCAATATCGTTTGCGGCAGGCGTCGAGAGCACGGCCAGCGCCGGCGCTGGGTCCTCGCCGAGTGCCGACAGGATCGCCAAATGCAGCGCAAAACTGACAGTCAGGCTGCGGGTCGCGGCAAAGGCGAGTTCCGTGCCGCCGGACCCGACGAGGCAAGGCGCGGTCCTCGCCAGAAAGGATGTCCCCTCCAGCGTCAGGCCGAACGTGTCCCCGTTGCCGCCGGTCTCGGAAAACCAGCGAATGACTTCTGCACTCTCTCCCGATTGCGAGGTGATTAGCACCGTGCGGCCTTCGATCGCAAGCGGCTCTCCAAGCTGTTCGGACAAGGTGACGGCAATCGCCTCGATGCCAAGCGCACGATAAAGCGGCTCAACAGCCCGGTTAACGGCATGCGACCCGCCCATGCCAAGCAACAGCACGCGGTTGGTCGACCGCATCGAGGCGGCGGCGGTTTTCGCAATGCCGGCATTGCCTTCGAAGGAAGCGATGGCATCGACATTCTGTCTTGCCATTTCGCGATCGATCGCCTGAAGCCCGATCGGGCGTTTGTCGTTTGAAGTCATGGTCATCCCTTGACGCCGCCGCTGGTGAGCCCGGAAATCAGGGCTCGCTGCATGACAAGGCCGATCACCACGGGTGGCAGGGCGGCAAGCACGCCCGCGGTTGCGATCAGTCCGTAATCGGAAACACGGCCACCGGCGAGATCGGCGATGGCGACAGTGAGCGTCTTGGCGCGCAGGTCGGAGGTGAACAGCAGCGCGTAGAAGAATTCGTCCCAGGCCAGCAGGAAGGCAAACAGCGCCGACGTCGCCATGACTGGTGCGGCCAGCGGCAGGGTGATGATGCGCAGGGTGGCAAAAAGCCCCGCCCCATCCATCATCGCCGCCGCCTCGATCTCCTTCGGGATGGCATCGAAGCCGGACTTCATCAGCCAGGTGGTGAAAGGGGCGAGAATGGTCAGGTAAACCAGCGCCAGCCCGAACACGTTGTTGAGCAGGCCGAGATGCGCAAGGCCGAAATAGAGCGGCACCGCCAGCGCCACGGGCGGCAGCATGTAGGTGGCGATCACCATGTAAAGTGACCAGCCGATCGACGGAGTGCGCGACACGGCCCAAGCGGCGGGAATGGCAAGCACCAGTGCCGCAATGGTTGCCATTCCGGCAACGAGGATGCTGTTGACCAGAGATGCGACAAAGGCAGCACCAGCACTGTTTTCGATGCTGGAGAGCAATACGCGATAGCGCGAAAAATCGATGGATTGCGGCCACCAGACAAGTGGCTTAGCGGTCAGGTCGGCCGCTGGCGAGATACTCATGATGAACAGCCAGAGGAGCGGCGCCAGGATCACGGCGGCGAGCAGCAGCGCGCAGGCATGGATGAAGAAAGAGAAGAGAAAGCTCTGGCGTTCCATCAGGCGTTGCTCCCCGCGGTTCTGCGCACGAGCGCCGCATAGGCGGCGGCAAGGACTGCCACCAGCAAGGTGACGATCAGCGCCAGCGAGGCGCCGGACCCGGCACGCTGGAAGGAAAAGGCCTCCTGATAGACGAGGATCGACAATGTTCGTGTGCTGTTTGCCGGCCCGCCGCGGGTCATCACCCAGATGATGTCAAAAACCTTGAACGCCTCGATGGTTCGCAGCACCAAAGCCACCACCAGCGGACCGGCGAGATACGGCAGGATGACGAAGCGGAAGCGGGCAAAGGGGCCGGCGCCATCGACCAGCGACGCGGCGGTGATATCACGCGGCACGGCCTGAAGTGCTGCAAGCGCGATCAGCGCCACCAGCGGAAAGTTCTACCAGCAGTCGGCCACGATCAAGGCGGCCAGCGCAGTGCCGGGTTCGCCGAGCCAGGAGCGATAGGCGTCAAGCAAACCGATCTGTGTCAAAGCCGCATTCAGCGCGCCATACTCCGGATTGTAGATCAGCCGCCAGAGCGTCGCGTTGACGACGGTCGGCAATGCCCAGGGCAGGATCATCAGCCCGCGCAGCATGGCGCGGCCGTAAAATTGCTGATTGAGCAGCAGCGCGGCAAGGACGCCAAGGACCATTTCGGCGAACACCGAGATGACGGCAAATTGCGTCGTGGTTATCAGCGTCCGCTGGAAGTTCGACCCGGAAATCGTCTTCACATAATTATCGATGCCGACGAAATTCCCGGCAGTACCGACAAGTTTCGCATCGGTGAAGGATAGCCCCACCGTATCGACGAGTGGCCAGCCGATGACGGCGATCATGACGGCAAGCAGCGGCAGCATCAGCAGCCATGCGCGTGTGGTCATCGATGTCCCGGACATGGGGCAACTCTTCCTGAAAACTTCATATGATGCAAGGGTCCGGGCGGCAGGGAGGGCGCCGCCCGGAGATCGGTGGATGCGAGGCGAAGGAGCGGACCCCGGCGCCTTAGAGACCGCTATTGTCGGCGGCGGTCTTCAGGGCATCCTCCGGACTGGTCTGGCCAAGCAGTGCCTCCTGGATGGCCTGCTGCAAGGCGACGGAAAGCTCCTGGTACTTCGGCGTCGTGGGTCGCGGATACATGGCGGCCAGCGATTGCTTGGCAGCCCCGATCAGCTCTTCCTGATCCTTGCTGACGGCAGCATCCTCATAGGACGATGCCCAGATCGGCAGGCTGAGCTTGGCATACTGGTTCTGCACAGCCTGCGAGGTCATGAAGGTGATGTATTTCCAGGCTTCATCCGGATGCTTGCTGGTCGCGGTGATGCCAAGGCCCATCGAACCGTTCACGGCAGAAACCTCGCTCTTGCCCGCAACGCCCGGTGCCGGAACGACGCCGACCTTGCCCGCGACCTTGCTGTCCTTGCCGGTATTGGCGAGGTTATACATATAGGTCCAGTTCAGCGCGAAAGCGGCTTCGCCGTTCTCGAACACCTTGCGGACATCCTCCTCCAGGAATTCCTTGGAATTCGGGTTGGAAATGCCTGAGGAATAGCTGGAAACCATGTATTTCAGCGCGTCAAGCCCGCCATCCGTATGGAATGCCGGCTTGCCGCCGTCGAGGAACTTGCCGCCATAGGCGCTGACCAGCGTTGTGTAGTCGCAGATCGCGGCTTCCGCCTGCGACCAGCTCCAGGCGATCGGCGTCGCAAGCAGGCCCTTGTCCTTGATGGCCTTGGCCTGTTCGGCAAGCTCGTCCCAGGTCTTCGGCGGCGTCTTGATACCGGCCTTCTCCAGGATTTCCTTGTTGTAGAACAGGTATTTCGTATCGAGGATCCACGGCATGCCGTAGTAGGCACCATCGTACTGAACCGTCGTCCACGCGCCGGGCAGGACGCCCTTGGTCATATCCTCGGTAATACGCGAGGAGACGTCGACCAGAACCTTGTTGCTGGCATATTCGGCCGGCCAGATCACGTCGAAGAGAACGACGTCGTAACCGCCGCCGGAACCCTGCGCCAATACCGTCTTATCGTGCAGGCCTTCATAAGGCACGAATTCGAGATTGACCTTGACGTCCGGATTGGCCTTGGCGAAGGCGTCCGTCATGGCGCGGACGTCCGCCTCGCTATAGGCAGCCTGCGCCATGAACAACGCGTTAAGCGTCGTCTCGGCATAGGCATTGGTCGCAAAAAATGCGCCGATCAGGGCAGCCCCCATAAGCGCGTTGCGTTTGGATTTCAGCATCTCTTTTCCCTCCAGTGATGGACAACAATCGTCTTGTCGGCGCGCAGGAACGCGCACCTTTCCGTGAAACCGCGCGAAAGCGGTGTCCGGCATGCCTTGTCGAAGTGTCGCACGGCCACTAGGAATGATCCCGTAAAGCCGTTTTGTTCCCTTGGAGCTCTACGGCTCCATTTATTAAGTCAATTGCTTTGACTTATTTCTTGTTCAATATTCTAATGGTGTCAAGAGGATTTTGCAGGATGAACGAGATGCGGCCGATCCGGGCCAAGAGCGGCACCAATCAGGAAGGCACCAGTGCCCATAACCGCCGCGTCATGATCGATGCGCTGCGGCTGAATGGCCAACTGTCGCGCGCCGATCTCGCCCGGGCGACGAAGCTCACCAAACAGACCGTATCCAACATCATCGAGGATCTGGAACGGGACGGGCTGGTCGTGTCGCTGGCGGCGGTGCGCAACGGCCGTGGCCAACCCTCGACCCCCTATCGCCTGGTGCCGGACGGCGCCTTTGCCATCGGCTTGCAGATCGACCGGCATGTCACCCGCGCTATCGCCGTGGATCTTGTCGGCACCGTGCTCGTGCGCGCACAGACAAACCTGCCGCCGGGCGGCCCGGCCAACGGTGCCAAGGTCATCCTCGACCTCATCGAACACGTCCGCACCGAACTCGCCGGTCTCGACAGTCAGGCCGAGAAGCGGCTTGTCGGTCTCGGCGTCGCCATGCCGGGTCCGTTCGGGCTGGCGACCGACAATGACGACCAATGGATGATGGCCGCCTGGCAGAACTTTCCGCTGCTTGAAACACTGGCCGCCGGAACGGGCCTTGAAGTCGCCCTGCAGAACGACGCCGCCGCCTGCGCCACCGCCGAACGCATGGTCGGCGCCGCCCACGGCATCGATCACGCCGTCTGCCTCTATGTCGGCTTCGGTATCGGCGCGGGCCTCATTCTCAACGGCGAACTCTACGCCGGCGGAAACGGCAACGCCGGAGAAATCGGTATGGTGCTTCTGCCGCCCACCGTCCGGCGTCCAGAGCAGACGTCGCTCGAACACCGCGCATCGCTGGCCTCGCTCTACCAGCATATCGGCGCTGATCCGGCCGATCCCGGCCTTGCCGACAGGCTGAACATGCTGGTGGGCAATGACGATCCCGCGATCACGTCGTGGATCGATGCCGCCGCCGAAGAACTGCGCTGGGGGGTGCAGCTCATCGAGACGATCTTTGATCCGCAGACCGTCATCTTGTGCTCGAGCGGACCGGAAACGCTCACCCGAAGGCTCTTCGACGCCATTCACCCCCTGCTGCCGTCAAATGCGAACCGCCCGGGACGCTCGGTGCCGCGTCTGCAGCTTGGCATGACCGACTCGTGGTCGGTGGCGCTCGGCGCCGCCGCCGAGCCGATCAGCCGCGCATTCGATCCGCGATTCTCCGCAATCCTGAAGACCCGGGCCAACGCGCTGGGATAGCCGCCCGCCCAGCCAATCAGGCCGCCGCCCTGAAAGCCATAATGAAACAACCAAGTGCACCGATGGACGCCGCCGTCCGTACATGATTCCACCGGACCCAATCGATGAGATAGGTCGATGACCATAGGCGGGCGGCCTCTTCGCTGCCCGGTTGCAGTGCCTCGAGGGCATCGTTCATCGGCACGTTGAGAACCATTGTCACGCCGATCGTGCCGACAAGAAAGAGCAGGCCGCCGACAATCAGATAAAGGCGTGCCGGACCACCATAGACGAAACCGCCGGCGATGAGGACGAGCGATAAGACCGCCGTTCCCATGAAGGCCAGCAGGAACCAGGGATTGAGGATCACGACATTGATCGCCTGCATGGCGGCAATGCCCTGTTCGGCCGGCAAACGGGCAAGCGCCCCCATGATGCAGACGGAAAAGATGAAGAACAGGCCGGCGTTGAGGCCGGCGCCGAGCGCTGCCGAGAAGATCAGCAGGGGGAAAAGTGCGGCCATCATTTCAGGTCCTCCCAGATGCCAGTTGCAGCCGTTTCACGCGCATAATCGGAAAAATCACGCGGCGCCCGACCGAGCGCCTGGAAAACACCATCCGTCAGGCTTTCATTGCGACCGTCAAGAACGGTGGTGAAGAGATATGTCAGCAGCCAGATATATTCCCCGGGAATCTGAGCCTGTTCCAGCATGGCGGTATAATCACCGATCGACACCGTCGTATAGCGGATGTCCCGCCCGGTTTGAGCGCTGATCTCGGCAATCGCCTCGCGGAATGTCATCAACCGCGGACCAGTCACCTCATAGGTCTTACCGGCATGGCCCGGCTCGGTCAGCGCGGCGGCAGCGATATCGGCGATGTCGTTGGCGTCAATGAACGGCTCGCTGACGTCACCGACCGGCAGGATCAGGTCGCCGCCCTGGATGCCTTCGACCATGAAAGTCTCGCTGAAGTTCTGAAAGAACCAGCTGGCGCGGATGATTGTGTAGCGGGCGCCGGACGCCTTCAAGGCTTCCTCCGCGGCCAGGGCTTCATCCTCTCCCCGTCCCGACAAGAGAACGAGGTGCTGGACGCCTTTCTCGACTGCCAGGCGGGAGAGTGCGCGGATCGCCTCCACTGCGCCCGGTACGGCAAGGTCCGGCTGATAGCTGATATAGGCCGCGCTGATGCCTTCGAGCGCGGCGGCCCAGCCTGTCGGGTCTGTCCAGTCAAACGCCGGGATGGTCGAGCGGGACGCAAGTCTCACTTGTTTTCCCTTCACTGTAAGGCGTTCCGCAACGCGACGGCCGGTCTTGCCGCTGCCGCCGAGGATCAGGATCGTATCGCTGCTCATTGAGGTCACTCCCTTTGATTGAAAAATATGAGTAGTACTCACATTTGCTAAATGTGATAAACCCTCGTATTTTGATCGTCAAGGAAAATTTCGAGAGGACAGATCGTGGCCGCCGATCAGATAGCCCCCGCCGTTGTGCAGGACGATGAAGGAGTGATGCGCAGGGCGCCAATGCAGAAGCGCAGCCGCGAACGGGTCGAGCACATCTTGGCCTGTGCCTCCCGGCTCATTGCCGAACGCGGCAGCGATACGATGCGGATGAGCGAAGTTGCCGAGTTGAGCGGCATCTCGATCGGCTCGCTCTACCAGTATTTCCCCGACAAGGCTGCGATCATCCGGACGCTTGCAGAGCGCTACAATGCCGTCTCGCGCACCTGTATCGCCGATGGCCTTGCACATGTGAAAACGGTCGAAGACTTGCGGCAGGCCTTCTCGGTGTTGATCGACGAATATTACGAGATATTCCTGGCCGAGCCGGTCATTCGAGACATCTGGTCGGCGATGCAGGCGGACAAGACCCTGCGGGAGGTCGAACTGGCCGAAAGCCGTCAGAATGCAGCTCTTCTGGCGGCCGCCCTGAAGCGCGCACTGCCGGATGAAGACCTGGAAAAACTCCAGGTTTCGGCCTTGCTTGTCATGTATTTCGGCGAATGCGCCATGCGGCTGGCGATCTCCACCGGTGAGACGGAAGGACGCGCACTGGTCGAAGCTTACAAGCGCATGGCGTATCAGAGTTTCGAATCGACGGCTCGCCTAGATAGCAACGCCTCTTGACTCCGACGGGCCGCACCAATATAACTGAGCATGTACTCACTCATTGGATGAATCCTTGGCCCGCCCCCTTAGCGAAGACAAACGTAATGCCATCCTCAGTGCTGCCACGGAAGCCGTGGCCGCACTCGGCATCGGTGCGTCGACCGCCAGGATCGCCAAGGGCGCCGGGGTCGCGGAGGGGTCGCTGTTTACCTATTTCAGCAACAAGGACGATTTGCTGAACCAGCTTTACCTCCACCTGAAGTCCGAGTTCCGGACCATGCTGAGCGCCGGCTATCCCGCTGAGGCCAGTGTCAAGGATCGCTGCCGGCACTTGTGGGATCGCTCCATCGACTGGGGCGCAACCAGCCCGGCAAAACGCAAGGCGATGCGTCAGCTAACTGTTTCGGACAAGATCACCGAAGCCACCCGCAAAGTGGGCGCAGAAGGCTTCCGCGACATGCAAGCGATGCTTGACGAGGGTTTTGTCACCGGTGTGCTCCGCCATCAGCCGATCGCCTTCGTCGGTGGGATCGTCGAATCCCTTGCCGAAATGGTCCTCGAATTCATCGCCCGCGACCCCGCCAATGTAAGTACCTACAAGAGCGCCGGCTTCGACGCTTTCTGGGGGGCCATCTCGGCCCGATAGCAGTTTTATTTTTCACCGAAATAATGAGTGAGCAATCATTCATTATCTTAGCAACGAAGGAAAATGACATGTCTAAAGTATGGTTGATTACCGGCAGCGCCAACGGCCTTGGCCGCAATATCGCCGAAGCGGTCCTTAGCCGCGGTGACCGTCTCGTCGCCACCGCCCGAGACCCGCAACGTCTTTCCGCCCTCAAGGACCAATACGGCGACCAGGTTCGCATCGCAGCACTCGATGTCACCGATGCGGCAGCAGCCGAAGCGGCGGTGAAGCTTGCCGTCGATGAATTCGGGTCGCTCGATGCCCTCGTCAACAATGCCGGCTACGGCAATGTTGCACCGTTCGAGCAGACCACGGCCGAGGCCTTCAAGGCACAGATCGACACCAATTTCTACGGCGTCGTCAATCTTGCTCGTGCAGCACTCCCGGTCATGCGCGGCCAGCGCTCCGGCCATATCATCAACATTTCCTCGGTCGGCGGCCGCATCGCAACACCAGGCCTTAGCGCCTACCAGTCGGCCAAATGGGCGGTCGGCGGCTTTACCGAAGTCCTGGCGATGGAAGCGGCAGCCTTTGGCGTCAAGGTGATTGCGGTCGAGCCGGGTGGCATGCGGACCAACTGGGGCCACGTGGCGCGCGGCAGCGTTCCGGCAATTCTCCCGGACTACGAACCGAGCGTCGGGGCGATAACGGCCCTGCTCGCGGCCTATGTCGGCAAGGAGTTTGGCGATCCCGACAAGATCGCGCAGGTCATCATCGACTTGGCCGGCCGCACCGATCTTCCCGCGCATCTACTCCTCGGCAGCGATGCCCTCCATATGTACAAGCAGACCGAAGCCGCCCGCAGCAAGGCCACAGACGACTGGGCAGCCGTCACCACTTCCACGGATTTCGAAGGCAGCGATTTCTCGGTTTTCGCCGAGACACTCAAGGCCTGAACTTTCGGACACGGTGGCGCGAAGACCTCGTCCCCCCGGACGGCAAATAAAGCCACTTCTTGACATGGGGAGGTCGTTGGGAGGTGAGGCGAGAACCACAAACTCCGTCATCCTCGGGCTCGTCCCGGGGATCCAGCCAGCCCAAGTCCTTGGGCTGGAAGGTCTTTTGACCCGACGGACGTCGGGTCACTGTATCCCCGCCACAAGGGCGAGGATGACGGAGGATGGGTTGTCCGCATCGTTAAACATATTCGCCCGTGTCGGCAGTCTAACAGTGCGGAGGACTTCCGCTCGCCACTTCGGGAAGAGGCGCGAAACCCGATTACATCCCCGACAAAATGCTCTCCGCAGCCTTTTCGGCAATCATGATCACCGGCGAGTTGGTGTTGCCAGAGACGATCGTCGGCATGATCGAGGCATCGACCACCCGCAGTTTCGCCACCCCATGAACGCGCAATTGCGGATCGACCACCGCCATCGTGTCGCTGCCCATCTTGCAGGTCCCGACCGGGTGAAAGATCGTCGTGGCAATATCGCCGACCCGGCGGATGAGCTCTTCGTCGCTCTGATATTCCGTCCCCGGCAGCATCTCCTGCGGCCGGTACTTCCGGATGGCCTCCGCCTCCATCAAGCGGCGGGCATGGCGGATGGATTTCGTCGCGACGATCCGGTCTCCGGCCGTCGAGAGATAATTCGGTCGGATCTCGGGTGCCACCGAAACCTCGGGACCGCCGATATGCACCGTCCCCCGGCTTTCGGGCCTCAGATTGCAGACAGAGACGGTGACGGCAGGATACTTGTGCAGCGGCTCGCCGAGCCGGTCGGTGCTGAGCGGCTGCACATGATATTCGAGATCGGCTGTTGCCACCGCCGGATCACTCTTGGCAAAGATACCGAGCTGGCTCGGCGCCATCGACAGCGGGCCGGACCGGCGCAGCATATATTCGAGCCCCATGCCCGCCCGGGTAAACAGGTTGTGATAGAGCTGGTTCAGCGTCTTGGCACCCTCGATGCGGAAGACCGTGCGGATCTGCAGATGGTCCTGCAGATTTTCTCCGACGCCTGGAAGTTCATGGGCGACGTCCAATCCGGCAGCGGCTAATACGTCGGGACGGCCGACCCCGGAAAGCTCCAGGATTTTCGGCGAATTGATCGCACCTGCGGACAGCACGACCTCACGATTGGCGCGGGCCAAATGGGTCTGCCCGTTCAGCCGGAACCGCACGCCGGTCACCATCCTGCCGTCGAACTCCAGCCGCTCTGTCTCGGCCCCGGTCAGAACCCGCAGATTGGCCCGCTTCATCGCCGGGCGCAGGAAGGCCTTGGTCGTGTTCCAGCGCAGTCCGCCACGCTGGTTGACCTCGAAATAGCCCGAGCCCTCGTTATCGCCATCGTTGAAATCGTCGGTTTTCGGAATGCCTAGTTCTTCCGCTGCATCGCGAAAGGCGTCGAGGATAGGCCAGGACAGCCGTTGTTTTTCCACCCGCCACTCGCCGCCTCCCCCGTGCATCTCGGACTTGCCACGGTAATTGTCCTCGGACTTGAGGAAATAAGGCAGCACGTCGTCCCAGCCCCAACCGGTATTGCCCGCCTGCCGCCAGCCGTCATAGTCCGCCGCCTGGCCGCGCATGTAGATCATGCCGTTGATCGACGAGCAGCCGCCCAGCACCTTGCCGCGCGGATAAGGCAAGGACCGGCCGTTCAACCCGGCTTCCACCGCCGTCTTCATCATCCAGTCTGTGCGCGGATTGCCCATGCAATAGAGATAGCCGATCGGCACATGGACCCAGTGATACCGGTCGCTGCCGCCGGCCTCGAGTAAAAGGACGCGGGTTTTCGGATCGGCCGACAGCCGGTTGGCCAGAACGCATCCCGCCGAACCCGCACCGACGACGATGAAGTCATAACTGCCCGCATCAATGGCGGCCTCATTCGCATGTATGCTCACGCCGCCACTCCCGGTGCCGTAGCCTGTACCGCCGTCAAACGCCGCCAAAGAGGTGCCATCGCTTCGGCAATATCCCGATAGAAAGCGTAGCGTCGCACATAATGCGCCTCAAGCGAGACGTTTGGCCGATAAAACCGCTCCGTCCGCACCATGGCGGTCGCGCCGTCTCCGAAATCCGAGAAGATGCCGACCCCGGTTCCGGCCGCAATCGCCGCCCCCAGCGCACCGGTTTCACGCGACTGCGACACGGAAACAGGAACACCGAGCACATCGGCAAAGATCTGCGGCCAGATCAGGCTGCGCGATCCACCACCGGACAGCACCGCCTCATTAAAGACGGCACCGGCCGAACGCATCGTCTCGATATGTTGGCGATGGCCGAAAGCTACGCCTTCGAGCACCGCGCGCACCAGATGCCCCTTGGTGTGCCAACCAGCGACGCCGTAGAAACCCGCCCGCGCATTGCCGTCCTGCTGCGCCCCATAGAGGAAGGGATGATAGATCGGATCGTCGGATGCCGGCTCGATGGCGGCTGCGAATTCGCAGCAGAAATCGAACGGCGAACGTCCATCTGGGCGGGCATCGGCGAAAAACTCGCGCACCAGCCATTCAAGGTTTGCCGCCGATGTGGCACTGGATTCGATTGCCATGTAGCGGTCGCGGTCGAAGGTGGACGACATGAACACCGGCCCCTCAAGCTCCGGTCTGTCGATGATCACCTGGTTGATGCTCCATGTCCCGGCGATGATCGATGCCGCACCCGTGCGCGTCACGCCGGAACCAATCGCCGATGCCACTACATCAAACAGGCCGCCGACAACCGGCGTGCCGGCAGCAAGGCCGGTCTGTGCCGCGGCCTCCACCGTGACGTGCCCGGCAATATCGGCACTTTCGATCAAGGGTGGCAACATGTCCACGCAATCACCAAGCCCGTAAGCCTCCATGAGATTCCGGTCGTAGCGGCGCGCGGCGACGTTCAGCAGCCCGCACCCGGTCATGTCGGAGACATCGGTGACGCGCTTGCCGGTCAGCCGGTTGACGATGAAATCCTTGCAGAGGAAGACCGTACCGATCTGGCCGAAAGTTTCCGGCCGGTAGCGTTTCAGCCAGGCAAGCAAAGTCGGTGTCTGCGAGGGCCAGGGGCGTTGCTGGCCGATCGGATATGTCCGGTCGCCGACGCCCGTTTCCCGCCATTCGTCGACCAGCCCCGCCGCTCGCGTATCGAGCGACTGGATGCCGAGCAGCGGAGCCCCGTCGCGATCGAGCGCATAGAGACCATTGCCGTGCCCGGCGCAACCGATCGCAGCGATCTCCTCGGGCTGGATCTTCGCCTTTTCGATGCAGGCACGGATGACCTGTCTTGCATTCGTCCAGAGTTCGTCCAGACCACGCTCGACGTGCCCCGGGCTCGGCATGCGGCTGTGCCCCTCCTCGCAGGCGTAAGCGATTTCGTTGCCCGCCCGGTCGAAAATCACCGCCTTGATGACGGTGTTTCCGGCGTCGAGCCCCAAAAGATAGTCTCCCATGCAGAACCCCTCCCAAGGTTCGAAATCGCTGCTCAGCCCTGCTGATAGAGCGCAAAAGCCTGTTCGCCGCTGGCATTCTCGTGGATGATCGCCATCAACCCACGCACCACCGCACCCGGATTGGCGTGCTGGTAGATGTTGCGCCCATAGACCATGCCCATTGCACCCTGCCGCATCAAGGCCGCAGATTTGTCAAACACCGCGCGCAGATCTTCTTTGCCGCCGCCGCGCACCAGAACCGGGCAACGCGCCGCCTCCACGACCCTGTGAAAATCTTGCGCATTATCGGTCGGGTCGGCCTTGACAATATCGGCCCCCATTTCGCGGGCAAGGCGCGTCAGCGTGACGATCTTGTCGGCATCGCCATCGACCATGTAGCCACCCTTTTCGGTCACCGGCTGCATGACCAGCGGCTCGATCATCAGCGGCATGCCATACTTGTCGCAATCGGCCCGCACGCGGGAAATATTCTGCACGCATTGACGGAACAGATCCGGCTCGTCCGGCAGCATGAACAAGTTGACGACGACGCAGGCCGCGTCCATCTCAAGCGCGCCGATCAGCGGCTCGGCCTCGTTCTGCAGCACCGCCCACATGTCGCGGTGGCGGATGCGGTTATAGGGATTGCCCATGTCAATGCGCATGACCAGCGCCGGTTTATCCTTGCCGGGAACCTCCTGCAGCAGGTCAGCCTGGCCGTAGTTCATCTGGATCGCGTCAGGCGCTGCATCGACCAGCGAGGCGACCACGGCCTGAATATCCTCCAGTCCATCGAGGAAAGACGGTTCGTTGCAGACGCCATGATCGATCGCCACATCAAGGCAGCGGCCGCCGTCGAACAGCCGGTTCATCCGGACTTTGCTGTTGTGTCGCATTCTGTACTCCTTTGTTCGTTCCGTGCGGAAAGCATGCCCTCGTCGACGCCGTGGCGATCGCTCAAAAGGGTGAGAAAACGGGTGCGTTCACCGGCGCGCTGTCCCGGTGTCCAGCGTTTTTCCCGTGTCAGCAGGTCGAGCACCGCATCCATCATGTCGAGCGAGAGTTCGCCCGAGATAGCCAGCGTGGTGCGCCGCAAAAGCAGATCGTCGACATGTTCCACCGCTTCGCTGCGGATAAGGAACTGAAATTCGCGGGCGGAGTAGCCGGAATGCGGCAGAGGCATGTCGGGTCCGGCGGCCATGAAACCGGCGATCGTCTCGGCATCCGTGCCGTATCGGCGGAACAATTGGGCGATGCGCCCGGAAGAAATGCCTTTTTGAGCCGCAACTGACGCCTGCCATACGGTCGGCTCCGACGGAAATGCCCGCCCGCCGCCGATCGGCCGATCGGTTGTCGCAACACGACGCTGCCTGCCGAGCCTTTCCAGCGTCATGTCTGCCGCAAGCTCCCCGAAAGATCGGAATGTCGTCCATTTGCCGCCGATCATGCAGAGCACCGGCAGGCCACCATTCTTCGGTTCCACGACCGTGCAGAAATGATCGCGCGGAATGCTGCCAGTAAAGCTGTCGGTGCTGGCTGGCAGTGGCCGCACACCCGCAAACTGGAAGACGATTTCCTCAGGCCGGATGGTGATATCCGGCAGCACGAAGGCAAGCGATTGCAGGATGTAATCTCGCTCGTCAGCCTCGCAGCGCACCATTTCCGGATCATCGACACGAATATCGGTGGAGCCGACCAGAACCTTGCCGAGATAGGGAAAGAGGATGCAGATCCGCCCGTCCTCGTTCTCGTAATAGATCATGTGATCGGCGAGCGCGTCGCGCAGCTCGGCATTGTCGATGATCAGATGCGATCCCTTGGTGCCGCCCATCAGTGGCGGTCGCGACTGCGGCGGAAGCAGGGTTTCATTGGCAATATCGATCCAGCCGCCGGTGGCATTGATGATCAGAGCGGGCTCGACGACAACCGACACCCCCCCAATATGGTCCTCGACATGATATCGGCCGTCCTCAGTCCGGCGCAGCTCCGCATAATTCAATGCCTTCGCTTCGGTATCGGCCAAAAGCCCATCGTGCAGCAATTCGATGCCCAGCCGTTCCGGATGGCTGACCCAGGCGTCGAAATAGGTCGCTGAACTCTTGATGCCAGGGTTAAGTGCCGGCCATTTCGCAAGCGTCATGCGCCGGCCGCGAAACTGGTGGCGTGGCATCAGCGCCCGCTTGCGCGTCAGGAAATCGTAGATGCTGAGGCCTGCCTTGATGGCGACCGCACCGCGCCTGCTCGGTCGGCGGCTAAGACCCAAAAACCGGACGATGCCGTTACCGAGACCGGAAAAGATATCGAACACGGGCACGGTCGTCGGCAACGGCGCGACATAATGCGGCGCGTTGTGCAACAGCCGGTCCCGCTCGACCAGCGATTCCTGCACCAGCTTGAATTCGCCGTTTTCCAGATACCGAAGCCCGCCATGCACCATGCGCGACAGCGCCGAACTGGCGCCGGAGCAATAGTCGTGCTTTTCGACCAAAAGTACATTCAGCCCCTGCAGCGCCAGCTCCCGGAAGACGCTGATGCCGTTGATGCCGCCGCCGATGACACACACGTCCACCTTCGGGCTCTGGCGGAGCCCGTCCAATATCTCTTCACGTTTCATGATGGCGATCCGCTACCTGTCCATATCAGTCAGTTTCGCCGCTATGGCCGCATCGATGGCAAAGAGATCATCCGCATCCAGCCGGATGGTCCCGGCTCGCGCATTGTCGATTGCTTGTGCCGGGTTGCGCGCGCCGCAGAGCGCAAAGGTCACGCCGGGCTGCGCCAGCGTCCAGGCAATCACGGTCTGGGCGATGCTGGCCCCGTGTTTTTCCGCGATCAGCCGGATGGCGTCGGCAAGGGCCGCTGCCTTCTGCCGATTGCCGACCGAGAAGCGTGGATTGTCCTTGCGCTGGTCGTCGCCGGAAAACACGCGGTCCGGACCGATGGTACCGGACAGCAGCCCCAGTGCCAGCGACGAATAGCTGAGCGTTGCAATGCCGTTGGCCTTGGTCAACGGCAGAAGGTCCACCTCGATCTCGCGATCGATCATGCTGAACCGCTCCTGGATCGCATCGAGACCACCGGCAGCAATGTAAGCATTGAGGTCATCGCGGCTGACATTGCTGGCTCCGATCGCGCGGATCTTGCCGGATGTGCGCAGGTCTTCCAGCGCCCGCATGGTTTCCTCGACCGGTGTCGTCGGGTCCTGCCAATGGGTGATGTAGAGATCGATATAATCGGTTCCGAGCCGTCTCAGGCTTTCCTCGACTTCGTGCATGATCGCATCGCGGCCGAGATAACGGTGGACCGGCTTGCCGTCCTGATCGAAGAAATGACGGCCCTTCTGCGTATGCCAGACAAGGCCGCATTTGGTGGCGATGACAGCCTTGTCGCGACGGCCAGCCAGTGCCTTGCCGACGATTTCCTCGGACCGTCCAAGCCCGTAGGCTGGCGCCGTGTCGATCAGTGTCACGCCGGCATCAAGCGAGGCCTGGATCGCGGCAATCGATTCCTTCTCATCGGTCCCGCCCCACATCCAGCCACCGATTGCCCAGGTGCCGAGGCCGACCGCCGAGGCGGAAACCCCGGACCTGCCGATCTCCCGTATCAATTGCTGCCCGCTCATGCCCATTTCCCTTCGCCTGCCAATGCCAGAACCCGCGCTCCGGTCGCCTCGTCGGTAACAAGCGTATCCAGGTGATTGCCCCGCATGACGCTCAAGATCGGCCCCGCCTTGTTCGGCCCGCTCGCAACCCCGATTTTCGTGCGGATCGAGGCAAATTCCGGCAGCGTCAGCGAAACCAGGGACCGATTGAGGCTGTAGTCGCAGACCTGGCCGTGATTATCGAGAAGATGCGCCAGCAGTTCACAGGAAGCTCCGGACCGCTCGATCGCAGCCCGGTCGGTGCTTGAGGATGGATGCAGATCGTAATAGCTGGAATCGTCCGACAGGATCGAGCCGATACCCACCACGGCGATCTTCGCTTCGCGTGCCCGTTTGAAGACGTCGGCGACCGAACGCATGTTGATCAGCATGCCCCGCTCCGCGGCGCTATCGGCAAACAGCGGTGCATGAATCTGATAGGAGCGTCCGCCGAGCCGGTCGGCCATCATCGTCGAGACGTGGTTCACGTCGGTATAGTGTTTGCCCTGGACGCAGCCGGTCGCCGGGATAACCTCAACATCGAAGCGCCGCTGCGCTTGGAGGCCGGCGACGACGGCACTGACGCCCTTGCCGCCGGTGATGCAGATCGTATCGCCATCGACGATTTCCTCCAGCAGAAGCCGGGCTGCCGCTTCGCCGACAGCCTGAAGAGCGGTCTGCGGATTGTCGGACACGGTCGGCACCACCACGGCGCGGCTGATGCCGCCGAGCGCCAGCAGCCGCTCTTCCATATCGACCAGGGGCTCGACGGGAGACTTGATCTTGATCTCGACAAGGCCAATCTGACGGCCTCGTTTGATCAACCGATTGACGGTGGCGTGCGAGATGCCGAGCTGATCGGCAATCTGCGCCTGCGTCAATCCTTCGAGGAAATGCAGGACCAGCGCCTGGTGCATCTGCCGGGCGATGACGATTTCCTCGCGCGGTGCATTTGAGGGTTTGAGTTTGGCAATGGGCATATCAGGCAGCCTTCCGCTTGTGCAGAAAATGGTCGATCGAGACGGCAGCGAGCAGAATGCAACCTTTGATCATGTCTTGCCAATAGACAGATACGTCGAGCAGGATCAGCGAGCTTGTCACGACCGAAAGCAGGGCGATACCCAGGATCGCGCCGAGGATCGTGCCTGAGCCGCCGTTGAGCGAGGCGCCGCCGATGACGGCGGCAGCAATGATGTTCAGTTCCATGCCGACGCCGAAGGTCGGGGTCGCGGCACCGAAGCGGGACATGTAGATGACGCCGGCAACACCGGACAGCGTGGCGCAGAGAACGGTCACCCAGAACTTCACCTGGTTGGTCTTGATGCCGGAATAGAGTGCCGCCTTCTCGTTGCTGCCGGTATAAAACACCTTTCGGAAAGCCGTTGCCCGGCGCAGCAGGAAATCGAACAGCACGACGACGGCGACGAAGATCAGGATCACGTAGGGAACGCCGTAGAACGTCCCCTGCCCGACCGCCTTGAACGACGGCGGTAAGGTGAACAGCGACAGCGGCGTGCCCTTGGTGATGATCAGGCAGATGCCGCGCACGATCACCATCGCCGCAAGCGAGGTGATGAAGTGGTTTAAGCCCACGACCGTGACGAAGAAGCCCATGACACAGCCGATCAGGCCGCTGGCGATGATCCCGATCAGCGATGCGCTCCACGGATCAAGCCCCATCAGGAACAGCGAACCCGACAGCACCATCGAGAAGCAGACCACCGAGCCGACCGACAGGTCGATGCCGCCGACGATGAGCAGGATTGTCATGCCGACGACGACGATACCCTCAACTGAAAACGACATCAGCATTGCCCGGAAATTACCGAGCGTCAGGAAGTGCGGCGAGGCAAAGCTCATGACGATGCAGAGCGCCAGGATGATGGCGATCAATCCCGCCTCGCGCATCGTCCCCAGCCGTTTCCAGCCGGGCGCGCGCGCCTGATGTACCGTTGCCAATGTCGCATCCGCCATGACCTTGTCTCCTGCCCCTGCTGTTTCTTTACGCGGCATGCTCTGATGCCTTTGAATTGTTGTGACCGCCGACACCGGATGCGAGCCGCATGATCGCTTCTTCCGTCATGGTCTCGCCCTCGACCTCGCCTGCCACGGTGCCCTCGCGGATGACCAGCACCCGGTCGCAGAGACCGAGAAGCTCAGGCAGTTCCGACGAGATGACGATGATGCCGATACCGGAGCGCGCGAGATCGCGCAGAAGCCGGTGGATTTCCGATTTGGCGCCGACATCGATGCCGCGCGTCGGCTCGTCCATCAGGATGACCTTGGGGTTGACCGCCAGTTGCTTGGCAATCGCTACCTTCTGCTGGTTGCCGCCCGACAGCGACGAGACCGGCATATCGATGCCGCCCATCCGCACGCCGAGCCGCCAGGTGAGATCCCGGGCGCGCTCTGCCTCGGCCTTGGAATTCAAAAGACCCAGCGGTCCGGTCAGCGACTTCAGGTCGAGAACGGCAATGTTCTGGGCAATGGACAGATCGAGGAAGACGCCGGAACCCTTGCGGTCCTCCGAGAGATAGACGACGCCCGCCTGCACGGCCTCAGCATAGGACGGCGCCCGCAATCGCTGCCCATGCAGCTGCACCTCGCCCTCCGTCACGGGACGCAATCCGCAGATACCCTCGGCAATCTCGGTACGGCCCGAGCCGATCAACCCGCCCACGCCCAGAATTTCGCCCTTGCGCAATTCGAAGCTCACGTCTCGGAAGCGGCTGCCGTCGGCGAGATTGCCAACCTGCAATATGGTTTCGCCGGAACGTTCCTCGTCCGCCTGCTTTTCCGGATAAAGCTGGGTGATCTCGCGCCCGACCATGCGGCGCACCACATCCTCCGGCGTCAGGTCGGCAACGTTTTCCGTCGAGACATAGCGCCCGTCGCGGAACACCGTCACCCGGTCGCAAAGGCTGAAAATCTCAGCCATTCGGTGGCTGATGTAGATGATCGAAATACCCTGTGCCTTCAGGTCACGGATGATCCCGAACAGAACCTGGGCTTCCGCCTCGGTCAGCGCCGCGGTTGGTTCGTCGAAAATCAGCACGCGGCAGTCGAGCGTCAGCGCCTTGGCGATTTCGACAAGCTGCTGGCTGGAAATCGACAATTCGCCGACCTTCCGCCGGACATCGATCGGTGCCAGCCGGTTCATCACGGCCTGCGCATCCCATTCCAGCCGGCCATAATTCATGAAAGGCGAGCGACGGCGGTTGGTTGCAGCCATGAACATGTTCTCTGCCACTGTCGCATCGGGGCAGAGCGCGATTTCCTGATGCACGAGGCCGAGCCCCAGCGATTGCGCCAGGGACGGCGACGTAACCTTCACCGGCAGACCATCGACGAGAATTTCCCCTTCGCTCGGCTGCAGCACCCCGGCAATGATGTTCATCAGCGTCGACTTGCCCGCGCCGTTTTCGCCGCAAAGCGCATGGACCTCGCCCTTTTCCAGGCTGAAGCTCACGTTCGTCAACGCCTTGACTGCACCGAAGTGCTTGCTGACATTGCGGATTTCCAGAACCGGCACAGACGCCATCATCGTCCCCTCCTTAACGCTTGCGGTGGCTGTCCGGAGCTTCACGCCTCGGACAGCCGGCACAAAAGGCTTACTCCTCGATGCCCTTGGTACCCCGCCGCTTCAGATACTTGTCCCAGTAGAAATCGTCGGCATTGTCGGCGGTGACGATCGACAGACCGTTGTCGACGAAGGGAATGCTCATCGGGTTGAAGCCGGCGCGCTTGGCGTCGTTCATCGGGTCGATCAGCTCCGGATGCTTGGCAAGCCACAAAAGCATGAAGCCCATGTAGCCCTGCATGCCCTGGTTCGGGTTGATCGAACCGAACACTTCGCCCGCCTTGATCATGTCAAGGATGTTGGCGTTGACGTCGGCACACATGACCAGGATCTTGCCGCCGCTTTCCTTGTTGGCCTGCGACGCGCCGATAGCCGAGTTGGCTTCCGGCATGAACACGGCGCCAAGGTTCGGATGAGCCTGCACCAAGCTCATCAGGCCCTGATAGGCCTTGTTCGGATCCTGGTTGGACGCAGCGCGGCCGACCAGTTTCATGTCCGGATATTTTGCCTCCATGCGAGCGATGAAGGCGGCGATGCGCTTGTCGTGGTTGTCCTGGCCCGGATTTTCCAGAACCGCATATTCGCCCTTGCCACCCATCTTCTCGGCAATCGCATCGGCGGCATAGGTGCCTTCGCGAGTATTGTCCGAGGTGATGAACGAGATGCGCTTGGAGAGCGGAGCGTCGGCTGCGAAAGTGACAACCGCCGTGCCCTGGTCGATCGCCCGATTGATCGGCTCGATGAACGGATCGGAGTTCATCGGATGAACGAGGATACCGGCGGGGTTCTGCGCCAACGCCTGGTCGAACGTGGCGATCTGCTTGTTGACGTCATATTCCGGCGTGCCGGTATAGGCCGTCTCGCAACCGAGCTGCTGGCCCGCCTGCTTGAACATTTCATAGACCGGGAACCAGTATTCGACGCCCGAGACCATGACGTTCATGACATATTTTTCGCCCGGCTTGCAGCGGAACGGGTTTTCCGTTTCAGCGCTGGCGGCGCCGGCGAAAAGCGTTGATGCGAGGACCGCCAATGCGGTCGTGCTTAGAAAATTGCGCAAGATTCCTCCTCGAGGCCGAAGCCCCTCCCAAATGTCCGGTGGCACCACAAGGGCAGCCGATGATCCAATGAAAACCGGAGTTCCTCCTCGAAGTCCGGTATGGGGCAGGTAATCCCAATGATGGAGATATGTCAATATAATTCACACGTAGAAATATATTTCACACACGCATCGTCTGCAGAATTTCAGGCGTATTAGCGCAACCGATTCAAAGCCGCCCTTTTTACTGCGCCGGCACTGTTCAAACTTTCTTTGTCCCGTCGCATCGCGTTCATGTTGCTGTCAGTAAAGTCACGCAGTTTGCCACCGACGAAACGGGGCACTGTCCATGATATTCAGGGGTTTGAAATTAGCCGCGCTAACGGCTGGCGCGGCAACGGTGGCGTTTGGGCTCTATTTCCTCGTGATTCAGGCTACCGGCAATTTTTACGCGGTGGTGCCGGGAGAACTCTACCGGTCGAACCAGCCAACGGCGTTTCAGGTTGCCGACTATGCGCAACGCTACGGCATCAAGACCATCGTCAATCTGCGCGGTAGCGCGGAGGATGCCGCGTGGTACAGGGACGAGGTCGCCACCGCGGCGACATACGGCGTCAAGCATATCGATTTCAGAATGTCGGCACTGCGACAGCTGACGCTAGAAGAATCGGAAAAACTCGTCGCCCTGCTGCGGGATGCGCCCAAGCCCATCCTCATCCATTGCAAATCCGGAGCAGACCGAACCGGGCTTGCCTCGGCCATTTACCTCCACCAGATTGCCAAGGTGGACGATGGTGTAGCCGAATGGCAGTTGTCGCTCCGGTTCGGCCATGTGGGCATTCCGTATCTGTCCCCGACCTACGCCATGGATGAAACTTGGGAAAACGTCGAAGACGGTTTCGGCACCGCCGGCTGATTATCGCGGCTTGTGTGTCCACCCGAGATACCCTCCGGTTCAGGATGCGGCCGTCCGCGGCCGCGCCACGTCGTTGATCCCCTCGGCATCCGGCGCATGGCCGTAGCTCATCTTGCGCATCTGCTCGATCACCCGCGCCATTTCATCATCAGGCAGAACCGGCGGCTCGCCGAGCGTCAAGGCCTGAACGTACATGCGCGACAGCGTTTCGATCTCGATTGCCAGCCAGAGCGCCGATTCCAGCGTCTTGCCGAGCGAGATCTGGCCGTGCTGGCCGAGCAGGCAGGCCAGCCGGTCCTTGAGCGCCACCAGCGCATGATCCGACAAGGCCTGTGTACCGAATGTCGCATATTCGGCGCAACGCACTGTGGTCCCGCCGGCAACCCCGGTCATATAATGAAAGCTCGGAATGGTCTTGTGGTGGCAGGCAAGCGTCGTCGCATAGATCGAATGGCAATGCAGCACGACGTTGATGTCCGCGCGGTTTTTCAGGATATCGCGGTGGAAGCGCCATTCCGACGACGGGCGGCGGCCGACATAGGTGCCGTCAAAATCCATTTCCACCAGATCGTCGGGCGTCATCGTATCGTACGGCAAGGACGACGGCGTGATGAGGAAACCGGAGCCTGTCCGCACCGACAGATTTCCGGCCGTGCCCTGGTTGATGCCGCTCGAATTCATCCGCCGGCAGATATCGACCATTTCCCGGCGCAGGACGGCTATGTCGGTGTGTTCATTGCTCATGAGATGGACCTTTCCTGAAGTGCTTTGAAATTCATCGTTGAAGACTGGCGGGCAGCGGCCTGCCAACGGTATGCGTAGGCGGCCAATTCGGCCGGCGAATGCTGGAAAATCGGCGGCTTTTCGAGTGCGATCGCGGCGCGCGCCAGCCGCGTTCCATGGCTGACAAGCAGCGCCGTACCGGAGGCGACGCCATACGCATCGAGATTGGCAACCGTATCGCCTTGCGGCCGCAGCGCCGCAACAAGCGCTGCATAAAGCGGATCGCGCAGGAAACTGCCATCGAGGATCACCCGACCGGCACTCCCCAGCGCATCGAGACATTCCACGGTCAGCAGCGCTGCATAGAGAACGGCCAATGCCTTTCGTTCGGCGGCATTGACAGGTTGAGGGCCTGCGACGTGCCCCTTGCCGGCGCTGCCGGGAAACAGGCCGTCGTCATCACCGAAGGACGGCAGGGCCATGGTACCTTCTCCGATCATCCGGCCGACAAGCGCGGCGTCGGCATTAAGATGGGCGTCGTCGCGGCCGGCAACATGCGTGAATTCGCGCCCGCCCATGGTCAGCGCGCCGCCGACGGGCCGGCCGTGAACATCGCTGTTGCAGGTCATTCCGCGGTGCTCGTCCAACCGCTCGAGCGGCGTCTTGCTGCTCAGCGCAACAATCCAGGTGCCGGTGGAAACCACGGTCGCCTCATCGAACCCCGCCGCCTGATAGCGATAGAAGTTGGCGCTGCTGTCGTGGATTCCGGCGAGAACCTCCATGTTTGCCGGCAAACCGTACCGTTCGACCAGAGCCGGACGAATCGTGCCGACCGCCTCCCAGGCCTTGGCGAAAGGCGGCAACAGGTTGCTCCAGCCCTCAGATTGAACGATCGGCGACCAGCATTTTTCCGCGACGTTCCAGAGATGCGACTGGGCGCCGAGGACGGTCGCCTCCGAAACGGCAACGCCCGAAAGCCGCCACGCCCAGTATTGCGGCACGCCGAGAAACCAGCGTGCCCGCGAAAAAGCTTCCGGCTGTGTCTGTTGCATCCAGAACATCTGCCGAGCCTGATGCGTGGCGCCGTGCATCATCGCACTGCCACGATCGAGAAAGGAGCCGGCCAGCGGTGTGTAGCGGGTGCGAACGTCGTCCGGCAAAACCTGCTCGTAGTCGATCATCGGCAAGGCCGTGCCGTCGCCATCGTCGGGGTCAGCGCCGACCAGAACGCCGCCGGAGCCATGGCCGGACGACACGAACGTCGATAGCGGATGGCGCTTTGCAAGCCCCGCAAGATTGTCGAACACCCTGTCGTCGAGCCTCTGCAGGTCGTGATGCCTCCACGGCCCGTCCTGCAGCACCCGATTGGGAACCGACAGCGTTTCGAGGATGGCGCCAGATGCCGTGACGGTGTTGAGCTTCACATTGGTCTTGCCGACATCGAGAACTGCGACAGTCGCTGGCTGCCCGTCATCTATCCGATCAATCCTCTGCCCGCCCGCCATTTCCATATCCCGAACTTGCCTGCCTGTGTGGCTGTTCCCGCATCGGCGGGAACAGCCCTGATCGTCAGATCAAACCGTATTGCCGTGCCTTGTTGCGCAGGAATGGCAGGCCGTTGCCCATTACTTCCGCCTCGTCTTTGGCCACCGGACGCCAGACGGCGAGCCCGTAGGCCACCTGCGGCGGCATGTTGATGAAGCTTTCCATCGCCAGGCCGCCCTTGAAGCCGATCGCCGCAAGCGCCGCATAGATCGCGTCCCAGGGAACGTTGCCGTAGCCCGGCGTGCCCCGGTCGCTCTCCGAGAGGTGGATATATTTGATGTGGTCACGGGCAACGAGAATGCCGTTGGCCGCCCCCTTCTCCTCGATGTTCATGTGATAGGTATCGAGGTGCACAAAGACATTGTCGGCACCGACGCGCTCGATCATGTCGACGGCCTGCTGTGCCGTGTTGATCAGGTGGTTTTCATAGCGATTGACGGCCTCGACCCCGAGTTGGATGCCGCGTGATTTTGCATGCTTGGCCGCCGCCTGCAGCGCACGGGCGATGTTGTCGTATTCCTTTTCGGTTGGCGGAACACCGGTGCGCTCGCCGATGCCGCCGAAGATGACGCCGGACAAGGCTTCCGCACCCATGTCAGCCGTCTTGTCGATGGCGACCTTCAGATGCTCCACGGCCTTTTCCGGATGCACTGAGGCCCACGCGTGCTCCGGCAATCCGAGAGAGCAGACAGAGCGCAGCTTGTGTTTTTCCAGCAGCTTGCGGCTATGCTCGGCATCCACCGCCGGTGCGTTCAGAAGCGCGATCTCGATGAAGTCCATCTCGTATTTGACGGCGGCGGCAATCGCCTTCTCTGCCCCTGCGCGGTCCCAGTTCATGGTCCACATGCTGGTATGAACGCCAAAACCTTCCATGGTTTTATCCTTTTTTTCGCTTGAGAAATTTGAAGTGACCCGCGGCAAAACGCAGGATCATCACGGTGATGAGCAGGACGCCCCAGACGGCCGTCGCCAGATGCTGATTGGCGCCCAGGATGTTGAGACCCGAGGACAATAGTTGCAGCACCACAAGCGCGACGAACACCGGGATGACCCGGCCGAAACCGCCGAACGGATTGACGCCGCCGAGGAAGCAGGCAAGCACGGTGATCAAAAGGTAGGATTCGCCGTGACCGACGCGTACCGAGTTGAACCGGGCGAGCATGATGATGCCGGCAACCGCGCACATCGCGCCCGACAGCGTATAGACCAGCACCAGCACTTTGCAGGTATTGACGCCGGAGTAACGCGCCGCCTCTATGTTCGAGCCGATCATGTAGGTGTTGAAGCCGAGCTTCATGCGGGTCAGCAGTAGATGCCAGATCAACACGCAGGCGATGAAGACGAGAAGCGGCACCGGAAAGCCGAAAATGCTGCCATGGCCGAGCGGCTGCAGGAAAGCCGGGAAACCCGAGACATCGCCGCCGCGCGTCAGGAACTCGCCAAGCCCGCGCAGAAAGATCATCATCGACAGCGAGACGAGGATCGGATGGGCGCGGGTATAGGCGATCACCAGCCCCATCACCACGCCGCTGAGCGCCCCGACGCCGATGCCGAGCAGAGAGCCAAGGAAGAAGGCAAACGGGCCGGCATCGGCGCCGCCGTTCTGTTGCAGCACCCAGGCAACGGTCAGCCCTGCAATATTGGCGGTGAAGGTAATGGCAAGGTTGAGGCCGCCGGTCAAAACCGGCAGCAGCATTGCAAGCGTCAGAAGGCCGAGTTCCGGTAGCTGGAAGGCAACCGAGCCGAAGGTGGCCCGGCTGAAGAATTGCGGCGAGGCCAGGCTGAAAACGATGAGAACGGCGAGCAAGGCAAATCCCGGCCCGGCCATTTCCGGCCCGAGGAAAGCCCTGGTACGATTAACGATTGCGGTCATTTGCGGCCCTCCTCCTGGCGCATGAAGGGCAGCAACTTTTCGATGCTGGTGTTCGACAGCGTGATGGCGACGAGGATGATGGCGCCGACGATCATCTTGAAGGCATAGGGCGAGACGCCCGCCAGATTGAGCCCGTTCTGGGTGATCGAGATCAACAATACGCCGAGCACGCAGCCGAGCACCGATCCCTTGCCGCCGCCGAGCCGCGCGCCGCCCAGCACTACTGCGGCCAGTACATCCAGTTCGCGGCCGTACAGCGCGTTGGGGACGACTTCCTGCGCATAATGCGCCTGGATCAGACCGCCGATCCCCGCCATCAGGCCGAGCCAGCCGAAGGCGATGAACTGCATCGCGCCGATATTGATGCCGAACCGGCGCGCGCCTTCCGGGTTGTCGCCGAAGGCATAAAGTTGCCGCCCGGTCGTGGTGCGGGTGATGAACACCCAGGTTGCGACCACGCAGATGAGCATCACCAGCACCGGCAGGGTGATCTCGATCCAGCTGCCGTCCGCCATCTCGTGCTCGAACAGGATGACCCGCGAGGTCAGCCAGTCCGGCAGGTTGTAGATCGACACGCCGCGGGTGAAGAACATCAACAGGCCGAAATAGATGTTGAAGGTGGCGATGGTCGCAACGATCGAGATGATCCTGAATTTATGGATCAGAAACGCATTGACGGCCCCTAGCAGGACGCCGAGCGCACCGGCGATCAGCAGCCCGCTGATCCAACCGCCGCCACCCATCCACCCGAGCAGAAGCGCCGCAACATACTGGACGACGGAGGCCGCGACAGCGAACGAGATATCGATGCCACCGGCAATCAGCACCACCAGCAGGCCCACGGCGAAGATGATGTTGACGGAACTGGTGTTGAGCAGATCGAACGCGTTGCCGAGCGAGAAGAAACGGTCGGTCGCGATCGACAGGAAGAGGCTGATGATCGCGATGACCGCGAGCAGCGCAAATTCCGTCGCATGGGATTGAACGACCTTACGCATAGACGGCTGCCTCGATCTCGGCGAGCGAGCAGTCCGCCGGCATGAACTGGTTGACGACCCGTCCCTGCGCCATGTGCAGCACGCGGTCGGCGTTGAAATAGACTTCCGGCACCTCGTCGGAGATCAGAATGATTGCCAGGCCGGTCTCGGCCAGCTTCGCGACGATATCGAAAATGCCCGCCCGTGCGCCGACATCGACGCCCACGGTCGGCGCGTCGAGAATGAGCAGCTTCGGATCGGTCGCCAGCCATTTGGCAATGGCAACGCGTTGCTGGTTGCCGCCGGAGAGTGTCGAGATCGCGTCGCCCTGTTGCCCGATCTTGACGCCGAGATCGGCAATCCAGCGGGCGACGAGTTCCTGCTTGCGGATGTCGGACAGCAGCCCCCCGTCCTTGATCCGGTCGAGGGATGCGATCACCAGATTGTCGGCGATCGACTGCGGCTGGATGAGCCCCAGCGACAAGCGATCCTCGGACAGATAGGCGATGCCGGCAGCGATGGCGTCGCGGTTGGACGAAAACTGCACCGGCTTTCCCTGGAGTTTCACGGTACCGGACCGCGGTTTCAGCATACCGAACAACGACAGCGCCAGCTCGGTGCGCCCTGCCCCGAGCAACCCGGTAATCCCCAGCGTTTCGCCGCGCCTGACGGCAAACGAGATGTCCTCGAACTGGCCGGGCCGGGACAGCCCCTCAACTTCCAGCACCACCGGATTGGCGCGGACATCGCGGGCGCGGACGGTCTGGTCGAAAGTCTTGCCGGTCATCAACTCGGTGATGCGCGATTGGGTCATGCCTTCGGTCGAATAGACGCCGACCAGCGCACCATCGCGAAGCACCGTCAGCCGGCTCGAAATCTCCAGCACCTCGGCCAGCCGGTGGCTGACGAACACCACGGCGACGCCGGATGCGGAGAGCGTGCGGACGATATCGAGAAGGTGGTCAGTTTCCGATTGCGTCAAAGATGCGGTCGGCTCGTCCATGAAGACGAGCTTCGCTTCGCCGACCAGGGCGCGGGCAATCGCCACGATCTGCCGCTGGGCAATGGCGTAATCCTTCAGTGGCCGGTCGACATCGAGCGTGACACCAAGCCGCGCCAAAGCCTTGATCGCCTTTTCCCGCATGCTGTTGTAATTGACGAAACGCGGCCAGCGGCCGAGCAGCGTCTGGAACGCGATGTTTTCGGCAACCGTCATCTCGGGGAACAGGGCAAGGTCCTGCCAGATCACCTGGATGCCGGAATTCTGCGCCGTCACCGGCGACATGTGCGAATAGGTCTGTCCGTCGTAATCGATCACCGCGCCGTCCTGCGGGCGGTAAACGCCGGTAATGATCTTGATCAGCGTGCTCTTGCCCGAGCCATTTTCGCCTGCCAGACAATGCACCTCGCCGGGAAGAACGTCGAAGCTGACAGCCTTCAAAGCCTTGACGCCACCGAACGTCATGTTGATGTTGCGCAGGGACAGGAGCGGCTTTTGGCCACCCTCCGCGCTCTCGCGTCCAGTCATCGTACCAACCCGTGAAAATGCTGATCTTGCGGAACCTCCGGGGCACCGCCGAGCCGGCCGAAGCCAGCCCAGCAGCCCGGGAGAACCCGTTCGGGGAAAGTTTAGAGGCCCATGCCTGCAAGCTCGTCCACGGTATCCTTGTTGATCGGCAGCAACTGATCGACGATGATGTCGTTGCCCGCCGGCTTGATCACGCCGAGGCCTGGAATATCGTCGCCATCCTTGACGCCCTCGCCCTTGATTAGACGATCGGCCAAGGTGACGAAGACCTCGCCGGCCTGCTTCGGATTCCACATGAACCCGCCGGAAATCGCATCGGCCTTGATCAGCTTCTGACCCTGGCCAGGCGAAAAAGGACCGAGCACGAAGATTTCACCAGTCTTGCGACGCTCCTCGACGGCACGGCCGGCACCGATCGGACCTTGGCTACCAAAAGCGAGGAAGCCCTTGAGATCCGGATGGGCGGAGATGAGATCGAGCGCCGTCGAGCGGCTCTTGTCGACATCCTCAGCCACGCCATAACGCTCGCCGACCAGCTTCATGTCGGGATAATTGGCCTTGATATAGGCGATCGCCGCATCGGCCCAGGCATTGTGCAGGGGAACGGTCAGCGAACCGACGAAGACGGCATATTCGCCCTTGCCGCCCATTTTCTCGGCCAGCAGCTTGCCATGCGCTTCACCGAAGCCGGTTGACGAGGCCAGCTCGAAATTCCAGTCGGCACCCTTCTGGCCCGGCGATTCATGGGTGATGACGAAAATCCCGGCTTCCTTGGCCTTGGCCAGAACGGGCTCCAGCACCTTGGCATCGTTCGGAACGACGCCGATAACCTTGACCCCTTGCGCGATCAGATCTTCGATGGCGCGCACTTGCAATGCCGGGTCGGCGCTGGTCGGGCCGACCATGAAGGCATCGAGGTCGAGCTTGGCGCCCTGCTCCTTGATCCCTGCTTCCATGGCGTTGAACCACGGAATGCCGCCGATCTTGACGACGACACCAACCTTGTCGGCGGCCATCGCCGCAAACGAAACGCCAAGCGACAGCGACGCAGCAAGCGCTGCGATCATAAATTTTTTCATGCTCTTCCTCCTCCAAACGTTTCCGCGCACGGAAACAGGCACGGGGCGCCGGCTGGCGCTCCCTGGCAATTCAGTTCAGGTCGACGCGGGAAATCGCATCCTCCACTTCACCGCCTCCTCAAGCGGACCTCGCTGCACAATCGATATTTCTTTTTTGCACAATCGATGGTGCAAATAATATGTTTTGGATTTAAACTTTCGTCAAGAGGAAATTGGCACTAAGGAAAAGAATGGAGGAACGATGAAACAGCAGGGCAAAAAGAAGGCGACGATCTACGATCTTTCGGTCCTGTCCGGCTGTTCCGCCTCGACCGTCAGCGCGGTGCTCAACGGCACGTGGCGCAAGCGGCGGATCAAGGAAAGCACGGCAGAGCTGATCCAGAGCCTGGCCGAACAGCACCAATACACCGCCAACCTGCAGGCCCGCGGCCTGCGCAGTTCCCGTTCCGGCCTCGTCGGCCTGCTTCTGCCGGTGCATGACAATCGCTATTTCTCCTCGATGGCGCAGACCTTCGAGGCGCAGGTGCGCAGCCATGGCAAGTGTCCGGTCGTCGTCAGCGCCTCGCGCGATCCGCAGGAAGAGCTTGCAACGGTCGAGACGCTGATCTCATACTCGATCGACGAACTGTTCATCGCAGGCGCCACCGATCCCGACAGCGTCCACACGCTGTGCGAAGCCGCCGGCATCCGTCACATCAATATCGACCTTCCCGGGACCAAGGCACCGTCGGTCATCAGCGACAACTACCAGGGCGCCCGGATGCTGACGCAGGCGATCATCAAACGGTTCGACGACGCCGATCCGTTGAAGCCGGAAGAGCTTTTCCTGTTCGGCGGGCGCAACGACCATGCGAGCCGCGAGCGCATCAAGGGCTTTCGCGATATCAAGACGGAACTGCTCGGCAATGACAGCGACGCCTGCATCCAGCCGACCGGCTACTCGCCCGACATGACGCAAAAGGCCTTCGAGGCTTTTTACGAGCGCGAGGGAAAGCTGCCGCGCGGACTGTTCATCAACTCCTCAATCAACTTCGAGGGGCTGCTCCGCTTCATGGCGCAGCATCCGCACGAGACCTTCGCCGACATCGTCGTCGGCTGCTACGACTACGATCCCTTCGGCTCGTTCCTGCCGTTCCCCGTCATCATGATCCGGCAGGATACCGAAAGCATGCTTGCCAAGGCTTTCGAGCTCATCGAGGAAACCCGCCCGGCCGTCAAAATCCACCTGATCCAGCCGGAACTCGTCCATCCGCGGACGGCGCTCAAAGGACCTCTCGATTCGATCCGGGATATCGACGCCTAGCCGATACTCTAGGCGCTGAAGACATGCGCGCTGGCCGGGTCGAAACCCAGCGAAACGGTGTCGCCCCGGCTGAGACTGGACGCGGCTTCGTGGCCGAAGGGCAAGCGAACCGATAACGCCTCGCCCGTCTCGGCCGCCGCCGCCACGTGGATATTGCTGCCAAGGAACGTGATATCGGTGACGGTGGCCGCAAGATTGGCGCTGCCCTGCCCGACAGACCCACGCGCCAGCGATAGCCGTTCGGGCCGAAGCATCAGTGCAGCCGCGCCGCCCGCCGCCGCCCGCCCGTGCATCGGGACGCCACGGATGGTCAGGCCTGATCCGATGGCGATATCCGCCCGTCCATTCTGCGCCGACAGGACGCGGCAATCGACGAAATCGCTGTCGCCGACGAATTCCGCAACGAAACGGGTGGCCGGGTTGGCATAAAGCTCCGGCCCGGTGCCGATCTGGTCGATCACGCCCCTGGAGAACACGGCGATCCGATCCGACAGCCTGAGCGCCTCCTCCTGATCATGCGTCACATAAAGGATCGTCACTTCGGTTTCCTGATGGATGCGACGGATCTCGTGCTGGATTTCCTCCCGCAGCTTCTTGTCGAGCGCCGACAACGGCTCGTCCATCAGGAGCACCGGCGGATCGTAGGCAAGCGCCCGTGCCAGCGCCACGCGCTGCTGCTGGCCGCCCGACATCTGGGCCGGCTTGCGATCCTCGAAGCCTTCAAGACGCACGAGTTTCAGCATCTTCGCCACCTTGGCGTCGATCTCGGCCTTTGGGAGACGCCGGACCTTCAGCGGGAAGGCGATGTTCTCGCCGACCGAAAGATGCGGAAACAGCGTGTAGCGCTGGAACACCATGCCGATATTGCGCTTGTGCGAAGGCGTCGCGATCAGGCTGTCGCCGTTGAGCAGGATGTCCCCCACCGTGGGGTTCTCAAAGCCCGCCAGGATGTAGAGCGTCGTGCTCTTGCCCGAGCCGGATGGCCCGAGGAACGTCATGAACTCGCCGCGCTCGACCGTGAGGTTCACGTCGCGGACAGCGGTAACGATGCCATAGTCTTTCCTCAAGCCGCGGATTTGCAGGAAGGTCATGATTTCAGTCCTTTGCGCAACAGCGCCACCAGAAGCATCAGTGCGATGGTGATGACGATGAGAAGGGTGGAAGCGGCGGCGATCACCGGCGTCAGGTCCTGCCGCAGCGTTGCCCAGATCTTGACGGGCAGCGTCTGCAGGGTGGGGCTCGCCATGAAAATCGCCAGCACGACCTCGTCCCAGGAGGTGAGGAACGAGAAGACGGCCGCCGAAAACAGTCCGTGGCTGATCGACGGCAGCGTGACGCGCAGCTTCGCCTCCAGCGGGCTTGCGCCGCAGAGCACCGCCGCATCCTCGATCGACTTGTCGAAGCCCTCCAACGCATTGGTGATGGAGAGGATCGAAAACGGCAATGCGACGACCAGATGGGCGATGACGAAGCCGGTGACGGTTCCGTTGAGGCCTATCCGCAGGAAGAAAGCGTAGAGCGCGACGGCAAGCACGACAACCGGCAGGATCATCGGCGTCAGGAACAGCGCCCGGAGACCTTCCTTGCCGATGAAGCGCCCGCGCACGAGGCCGAACGATGCGACGAGACCGAGCAGCACCGACAGGACGGTGACGATGGCCGCAATGTAAAAACTCGTCCCGGCAGCCTCCAGCCAGCGCGGATCGGCAAAGAACATGGCGTACCATTTCAGCGTCCATCCCGGTGGCGGAAAGATCAGCCATTGCGACGAGCCGAAGGAAAGCGCCGCGATGAAAAGGATCGGCAGGATGAGAAACGCCGCAGTCAGCCCGGTGATTCCGAGCAATATCCATTTCCATGCGCCGAGGCGGTCGAAATTGAGCAGCATGTCAGCGTCCCTCCATGCGGGCCGTGCCGAACAGCTTCAACTGCACGGCGTAGAGCGCCAGTGTGACGACCAGCAGCACCAATGCCGCAGCACCACCCATGCCCCAGTTGACGAGCGATTGGACAAACTGCGCGATGAGTTCCGCAAGCATCATGTTGGCCGTGCCGCCGAGCAGTGCCGGCGTGACGAAATAGCCGAGCGACATGACGAAGACCATCAGCGCGCCGGAAACCATGCCCGGTGCCGCAAGCGGAATAAGGACCCGGCTAAGCGCCTGCCAGCGGGTGGCACCGCAAAGGGCCGCCGCCTGCAGGATCGCCGGATCAATCTTGCGGATGACGCCATAGAGCGGCAGGATGATGAAAGGCAGCATGATGTAGGTCATGCCGATGGTGACGCCGACAAGGTTGTTCACCAGCGGCAGCGGTTCGCTGATCAGCCCGAGCCCCATCAGCGTCTTGTTGATGATGCCGGTACGCTGGAGCAGCACCATCCACGCATAGGTGCGCGTCAGAAGGTTCGTCCACATCGACAGAAGCAGCACGGCAAAGACGATCGAGGCCCAGCGCGGCGGCATGATGGCAAGCGCCCAGGCGACGGGAAAGCCGATCGCGAGCGCCACTGCCGTCACCAGAGCCGACACGCTGAACGTGTTGAGAAAAATCTTCAAATATGTGGTCGATCCAAGCAGGGCCTCATAGTTCTGAAGGCCCGGCTCTGGCTCCATCACGCTTCGCAGCAGCAGCGATACCACCGGCAAAATGAAGAACACCACGAGCAATAGCAGCGCCGGGACGGTCAGGGCGAAATTCCTCGACCGGATCGGACGGATACTGCCCACCGCTGCTATCTTTTCTTGCTCAGTCAGCAAGGCCATGCGGAAAACCCTTAAGGCTATGGAAAACGGTTCCGTCTGCTTGAGAGAGCGGGCGCGAACCCGACGCGCCCGCTCATTGCGCCTTATTTGGCCTGCCACGCGTACCAACGCTCGCCGATCGCATCGCGATTGGCAGCCCAATACGCCATGTCGGCATTGATCTGGCTCGCCGACTGCATGTCCGGCAGGGTCATGCGCAGCTTTTCATCCATGATGGCGCTGGAATCGAGATTGATCGGCGCGTAGCCGGTGGTGATCGCCATGTTGGCCTGGGCATCCGCGCTGGTAGCCGCCGCGATGAACTTCATCGCCGCTTCCTTGTTCTTCGTACCCTTCGGCACGACAAGGGCGTCCGCCGCCGTGATGTTCTGATCCCAGGACGTTTCGACGGTAACGCCGGTTTCGGCAAGCGCCGTCAGACGGCCATTCCAGAAGGAACCGAAAGGCGCTTCAGCGGAAGCAAGAAGCTGCTGCGATTGCGCGCCGCCGGTCCACCAGATGATGTCGGCCTTGATCGTGTCGAGCTTCTTGAAGGCACGATCCAGGTCGAGAGGATAGAGCTTCTCGGGCGCGACGCCGTCTGCCAGCAAGGCAGCTTCGATCACGCCAGGCGCCGACCATTTGTAGAAGGTGCGCTTTCCGGGAAACTTCACGGTGTCGAAGAGATCAGCCCAAGTCTTCGGGCAGGCAGAGACAGCGTCCTTGTTGCAGCCGATGACGAAGGAGTAATAGAAACTGCCGACGGAGTAGTCGGTCAAAAAGCGCGGATCGAGCTTGGATTTGTCGATGATCGAGAAATCCAGCTTTTCGAGCATTCCAGCCTGGCCGGCCTGGACGGCATAGTCACCCTCCACGTCGACCACATCCCAGGTGACGCTGCCCGCCTCGACCATGGCCTTGAGCTTGCCATAGTCGGTCGGTCCATCCTGCACCACGTTGATGCCGTTTTCCGAAGTGAACGGATCGGCCCAGGCCGTCTTTTGCGCGTCCTGCGTCGTCCCGCCCCAACTGGTGAAGACCAGGTCGGCGCCGCTTGCCTGCGTCGAAAGACCAAGCGTTGCGGCCATTGCCGCAATAATCAAACTGTTTTTCATGTTCCCTTGCTCCGTTGATTTTTGACTGTTTTTAATACCTTCATGACAGCCGTCGGCTGTCCGTCCCGGGCTTTCCCTGGAAGGTGATGGAATCCCGAAATGTCGTCTTCGATGAGCCGTCTGCTCCTGCCGGATCAGACCGGCCGCGATCCCCCCGTCGGTGAAAAGGCTGCCGGTTTCATGATCTTGTTTTCTGCAACCTCGATGAGGTCGCGAATCTTCGGCAGGAACGCCTGCCAATCCGCATCCGCCATCAACCGGCCGCGGCGCGCCTCCCGGTCGTCGAGGCTCGAAAAGCCCCAGATATGGACAATCTCGTTGATCACGCCGATTTCCGAGAAGAAGTAACCGATCAGCTCACCCAGATGTTTCCTCTGGATGGCGATGCCCTCCTCCTCCACGACCTTGAGATAGGCAGGGATGGCGCCGTTCTTCAGCCGGTAGGTTCGAATCTCGTAGACCATCGCCGTCACCGCATCACGAAAGGATCGGGGATCGGATCATCGGATGTGCGAAGCCACACCGTCTTGGTCCGGGTATAGCTCAGCGCTGCCGCAAGCCCGCCTTCACGGCCATCGCCCGAAAGCCCCGAGCCGCCAAAAGGCGCGATCGGCGACACCGCGCGGTACGTATTGACCCAGACGATGCCGGCGCGGATGGATTTCATCAGCCGGTGCGCCCGCGTCAGGTTCTGCGTGAAGATACCGGAAGCGAGGCCATAGGGCGTGCTGTTGGCGAGCTCGACAGCTTCGGCCTCCGTCTCGAAGGAGACGACGGAGAGAACCGGGCCGAAGAATTCCTTGTCCAGTGACGGCGAATTTGTGCCGTCGCAGTCGAGAATCGTCGGACGATAGAAATAGCCCTCCCCGGCCGGCGCGGATCCGCCGGTCACCAGCTTCGCCCCGGCCTCAAGCGACGCGGCAACCAGCGTTTCGATATGCCACCGCTGCCGTGCCGTTGCCAGCGGCCCGACCTCTGTCTCCAATGAGAGCGGCGAACCGATGCGGATCGCCTCGGCCTTGGCAGCGAGAATTTCGAGAAATCGGTCCTTGATGCTGCGCTCGACGATCAGCCGCGAGGCGGCGACGCAGCTTTGGCCCGTTGCGGCAAAAATGCCGGCGACCTGCGCATTCGCCGCACTCTCCAGATCGGCATCGGCAAAGACCAACAGCGGCGACTTGCCACCGAGTTCGAGAGACGTCGATGCCAGGTTTTCCGCCGAACTGCGGACGATATGACGGGCCGTCTCGGCACCGCCGGTAAAGGCGATGTGCGCGACCTTTGGATGCGACGTCAGCGCAGCACCGCAGGTGGCGCCGAAGCCCGTGATGACATTGACGACGCCGGGCGGGAAGCCTGCCTCGTCGACGAGCCGGGCAAATTCGAGCAGCGGCGCCGGGCCATCTTCCGAAGCCTTGACGACGATGGTGCAGCCGGCGGCAAGCGCCGGGCCGATCTTCACGGCAGCGAGAAACAGCTGGCTGTTCCATGGCACGATGGCCGCGACGACACCGACGGGCTCGCGACGCAGCCAGACGTCCATGTCCGCCTTGTCGATCGGCAGCGAGGCCCCTTCTATCTTGTCCGCGAGCCCGGCATAATAGCGATAATAGTCAGCGACATAGGCGATCTGCGAGGATGTCTCGCGAATGATCTTGCCGGTATCGCGGGTTTCCAGTTCGGCCAGCCTCGGCACGCTCGCCGCGATGAGATCGGCGAGCCTGTAGAGCAGCTTGCCGCGCTGCGTCGCCGTCATCCGGCTCCAGCGGCCGCCATCATAAAGTGCACGGTGAGCGGCCTCGACTGCGCGATCGACATCGGCCTCGCGGCTTTCGGGCATCTCCGCCCACGCAGCGCCCGTCGCCGGATCAACGCTTTGAAAGCGCGCCTCGCCATTGCCGAAACGTCCGTCGATGTAACATTGAAACTGCTGCATCGCCCTACTCCCCGAAAGCCGGCATGACTTCGGCGATGAAGCGCTCGAGCGAGGCCTTCTTGCGAGCAAAGCTCATGCCAGTGTCGATCCAGAAGGAATATTCGTCATAGCCCATCGCCTCGTAGGCCTTGAGTCGGCCGATGACCTCTCCGGCATCGCCGACCACGTTGTTTCGGCGCATCACTTCGGCCGACAGCATGGCATTGGCAGCGATATCCTCGACCGCAATCCGCTCGATCAGACCCTGATGGATCGGCTTCTCGTTCTTGAACCAGGCGAAGAAGTAGTTGTAGTAGACGCTCATCTCATGCGCCGCCTGTGCGATGTCGGCTTCACTGGAGCCCACATAGGTGTGCCGCAAGAGCATGATCTTCGGCCGCTCGACGGCGGTGTTCTTGGCGCAGGCCTCGTTGAAGCGCCCCATCAGCGTCTCGACTTCATCGTCCCCCTGCCACAGCGGCGTCACCTGGACATTGCAGCCATTGGAAACAGCGAATTCATGGGAATTCGGATCGCGTGCCGCCACCCAGATCGGCGGGTGCTGCTGGATCGGTTTCGGCGCGGAGGTGGTCGACGGGAATTTGTAGAACTCGCCATCATGCGCATAGTCGCCCTCCCACAGTTTCTGCACGGCAGGAATAAGCTCTCGCATGCGCTGGCCGGCTCCCCACGCGTCGAGCCCCGGCAACAGGCGCTCGTACTCGAAGGAATAGGCGCCGCGGGCAATGCCAATATCCAGCCGTCCGTCGCAGATGAGATCGGTCATCGCCGCTTCGCCGGCAAGCTTGATCGGATGCCAGAACGGCGCGATCACGGTTCCGGTGCCAAGGCGCACATTGCTGGTCCGCCGGGCGAGGTCGGCAATGGTGATGAAGGGATTGGGCGCAATGGTGAAGTCCATACCATGATGTTCGCCGGTCCAGATGGCGTGCATGCCGCCCTTGTCGGCGATTTCGCAGAGCGCCACGAACTCCTCGTAGAGGGTCTTGTGATCCTGCTCCGCGTTAAGCCGCTCCATATGGACGAAGAGAGAGAATTTCATCGCGATCAGGCCTTCCTTGAAACCGGGTGGACTTTGCCGGCTGTCTCATTGCCGAAATAAACGCCGAAATTGCCGATGGAGTTTTCCAGATCGAAACGCCGGACGATATCGGCGGTCGCCGTGCTGTCGAGTTTTTGCTGCAGGACATCGATGGGCGGCAGGAAGCGCCCGGCGATCGGTTTGCCACTGCTGGCGTTAGCGCGATAGACGATGTGCTGCCGGTTGTCGGTGCGGCTTTCGTAGACGGAATAGAGGAAACCGACGGAGATGGTCAGGCCTGTCAGCGTTTCGAGGTAGTCCCGCAGCACCCGCGTCGGCTCTCCACCTTCCATGGCGCAAGTCGGCAAGCTCAGAATCTCGCTGCCAAGCAGAAGAACGGAGCCGTCACGCTCGATCACGGCACTCAACTGCGCCTCGCCTTCCGCCGCCGCAGAGACCGCCTTGCCCGCCAGTGCCGGGGTGAAATAGCTGCCACGTGCATAGCCAAGACCGTTCCTGCCGCTATTATCGAACGCTTTGACTCGGCCGGTCATGATCACGTGATCGCCCGCATCGAGCACCTGTTCGGTGGAACAATCGAACCACGCCGCAACATCGGCAAAGATCGGCGACCCTTCAGGCCCTTTTTGCCAATCGACGGCAGCGAAGCGGTCCTCGACCGGGCGGGCGAAGGTGTTGGAAACATCCTTCTGGGTTTCCGACAGGATATTCACCGCGAATTTCCCCGCCCCCGTCATTGTGTCGAAATTCCGCGATGTCTTTGCCAGGCATACGAGGAGCAATGGCGGATCAAGCGATACCGAAGTGAAGGAATTGGCCGTGAAACCGATCGGCTGACCGGACGGATCATGGGCCGTCACCACAGTCACGCCGGTCGGGAAGGCTCCAAAGGCATCGCGCAGGGCGCGGGCATCAAAACTCGCTTCGCTCATTGCATCTCCTCCGGTTTCGACAGCCATTCCAGGAGGATCGCATTGACCTCTTCGGGCGCTGTCAGGTTGACCATATGCCGGTGGCCGTCGATCAGTACGGCGTAACCGGCAGGCGCCGCAGCCGCCATGGCCTGCGCCATTGCTGGCGTCGAATTGGGATCGTCGGTTCCGGTCAGAAACAGTGCCGGACATCCGACATTCGGCCAGCAATCGGCATAGGTGCAGTCACCGGCAGCAAAGGCGGCGTAGGCCGTAGCATAGCCCCCGCGATCGACCGAAGACAGCCACCGATGCGTCAAGCGGTAGACGCTACTCTCCTGACTGCCCGCCCCGAACCAGCGCAGCAGCGGACCATCCACATCCACCAACCCGTCGCGGATTTCGTGTGCCCGGCCGATAACTGCGGCACTTGCGGCAGCATCGCGGCGATGAACGCCGTTCAACAAGGCCACCCGGGACACTCTTGTTCCAAATGTCGCTGCCGCACCGCCTGCGATCAGCGCACCCATCGAGTGTCCGGCCACATTGACGCGCTCAAGCTCGAGACCATCGAGGAAGATGCCCAGCCAGGAGACAAAGTCGCGAAGGCCTGCGTCCTCCGGTAAAGGTCGGCTTTCGCCATGCCCGGGCATATCGACGGCGATCACACGATGGCTCTTGCCGAGTGCCGCCATTTGCGGCGCCCAGGCCTCCAACCGCATGCCGACTCCATGGACCAGCACCAGGGGCTCGCCGGAGCCGTGCTCCGCATAGGCCGTGCCGTTTTTCGTGTGCTGCCGCCGGATCATTTCCATGCCAGCCTCAGACCGCTGCCGGATTGCTGGCATCGTTGCCGAGATCCTTGAGATCCTGGTAGCGGTCGCCGATGCGATGATGCGGACGCCCGCCGACGGATGCGCCGAGAGCAACGAGGATTTCATTGGCCGCAGGCGCGTCGCCGATGGACGTCTGGATGGTGAGATAATGCGAGCGGCGCCCCTCATCGTTCTTGTCCATCAGCGGGATCATCATCGGCGCATTGGCCGGGCCGCGGGTGTTGCAGAAGGCGAGATAGGATTTGGCACCGACCGCCGTGCGGTAGTGATTGCCGAAACGAAGCGTGTGGATCAGTGCCGAGGCGTGTTCAAGCTCACCGTCCAGCCCGACGACCGCCGCCTTGCCATAGGCCTCGACCTGCTCACCCGACCCGACGGCATCAATGATCATCCGCGTCAGCAATTCGCCGAGTATCGGCGCTGCCGCATGGATCTCCGGCTTGAGGTCTTCCACGAAGCCCTGCCCGGCCCAGGGGTTCTTCACCACGGCCATCGCCGCATAGAGCTTGAGCGGCGCGGCGGCCGCCTTGCCTCCTTCGACCAGCGTGGTTTCCACCTGAAGAAGTGTCTTGCGGATTTCGAGAGCCAAGGCCGTTTTCCTTCTATTTCGATATTCCGTATGATGGTATACCATAAGACCACGTGTCAAGCCTTGTTTGGAATCATTTCTGCCTCTATGAGAGAACCATGAACCAGAAGCTGTTTGCTCCGACCGCCGAAACCGCCCCGAATCTGGAGTCCCTCCGGATCGACACTCCACCGGTCACGCTGCGCGAAATGGCGCTGGAGCGACTGCGCAATGCGATCATTGCCGGTCTTTTCAACCCGGGACAGCGGCTCGTCGAGCGCACCCTGTGCGATCAGCTCGGCGTATCGCGCTCGGTCATCCGCGAAGTGTTGCGCCATCTGGAAACGGAAGGTCTTGTCGAGACTGCCCCCAAACAAGGCCCGATCGTTGCCCTGATCGACTGGCATCAGGCGCGGCAGATCTATGATGTCCGGATCGCGCTTGAAACGACGGCGGTCGCCGATTGCGCCCGCAATGCCGATTCAGCGACGAAGGAAAGGCTGAAGACGGTGCTGGAGGATCTCGACCGCAATTCTCGCAGGAACGACGCCCTGACGATCCTTGCCGCGACGACGGAGTTCTATGAGACGATCTTCCTGTCAGGCGGCCACGAGATCGCCTGGGATATCGTCAAGCGGCTGAACAGCCGTATTTCCCGGCTCAGGGTAATGACCCTTTCCACCACCAACCGCACGGTCTCAGGCCCGGCGCGTATGCGCGAAATCTTCAACGCCATCCTGCGCAATGATCCGGACGCGGCAACCGCCGCCTGCCGCGCCCACATCATGGAGGCTGCCAAGATTGCCGAGAGCCTGCTCGCCCCCACGGACGAAGCGAAGTTCTAGCAGGCAGGCGACAACGCCAAGCAGGAAGCGAACGCCTAAGCGGCCACAGTTTGCCTGAGCGCGTCCCTTGGCCGAACGATGCAGTCCGCAATGTCGGCGACGTCGTTCAGTTCCTCCGCATGGCGCTGGCCCCATGCGCAGAGTGAGAGAAGCACCGGCTCAAGGCCAAGCCCAAGCTCCGTCGCGCTATATTCGACGCGGGCCGGCATCTCGGCGAATATCTGTCGCCGCACCAGGCCGTGCTCTTCCATCTCGCGCAGCTGCTGGATCAGAACCTTTTGCGTGATCTCCGGCATCATGCGTTTCAACTCCGAAAGCCGCTTCGGGCCGCCGAACACATAATAGAGAATGACCGGTTTCCAGCGGCCGGAGATCACCTTCAATGCCCGCTCGACCGGCAGCTTCGGGAGTCTTTTCGTCACGTCCGCCATGGTCACCTCCCGGTGGGTATGGAACGAAAGAGTGTGTATTTTCAGCCTCAGGCCTACAGGTAAACAGTGCCTCGCATCATTTCAACGCGAGGTCTGCCATGAAAGCCGTTCAATTCCGCCAGTTCGGTCCGCCGGAGGTTCTTCACATCGTCGAGATACCGGCCCCGGTGCCCTTACAGGGCGAGGTGTTGGTGCGCGTGCATGCCGCCGGCGTCAATTACTTCGAAGTGCTGATGCGGGCCGACCGCTATGCCGTCACGCCGGAGCTGCCGATGATCCCGGGTGTGGAGGTGGCTGGGATCGTCGAACAGATCGGACCGGGTGTCGATCCGTCCTTGCTCGGAGCCCGTGTCGGCGTCCCGCTCTTTGCCGCCGGGCGCGATTCCGGTTATGTCGAATTCGTCGCCATCGATGCTGCCTCCGTCATTCCCTTGCCGGACGGCCTCGGTTTCAACGATGCCGTCGCACTGATGGTCCAGGGATTGACCGCCCTTCATCTGGTACGCAGGAGTCCTCCGAAGGGAAGGTCGGTTCTTGTCATTGCCGCGGCGGGTGGTGTCGGTTCGCTGCTGGTGCAACTGGCAAAACGCGAAGGAGCCGAACGGGTGATTGCCGCCGCAAGCAGCAGGGCGAAACTGAATCTGGCACTCTCGTTCGGCGCCGATCTGGCGATCGACTATAGTGGAGCGGATTGGACCGACACCCTCAAAGCGCAAGCAGGGAATGTGAACATCATCTATGAAACCATCGGCGGCGCGATGACCAAGGCTTCACTGCAAACGCTTGCGCCACGGGGCGAAATTGTCTTCGCCGCGCTTGGTCGCTTCGAGCTCGATCAATCGGATATGAACCGCGTCTTTGATCTGAACCAGTCGATCAAGGGATTTGCGCTGCTGCCGCTACTTTCGTTGGAAAGCGTTCGACGCGACCTCACCGAGCTTTTCGATCTCGTGGCTGCAGGAACGATCAAAGTCCTGCAAGGCGGAGCTTTTCCATTGCACGAGGCGGCGCATGCGCATGCTGCGATCGAGAGCCGTAGTGTCAGCGGCAAGGTCGTTCTCAATCCATGATGGGCAACCCGCACGCAATATCATGCGGGCAGGCTACGCGATCAACATCAACCGGCGCGGCCCCGTGGATGCGCGCTCGACCAGATGACAGGCAAGTTCGACCCGGCGCGGCGGCATCGGCAAGCCAGACAGGCTGTCGCGCAGGAGATCCAGGGCAACCGAGCCGATCTCACGCATGGGGATGTGCATCGTCGTCAACGGCGGATTGAGGAACGAGGCTTGCGGCAGGTCGTCCATCCCCATCACCGAAACATCGCCCGGCACTGAATAACCCCGCTGCTGGACGCCCATCATAGCGCCGACGGCCAGACTGTCGCCGGCCGCGAGGACAGCAGTGAAATCCAAACCATGTGCGTCAATGCGAGACGCGATGGCCTGCGCCGCCAGTTCAGGCAACCAGTCCTCGACCGGGACCATCAGATCCGGATCAGCGGGCAATCCATGATGACGCAGGGCATCCTGCCACCCTTCATAACGCCGTTCGATGGTGCGCCGGCCGGGTCGCATCAGGAACAGGATGCGCTCGTGACCAAGCCCGATCAGATGGTCGGCTGCCAGCCGCGCGCTTGAGCGATTGCAGGGCGTAACACTGGACAGCCGCATGAACGGATCGTCGCTATTGAGAAGGACGACCGGCTTGTTGAAACCGCGCGTCGCTGCCAGCATGCCCTCGTCATCGACTGTCAGGAACAATAGACCGGCAACCTGCGGATCATCCTGCGCCTCCTTGAGGACGGCCAGTTCCTCGTTCCTGTCGGCGATCGGCCGCGTGACAATTTCGAGCCCCAGCGCCTGCGCACGTTCCTTCAGCCCCTCTAGGACATAAAGGGTGAACTGGTTGCGCACATAGTCGATCATCGCTGCGCTCGACGCAGCCAGAATAACTTTCTGGCCTGCAACCACCGTCGGGATCACATAATTGGCGATCTTCGCCGCTTCGAGCACCTGCTGGCGGATTTCCGGTCGAACACCTTTTTCGCCGGCAATGGCACGCGAGGCGGTGCTCAGCGAAACCCCGCAGGCCTCAGCGATGTCCTCCAAGCGTACGCGCTTGCTCTTCTTCCCCCGTTTACCGGGTAGCGGTTTCACAGCCATGTCGTTTCTCCGTTGCAGCATCATGAGAAAAATTTTCATATTGCGCAAGAGAAATCGCCATGCATTTAATTCACTACGGAGCCGCCACAAGATCGGCACGGATGGAGGAGCATTCATGGGTCCAGATGGCCGCGATATTCGCAACGGTCTTGATCGCCTTGTTGCCGGAACAACCGGCCTCAAGCACGACGGCCGCTTCCACGAACCCAATCTCGATGGCACCGCCGGCGACTACATCAGCTTCGACAGCTGGGAGTGGCCGCAGGGTGTCGGCCTCTATGGCCTGATCAAGCTCTGGCTGTTCACCGGCCGCGACGACCTGCGCCAACTCATCGAAGCGTGGTACCAGGCACGCATCGAGGCTGGTCTGCCGCAACTCAACGTCAACACCACCGCGCCGATGCTCGGTCTGTCGGTGCTCTGGGCAAAGACCCGCGATCCCCGCTGGCAGCCGGTGCTCGACGACTGGGCAAACCGCGTGATGACGGAGCTTGGCCGCACGCCGGAAGGCGGCTTCGAGCATCACGTCTCCGACAAGATCAACCACGACGAACTTTGGGACGACACGCTCTACATGGTCGCCCTGTTCCTGGCCTCTTATGGTGAGGCGAGCGGCCGGCGCGAACTCGTCGATGAGGCGTCGCGGCAGTTCCTCGTCCACACCCGCTATCTCGCCGACACCCATACCGGCCTCTGGTTCCACGGCTGGACCTTCGACGGCAGGCACAATTTTGCCGAGGCGCGCTGGGCGCGTGGCAATGCGTGGATCACGGCGGGATTGCTCGACCTCTTTGATCTCGCCGACCTCGCCAAGCCGGTGAAAGACTTCCTGCAAGGCGTCCTGGTGGCGCAGGTCGATGCACTGCTGTCGCTGCAGGCTCCATCCGGAGCATGGCGGACGCTGCTCGACGATGCCACGTCTTACGAGGAGATTTCAGCCACCGCCGGCATCGGCTACGGCCTCCTGAAAGGCTATCGCCTCGGCCTCGGTACCCCGGCATGGCGCACTGCCGGCCTGAAGGCCTTGCAGGTGGTGATGGACAATATCGACGAGACCGGCACGGTGCTCAATGTCTCCTATGGCACGCGCATGGGCCACGATCTCCAGTTCTACAAGGACATCCCCATTCAACCGACCGGCTACGGCCAAGCCTTAGCAATCCTGTGCCTTTCCGAAGGCCTGCAGCACGTCGGCAAGGAAGGACAAGCAGCATGACGATGAAGATTTTGTACGGAGCGGCGCCGGAAGACGTCAAAGGCTATGACACGGAAAAACTCCGCAGCGCCTTCCTGATGACAGACCTCTTCGTGCCGGATGCCGCCAATTTCACCTATACGCATGTCGATCGCCTGCTTCTCGGCGGTGCGATGCCGGTTTCCAAGAGCGTGACCTTCGGCGCCGGCACCGAGATCGGCACGCCCTATCTTCTGTCGGCGCGCGAAATGGGCATCGCCAATCTCGGCGGCACAGGCACGGTGATCGTTGATGGGAAAACCTTCACGCTGGAAAACCGCGACGTGCTCTATCTCGGCCGCGGTGCCCGCGAGATAACGATGACGAGCCTTTCTGGAAAGACCCCTGCGCGGTTCTACATGAACTCCGTTCCGGCCGGCGCCAACATTCCTCACAAGCTGATCAAGAAGGCGGAATCGAAGGCCATCGATCTCGGCGACGGCCGCCGGTCGAACAAGCGGCGGCTCGCCATGTACATTCATCCGGAGGTAACGCCGTCCTGTCTGCTGCTGATGGGCATCACCGATCTTGCCGAAGGCAGCGTCTGGAACACCATGCCGCCGCACCTGCATGAGCGCCGCATGGAAGCCTATTGCTATTTCGACATGGCGGCGGAAGATCGCATCATCCACCTGATGGGCCGCCCGGAAGAGACGCGCCATCTGATCGTCGCCAATGGCGACGCCGTGCTGTCACCCGCCTGGTCAATCCACATGGGCGCCGGCACCGGCCCATATGCCTTCGTCTGGGGCATGACCGGAGAAAACCAGGAATATAACGACGTGGCCCCGGTGGCCCTGGCAGAGCTGAAATGAGCCCGATGAGATCCATGATGAACCGCGAACTGAAATCCGGCGACGCCATCCGTTACTGGCAGCTTGGCGCGATTGCCCAGGAGCGTTTCGACGTTCCCGACGCCCCGATGAAGGGTGAGATGGACCCGTTCTTCTTCCTCACCAAGCACAAGAACTTCATTCCGCACGAATACCCTTGCCGCACGACCTTTGCCGAGCAATATCGCGGCAAGCGGCCAGACGTGCGCGGCGCCTTCGAGGCCGCCCGCTGGTGGCTGCCCTTCGGCTCGCCAAGGCTTGATCTCTCCGGCTTCTGGTTCCGCCCGACCCGGCTTGCCACCTTTGCCCGTACTTTCATTGCCGCCGAAAAGGCGGGGACCGCCAAGGTCCGCCTCGGCACCTGCGGCGGCGCGGTTCTCTGGCTGAACGGCAATGAGGCCGGCTGGATGGCACCCTATAGCCGAAATCTCGAAGCGAAATCCGAATTCGACCTGCCGCTGGAAGCCGGGCTGAACGAAGTCACCATCTTTTTCGACGATCTTGCCGAACGCGATGCCCGCTATTTCTTCCAGCTTGACTACCTCGACGGACCAGCCGCCAGCGTCGCGGTGCCCGTGCCGATCGAAGGCAAGGTTGCCGAAACGATCGAGGCAGCACTCGAAGGCATGCATTTCGACAGGACGGCCTATTTCGAAGGCGATATCACGCTGCTGCTCGCCGAGCCCTTGCCGGTGGATGTCGCGGTCAATGTCACCGTCGAGGGCGACTTCATGTCGACCGAACGTTTCGACTACGACTTCGTCCTCAAGGCTGGCGAAGCGCGCCTGGTTATCGGCCCGTCGGAAAACGCGCCTGCCGATTTCCGCCATTTCCGCATCACGCTGAAGGCCGGCGGCTTCGTCGCTTCGCGATCGCTCGGCATCGAAATCTGCCATACCGGCCGCCAGGGCACCTCACCTGCAATTCTTGCCGAACGCATTGCCGAAACGCTCAACGAAGTCTCGGAATTTTCCGAACGCGATACCGTGCGTGCTTTCGCGCGGCTGGCAAGCGGCCGCGGTGGCGCGGACACCGATGCGATGATCGAGGAAATCCTGCCGTCGATCGAGGATTGCCACGACTGCGCCGACTTTTCCCTCGTCCCGCTGATCTGGTCGCGGACCGTCTGGGGCAACGACATCGGCGAGGCGACACGCGCCCGCATCGACCAGGCAATCCTCGGTTTCCGCTACTGGATGGATGAGCCCGGCAACGACGTGCAGTGGTATTTCTCCGAAAACCACGCGCTGCTTTTCCATACGTCGGCCTATCTCGCCGGGCATCTTCTGTCTGGAGAAACCTTTGCCCGTTCCGGCCGCAAGGGTGCCGAACAAAGTGCCGTTGGCGCTGCCCGTGTCCGAGCCTGGCTCGATCACTTCGAGGCCTGGGAAATGGCGGAATTCAACTCCGCCCCCTATTTCCCGATCGATCTCAAGGGCCTGACTGCGCTCGCCGCCCTGTCGCCCGACGCCGATATTGCCGAACGCGCCATGAAGGGCATCGTTCGCCTGTGCGAAGTGATCGCGCGCTCGGCTCACCACGGCATGGTCACGGCAGCGCAAGGCCGTTCTTACGAGCACACACTCTGCGCCGGCCGCTCGCTGGAGCTTTCGGGCGTTGCCCGCCTGCTCTGGGGTGCCGGCTGGTATGGCCGCCGCGTTCACGCCCTGCCGCAGCTTGCGGTCTGCCTGCGCGACCATGGACTCGTTGTACCCGAAAGTCTGGCTGCCGTTGCCTGCCATCAGGCCGACGAGCATCAGGAGTGGCGGTTCGCGCAGGGCCAAGACCGGTTTGCAGCGCTCTATCACTACAAGGGCCGCGATTTCGCCATGGGCTCCGCCGCCCACTATCGCTGGAACGAATGGGGCTATCAGGAAACCATCCTGCATCTGCGCCTCGGCAAGCGGCCGGAGGCCGCCATCTGGATCAACCATCCCGGCGAAACAATTCAGTTCGGGTACGGCCGGCCGTCCTTTTGGGGTGGTTGCGGCACCCTCCCTCGCGCCCACCAGTATCGGGGGCTGGCCGTACTCGACTTTTCCACTTTCGAAGAGCAGCCGGATTTCACCCACGCCTGGTTCCCGATCGCCGAATTCGACGAAAGCACCGTTCGGGGAAGCCTTGCCATGGCCCGCAGCGGCGGCGGCGCGGTGATCCTGCTGGGCAGCACCGATCTGCGGCCGGTGACGACGGGTCCATCGGCCAACGCGGAATTGCGCCAATACGGCCAGAACACCCGCTGGATCGTGCGGGTTTGCGAAACCTCGGATCTCGGAACGGTGGAAAGCCGGTTTGCATCGCTTTCCGTTGAGGAGACAGCAGATGGCTCGCTGGTCATCGAAGACCCCGACTACGGCACGGTCACATTCCGCGAGGATGGTTCGGTGCAGGCGGAAGGCCGCCTGATCGTGCCGAAGGATTTCACGGTCGCCGGCGAGGTCGCCATGCTGGCCGCACACTAACGACAAGCGCCGGCAAGGAGAAGCCGGCGCCCGTTCAATGCGAGCAAGGAGAAGGCTCGCGCTCAGAGGAGGAGAAAGACAATGACCAGGACCAAAACGATGCTTGCGGCATTCGCCGTCGGGCTTTTGACCTCCACGGCAGCACTTGCCGGGGACGTCCGCATCATGTGGTATTCCGATGGCGTCGAAGGCGAAGTCCTGAAGGACCTCGTCGATCGCTTCATGAAGGACAATCCGGATATCAAGGTCACCATCGACAACGTGTCCTATAGCGTCGTGCGCGAACAGCTGCCGGTGCAGCTCGAAGCCGGCGATGGCCCGGATATCGCCCGCGTCACCAACCTGAAGGCGCTGAGCAAGCATTGGCTTGATTTGCGGCCGCTGGTTGCCGACGCCGCCTACTGGGACAAGAATTTCGGCGATCAAGCTGACTGGATGCGTCCCGACGGCACCAATCAGATTTCCGGCTTCATGACGCAGATCACGCTGACCGGCGGCTTTGCCAACAAGACGCTGTTCGACCAGGCCGGCGTTGCCCTTCCCGGCAAGGATGCAACATGGGACGACTGGGCGAAAGCCGCAAAGCAGGTCGCCGAAAGCCAGCAGGTGCCGTTCCCGATGGCGCTCGACCGGTCCGGGCATCGCATAACAGCGCCTGACCTTGCTTTTGGCGCCAACTATATCGGCGCAGACGGCAAGCCGGCGCCACTTGACGACGGCGCCAAGGCGTTCATCTCCAAGTTCATCGGCTGGATCGAAGACGGTACGATGAGCAAGGACGTCTGGGTATCGGCCGCCGGATCGACTTACCGCGCAGGTGCCGACGACTTCATCAACGGCCAGGTCGCCTTCTACTATTCCGGATCCTGGCAGGTGCCAAACTTCTCGACCAAGATCGGCTCTAACTTCGACTGGGTCGCGACCGGCAGCCCCTGTGGCTCGGCGAACTGCACCGGCATGCCCGGTGGCGCCGGTCTGGTGGCGATCAAATACACGAAAAACCCCAAGGACGTCGCCAAGGTCATGGACTACCTGGCAAGCGAGGCGGTCGTGAAGGAGTTTTCCGAGCGCACCCTGTTCCTACCGGCGCACAAGGGCGTGATCGAGAAGGGGCTGGATTTCAAGACGGACGATGCGCAGGCCAAGGCGGCGCTCGGCATCTTCGTGACCGCGTCCACCGGCCTGTCCGACCTCGCCCGAAAACTGCCGGGCTGGGCATGGTCCGACACGATCTACGGCGCTCTCGTCACCCGCGTGAGCCAGGCAGCCGCCGGCGAAATGACGCTTGATGAGGCCTATACCCGCATAGACGCGGATATTGCCGCCAAGGTCAAGGACTCAGCTCTCTGAGGCACAGACAGCGGGCGACTGAGGCTAATCCCGTCAGCCGCCCGCTTCGTATCTCCCACGGTAGCTGGATAGAACCAGACTGAAGACTAAACGGGCTTCGAGTGGAATGCGCATTGCGCAGCCCGCCGGACGTGAGCAACGTTCCCCCGGCGAGAGGAAAGTGATCAACGATGGCAGATGTATCCCGCCAGACCAGCCAGAGCCAGAGCGGCCAGAGCCTGGGCGACATAGCCATGGTGCCGGTTCGCCTCGCCATGGGCGTTATCGACGCACCTTTGCGCTGGGTCCAGAAGACCTTCGGCCTCGGCGGCATGGCCGCCTTCTTCCTGCTCCCGAACATGCTGATCTTCGGCATCTTCGTGCTTTTGCCGTTCTTCATCAATTTCGCCTATTCGATGACGGGCGGCACGGCGCTGTTTTTGTCGGACCGCAGCTTCGTCGGCGCCGATCAGTACACCCGGCTGTTCGACTGCTCGAACTATCTGAACCCCAACACCTGCGCCGAAGACACGTTTTGGACGGCCGTCAGCAATACCGGCTGGTTTGTCATTCTTCAGGTCACGTTGATGATCGGTGCTTCGCTGGTCACCGCCTTGATCCTCAATCGCGACCTGAAGGCCCGCAGCTTCTGGCGCGCGGTGTTCTTCTTCCCGGTGCTGCTGTCGCCCGTCGTCGTCGGCCTCATCTGGAAATGGATCCTGCAGCGGCAGGGTCTCCTGAACTTCGGTCTCTTCGGCTTTGGCTTCGAACCCCATGTCTGGCTGAATGATCGCAACTGGGCGTTTGCCGCAACCATTGGCGTTTCGATCTGGGCGCATATGGGCTTTTACACGCTGATCATTCTCGCCGGCCTGCAGGCCATCCCGAGGGATCTCTACGAGGCCGCAGAGATGGACGGAACGCGGGCCATGCGCGTATTCACGCGCATCACCCTGCCGCTCCTGATGCCCAACCTGCTCGTCGTCATCGTGCTTGTCCTCATCCGTGCCGTGCAGATCTTCGACGAGGTTTACGTGCTGACGGGCGGCGGTCCCGGCACCAGCACGCTCTTTGTTACGCAATATATCTACGAGACCGGTTTTGCGGCGCAGTTGCGCAACCCCGGCCTTGCCGCCGCTGCCTCCATCCTCATGGGCCTGGTGCTCGTCGTCCTCACACTCATGCAGCTCGGCCTCAGCCGTTCCAGCGAAAAGAAGGGAGCCCGCAAATGAGCCGGGCCATCGAATTCCTGTTTCGCCGCAAGGGCGGCAAGGGCTGGCACTGGACGGATATCGTCACCTGGGTGTGGCTGGTCGCAGGCCTGTTCGTGATGTTCGGCCCGGCCGTCTGGCTGACGGCCTCGTCATTCAAGTCGCCCGCGGCGCTGGCCGAATTCCCACCAACCATCCTGCCCTATGTCACCCAGAAAGTGACGGTCGAAGGCTATGACAAGCCGCTCGATCTCTACACCGTGACGCTTGAAGACGGCAGCACGGCGACGCTTGCCGAAGTGCGGCGCATCGGCACCGTCAGCCAGATGGTCGATCCCGGGAAGCCGGCGGAGATCGTCAAGGTCAACATCGCCAAACGCACACCGGTCCGGCAGATGTCGTTCGCGACCGAGAACTATACCGAGCCGTTCACCCATTTCGATTTCGTCCGCTACCTCTGGAACTCCGTCTTCGTCACAGTGACCGCGACGCTGATTACGCTGGTGGTCAATTCCATGGCGGCGTTCGCGCTGAGCAAATACGAGTTTCGCGGCCGGACCTTCGCGATGCTTCTGATCCTCGCGACGCTGATGGTGCCGCTGTCGGTCATCATGGTGCCGCTCTATTCGATCGTCTCGGCGCTCGGCCTGTTTAACAATCTCTGGGGCGTCATCCTGCCGACGGTGGCAACACCCACCGGCGTGTTCATCCTGCGCCAATACATGCTGACGATCCCTGACGAACTGCTCGATGCCGCGCGCATGGACAAGGCGTCGGAATGGCAGATCTACTGGCGCATCATCCTGCCGCTGACGGCACCGGCACTCGCCGTGCTCGCCATCTTCTCCGTCGTCTGGCGCTGGAACGACTTCCTCTGGCCGTTGATCGTCCTGTCGCGCAAGGAGCTTTATACCCTGCAGGTGGGCTTGAGCATCTATTCCGGCGAGCTCAACGTGCAATGGCATTTCATCCTGGCGATGACCGTCGTGACCATGATCCCCGTGGTTCTGGTCTTCCTCTTCCTGCAGCGCTTCATCACCGCCGGCATCGCCGGAACCGGCCTGAAATAAAGGTGCATCATGGGACACATCAAACTCACCAATGTAACAAAGTCGTTCGGCGCGATCGACGTGCTCCATGGCATCAACCTGGAGATCGCCGACGGCGAGCTCGTCGTCTTTGTCGGACCATCCGGCTGCGGCAAGTCAACGCTGCTGCGCATGATCGCCGGGCTCGAAAAGCCGACCGGCGGTGAACTCGCCATCGACGGCAAGGTGGTAAATGCCATCCCCGCCGCCGATCGCGGGCTCGCCATGGTCTTCCAGTCCTATGCGCTCTACCCGCATATGAGCGTGCGCCAGAACCTTGCCTTCGGGCTTGAAAATACCAAGATGCCAAAGGCCGAGATTGCCACGCGCATCGCTGAGGCGGCCCGCATGCTGGAGATCGAGCATTATCTCGACCGCCGTCCCGGGCAGCTTTCCGGCGGCCAGCGCCAGCGCGTCGCCATCGGCCGGGCGATTGTGCGCCGTCCCGTCGCCTTCCTGCTCGACGAGCCGCTGTCCAACCTCGACGCCGAACTGCGCGGCTCGACCCGCGCCGAGCTGGCGGCCCTGCATGCCCGGTTGTCGGCGACGATGATCTACGTCACCCACGACCAGGTCGAGGCGATGACCCTTGCCGACCGGATCGTCGTGCTGCGCGCCGGCCGCATCGAGCAGATCGGCACGCCGATGGAACTCTACAATTCTCCGGCAAACCGCTTCGTCGCCGGCTTCATCGGCTCGCCACACATGAATTTCCTCGAAGGCTCGGTGGAGCCGTCAACCTCCGGCAAGGCCGTCGCGACCTTCGCCGGTGGCAACAGGCTGGAACTTCCGGTGGCCGGAAACAGCATTGCCAACGGCTCGCGCATCACCCTCGGCGTCCGTCCGCAGCATGTCTCGATCGGCACCGGCAATGACGGCATCTCCGCCAAAATCAAACTGGTCGAAGCGCTCGGCTCCGAAACCATTCTCCACACCGATGTGGCCGGTCAGAAAATCCTCGTGGTTGCGCCGGGACAGCATACTCTGACGCCGGGCGCGGATATACGCCTGTCGCTGTCATCGGCGCCGCTGCATCTATTCAACGAGAAGGGGCTGCGCCTTGAACACGCTGTTTGATCTCTCAGGCAAGGTTGCGCTAGTCACCGGCGCACGAACGGGCCTCGGCAGGGGGATGGCGCTCGCCCTCGCCCATGCAGGCGCGGATATCGCAGCACTTGGCTCCAGCGAAATGCCCGAAACAGCCGAGGCCGTCCGCAATGCCGGCCGCCGCTTTCATGCTCTCGAAGTCGACCTTTCCCAGAAATTCGATGCGAAGGGCATCGTCAGCTCGATCGTCTCGGAGTTGGGCGGCATCGATATCCTCGTCAACAATGCCGGCATCATCCGCCGCGCCGATCTGCTCGACCATTCGGAAGAGGATTGGGACGACGTCATCGACGTCAATCTGAAGTCGGCCTTCCTGCTCTCCCAGGCCGTTGCCCGCCACATGGTCGAGACGAAGCGGGCGGGACGCATCATCAACATCGCGTCGATGCTCTCCTTCCAGGGCGGCATCCGCGTGCCCGCCTATACCGCCTCCAAGCACGGCGTCGCCGGCCTGACGAAAGCGATGGCCAGCGAGCTTGCGCCCCAAGGCATCACGGTCAACGCCATCGCCCCGGGCTATATGGAGACGGACAACACCGAGGCACTGCGCAATGACCCCAACCGCAACGCCCAGATTTCCGCCCGCATTCCCATGGGGCGCTGGGGGACGCCGGACGACCTTGCAACATCGGTCCTGTTCCTCACCTCTCCCGCCTCCGGCTATGTCACCGGCATAACCGTGCCGGTCGATGGCGGCTGGCTGGTCCGGTAGGCTGGGATCACGAATGGCCATCTCCATCGAGCAGCTGAGGTCCCTGCTATGCGTGCCGGAAACGTCGCTGGAACTGGTGACGTCTGCAGTCGAGCACCATGGCGACCATGTCATTGAGCGCCTGCGCTTCCGCCTGCCCGGTGGAATGGAAATCCGCGGATTCCTGACGAGACCGAGCAACAATCCCTCGCAGGGACCGGCCATTCTCTACGCCCACGCGCACGGCGCCCGCTATGATATCGGTGCCAGCGAACTGATCGAAGGACGCCCCGCCCTGCTCGATGCCCCCGGCCCGGTGCTGGCGCGCGAAGGCTATGTCACGCTGTGCATCGACATGCCGACCTTCGGCGAACGCTCGAACATATCCGAAAACGCCGCTGCAAAAGCATCTCTTTGGCACGGCAAAACCTTGTTCGGCCAGATGCTCGGCGAGCAGGCTGCTGCCCTGACTTGGCTTGCCTCGCGTGGCGATGTCGATCCTGATCGAATCGGCATGACCGGAATTTCAATGGGGGCCACCCTCACCTACTTTCTGGCGGCGATCGATCGGCGCATCAAGGCTGCCGCGCATCTCTGTTGCTACGCCGATTTCGCCACGCTCATCGAGACCGGCGCACACGATCTGCACGGCCACTATCTCACCATCCCCGGCCTTCTCACCGAGACCTCGACCGGAGAGATCGCCGGCCTGACAGCCCCGCGCGCCCAGCTCATCTGTGTCGGTCTCGACGATCCCCTGACCCCACCGCCCGCGATCCGCCGCGCCTTCGTTGAAACCGCCACCGCCTACGCCGCCGTTGGAGCAAGGCAGCGCCTGTCTCTTCTGGAAGAAGATGGCATCGGACACCGCGAAACCGAAACGATGCGCCGGAACGTTCTCGATTTTTTTCGAGGCTACCTATAGCCCGGATCAGCTCGCTTCCCGCGCATCACCGCGATTGGCGCGCCTGTCCGGCAGGCGCCGGGCTTCGAGATTACGAGACAGGTTTTCGTCAAGCACCCCCGAGGAATCGGTGATCATCGTCGGTGAAAAATGTGGACGAAACTTCTCGGAAACCTGAAAAGCCGGCGTGTAGAGCGGCCCCAATGGCTGAGTCGTCGTCACATAGGTGAGGCTCGCCTCTCCTGCCGCCTCTTTTTCCAGCCTCCGGCGGTGAATGATGGAAGGAACGGCGAGCCGCAGGCTGTTGGCAAGCAGGTGAAGCATTTGCCGGCTCGAAAGCGAGCGGCGATAGTTCAGGTAAAAGCCGAGGCAGTGATACAGAATGCGCGATCGGTGGCCATCGAGCCGCGCCAATCGGCGAGCAAAAAAGGCCGCCTCGTCGAGACTGTCGAGTGGCTTCGTCATCAGCGTAAAACCATCCATGTCGCGCAGCTTGGCCGATGGCAGGAAACGGTTTTCGGCAAGGCTCTCATGAAACAACGGCGTGCCAAGCAGCGGGATTGCCAGGCTGAGGAAGGCAGGCAAGGGTATCGTCCGCTCGCCGGTGATGAAATCGAGTTCGTCCCGCATCGCCTGAAGCGTTTGTGAGGAAGGATCGAACATCAGGCCGTATTGGAACGCGATACCCGACTTGAGGCTGTTCCGGATCGCATCCAGCTGCGGCACGATCAGGTTCTGCTTCTTCTGATATCGCTTCAGCTGGGTTTCGCTTAGCGATTCCACGCCGCTGAAGAGGCCGAGGCAACCCGCCTCCCGGACGGCTTCCATATTACACGGGTCCTTGAAGAAATCGCCCGTGACGAGCGCAAACCACCCCAGGAAGAGACCTTGCCGCCAGAGAGACCGGATGAGATCCAGCTTGGCAAGGAAAGCATCCCTGCTGTTGCCGTAGAAATTGTTGTCGATGAACAGGATGTATTTGTTGGGGCGGGCGCCGCGTATCTGCGCCTCGATATAGGCAAGGTCATAGGAATGATAGTGCCTTCTCTCGCCGGTCAGCGCGCAGAAACTGCATTTGAAATTACAGTAACGGCTGGTCTCGACATAGTTGACCGGGCCGCCCCAGTTGATGAGATCGAACCGCGGCAGCAGCATGTCAGACACAGCCCAATCCCCGAACACCGCACGGGCGACATCCTGCATCTGTTCAACGTCGCCGTCGCAGACATAGTCGAAACATTCGGCGCTGGAGACCGGCAGGTTGCGCGCCGCCGGCCCACCGGCAACCACTACGCAGCCGGGAGACTTGGTACGGGTATAGGCGGTCAGATGCCGCATGCGGTCGAACGCGGCGGTAACCCCCGTCAGCACCAGCATGTCCTGCCCGCAGAACGCCGCCTCGTCGATGAGTGGCCCGCTATGGAACTCGCTGTAGATGCTGACGTCTATTCTTTCTTTGTTGAAGGCTCCGGCGAGGAAGACGTGCCCCATGCCTTGTGGAATGAAGTCGGGCCGTCCGCGCGGATTTCGGGTCTCGTCGAAATGCGCAAGAACAATCAGAACCCGCGGACGCCGAAACAGGTTCATTGCCAGCCTCGCTGCCCCAGGGCCGAGGTGGCAGGCGGCGCGCGGAAATCGATCCCGCCATTTTCGAGGTGCACGACTTCGCTCCAAGGGGCTTGGCTGCCAGCCAGCAGCTGTTCGAATTGGCGCCGGTGCGCGGCGTCACCCGGCCCGGAGGGATGCTGGATAGCAGCAGCAGCCACGGCAGGCATGGCCAGGCGTACAGCCTCGTCAAAGGCGCGGCCGGCAGCCCGTTCGGCCCGGCGGGTCTGGCCCAGACGCGTGCGCAACGTTGCTTCACACAGAAATGTGGCCGGCCGGCCGATCGGATAAACGCGTGCAAACCGCCGAAGCTTCGCAAGAACGGAACCAGCCAGGGAAAGGTCTGTACCCCCCTGCTCGATTGCAACGTCAAACAGGCGAACCAGCGCCGGCAATGTGCGCGTCTTCATCGCCGGATTGAGATCGGCGCACCAGCGCAGCGCACGTTCGAACCATGATGCCGCCTCGATCGTGTTGCCGCGCCGATGGGCAGCTTCGGCAAGATAAGAGGCGCCCTCGACGCAATGAACGAGTTCAAGGCCGCTGGCACGCTCGGCGATGACAAGGCCAAGCTCGTCGAGCATCGGAGGCATCGCGTCCGTTTCTCCAAGCGCTGCATGGCCCCGTATGCCGCCGAGCAGACCGCATCCGAGCACCTGTGTGTCGCCTCTCCTGCGGCCTTCCTCACATATCCGCTTGACGAGTGCTTTCCACGGCTCAACGCCCTTAAAAGCCGGAGTCAGGAGCCAAGGTCCTGAAATCGTCTCAAGACCAACGGCCAACTCGCACCAGCGCCGCAAATCGCCCAACGCCGATGCAATCTGCAAGCCCGCTTCGAATTCATTTTTCCCCTCGCTCCAATGGCCGATGCCGATCTGGTAGAGACCCGCAAGCAAGTGAACCCGGACCCGCGTTCCGGGACGATCTATGCGTTCGGACAGCGCACTCGCGAGCCGACTATAGTGTGCGGCCTGCTTGCGAAGCGGGATCACGCCGCAGATCGCGCCGAGGCTGGCATAGTTGACAGCCATGACCGGCGAGACCAAGGCATTCCTCTCCGCAAGGTTGGTCGCCCGAAGAGTGGCGTGGACCAGCCTTAGTTTCTCGCTTGTGAAATAGTAGATCCGTGTCAAATCCTCATGGGCTTTTGTGGCAAGCAGAAACGGATCGGATTGTGACTGCGCCACCTCTTTCTTCAAGATCCAGTCCGCATCCCGGTGCGTCACACGGCGCCATATTTGCTCGAGCGCGTCGAGAACCAGGTGCAGGGCCAGGCTCGCGGAGGAACCCGGAAGCGGAACGCCCGCAAGCCGCAGCCCTTCCTCATAGGCCTGCCTTGCCACCGCCGCCCTGCCAAGATTGAGGCTGGCCTCGCCGAGCAGAAAGCAGGCGGCCGCGCGTCGGGCCGGCGCGATCTCGATTGCCATCTCTTTCGCCGTCCGGAAGAAACGATCGATCATATCCACGACGGCTTCATTGTCGAATTGGCGCAGGCGCAACTCGGCCACCCGGTCGAGGTAGTTGAACGAAAGAGCGACTTCCCCTGCCCGCTCCCAGTGACTGAGGATGAGCGGCAGGTTCTCGGCATTGTCCGGCTGTCGGCTTTCTTCCATCGTCCGGGCGATGGCGCGGTGGGCTTCGCGGCGCTGTTCGGCAAGCATGCTGTCGTAGATGGCCTTGCGAATAATCGCGTGGCTGAAGACGAAATGGTCCGGACGGTCATCCGCGGGCTTGATCAGATGTGCCGCCTGGAGCCGGGCGAGACATTCGCCGATGTCCATTTCTGTCAACTTCACCGGCGGCAATGCGCTGAGGTCACCGGCGGCGAAGGTCGAGCCCATGGCGCTCGCCAGTTTCAAGAGCACCTGCTGGTCCGCGGGCAGTCTGTCGGTTCGGCTGAGAACCGTGACCTTCGCGATACCGAGCAAAGCGGCTTCGCTCGGGCGGCTGCTGGTGATCGGTGTCGATGCGGAAGCATCACCCGTGAACGCACCGCGCTCGCCGATCATTCGACAAATTTCGCCGATCAGAAACGGGTTTCCTGCCGACTGGGCATAAACCACTTCGTCGAAGCTTCCGGATGGTGGATCGGTGCGCATGAACGCCCGCACGAGCGCGGCCGTGTCTTCGAAATCGAGCGGCATGAGGTCGAGCATCTGCAGCTTGATGTCCGACAACCCTGCCCATCGTTGAATATCCGCCCTCGTCTCTGTGCTTCGGGTGGAAACGATGACCGGGACCGGCGCAGGCCCCGAAATCAGGCGTCCCAGCAAGTGACCAGAAACCTCGTCCAGCCAATGAACATCCTCAAGAACGATGAGGCCAGCCCGCGGTTCGATGCTATTGGTCAAAAGTTCGTGGAGCAGTTTTCGCAGGTTGTGTGATCGCCCATCGCCCGACATGGCCTGCATCTCGGTCGTCTCGGGCAGCGTGAGATCCATCGCATCATTGAGCAGTGGTGCCAGGCGTGTCAGGTCGGGCCTGCCTTCCAGGAAGCGGTAGACCTGTTCGGTAGCCTCCCGTCCGCGCAGGTCGCCCAGCCCGATCAGTTCCCGGATGATGCCCCGCCAGGCGAAATAGGGCGCTGCACGCTCGATGTCATCGGCGCCGCCCACGAAAACCCGGATGCCGCGCTCCCGGCAACGGTCGACAAAGGTCCGCAACAAAGCCGATTTCCCGACACCGGGGTCGCCCCGGATGACCAGTACCCCCGCCTGTTCGCTGCCGATCCCCTCCATGTACCGCGACAAAAACTCGAGCTCCGTCGCCCGGCTCACCAGCGCAGGCGGCCCGCCGCTGGTAGCAACGCCCGCGGCAGCAAGGGGAACAAACGCCTGAACGCCGCCGCGAACACCGGGAACGGACAACGACCACGGCCCCGCAAAGGTGACCTGACTGGCGGTTTCATGCGCGGTGGCGCTGTCGACGAGAATGCGTCCAGCCGCGACGCTCGCCAGACGCGCCGCTGTATTCGCCGCCTCTCCCACCACCGTGTAATCGGCGCGATGCGCGGCACCGAGCGCTCCGCAAAAGCTTTCGCCCGTGGCGATACCCACGGACAAACTCGAGCCAGGTCCCTCGAGTTCACCAGAAAGGCGAAGAGCCGCAACGATCGCTCGCCGGGCATTATCGACATGCTTCTCGCCGGGAAGACCGAAAACAGCGAAGACTTCGAGCCCGCCGGCGTGCAGCAAGGTGTGAAGGACCTCACCGCCGGCCCCGGTGACGGTGGAGATTGAAAGGGCGACAAGATCGTTCAGTCGATCGAGATCGGCATCGAGTTCGCGGCCTGGAATATGCGCGAACATCGCCGTGACCGTCCGCAGATCCGCAAGCCATTCCGAAAGAGGCGATAGCAAACGGCTTCGCAACGCTTGCGGCAGATATGTGCCGAGATTTTTCGACATCACCGCGGCCTTGACCCTGCGGCCATTGCCGGTTGCCGGATAGGGTTCGATCTGTTCGAAACGCGTGGTTCCCTCGCGCCCCGGCTGTCCGGTCGCTCGCCGGTCGACCAGCCTCCACACCTCGCTCGACACAAGGATTTCTCCGGCATCGCTCAATTGTCCACAGTGATCGACCTGCGAAAAACAATCGCCGCTGACGACAAGCCACCGTTGACCGGCACGCGGCATCAGATGGAGAAGCGCGATACGGCCTGCGCCGACGGCTGTCCGCAACTGAAGCGTACCTTCCGGATGGGCGGGACCTTCGATCTGTTCACGAATGCGGGCTGCGCAATCGCAACTGCGCCAGGCCGCCTGCTCGATCTCGTCAGCCGACTGCGCCCGCCAGCCTGCAAGCAGGCTGTCGCCCCCGAAGTTGAAGACCGTGCCACCATGCTCCTCGACATAGTTGACCAGTTGGCTCATGAACCCATTCAAAAGCAGGCTGATGCGCTCGGCGCCCGCTGCGCGATCGCTTTCGGAAAGCTTGGCCGTCAGTTTCGTGGAGCCGGAAATGTCAACCAGAAGCAACGATCCAAGGAATTCTTCCCGCATGGGGGTGGCAATTTCTGTCGCGGCCAGCGAAGACCATTGGACAAGGGCCCCCGGCAGATAACGCTGGATTTCATACTTGCCGGCACCGATAACCACGCAGCATTCCCCCTATATTTTAGAGTAACATGCCTGCGATCCGTCCGAAAGCTGCATCGATTGCGCTGCCATCATCATGGTTACGGCAAGTAAAAACGGGTTTTCTTCAAGTCGGCCGCGGAGTATTGTCGAATGGTTGCGTGCGGAGGGCGCCGCAACAAGAGGGGGCAAACATGACCATCGACTGGACCGGTGTGGCAGAGAATGCCACACGCCGTGATGTATTGCGGCTCGGGGCTTGGAGCACAATGTTGAGTATCTTGGCGGGATGCGACACGCTCCCCAAACCAGGTGCCTGCCAGTTAAGCCACCCCATCATCGATGTTCATTGTCATTTCTTCAATGCCGCCGACGTGCCGATCGAGGGTTTCGTCCGCTATGTGGCGATGAGGGAAGCAAGGCCTGAGTTTTCCGTGGCGAAAGATAGTAAGGAATATCAACGCCGCTTCGATGCCTTCGTCGTTTTCGTGGTCGTTGCACTCAGCGAAGTGGCACCGAAGCCCAAGGATGAGCTTGCCATCCTGAGAAAACAGGTCGCGCCGCCATCTCCCGCAGACATCAAGAAACGCCAGGATGAACAGTTGAAGAAGGCGCTTCAGATGCTGGTCGACCGGTCACCCAGGGGAGGATCGGCGAATGAATTTGCAGCTCGCGCGGATGCCGGCGGCCCCGACTACGCGGGACTTCTGGACGAGTTCGCCGCGGGTGCCAACCTGCCGACGAGTTTTCAGCGCAGCGCCGAAGCAACGGCGCCCGTCAGCACCGATGCGCTCCTGGCGTCTGCCAAAAATCAGGATCAGTTCAGCACCTACTTCTCCTTCATCAGGCTCATGCAGGATTACCGTGAAGCGCTTGCCCGCAACTATATCCGGATATTTGCGTCCAAATGCCGGATGTCGCTGATCACTCCCAGCATTCTCGATTTCGAAAAATCGCTTCCGGGCAAGGTTTCTCGCCAGCGGGACCAGATCGATGTCATGGAGGCCGTCCAGCAGACCATCACGAAGTCGACCGGCATCCGCATGCACAGTTTTGTCGGCTTCGACCCACGCCGCGAGGCAGAACGGCCTGGCTCGGCGCTGGCAAACGTCAAATATGCGATCATGGAGCGGGGGTTCATCGGCGTGAAACTCTATCCGCCCATGGGCTTCAAGGCGTGGGGCAACAGCAACCGGAAGATAGATGCGGCACTTGCGCGGCTCTATGACTGGTGCAGGGATAACGACGTCCCGATCATGGCCCATGCGGAGGACAGTATCGGGGCTGGCTGCGGCTACGGAAATTTTGCCAGTCCGAAATACTGGAAACAGCTATTGGCCACGAACAGATATGACGATCTGCGTATAAACCTCGCGCATTTCGGCGCTTTCGACGAAATAATCCGCCCAGGCCATCCGACAGGGATCATGGACTCCTGCGACAAGGACAAGTTTGGCGGGCCGCCGAGCTGGGAGGACATCATCGGCAAGACGATCGATCACGGGCGCCATCAAAATCTGTTTGCCGACCTTAGCTACCTGAGCGAGCTCGTCAGTAGCGACGATACGAAATTGCAGGGGGACATTCGCGGCCTTTTGAGCAAGTGGCTCGGGACATACGACCTGGAAGCCACACAGCTCATGTTTGGCACGGACTGGTCAATGATGTCGCTGGAAAAGAACTACAACAACTACGTCTCGAAGATTACGGAGCAGTTCGCGTTCGCGAAAGTTCCCCAGGAGCATCAGCAGAACATTCTCTGGAGAAATGCCGCCCGTTATCTCGGTATCGACCGCCCGGGAAAAACCCGCGATCGGCTTTCTGCCTATTGCCGCAACTGCGGGATGGATTCCGACTGGCTTTCCGAATTTGCCTCCGTCTGACGTGCGGGCGAGAAGAAACGGTTTTCCGGCCGCGGCAGGCCGAGGTGTTCACGAAGCGTGCTGCCCTCATAGTCCGTGCGAAACAGGCCGCGGCGTTGCAGTTCCGGAACGAGCCGCTCCGTCACGTCGTCGAGCCCTTGCGGGAGATAGGGAAAGACCACGTTGAAACCGTCGGAGCCTTCGCCGGACAGCCATTCCTCCATGTCGCTCGCGACTGTCTGCGCCGTACCCACGAAGGCAAGGCCGGAATAACCGCCGTAACGTTGCGCGAGTTGCCGTACCGTCAGCCTCTCCTCCTCGGCAAGCTTCAAAACCTGCGCGCGGCCTGTCTTGCTGGCATTGGTTTCCGGAATATCCGGCAGTGGGCCATCCGGATCGAAGCCGGACGCATCATGGCCAAGCGCGATCGACAGCGAGGCGATGCCACTGTCGTAGTGGACCAGACTGTCGAGTTTGGCGCGCTTGGCGCGAGCCTCCTCGATACTGTCGCCAAGAACCACGAAGGCCGCCGGCAGGATTTTCAGGTGATCGCGATTGCGCCCGGCCGCCGCCATCCGTCGTTTGATATCGGCATAAAGCGCCTTGCCGGCCGCCAGATCCCGCGGCGAACAGAAAACCACCTCGGCCGTTTCGGCGGCCAACTGCCGGCCAGGTTCGGACTGACCGGCCTGCACGATGACCGGCCACCCCTGCGGCGGACGGGCGATGTTGAGCGGCCCGCGCACCTTCAGCTCCTCGCCCTTGTGATCGAGGACATTCATCCTTGCCGGGTCGAAGAAGATGCCGCTCTCGACATCGCGCAGGAAGGCATCGTCGGCAAAGCTGTCCCACAGGCCTGTCACGACATCATAAAATTCCCGAGCATGCCGGTAACGCTCGCCGTGTTCGACATGATCCTCGAGACCGAAGTTCAACGCAGCATCGGGATTGGCGGTGGTGACGATGTTCCAGCCCGCCCGGCCGCCGCTGATGTGATCCAGCGAGGCGAAGCGCCGGGCGACATGATACGGCTCGTCGAAGGTGGTGGAGGCCGTCGCGACAAGTCCGATGCGCTCGGTCACGGCCGCGAGGGCCGACAGCAGCGTGAAGGGTTCGAACGACGTCACGGTATGGCTTCGCCGCAGCGCTTCGACCGGCATGTTGAGCACCGCCAGATGATCCGCCATGAAGAAGGCGTCGAATTTCGCCCGCTCCAGTTTTTGCGCAAAGCTTTTGAGATGCGCGAAGTTGAAGTTGGCATCCGGATAGGAACCAGGATAGCGCCAGGCGCCGGTATGCAGGCTCACCGGGCGCATGAAGGCTCCCAGGTGTAATTTGCGTGACTGAGCCATGGAATCTCCGCTTCGGGACATGATGAGGGTGTTACGTCAAAAAAGCTTTGCTGCCGTTGTCGATTCGCGTTCGGCTACACCGGATTGTCGTGAAGGGATGGTTCGTGATCACCGCTTTTTCAATGCGGCCAACCCGTTTCGCGGCTTTCCTGTGATGCGTCTTCATAACGATTTCGCCGGAACTGGCCGGCATCCATGCGTTTCAAAAGTTCGAATATGTCATAACCATTCACCCATCGCCCGAAACCGCTCGCAACATTGATATGGCCCGCCGCGCCGATATCAATGAGCTCGCTGCCCCGGCGGGACGAGATGTGCCGAAGCGTATCGAAAGGCATGTAGGGATCATTCAGGCTTCCCACAATGATGCCTGGAACGGGAAGACACTGAAGCGGGAACCGGCACCTGGGAACTTCCCATGCCGTCGACTATCGTCATCGACCAGACCGCAACCGTACAATTTGCCGATGTCGGCCCCGACTGGCTGGTGCGCACCGAGCCAGCTGATATCATCAGCGCCGTTGAAAGCTTTCTGGCCCGCGCAGCCGCCTGACGATCTCATGAGCAGAATTGGATAATACCGTGACCGATCATAATCACGACCACGACGATCACAGCCATGATCATTCGCACGAACAGCGCTGGAAACATGACGGCATCCGCGTCATCAAGGGCGACCAGCTCGATCCCAACACTGCCCAGACGCCGGGCATGTTTCGTCAGGCGGCGATAAATCACGCCCGTGTCGGCGCCCAGAAGATCTGGGCAGGCACCGTGGCGATCGAGCCGAATGCCAAGACCGGCGTTCATCACCATGGCGCACTGGAAAGCGTGATCTTCGTCATTCGTGGCAAGGCGCGGATGCGCTGGGGCGACCGGCTCGAATTCGTCGCCGAAGCCGGCCCCGGCGATTTCATCTTCGTGCCGCCCTATGTTCCGCATCAGGAGATCAATGCGGATCCCGACAACACGCTCGAATGCGTCCTCGTCCGCTCGGACAACGAAGCCGTCGTCGTCAACATCACCGACGTCGATCCCGTGGAAAATCCTGAGGAAGTCTACTGGGTGGACCCGATCCACAAACATCCGGGATAGACGAGAGCAAACCGCTAGAAAGAGGAACTGCCTCGTTCATTCCGCCCCTGTCCAGGGGGCGGAGTCGCCGATGAGTGACTGTTTGGCTGCAGCGTTGCCGACGTCAGAATTGCAGAAAGAACGACTAAAAGAGCAAGAAGTCGTCCGCTGCAAGCGATGTCCCGCAGGTCACCGTGGCGAACTTCACTGCCGATGCGCCACCCGCGCCGTCCGAATCGAACAGCAGCGCACCCGAGGCTTTATCGTAGAGGATGTGGTCGTTTGCATCGATAGCCGCCTTGCCGATCACGAAGGCTTCGGCCGAGAGGGCACCGGCGGCAAGGCCCACAAAGATGGAGCTGTCCAACCGGAACAGGTCGTCGGCAGAGCGGAAGTCGCAGATCTCGTCGATGTTCGTCCGACCAAGCACGGTGTCGAAGACAAAGGAATCGTGACCTGCACCGCCGGCCAGCGTGTCACGGCCAACCCCGCCGTTCAGGATATCGTCGCCGGCGCCACCCCGAAGGTGGTCGTTGCCCGTGCCGCCAGAAATGGCATCATCGCCCGCGCCGCCACGCAAATGATCATTGCCCGCATCGCCGTTGAGCGCATCGTTGAACCGGCTGCCGGTGATGCGGTCGTTGCCGCCTTTAGCATCGACCAGAACGGCATGATCATAAGACGTGTAGCTGATGACGTCTGCCGCATCGGTCAGCACGATGGATTGAGGTGGTGCAGCAATCGTGATGGTAATGGTTGCAACATTGCTATTGCCTTGACCATCGGTGGCGTAAACCGTGAAGCTGTCGGTCCCGGTAAAGCCAGCCTCGGGAATATAGTCGAAATAGTTGCCGTCCAGAAAGTCCTGATGGTAGTGCAGGCTGCCGGCATACTCGCCTTGAGGAAACGGGTAGTAGCCGCTGTCATATCGCGTCTCCTGCCCCAGCGTGCCGTGGTCCGGTCCGTCCGCAACGACAAAGGCCAGCAGATCGAAGTCAGCATCCGCCGCGCTGAACTTGATGTCGTCGAGAGTTTCCCCCGTCGAAAGTGTGAAGGTCAGATCGGTGACGACGGGAGAATGGTTGACGAAGGTATCGGGTTGAAGGACACCATCTTCCAGGATGATCTGATGCTCGCCGTACTGGGTGTTCTCGCCACCGAAATATTCGTTCGCGCCTACCCAGGTCACGGTAATGTCGTCGGGACTATCGGCGGTGATGGAAACGATCTCTGTCGAAAGGTAGGCTGCTTGAGCGGACAAGGTGCGGATATAGTTGCCTTCGTTGTCGAAAACATGCGTCTCCACCCTCGAGAAGATTTCGGTCCTGCCATCGTTGGTAATGGTGGTGACGGTAAAGAAGCCGTCAAAGACATCAACCGAGGCGAGATCGACCCAGCCAAAAAAATAGTCCGGCTGCGCTCCTACCGGACCAAGGACGTCGCCGTCCGTCTCCGTTATCGTGAAAAGGATTGCGTCAGGGCTCTCGTTATTGGTGTCTTCCCATACGGTTAGGTCATTACCATTGCTCAAGATCGGCATCGGCTTCTTCCTTGTTTACGCGAGGAGGCAGGAGGCAGATATCGTTTGCGTGGGTACCACGGGCCGGCAATCGTGAATAGGCGCTGAAGCGTGGCCCCGTGCCGGATGGGCAACAGACTGTTATGCGCGGGCTTGTTCAGATCATCAGGAGAGCACGACCCCGCGCAAGTTTCGGCCCTCTGATTTTTTAGATTTTATGCGGTGCAATCAAATAGATAGGGCATAAAAGTATTGAAGCTGCCGTTCAATATTTGCGCGCCCGCCTTCTCCGCTATTGCCATGTTTTGATGCACCGCAGCATGGCTTGCACCCCTTTTTACGAAGCCCGATGAGGCGTCAAATCCTCGACCCGTTACCGGACACAAAAGCCCGCGGCATTCCTGCTGCGGGCTTTTCTTTGATTGCGGAGGGACTGAAACCAGAGAGACTTGTAACGGTTCGTTCCACGCTATGTACGAATGCGCCTGATCATCGCGATATGCGAAGAAAGGCAAGCCAAGAAAACGAGACCAAGCAGGACGATCCCGAGGGGTGAAGCTGTGATCTGTAGGACAGACCAATCACCACGCAGCACCTGCGGCGCCGAAAGGCCGGAAAGACCGGCCTGCGTATTGACGATGCGGACCATGGCAATCGCCGTCACGATAAGCGCGACATGCGCATGGATGAAACGGGTTCGTGCATATCGTTGCGGACGTATCGCGAGGTAGGTGCCGAAAAGTGCTGCAAGCAGCAACATCGTGAAAGCTCCCCAAAACTCGATGCCGGGAACGCCCAGAAGCAGAAAGACGGGTTCGCGCATCACCGGGAGTATCGTCATATAGAGCCACCAGGCCCATGCGCTTGAAGGATAATGCGCGAGCAGAACCATGCTGATGAGAAAAGTCGCCGCCAAAACATAGGCCATGGACGGCCCCAGTCGAATGACGGCTAGAACTGGGTTTCGCATATGCCAGGCTTCCTTTCGCCACGGGCGCCAGCGGCACCAATCCAGGCAATATATAAGATGACACTTAACTGGGGCTTACCGTATGATCACGTCGTCCGGATTACCGCCTCCACGAGGAGTTTTCGACTCGCAGCGGGTATGCAACCATCTTGGCAAAAATCACAACCTCTCATCAAGAGAGGATCACTACGTCATTGCATCCTGTTGCAACAACAACACGTTATAGGAGTGATATGTGTCTCTTTAATGCGACTCGCCGCATCAATTCTTTCTTTATTAGGTTTTCTTCCGCAGGATTTCAGTGAGCGTCGGCATATGCAACGTTAGGATGCCCAAAAGTTGGGGGGAATGAATGGTAGCGTTTCAGATCAGATGCCTTACGTTATTGCTCACCGGTGTCATAACGTTGGCCGGATGCCAGTCTTCAAGTGTCGACGACCTGGCAGCTTTTGGCGATAGCGCGCAGACTCTCGAAGATGATTCTGCGGTCGCCTTCTACAAGAACGACGAATTGATCACCACGGGGAAACTTCAGTTCAAGGAAAAGAACTACGGAAAGTCATATGCAGTCTACAAGCGCGCAGTTACGGTCTTCCCCGAGGATCCGTCTGCCTGGCTCGGCTTTGCGGCCTCGGCGGATATGATTGGCCGGTTCGACACCTCCGACCGTGCTTATCTGCAACTCTCGCGGATGATCGGCAATACGCCCGTCTACTACAACAACATCGGATACTCACATCTCCTGCGCGGCGATCTGCCGAAGGCCAGACGCTACTTCCTGAAAGCCTATGAACTCGACCCCGCGAACGAGACGACTGCCCGAAACATTGAACTGATGAAAAACAGTGTCAATTTCGCGCAGCGATAGAACCGCGTGAAGCTCATCCGGCGGATGTTCGGCAGACATATGGAAAAGGGCAACCCTTAGCTTAGCAGGCCCATGGCAGGCTCTGCTGCCAGGCCACGCAACCTTCCACGAAAATCGTCACCGATTTTCCCGGCGAAGCCGCCGCGTGATTCCTTCGAAATCGATCCGGGGATAAAATCACGCAGCAATTCAAGGTGCTAAAGTGACCTTGAGCGTTTGAAAAAACGCTGCTGTATTGAAAATCCAGAGGTTATTGCACCTTCCGGAGTATCAACTTGCCTTCCGGTGAGACCGACCTTTCATAGCGTGGCAGGTCGGCGACAGAAACACCCCCGGCATCGACGGCGGCCGGGCTGTCGTTGAGGATTTCCTCGCCAGTAGACACGGCGGCCAATGAAGACTGAAGATGCTGCACATCCTTGCCTGGTGCGCTCAAAATCTGCGCCCCGCCGGACGCAAACAGGCCGGAACGCATTCGGCTATCCAGATTCGCCACGTCCTTTTGCAGGCTCTCCACCTGCTGTCGAATGATCGCCACTTCGTCGGCCTTTGCACCCTTGGCGATATTATTTCCCTGCTTGTCGAGCTGTGTCTTCAGGCCGTCGATTGACTGTTTAAGCGTGGCAAGCGTCTCGCGGCTTTCACGTACGTCCGCGGCATTCTTGGCCGTATAGAGCAGAATGCCGGCATTCAACGGTAAAAGCATCAACGCCATAGCGATGAGCGGCGCACCTTTCGAACGGGCCGGCTCTTTGGCCGCTTGTTCGCAATGCTGTCTTGGGCCGTCGGATTCGACATCGACATTTGCAATGCTGGTCATCGAGATTCCCCTTTCCCGCGAGCCGGGCCGAGCCCCCTCGTGCATGCCCCGCCAGTATTTCAGAAATTTCTTAATAATGACCTATACCCCTGCCCTGGTCACCCCTCGGCGCCGGCTAGTCCAACGTGAACACCCCATCCCACGCCCGCTCCAGCATCTCCAGCGACGCTACCTTCGGTACCGTATTAAACTCGCAATAGGCCCCGATGAAATCGAGCAGGTACTTGGGATGATAACAGGACGCCGGCAACTTGCAATTGTACTTGCGACCATAAAACAGGTCCAAATCATCATAGTTCATTTCAATTGCAACGGTGCGTGCATAGGCCTCGAAAATCCGGATATACTCTTCCCGTGAGGGGTTATTCACATAAATCTTGTACTTGAGACGCCGCAGGCCTGCCTCGTCCGACAATTCCCTCGGCGCGATATTGGTCGAGAAGACGACAAGTTCGTCGAATGGGACCTTGAACTTCTTGCCCGTATGCAGCGTGAGGAAATCGTACCCGCGCTCAAGCGGCACGATCCACCGGTTGATGAGTGCCTGTGGCGCGACTTGCTGGCGGCCGAAATCGTCGATGATGAAAACCCCACCTGATGCCTTGAGGTGCATGGGCGCTTCATAGACGGTCGAGCCCTGGCTGAAGGTCAGGTCGAGCAGATCGAGCGTCAGTTCCCCACCGGTCTTGATGACCGGGCGACGGCATTCGATCCATCGTTGATCCACCTTCGGGTAGGGCTTTTCCGTCGCCACGGCAACGGGCTGGTGCACGGCTTCGTCATAAAAGCTGATCACGTGGCCGCCGACCTCGATCGCGTACGGCACCCAGATCGTCTGGCGAAACAGTCTCGACGTTCGTTCGGCAATGCTTGTCTTGCCGTTGCCGGGCGGTCCGTAGAGCAGAATGGAGAGCCCCGAATTCATCGCCGGCCCCAGCTTCTCGATCAATGCTTGCGACAACACCAGTCCGTCGAGACTCTCGATCAAGTGCGGATACGTTACACGCTCGTCGTGGATGGACTGCAACTTGATCTGCCGGCAAAAGGCGTCGAGAGACACTGGGGCCGGGCCGATATATTGGGACTGCCGCAACGCGGCATGTGCATATTCCAGCCCCTTCATCGAAAGCGCGTACCGGATGTCGGATTTGACGTCCTCTCCCGCCAGCCCCCGCGCCTCGAGAAATGCCAGTTTCACCAGTTCCTTGATCAGAAGATTTATCAGCACTTTCGGCAGTTTCATCCGGGTGGCCAGATGCGATGGCGTTACGGTATCCTGTTCGGTTGCGCATTTTGCCGCCAAACGCAGCATGAACGACAATTCAAGCCCGGTCTCCTCCAGGCTTGCCGGTGCCACCGGCATGCGCGGATCGAGCGCCAGGGTGAAGTCTTCGCGGTGTTGATCCAGTGAGTATTGCATGTGAACCTCGCTGCTTTCATCCACCGGGTTTCAAACCGGCGAGAAGACTGACGACACGGACGACAATGGGCACAAGCACGATGACGAGGCTGACGGGAAACAGGAAAGCCCCGAGCGGCAACAGCATTTTGATCGGCAGGGCGTTGGCCTTTTCCTCTGCCCGCACGATGCGGAGATCACGCATTTCCTTGCTGTAGACACGCAGCGTCTGCGTAACGCTTGTTCCGAGTTCCTCCGATTGACGAAACAGCACGGAAAGCGCCCGGGCCTCATCTATCCGCAATCGTACCGCCAGGTTGGCCAGGGCATCGCGCAAGCGGCGCCCGCCGCGCACTTCCAGCATCATGATAGACAGATGCAGCCCGAAATCCCGCCGCTTGGCGACAAACTCCCTTGCGACGCGGTTCGCCGCTGCCTCGACGCTCATGCCGGCATCCAGGCAGACGATCAGCATGTCCATGAAATCAGGAAAGAGACGCCGGTATTCCCGTTCCTTGGCTTGGCCGCGTCGGTCGATATGGATATTCACCACAATGAAGGTGATCCCGGCGGCGAACATGGCGACGATCAGGGTCGACAGCCGCGCCATCTCGGGAAAGAAGCGATCGATGGCCCAGAAAGCCGCGACCAGCACAGCGATACATATGAGGGCACGGATTATTTGGAATGTCGGTACCGCACCTGCACTGAAGTATCCGGCGCGGATGAGGCGGTTCTGAGTGGAATTGGCATTCGTGTCGCGCCGAGTGATCTCGAAGTAGCGGCGGATCAGACGGTTCTCCGCGTCGCCAAGGTCAGCGATGGACGCATCGACAAAAGGGGATTCCTCGCTCCCCGCTTTCGTCGCCGTTTCCGACAATCGGACGCCGACTTCGCGTCGCCGAAAAACAAGCTCGGAAGCGGCGGCTGTAAAGATCAGCACCGAAAGAAACACAATGAGGTATATTCCATACTCGCCAGACATTGCAGCCTCAGTACTCGAAGTTGACCATCTTATAGAGAATGAGATTTCCGATCGCCATTATGACCAGCAACACCGTCACGATCATCGTTCCGTGGCCACTGTCCCAAACCGGGTCGAAGTAAGTCGGCGAAATTGTCCTGATCATTCCGTAGAGAAGGAATGGATACATCGACATGAATATCCCGGTGATTCGCCCTTCCGAGGAGATCGCCTTGACCTTGGCCTTCAACATGTACCGGTCACGCAGCGTCTTCGAGAGGTTCTGCAGGATTTCAACGAGATTGCCGCCGGTTCCGGCCTGCACGCTCAGCGATATCGCCAGGAGGTTGAGGTCTTCCACGCCCACGCGGTCGGCAAGATTGACGAGCGCATCGTCCAGCGTCACGCCATACGTGAGCTCGTCCGACAGAAGGCCGAATTCGGTGCCGATGGGATCGGGCATTTCCCGGGCGACAAGAGCAATCGCCGCCGGCAGCGGATGCCCGGCCGCGAGGCTCCGGTTGGCAACGTCCAGTCCCTCGGGAAGCTTCACGGTGAATTTGCGCATTCGGCTCGCCCGCGCCCGCCAAATAACCACGACGGGAATGAGGAGGCAAACCGTCACGAAGATCGGAATCCGGATTAAGTTGCTCGGGACCAGATACTGAACGACCAGCCATACCAGCAACGCTCCGGCTATTCCGTAGAGCGCAAATCGCTTCGCATCGAATTTGATGCCCGACTGCGTGTAGTATTGCCTGAGCCGCTGCATCAACGGGCGCGACCGCCAGTCTTCAGCAAGACCGCGCTCTTTCAGCATGTCGCGGTAGGTTTTACGATGATCGCCGCTTCCCTCAAGAAGGCTCAAACGATGATTCACCGCGCTGTGGCGCGCAGATGTACTGAAGTAGCTGCGCAACATGGCTTCGACGGAAATCAGCGCTGCAACGAATACGGCGCCATAGAGGAGGAGCAGGGTCGGCGTCATGATTTTGCAGGCCCCGTTTGTAGGGGCATTCCGGGATCGAAGATCGCTGCGGGAACAACGATGCCGATCTCTGCGAACTCTTCAATGAAACGGGGGCGAAGGCCAGTGGCGCGGAATTCCCCGTGGATACGGCCTTCCTCGTCCGTGCGGATTTTCTTGAATTTCATGATCTCCTGCATCTGGACGACTTCGCCTTCCATGCCGGTAATTTCGGAAATCGAGACGACCTTACGCGTGCCGTCGCTAAGGCGCTGAACCTGGACGATAAGCGTGATCGCAGAGGCGATCTGTGACCGGACGCTGAGCTGGGACATGGGCATGCCGGCCATGCCGACCATCTGCTCGAGGCGGCCGACGGCATCGCGCGGCGTGTTGGCGTGAATGGTCGTCATCGATCCCTCGTGACCCGTGTTCATCGCCTGCAACATGTCGAACGCCTCCTCGCCGCGCACTTCGCCGACGATGATGCGATCCGGGCGCATGCGCAGCGCGTTCTTGAGAAGCTCGCGCTGGCGAATCTCGTTGCGGCCGTCAAGCGTCGGCGGCCGGGTTTCCAGCCGCCCGACATGCGGCTGCTGCAGTTGGAGTTCGGCTGCATCCTCGATCGTGATCAAGCGTTCCTTCGCAGAGATCTGCGACGACAGGGCATTGAGCAACGTCGTCTTGCCCGAACCGGTGCCGCCCGAGATGATCATCGACACCTTGCCTTTGACGGCGGCGCTGAGCAGGATGCGCATCGCGTTGGCCATGGCGCCGTACTCGACCAGGCGTTCCAGCGTCAGCGGCGAGCGCGTGAACTTGCGGATCGAAACGAGTGGCCCGTCAACCGAGATCGGCCGGATGGCGACGTTGACGCGCGACCCGTCCTTGAGGCGGGCATCGACCAGGGGCGTCGATTCATCGACACGGCGCCCGACCGCCGAGACGATCTTGTTGACCACGCGCAGCAGGTGGTCCTCGTCCTTGAAGCGGACGGCGGTACTCTCGAGCTTGCCGCGGCGCTCGACATAGACGCTGTTGTGGCCGTTGATCAGGATATCGGCGATCGTATCATCCGTCAGCAGCGGCTCGATCGGGCCGAGCCCGAGCATCTCGTCGGTGATATCATGGATCAGATCATTGATTTCCTTGGCATTGAGCGGGAAATTGTTCTGCCGGATATAATCCTTGACCAACGGCCGGATCTCGGTGGCGATCTCCTCATTGTCGAGCGTATCGAGAATGCCGAGATTGATGCGGTCCAGAAGATAGCGATGCAGGTTGACCCGCTCGGCGACCATATCACGGCCGAGCGATGTTTCCTCGCCGGCGGTCATTGACGTCCGTGCAGGCTCAAGTTGCGGCAGAGGCGCTTTCTCGGCTGCATTGGTGGCAAGAGCGGCAAGCTGAGCGTCCCCCTCGCCCTCCGTCTGCTGCCGCTTGTAAAAACGTCCGATGAACCCGTTTGTCATCAGCTTCCCCCTTGTTCGGCTATTTCACAATCACTGTGGCTCCGACTTTCACCCGGCTATAGAGATCGATGACGTCGGTGTTGCTCATGCGGAAGCATCCCGAAGACGCGAATCCGCCGACCGTCGATTGATCGTTGGTTCCATGAATGCGATAGAGCGTGTCGGCATTGCCCCGGTAGAGATAGATCCCGCGTGCGCCCAGTGGATTGAACGGTCCAGCCGGCACAAGCTCGGGAAGGTCCGGTGCTCGCGCCCTCATCTCGGTCGGCGGCCGCCAGTCGGGCCATTCGGCCTTGTGACCGACCTTGACGACGCCGCTCCAGCGAAAGCCGTCGCGACCGACGCCGATCCTGTAGCGGATCGCACGATTGCCGGAGACGACAAGATCGAGCGTCCGGTCCTTGCTGTCGATGACGATCGTGCCGGCCGGATAGTTTTGCCCGTTCGTTACCACGGCGCCCGTTGCCGGCCCCAGGTTTCGCGGTACCTGCCCGCTCGCCAAAACCTCGGTTGATCCGATGGCAAGCCCGAAGGACACCGCAACCAGAATGCCCAGCAACACGCGGCCCGCGCTCTTGCGGTACTGCGCCTCTTGCCCGTTGCTGCCGTGGCGCGACGTCATCTGACCAGCGCCCCCAGCTTGCCGACGGCGCCACAGAAGCGTGAACGCGCGTTGACCTCGAACGGCAAGACCCCGCGGTTCACCGCCTCGCTCAGCGTATCCCAGTCGTAGGCGATGATATGCGCGTGAGTGTCCTTGAAAATCTTGTCCGCCTGCTGCCGGCGGACACCGAGACTGAAGAGCTTGGTGCGGTATTTATTGATGACGACAAAGATCTGGTCCGAGTTACCACGCAATCGCACCAGGTTGATGAACAGATCCTTGGCCTGGTGAAGGGCCGGGATCGTCATTTCGGTGACGATGCAGATACTGTTGACCGATGCCAGCACGTCATCCTTCCACGGGGTGTGGTAATAGGGGACATCGAGAACCGTGTGATCGCTTTCAAAGGCCGCCACATCCAGCATCCGCAAAACGAGTTCCGCGCCCCTGGGCGCCAAAAGAACCGACGGCTGCCTGAACGACAACAGGGAAAAGCCGCCCGAATGGCGTTTGCGCACGAGATCGATAAATTCGAGATCGACACGCGACGGATTGGCGACGACGGGCTTCAGGTCGTAATCATTGACGAGATTGAGATAATAGCCGAGCGAGCCGGAGGAGAAATCCAGATCGAACAGATCGACGCGCGGTGTCGAATTCTTCGTCGGCTGGGCCAGCACATGCGCGAGCGAGGACGCAATCACACTGGCACCCGCGCCGCCAACGGCCGAAACGACGGCGTGGACCCGGCTGTCGCTGGCCCCCGCCGTCGGCGCATGCGTCGAGATCATGTCGATCAGCGCGCGACGTTCCAGCGGCTTCTTCAGCCAGTCGTTGCCGTTCAGGCGGAACAGCAACCGCAACATGTCATCGGCCAGATCCTCGGAGATGACCACGAGCGGAATATTGCGATGGCGGTTGCGGAAAGCAAGAAGTTCCGGCCGGCTCAGCATCTCTCCGTCGTCGACATCCAGCACGATCAGGTTGAACTGTGTCGGGTCGAAACGCCCTGCTTCACCGAGCGCCGTCAGCGCCATATGGCGCACGTCGTAGCGCGAAAGCGACCCGAACGTATCGAGCATCAGGCTCGCAGCTGCCGCGTCATCGGAAAGAATAAGAATCTTGGTCGATGCTGCAAAATTCATATGAGCTGTCATCTCGCTTTACCACTCAATATTAAAGGTTTAGCAGGTGGAACATGTTTTCAGATCTTCCGTGGTGATCGTCACCGGATGGGCGGGAATGACGATGTCATTGAGCCCAAGCAAAACGCCAAGAACGGGAAGATCAAATGTAATATTTTGGACTTCCATCCGCATGGTCAGCACCGGCCCATCCGGCCGTCCCCAATAGCCGAGCCCCGAACGCTGATAGGTGACGACCAGATTCTCCGGTTGGATACGCCAGTTGAGATCGCAAATGCCCGGTCGCGGATCGCCCGGCTCGCAAGCGCCGTCGCTTCCCTCGACAATCCGGCTTAATGCGGCTGCGTCACAGGCCGTGCCGCTGTCGCCACCACAGGTCATCGATATTGTTGAATCATTGGGCGTTGAATCCCCATTGTTCAGCGGATCGTCGGCCTCGGTCGGGAAGGTTTCTGCGAAGTCGTCGTTATCAACCAGCGGATCGGACACCGCGGCAAGACGCGCGCCATACTGCAGGGCCTTCACCGTCTGGTTCCACTGCGACATGGCGTAGCCGAACTCGACAAAGGCGGCGAAGACGAGGAGCACCAGCGGGATCGTGATCAGCCCTTCGGCCAGGGCTATGCCGCGATCATCCCGCAAGAAGGAAAGGCGTGCTCCAAGGTCTACCATCCCATATACCTCTCTTCATGCGAGGAATTGAGGGTGATCGCATCGATGCCGAGCCAGGCGAACAGGGGAGACGTTTCGTAGAGATGTGAGGTCGCCACGGTGATCGTGCCGTCGGCATTGACCGGAGTGACTGTGATATCGGCAAGATTGGGTCCCCAGCCTAGCACGCGCAGCGCAGCGCCCTCGGCCGGGCTCTGGGTGCCATAGTAAGCGATCAGTTTCGCCGTCGCCGTCGAGCAACTGGAGGTGTAGGTCGGCGTGGTCGGCCTGCAGCGCGAAAGATAGCGCCCGGCATCCCTCAGGCCCGCGTCGATCTGCATCCGCTCCCAGAAGATATTGCCGAACTCGAGGATACCCACGGCGAACAAGGTCACAAAGGGCACCGCAAGCAGCGCTTCGGCAAGCACAGCGCCCTCCTCCTTCGACCAGAAGCCGAAGCAGAGCCGATGGAGAATGAAGTGTCTGAGCGCCATCATCGGACCAACTCCGCTTCTTCGCGCAGGAATTCATCGAGCGTGCCGCGGCCGCCTTTGC
>UCML01000046.1:0-19891 GCA_900473675.1 Hyphomicrobiales bacterium | reverse complement strand
TTTGGTCAGCGCCACCCCGGCCTTGACACCGGTGTTGGTGGCGTCCGGAAAACCGGTCGCGTCGGCGCTCACCGCGCTGGTGGCATCGGTCGCTACGGCTGTGCTCAGTGTGCTGGTGCTGACTGCGGATTGCGCAGCAGCCTGAAAACCATTGGTACCCTCGGCGTTGACAGCCGTTTCGGTCTGGGTGATCCCGGATGTGTTCTGCTCGCTGCCAGCCTGGGAGATGCTGACCCGCGCAGTGTCGACAGCCGCGCTGTCGTCGGTCGATGTCGATGAAGTGGAGGCGAGCTTGACGAGCCTGTCGTCGGATACCCGGTCCTCGTGGCGAACGTCGCGTGCGCCAAACCCTTCCATGACGTGAAAATCGTGATCGACCGTGTCGAAGGTGCTGTTCAGCGTGCCTTTGGATCGAACCGTTGCCTCATGAGACTCGCTCGCCTTGTCCTGGTCGATGATGCCAAGAGGATTGACCTCCAGGTAATCATCCGCCAGAAACCCACTTTCGGTTGCATTCAGTAATGTTCGTGCCACTGTACTATTGCCTTTCTCCTCAACCCTTGAACCCCGTTCCAAGAATGTCCTACTGCCAAGTCCGGCTACGTCTTTTGGATGAGCCAGACCTACAATAGGGAGCAGTAATGCAACTTCAGGAATGGTGCAATGCAGCAACATCGGCAAACTATATTTGGGCAAGCCGCCCCATTCCGGTCTTACTGTTGCCACAAAATACTTAATGGCTTACTTCATTCTGAAATATTTGACGAATTTTCCGCACTTCAACGAAATTGAATTTTTGTAAAATTTTTAAACCGGCGCGCAAAATTGCAACCGGAAGTGCCCCTAGCGCCCTGAAAAGATTTGCAGAAATTTTTGAAGAATTGTACGGCGTGCCGTGGAGGCAGAAAAAAAGCAACACCTGCATCTTTTTTTCTGAAAATTTATTTTGCGCAACCGTAAGGACTTAAGGAAAGCTAGCTCAACCATTTTTCCGGATATTCGGCGAAGAATCGTCAATAAGATACGGCACTTGGCATCCGCGTGATTCGCGAACCAGAACGCACAAAACGTGTTTGAGATGAGATCGGCAGATGGAGGACCGGTGTGTTTTAACGACCGTGCCAAAGACCGAGTGCGGCGCTCAGTGCCGAGCGATGACCTGATCCGATGGCCAGACGCATCACTTCTCCTGCAACGATGCCCGATCGGAAAATGGCTGACGCCAAAGCGCCGTGGTGCCTGCGGTGATACTTGATGCGATTGGCAGTCATGAGTGCGGTGAGGAAGTCGCTGCTGTGATAGTCACCGCCAATATGGATTGCCTGGGACGTGGGAACGTAAAGCACGTCGAGGCCGACGGCGCGAACGCGCTGGAGGTAGTCGACCTCTTCACTGTAGAGGAAGAAGCTTTCATCCCAATCGCCGATTGCCTGGCGAGCTTGGGCAGAAACCAGCAATATCGCACCGGTGGCCCATTCGATCGGCCCTCCATCCTTATATAGAGCCGGGTCATGGACGATTTCGCCGAGCCCCATGCGCGCAGCCAGCGTGCCTCCCAGCAACGCTTCCGACCACGCGGTCATTATTGATGGCTCCCGGCGGATGGATTTGGAAACGGCACCATCTTCACCCCGGACCTGCGGCACCGCCACTCCGACCGAAGATTTGCTCAGGCGTGCATACAAGCTGGCTATGGAACCGGGCAACAGGCGAATGTCCGGGTTGAGAACGAGCACGTCGACAGAGGAATCGATCGTTGCGGTAGCCGCGTTGATGCCGGCAGAATAGCCGCCGTTGCGTCCCGTTCGAATAACCCTCGCTCCTATCGGGTGAGCAAGCGCCAGATCGACGGAGTGATCGTGCGAGTCATTGTCGACGACAATCACTTCATAATGCGCGATGCCCTCAAGACCAGCATGCAAGGAATCAAGCAAGCCGGATAAAACGGAAGCACTGTTGTAGGCGACGGTGACGACCGCAAGTTTTCGCGCCCCCAGGGGCCTGATCGCAATCCCGCTATCGTCCAGGGGCTCTCTTTGTTTTATTGAAGCGTCCATTTCGCGCTCTCACATCCGGCGACACCCGCGAACGGGACATCGGCAATCCTTGTCGCAAAAGCGCTCGCGCCGAAAGACTGCAGAGAGAGGTAGATTATCTCCAGTTCGGATCTACCGCTAATCCGGAAAGCTGAGTGCAGTCCAGTTCAGGTAATCCTATCGGCGCATGCCGGTACCATTGCCGGCATGCCTGGTATTGATTCTGTAAGTCTTTGAGTGCGCTGGAATATCTGTGAGGATTTTCTAGCATGTGTCTGAAATCGACGAATAGATTTTGCATCTCGCGGGGGACGAGCTTGCCCCAACCTTTGGTAAATCGCCATTTCCGTTGGAACGGCAAGGTATCAGGAGCTTTCATGCCGATTGATTTTCAGCATTCACTGTCATCAAAAACGCAAAACGCACCATCGGACAACAGCGGACATCGACGCCCCCCTCTCGAGCACGGCGGCATAGGCACGCTCGACAGGCTGGAGGCCATTGAATCGGTTTCGCGCAGGACACGAACCCAGGCCGATCGTTTTCTGAATATTGCAAAACGAGGCCTGCCGCGCATGCACCAGAGCGGCGTATTCGGTCATACGCTGCGTGCGGTGAAAGTAAATTCGCATTGGACCGAACGTCTCGAAGGAGACAGCCTTCGTTATGCGGCGATCGTCGCACTCGGGTTATCTTATGTCGACAGAGTGACGCAGCAACAGATACTGGGCGGCGACACGGCGTTCGATCTGGCGCATTCATGCGCGGCCCGCGCAGCGACATCCGCTGACATCGGCGCGATCGCGCTTGCCGCCTGGGCCGCCGCGGAGGCGGGACGCTTTCATTCTGTTCCGCTCCTTCGCCAGCTTGTTCAGCTTCTCGCTTCCGATGCACCTATCGCGACAGTTCATTGCGCCTGGGCGCTCAGTGCCGGCCTGGCAGCTCGACAATTCGGCGACACCCGGGATGTGGTTTCCCTCGCGACGAAACGGCTGATATCGGGGCGGTCTTCATCAGGCCTGTTTCCGCATATGCTGCCGGCATCAGCCAGCGGACGTTTTCGTGCGCACATAGGATGTTTTGCCGATCAGGTTTACCCGATACAGGCGCTGTCCCGTCTTCATGCCGCACAGCCCGATGCGCAAGCCCTGTCGGCAGCTGAAGCCTGCGCTGAGCGCATTTGCGCGCTGCAAGGACCGGCCGGCCAATGGTGGTGGCATTACGATACGCGCAACGGCGGCGTGGTCGAGGGCTACCCGGTCTACAGCGTACACCAGCACGCAATGGCTCCGATGGCATTGCTCGATCTTCGGGAAGCCGGAGGCCGCGATCATTCGCCAGCGATCATCAAAGGCATGCAATGGCTCGACGAACATCCCGAGATCTCGGCGCCGCTCGTCGTGTCGGAAAAAGGTGTGATCTGGCGCAAGGTGGCGCGCCGCGAACCCCGCAAGGCTGTGAGAGCAATATCAGCGGTGACGACAGCGCTGATGCCGGGATTGCATATCCCAGGGCTTGATACGCTTTTTCCGCCGATCCGCGTGGACTACGAATGCCGGCCCTACGAACTCGGCTGGCTCATTTATGCGTGGCTTTCAGGGGGCGTGGTCGCAAGGCTAGCTCCCGGCCCCGCAGGGGACATGCCCTCACGTTCTAGGGAGATTTGATATGCAAAGGCAACGTCAACTTCTATTCGGCATGTATATGGATGCGGTGTGCATGGATGATGTCATCGAGCGCTGCCGCACGGCCCTCGCAACGCGGCGGCGACTCCTTGTGGGAGTGCTCAATGCCGCAAAAATCGTCGAGCTTCACAAGAATTCGTTGCTGCGCGAATCGCTGATGGAGTGCGATCTCCTGCTGGCCGACGGTCAGTCCATCGTTTGGGCGAGCAAGCTGCTCGGGCGGCCTTTGCCGGAGCGCGTCGCAGGCATCGATATCTTCACCCGTCTTCTCTTCCTCGCGCATCGCGACGACCGGTCCATTGCACTCCTGGGCGCCAAACCCGAGGTGCTGGAGGAAATGCGGCGCGTTATCGCACAGCGCTTTCCCGGCCTGAGGATCGCCTACAGCCACCACGGATATTATGAGGCCGCAGAGGCCGGCCAGATCGCAGCTGATATTCGTGAATCCGGCGCCGATATGCTCTTCCTTGGAATGACCTCCCCCAAGAAGGAAATCTTCCTGGGATCCTATGGCTCGTCGCTCAACGTTCCGGTGCTGCACGGCGTCGGCGGTTCTTTCGATATCATGGCCGGCCTCACAAAACGTGCGCCGGTCGCCTGGCAGAAGGCGGGAATGGAATGGGCATACAGGCTGCTGCAGGAGCCTCGGCGGCTATGGTGGCGCTATCTGAAGACCAACACCAGCTTCATCCAGCTTACTGCCCGCGAAATGCTTCATCCCGCGCGGGCCTTCAGGGTTGGCGCGAACCGAAATGTACCGCCCACCAGGTCCATGATCCCGGACGTTCAACTTCGGAGCATTGCCGATGACTGAAGTGTTCAAAGGCAAGCTGGCCATATTGGGGATGGGATACATCGGTTTGCCCACCGCCGTGGCAATCGCCACGCGCGGGATCGACGTGATCGGGGTCGATATCAATCCTGCGACCGTCGCCGCCTTGTCGCGCGGCGAAGTCCCATTCGTCGAACCGGATCTGGCCGTAGGGGTCAGCGGTGCCGTTGCAATGGGGCGGTTGACCGCGACGACGGAGACTCCGCAAGCGGACGCTTTCATCATCGCCGTTCCGACCCCGTTCAACGAGGATCGAACCGCTGATTTGTCCTATGTGAAAGCCGCGGCCGAGCAGATCGCTCCAATGCTGAGGTCCGGAAACATCGTGGTTCTCGAGTCCACTTCCCCTCCTGGGACGACACAAAAGGTGGGAGATTGGATCGGAGCCATTCGACCGGATCTGAGGATGCCGCGCGACGGCGAAACCGGCGCGGATATATTCGTTGCCCATTGCCCTGAACGGGTTCTCCCGGGTCGTATCATGATCGAAATGATTACCAACGATCGCGTCGTCGGCGGCCTGACCCCAAAATGTGCAGAGAAGGCAGCTTCCATCTATCGCCTGTTCGCCCAGGGCGAAATTCTGTTGACCGACGCCGCAAGCGCCGAAATGGCGAAGCTCGTCGAGAATGCCTATCGCGACGTCAACATTGCCTTTGCCAATGAGATCTCCCTCATCAGCGAATCTCTTCACATCGACGTCTGGGAAGTCATCCGTCTGGCCAACAGGCATCCGCGCGTCAGTATTCTAAGTCCAGGACCTGGCGTTGGCGGACACTGCATTCCGGTGGATCCCTGGTTCATCGTTTCCGCAGCACCGGGGCTCGCGCGCTTGATCCGTACAGCACGCGAGGTCAACGACCATCGGCCGCATCACGTCGCCGAACAGGTTGTCGAGAAGGCAAAACGGTTCCGCAATCCAACGGTTGCCTGCCTGGGCCTGACCTTTAAGGCCAATGTCGACGACGTGCGGGAAAGTCCTGCAATCGAAGTCGTCGGTCTCATCGCCAAATCGCTGCCGGAGGTCGACATCCTTGTGGCCGACCCCTATGTCAGCGTGATGCCGGCGCTGCTGGCGAAATACGACAATCTTCACCTCGAGGGTGCATATCAGGCGGTGGAGCGCGCCGACATCGTGGTCCTTCTCGTCGAGCACGAACCATTCAAGGCCATGCGGCATACGCGTCTCGGTGGCAAAGTTATCTACGACACGCGTGGTGCATGGCATTAAAGTCAGCCAGCGCGGTGGCACGAGACGGCTTTCCGCAGAGACAACTGGAGCCGGCCATGCCGGACCGGTTCATGACGGGACCGGGCAGAATGAATTTCGAGCGGGTGGCGGATTTCGATATTGTGGTGATCGGGGGTGGTATTGTCGGGCTATCGACAGCCTTGCAGCTATCACAGCGTTTCCCCGGCCTCAGCCTCGCCGTTCTGGAAAAGGAGCCGATGCTTGCCAGTCACCAGACCGGGCGCAACAGCGGCGTCATTCATGCGGGCGTTTATTACGAGCCTGGCAGCCTGAAGGCGAAATTCTGCCGGGAGGGCAGTGCTGCGACGATGCGGTTCTGCAAGGAATATGGCATCCGCTTCGAGCAGCGCGGAAAGATGCTCGTGGCCACCAGCCCGGACGAGCTGCCGCGCATGGAAAAGCTCCACGAGCGGGCAGTCGCCAATGGGCTTGAAGTTTACCGGATCAGCAAGAGTGAATTGACCGAACGCGAACCGCATATTGCCGGTCTTGCGGCACTCTTTATTCCGGCCTCGGGCATCGTTGATTATGGCGAAGTGACGCGGTGCATGGGTGCGCTCCTTATCGAAGCCGATGGCACGATCATGACCGATGTTGAAGTGTCCCGGATCGACGAACAGGCCGACGGTGTCGAGATCACCCTCGACACAGGCATGCTGCTCAGCGCCCGGCATGTCATCGCCTGCGCTGGTGTCAACGCCGACCGCCTCGCGCGGATGTGCGGCCTTGCCAAGGATATTGCCATTGTCCCCTTCCGCGGTGAATATTTTCGCCTTGGCACCGACAAGAACCGCATCGTTGACCATCTCATCTACCCCATTCCGGAACCCTCATTGCCGTTCCTCGGCGTGCATCTGACGCCGATGATCGGCGGGTTCGTGACGGTCGGGCCCAACGCGGTGCTCGCATTTGCCCGCAACGGATACAGCTTCGGCGACGTCGATCCCAAGGATCTCTGGGAGATGGTTCGCTTTCCCGGCTTTCGCCGCGTCATGGCAAACAACATGAGGTACGGACTGGGCGAGATGGCCAACTCGCTCAGCCGCCGCCGCTACCTCGCCTTGTGCCGGCGTTATTGCCCGGAGTTGGAACTGGCGGACCTGCATCCGCATCCGGCTGGCATCCGCGCCCAGGCGGTCAGCCGCGATGGTCGCCTGCTGCATGATTTTCTGATCGAACGGACGGCACGCACGGTTCATGTGCTCAACGCACCATCGCCTGCAGCCACCTCGGCGCTGCCGATCGGCAAATACATAGCCGACATTGCCGAGGTCCATTTCGGCTGCTCGCAATCGCTGAACTAAGGCGACCGGAGCCTGCGCCGTCGAAGCTGTCGAGGTGTGGGGTATCCCCTCTACCACCACCAAAGTGATAGCTGGATCGATCCGTGTTCCGGGCTACCCTGATCGTCAATCGCCGTCCATCTGGAACCGCAACGCTGGAGCCAGATGTCAGTCGTGGAAGGAGACCGCCATCAACGCCAACAGGGATGACTACCTGAATTCCGCGCTTGCGGACGATCACCGTGCGTTTGGGTATCAGGGCAACATCGGTGATCCAAACACGGATAGGCCTCGTTCACGCTGGCAGATCATCACGGCTTTGCTCGCGATTGCCGCCGTTGGCTACGCAGGTTTCACCTGGTGAAGCCGGGCTGCAACTTCGCTCGCAACTGAAATAACCGGATAAATACCCGCGCCCGGCATCAGGATGTGACCGTCCTGCGCGCGCCGGTACGTCATCGCTTTCCTCCAGGCCGCTTGCCCCATCGTGCGGACCTATCGTGACCTTCGTTGTTAAGTTGACCGGGCCTAATCACATCGGTGGATGACCCCACGGTAGCGTGTACCACCGATTGGTGTGGTTCGCGGAGGCGAGAAAATTGGCAAGATGGGTGGTCTGGGGACTTCGTCAATCAGTCTCAAACGGGGCGGTGCCGTATGCTTAGGATTCATATCAAGAGCGATCAGTATTTGAGTGTGTCCGGTGGAGCGACCAGCGTCTACAGCCCGCTGACCGCTTGGACCTCGGTTTCATCAAAGGCGGTCACTGCGCCGTCCCACCATGTCGTCACGGTCGTATATCGCCCGTCGGCAGATTTGTCGCCGAGCGCTGGCACCACACTCTCCGGGGACACACCACCCGGCATGACCAAGGAAGTGTCCTCGCTCAGCACGCGATCATCGACCCTTGATCTCGCTCCGTCGGAAAATACCGATACGATTGACGCCAGGGAGGCTTCTCTGGTGCTTTCGGCAAACACCTCCTCCACGGAGGGCGGCTCCCTTCCGCTCGCGCCGATTGGCCGCGCAATGGGCTTTCAGTCCGATGCTCTGTCATCGATCTCTGCAACTCCTCCCGTTGTTGCGAAAATTGCTGCTGAAGTCGATAAAGTGGCAACGGCGGACGTTGCCGAGGCTACTACCCCCAACAAGATCGCCCTCGAAAACATGAAGCAGGGCAATCCGCGCAGCGAATGGAGCATTGACGGCGACGGCGACGGCAATATTCAAGGGTTCGCGACGCAAATCAGCACCAACATAGGACAGACTGTAGACTTCAAGATCGCGACCAATTCCAAGAACTATCGCCTCGATATCTACCGGATGGGCTATTACGGCGGCGACGGCGCCCGCAAGGTTGCGACGATCAACAAATCGCTGACCACGGCGCAGGTGCAGCCGCATCCCATCGTCGACATGTCCCTTGGGCTGATCGATGCCGGCAACTGGGCGGTTTCAGCCAGCTGGGCAATTCCTCAGGATGCCGTTTCGGGCGTCTATTTCGCAAAACTGGTGCGCCAGGACGGCACTGCAGGCGAGAGCATTGTCCCCTTCATTGTTCGCGACGACGGCTCCACCAGCAATATCGTCTTCCAGACGTCCGACACGACTTGGCAGGCATACAACGCCTGGGGCGGTGCCAGCCTCTATTTCGGCGAGGTTCCGGTCGATCCCAACGATATGATCGGCTACCTGCCGCCAAATTGCAGTTGCGGCGTCAACGCTATCGGCCGTGCCTCCGCGATTAGCTACAATCGCCCGATCGTCACCAACACCAGCCCCATCGGCGGCACGCACGATTACGTCTTCGGCGTCGAGCATTCCGCGATCCAGTGGCTGGAGCAGAACGGCTATGACGTCTCCTACATTTCCGGCGTCGACTCCGCGCGAAACGGTAGCCAACTGCTCAATCACCAGGCCTTCCTTTCCGTCGGGCATGACGAATATTGGTCGGCCGAACAGCGAACCAATGTCGAGGCGGCGCGTGATGCGGGGGTCAACCTCGCATTCTGGAGCGGCAACGAATGCTATTGGAAGGTTCGCTGGGAAAACAGCATCGACGGCAGCGGTACGGCGTATCGCACCATGGTCTGCTACAAGGAAACCTGGGGCACCAGTACCGATCCAAGCAACATCGGAACGGGCACCTGGCGCGATCCGCGCTATGCGGACCCTGGGCAGAAGCCGGAAAATGCACTGACGGGCACCATGTTCTCGGTCGATAGCTACCGTCAGGACGCGATCTCCGTCCCTTACGACTTTTCCAATCTTCGCTTCTGGCGCAATACGGACGTAGCGAACATTTTGCCGGGTCAAAGTTTCGACCTCGTCAAGAATCTTCTCGGCTACGAATGGGATTCCGACGTCGAAAACGGTTTCAGGCCGGCCGGGCTGGTCAATCTTTCTCTGTCGAACGTCTCGGTCGATACTTATCTCCGCGACTACGGTGTCACCGTCGGCAGCGCCGATGCAACACACAGCCTGACCATGTACCGGGCCGAGAGCGGCGCACTCGTCTTCGGAGCCGGCACGGTGTTCTGGTCCTGGGGGCTGAACGCGCAGCATGACGGGCCAGCAACGCCGACCGATCGCAATGTCCAGCAGGCGATGATCAACATGTTCGCCGACATGGGCATTCAGCCCACGACGATCGATGCCAGCCTGATCCTGGCGACGCAATCACCCGATCACATCAAGCCGACCTCGACGATCACCTCTCCAAATGTCGGTGCGACTTTCATCGAAGGCCAGCACGTCACCGTCACCGGAACGGCACAGGATACCGGCGGCGGCATCATCGCCGGCATCGAGGTCTCCACCGACGGCGGCAGCCACTGGTTCAAGGCGACCGGCAGGGAAAGCTGGAGCTATAACTGGGTCGTGCAGGCGAGCGGAAACTACACGATCATGTCACGCGCCGTCGATGACAGCGTCAACCTCGAGACGCCATCGACCGGCAAACAGGTGACAATCAACCTGCCCTCGACCTCCAGCCTCTGGACGATGGCCACGAAACCGGTTGAAGAAACCACGCTCGATCGAGACGGCGTGGAACTGGGCGTCCGCTTCCAGGCGAACACGGCCGGCTCCGTACAAGGAATTCGCTTCTACAAGGGTTTCTACAATATCGGCGAGCACAAGGTCAGTCTCTGGACAGCCAACGGAACGCTTCTTGCAACCGGCATATCGACAGGAGAGTCGATTTCGGGATGGCAGACGGTGACGTTCTCCAGTGCGATTCAGATTGCGGCTGGAACGACCTATGTCGCCTCCTACCATACCAAAGGCTACTATTCCTCCAGCGAGGGATATTTCAATTCCGCCTATAGCAAGGGTGCGCTGAGTGTTGCCCAGAACGGCGGTGTCTATGCCTACGGCAATAACTCGATATTCCCCGGCAACAGCTTCAACGGTGAGAACTACTGGGTGGACGTCGTGTTCAACCCCTCGACGGTGAATGGCGCACCTGTCGGCGTCAACGACAACGGCTTCACCACCGTCCAGAACACGGCCTTGACGATCGCCGCATCCTCGCTCCTTGCCAACGACACCGATCCGAATGGCGACGCGCTCACCATCACCGGTGCCAGCGGCGCGGTCAACGGTTCGGTTGCTTTCAACAGCCAGACCAACACAATTACCTTCAACCCCACGGCCGGCTACACCGGCACCGCCAGCTTTACCTACAGCCTGTCCGACGGACGCGGAGGAACGGCCTCTGCCACCGTCAACCTGACGGTCACCCCGCCATCGACAGCAACGAGCCTGTTCAGCTTGTCGGATACGCCGGCCTCCGTTTCCAACGACCCGAACGCCGTTGAACTCGGCATGAAGTTCGTCGCCTCCGCGGGTGGCACGATCACCGGCATGCGCTACTACAAGGGCGCCCAGGATACCGGGACACACACGGGCTCCATCTGGAGCAGCACAGGCACCCGGCTCGCCACCGCCACCTTCACCAGTGAAAGCGCCAGTGGCTGGCAAACGGTGACCTTCGCCCAGCCGCTTACCATCGCCGCCGGCACGACCTATGTCGCCAGCTATCATTCCAACGGCAATTATGTCGTAACCGCGAATTACTTCTCCAGTAGCCGCACCAATGGCGGGCTCACTGCGCCCTCCAGCGGCACAAGCGGCGGCAACGGCGTCTACGCCTACGGGACGAACAGCCTGTTCCCGTCATCCACCTACAATGCGTCGAATTACTGGGTCGATGTGCTCTACCAGCAGTCAACCGCCACGAATACCGTGCCGGTCGCCGTCAACGACACCGGGTACGCCACCGTCCAGAACACGGCCTTGACGATCGCCGCATCTACCCTCCTTGCCAACGACACGGATGCGGATGGCGATGCACTCACCATCACGGGCGCCAGTGGCGCGGTCAACGGTTCGGTGAATTTCAACAGCCAGACCAACATGATCACGTTCACTCCGACAACAGGCTACACCGGCACCGCGAGCTTTACCTACAGCCTGTCCGACGGACGCGGCGGAACGGCATCGGCCACCGTCAACCTGACGGTCACCCCGCCATCGACGTCAACGAGCCTGTTCAGCCTGTCGGATACGCCGGCCTCCGTTTCCAACGACCCGAACGCCGTTGAACTCGGCATGAAGTTCGTCGCATCTGTCGGCGGCACGATCACCGGCATGCGCTACTACAAGGGCGCCCAGGACACTGGGACCCACACTGGCTCCATCTGGAGCAGCACCGGCACCCGGCTCGCCACCGCCACCTTTACCAGCGAAAGCGCCAGTGGCTGGCAAACGGTGACTTTCGCCCAGCCGCTCACCATCGCGGCCGGCACGACCTATGTCGCCAGCTATCATTCCAACGGCAACTATGTGGTAACCGCGAATTACTTCTCCAGCAGCCGCACCAATGGCGGGCTCACCGCGCCATCCAGCGGCACGAGCGGCGGCAATGGCGTCTACGCCTACGGGGCGAACAGCCTGTTCCCGTCATCAACCTATAGCGCCTCGAATTACTGGGTCGATGTGCTCTACCAGCAGTCAACCGCCACGAATACCGTGCCGGTCGCCGTCAACGACAACGGCTTCACCACCGTCCAGAACACGGCCTTGACGATCGCCGCATCCTCCCTCCTTGCCAACGACACGGATGCTGACGGCGACACACTTACGATCACGGGTGCCAGCGGCGCGGTCAACGGTTCGGTGAATTTCAACGCCCAGACCAACATGGTCACGTTCACTCCGACAACGGGCTACACCGGCACTGCAAGCTTTACCTACAGCCTGTCCGACGGTCGCGGAGGAACGTCATCGGCCACCGTCAACCTGACGGTCAACCCGCCAGCAACCACACAGAGCGTCTTTGCTGCGAACAGCACACCGACGATCGTCTCGGTCAACGATAACAATCGGGTCAACCTCGGCATGAAGTTCCAGGCCGACGCGGCAGGCTGGATCACCGGTATCCGCTTCTACAAGGGCGCCAACAACACCGGTTCGCACACCGGATATCTCTGGTCGTCGACCGGCACGCTGCTGGCAAGCGCGACCTTCACCGGCGAGAGCGCCAGCGGCTGGCAATCGGTCAATCTGACCCAGCAAGTCGCGATCCAGGCGAACACCACCTACGTCGTCTCGTACAGCACCAACGGCAATTACTCCGCAACGAGCAATTTCTTCAGCTCCGAGATCACCAACGGCAACCTGCACGCACTTTCGTCGGCGCTCAGCGGCGGCAACGGCGTCTACGCATACGGAACAAGCGGGTTGTTCCCGACGAACACCTACAACAGTACGAACTATTATGTGGACGTGGCGTTCAAACAATTGGCGGCATAGGGAGACGATATGGGGGCGTGGATGACAAGCGATAAACGGCTCCCTGTAACAGTGCTGGCTGGCTTTCTTGGCGCGGGTAAGACGACAATACTGAACCACGTCCTGCGCAATCGCGATCGCCTGCGTGTCGCAGTCCTCGTCAACGACATGAGCGAGATCAACATCGATGCGGATCTCGTTCGCAATGGCGGCGCCGATCTGTCGCGCACGGACGAAACACTGGTCGAGCTTAGCAACGGATGTATATGCTGCACACTCCGCGACGACCTGCTTGGCGAAGTCCGCCGGCTCGCGGCGGAGGAACGTTTCGACTACCTCCTGATCGAAGCGACGGGCATCGCCGAACCCTTGCCGATTGCCGCGACATTTTCTTTCCGGGATGAAGCGGGTGCCGCCCTCTGCGATATTGCCAGGCTCGATACGATGGTTTCGGTCGTCGACGCAGCCAATCTGCTTTCGGACTATTCCAGCACCGATTTGCTGAGTGATCGCGGCGAGGCACGCGACGATGACGACAAGCGGACGCTGGTCGATCTTCTTGTCGAGCAGATCGAATTCGCCGATGTCGTCGTCATCAACAAGATATCCGAGGTGACGGCCGAAACGCGCGAGACGCTGCGCGGGATCGTCGCCGCGCTCAATCCCGATGCGCGCGTCATCGAAACGGACTTCGGCGAGCTTCCACTCTCCGAGATCCTCGATACCGGCCTTTTCAGCGAGACGAAATCAGCCAGGCATCCGCTCTGGCACAAGGAGCTGTATGGCTGGGGCGATCACGTGCCTGAAACGGAAGAGTACGGCATTAGGAGTTTCGTCTATCGGGCACGCCGCCCCTTCGACCCTTCCAAACTCGAGGATTTCCTTGCGAAGGAATGGCCGGGCCTCATCCGCGCGAAAGGTCATTTCTGGCTGGCCACCCGACCTGAGTGGATCGGACTGCTGTCAATAGCCGGCGTGCAGCGCCGCACGGAGGCGAAAGGCCTGTGGTGGGTCACCGTCCCGCGGGCACACTGGCCCCGTCACCCCCAGTTCCGTTTGCTGCTGGATCGGCACTGGAGCGCCGTCTGGGGCGACCGCAGGCAGGAGTTGGTCTTCATCGGCGCGGATCTTGCCGAAGATGCTATTCGCGAAGCACTCGACGGCTGTCTCATCGGGCACGACAGCGGCTTCGATCCGCAGCTTGCGCGCAATCTACGCGATCCATTCCCACCCTGGGAGCATGTGCACGCCGCATGACAAACCTCGATCATCAACCATGGAGAAGACAATGACCAATGAACTCTATGCCGACGGTATCGGCGAAATCACCGTCACAGGAACGATCGTCCGGATCGACCTCATGTCTCTCTCCGCCACCGAGCGCGACGCGAACAACAATCCGAGACCAGTGTTTCGTCAGCGGATCATCATGCCGGTGGACGCCTTCGCCAATGCCGTGGATCTCATGCAAAAGGCGCTCGGCGGCCTGGTCGAGGCAGGCGCGGTACGTCGCATAGGCGACATCCAGACACTTCCGGCGGGCGATGCGGCGCCACAGGCTCAGACGCCGGTAAATGTATCGCCGAATTTCAACTGAGCGAAAAGGCAGCGATGTCTCAGGTGGGGCCATGAGCACATTTCCGCATACCAATCTGCAATGTCTGGCTTTGGTCGGCCGCCACCATGGCGTCGATCTGTCACCGGAAAGGTTGCTGCACGACTATGCAGTGGGCGACGAACCGGTCGCCACCCGGCAACTTCTTCGAATGGCGAAGGACGCTGGCCTGCGTGCGAGAAACCTGCAGCTTACCTGGCGCGCGCTGTTTCAAATGGGCGATGCCTACCCGGTGCTTGCCGAACTTGAAAACGGTAACTGGGTCGTCATCGCCGGCGCCACGGGCAGCGGCGAGGACGAGATGATCCGGGTTCTTGACCCGCTGGCACAGCGCCCGGAATTCATCCTGCTGAACCAAGAGCAATTTTCCAGATGCTGGCGCGGATCGGTGGTGCTGGTAAAACGCAACTATCGTTCTACCGACGATGACCGGCCGTTCGGCTTTCGCTGGTTCGTGCCGGAAATCGTGCGCCAACGCAGTCTCCTTCGTGACGTCGCGCTGGCCGCCTTCGTCCTCTACGGGCTTGGACTTGCCACGCCGATCTTCTTCCAGCTTGTTATCGACAAGGTGCTCGTTCACCAGAGCTACGCGACACTCGCAGTTCTAACCGTCGGCATCGCCATCGCGCTCGTCTTCGACGCTATCTTTACCTTCCTGCGACGCTACCTCTTGCTATACGCGACCAACAAGATCGATATCCGGGTGGCGACGCGCACCTTCGGGCACCTCCTCAATCTGCCGATCGCACTCTTCGAGCAGGCATCTGCCGGCGTTCTCGTGAAGCACATGCAACAAACCGGACGTATCCGCGAATTTCTGACGGGCCGGCTCTTCCTCACCCTTCTGGACGCGCTGTCGCTTTTGGTATTCGTCCCGATCCTGGTTCTCTACAGCGTCAAGCTCACCTTCGTCGTGTTGGGCTTTGCCGCACTCGTCGGCCTCGTCGTCATGGTGCTGGTAGGCCCTTTCCAGAGGCGGCTCCAGGCCCTTTATCAAGCCGAAGGCGAGCGGCAGGCTCTGCTGGTCGAAACCGTCCACGGAATGCGCACCGTCAAGTCGCTCGCTCTCGAGCCGCGTCAGCGCCAGGTCTGGGACAACAGTTCCGCGCAAGCGATTTCCGTGCGATTCCGCGTCGATAAAATCTCCACCGTCGCCCAGGCTTTGACGGGGCTCCTGGAAAAGCTGATGAGCGTCGCCATCATTGGCCTCGGCGCACTCGACGTGTTCAGCGGCTCGATGACGATCGGCGCGCTGGTAGCGTTCAACATGTTGGCCGGAAGGGTCTCCGGGCCGCTCGTCCAGATCGTCACCATGGTGCATGAATATCAGGAAGTGGCGCTTTCTGTTCGCATGCTTGGCGAAATCATGAACCAGCGCCCCGAGCAGTTCGGCCGCGGGCGGGGCATCAGACCACAGCTCAAGGGTCGCATCGAATTCGACAAGGTCACATTCCGCTATGGTCCGGACGGCCCGCCCGCGCTCGACGACGTCTCCTTCACGGTTCCCGCAGGCTCCGTCTTCGGCATCGTCGGCAAGAGCGGATCGGGCAAAACCACCGTGACCCGACTGATCCAGGGGCTTTACCAGAACCAGCAGGGGCTCGTGCGGGTCGATGGCTATGACAGCCGGGAAATCGACCTTGTCCATCTGCGGTCGAGCATCGGCGTCGTGCTGCAGGACAATTTCCTGTTCCGGGGCTCGGTTCGCGACAATATTGCAGCCGCAAAACCCGATGCAAGCATCGAGGAGGTTATCGCAGTCGCGCGTATCGCCGGCGCCGAAGAATTCATCGAGCGGCTGCCACGCGGCTTTGAATCCATGCTGGAGGAGAACGCTTCGAACCTTTCCGGCGGCCAGAAGCAGCGTCTGGCCATTGCCCGCGCGCTGATCACCAATCCGAAACTGCTCATTCTCGACGAGGCAACCAGTGCGCTCGACCCTGACAGCGAGGCCATTCTGCGGCAGAACCTGAGCAAAATCGCCGACGGGCGCACGGTCATTATCGTTTCCCATCGTCTGTCCCAGCTGGTCGATGCCGATGCAATCCTTGTGGTGGACCGCGGCAAGATCGCCGATATCGGCCGTCATGATCAGCTTGTTTCGCGCTGCATAACCTATCGCCACCTGTGGTCGCAGCAAACGAGGCAATCCGCATGAACGCTCGTCCGGAAAATGTTCACAAGAATCTGCCCGTTCCGATAACAAAGCCCGGGACCGCACTGATCGTAAAACACGTTTTGCCGCCCGTCATCGCCGAGTTCCAGTCGGACGCGGTGGAGTTGGAAGAGCGCGTGCCGCCGAGGATCGCCCGCTTGACGCTCTATGGGGTGACGGCCCTCATCGGCATCGCCGTTTTCTGGGCCTCGGTCTCCAAGATCGACGAGGTCGTCATTGCTCAGGGCAAGCTGATCACGACACAGCCGACCATCGTCGTTCAACCACTCGAAACCTCGATTGTCCGCACGATCAATGTTACGGTCGGCCAGGAGGTTCGTGCCGGACAGACACTTGCCACGCTCGATGCCACGTTCAGCCAGTCGGATGTCGATCAACAACACGCGAAATTCGTAGCGCTTGACGCGCAGGTGAAACGGATTGAAGCAGAGCTTGACGGCACCGACTACACGAAGCTGGCCGGCAACTCTTCGGACGAGTTGCTGCAGGTGCGGCTCTTTGAACAACGCCGCGCCTTCTACGTGGCCCAGCTTCAGAATTTCGGGCAACAGATTGCAGGTCAGGCAGCGGCAATTGCGGCGGGCAAGGATCAGGAGGCGGTGCTCACCAGCCGGCGCGAGAACCTGATTCTGATAGAAAACGCGCGCCAGACACTTTTCAAGAATGACACTGGCTCTCTCGTGGCTTTCCTTGGTTCACGCGATGCACGCCTCGATGTCGATTCAGACATCTCGGCGCTGCGTGGCAAGGCGGCTGAAGCCGAACATTCCCTCGCGAAGCTGACCGCCGATCGGCAAGCTTTCATCGAGGACTTCCGGCGCGCTTCGATGGAGCAACTCGTCGAACTGCGCAACCAGCGCGACACGGCCGGCGAAGAGCTGAAGAAGATGCAATTGCGCCGCAACATGGTCACGCTGACGGCGCCCGCTGATGCGGTCGTCCTAGATCTCGCACAGCGTTCCATCGGCTCGGTGGTGCGCGAGGCGGAGCCGGTTGTCACGCTGGTGCCGCTCAATGTACCGCTGGAAGCGGAGGTCTCGATCGGCTCGAGCGATATCGGTCGCGTCGCAGTCAACGAGGAGGCGAGGATCAAGTTCGATGCCTATCCCTTCCAGAAATATGGCACTGCTTCCGGCACGCTGAGGACCATCAGTCGTGACGCATTCACCCCTACCCAAGAGGGTGTGGCGGCCGGCCAACCCACAGTTCCGTTCTTCAAGGCGCGCATTTTGATTGCCGATCCTCGGTTAGGTGCCTCCAAGGAGCCTATAAGGCTCCTGCCCGGAATGACGGTGTCCGCCGAGATCAAGGTAGGACGTCGAACCGTGATTTCCTACTTCCTTTATCCACTCCTGCGTGGCCTGGACGTCGCTATCCGCGAACCGTGAGAACTGCACCGATATATCTATCGGCCATTCTTGGCTTGCCCGGGCGATCGAAACGTCCGGTCGACGGCGTGAATGTAATTTCTTCGAACGAACCGGCTATTCGCTGAAAACCGCCACTTGGCAATTCATCGTCTTTTCGGCGGCGATACGGTGCGCGGCGTCACCGCCTTCGCGCTCACGCGTGGGCGCGAAGGCCGGTCGAGCGCCCTCTGCCTAGAGGGGCCTGGGTTTTGCCCGCCATCAAGAAGCCAACTGCCGCTGCCGAGAAGGAACAGGAAAAGTACATAGGTCGCATTCCAGAAGTGGACCGTCCATCCGACAAGAAAATACCCCGTCATCACGATCAGGTAAGCGGTCCGATAGCGCAGGCGTTGTTCGTCAGTTTCCTTTCGGAACGCGATGGACATATAGATGGTCAGGAACCCGCCCATCATGAAGGCGGCTGCCGGGATGCCAAACAATATTGCGTGATAGAGCCAGAACATATCAATGCTGGGAGGCATCCAGGAAGGCCGGTCCCATCTGCCGAAGCCAACACCAAAAAAGGGATGATTCAGCGCAGATTCGGATCCGAACCGCCATATGATGACACGGTAATATGCCGACGCCGGCTCGAAGGAAAAATTGGTGAGCAGAAATTCAAAAACCGACTGATTGGATGCAACGGCAATGAAAGTGTAAAACGACAGGGCAATTGTCCACAAATACCGCCAGCGCCTGGCATCGTTGGCCAGCAGCCAGTTCCAGAAAACAAGTGATACCTGGGCGAGAAGCGCGGTGATCGGTCCGGAGGACAGAGACAGGAAAGCCGCGGTAAACACGACAAGAGTAGCAGACCATCGTTTCGCAACAGATTTACCCCCGCCGAGCACCATGTGCACAAGCGCGAGGATGGCGCCACAGGACACGCCGAAGAGGATTGGATGCTCAAAGACGCCTTGCACCCGCCGCAATCCCCATCGGGCCTCCTTGACGGCTTCGACATGCGTGGGGAAAACCTTTGAGAACAATCCCAGTATAATATTGGTGTTCGTCACGGCCTCCAACAGCGCAAACGGAAGCATGATGGCGACGATCACGAACAGGAGCCGCGTCATGGCGTAAAACTGTTCCGGACCGCGAATGAAACATCGTCCGAAAAAATATGCCCCGGCGGTTTCCACGACGATTATGCCGCCGGATTGAAGGCCGGTCTGTACGCCATGCACGACAAAGAGGCTGATGGTACACCACAGGCAATAAAGAAGGATCAGGACATCGGGTGCCCGGATCTTGCCGGCCTTTCCAGCAAGCCACAGGAACATGCAAGGCAGAAAACCGACAAGCAATACCAGGCGGTATGGAAGCAGCAGCAGCGGTCCTATCGTCCATAGCCACGGAATGAACACGCAAATCAAAAAGGCGACGACAAGCCACGAAAGCGGCTTTCGCTGCACGGTCGCTGGCAAGCCCCCTTCCAGGGCTGGCGAAACGGAACGGCCAGGCCCGTTCGTCAAGAGACGGGAACGGGGCGAATTGACATGCAATCTGGCCGAAACTCTCATGACCCGTTGCACTCCAACCTGCTTGGCCATTGGACAGCGTCATCGAGACGAATAACAATCTTTCTCGAATGGCGAGGATCACTTCAGCAGCATATTCCCGCACCCGTCCATATGATCGAATGGCTCATACCCCTGCGCATTGGATCGATTGGGGTGCCCGGTATCCACGAGAGCTAAGCCGAAAGATGTATGTCGCGCTGGTTAGGGGCAGAATGCTGTTCGCCACATACGTCTGAACATCCCTGCCCTGAATTTACTGGCTTTGACCTTGCCCCCAAGTTTTA
>UCML01000060.1:0-24283 GCA_900473675.1 Hyphomicrobiales bacterium | reverse complement strand
CCGTTTGACCGGTGAAAATGTCATAAACAGCCCAGGAGCCGTCGGCGTCTTTACGAAGGTCATAGCGGCTTGTGGAGACTGTGGTCATGGCGACGGAGCGTCGTTGAGCACAGCGACAGAGTCAATCCATAGCAAGCCCAAAGAAAAGGCCGGCAGCGGCCGATCTCACGGACCCGTCACAACAGGGGACGATGCCCCCGACTCTTACTACTGAAAGAGGCTTTATTTTATCTCTCATTCACTTACTCAATGCGGGTAATTGTTTCGTTACAATTCCCGCGTAGTTTGTAAGTGTTCCGAAGCAAAAGGTTGCGGCCATGATCTCTATGCAACGACAAACACTCAGATTAGACATCAGCTATTTGAAGAATGCTTGGGTAGTCACTATCTATAACGGCGCGCACAGCGAGAATCGCTCGTTCCGAACTGAAACGGAAGCGAGGGAATTCGGCGCCACCCGATTGGAGCAGTTGCGATCGCGTCAAGATCTCATCCGGCTGGACTGAGGTAACACCTGCAGCTTGCCGACTTCAGAGTGACGCCAGCCACGCATCCAACTCCCCCAACACTATCCGCATTTTGCCAGGCGCGCGCATAATGTCGTGTCATCTTTCCGCGATTTCGGCGGCGTGCTCCGGTGCCGGCCAAATGCCGATCGCTTGTTCGATCGTGACGGCCACGGGTAGCGACATGCCGTCCGCGATGGGCCGGCCCTGCTGTAATCTGAGCAAGGGCTTCATCTTTCGGACAATGGTGCCCACAGTTTCGGGATGGAGGCTGTATTGCTCAGCCAGAGTTGCGGGAGGCACGCCGGCTGCATGATCGTGGGCGATGCGGTGATTTCGTGTAGGATCGTTTGTCATGCGGGAAAACTAGCCAAGGACCCGCATTCCGCGCAACTCGCAAATTTGGCAGTAGCTATCTCATCAAAGGCTCCCACCAAGACCATCTGAGGCGGTCTATGCGCTGGTTTGCGCAGATAACGAAGAGTTCCTGGCTGATTTCATTTTCGGGCCGTGGGTGAAGGACAAGAGCAGGATATGTATCGGGCACGAACTTGCCTTCATACCGGACGCGAAAATTGCGACGCTCGGTCTCGTCTCGGAAGCACAGAAAGATCAGCTCAAGATCGCTTTTGTTGTCGATACGCCCGAGCAGGCAGAGGGTGACGACTGCGGTTTCCAGATAACTGCGGCTTAACCTGATTGCGGCGTTTCTGATTTCATTGATTCCGAGATCGTTGCGGCTGTCGCTGCGCTGGTAGACCAACCAAAACCGTGCCTTCTGCCAAGTCGACCGCAGGGCATCTGTCACTTGCTCTTTGCACTCTGCAGAGCTCATAGCGGGGGTCCAGGAGACGGTAAGCTCGTCGTCCGCGCCGAACACGTTGAAGTACCCGTCGAAATCGCTTCCGCTGGACAACCGCTCCTCAATCATCTCGAACGCAGTGCCGTCGGTAATGGGAGTTCTGAAAAACACGGGCATGGGACGCCTAAAAAACGGGATGCGAGATAGGGTTCGTGAACAACAGTTCCCGAAACGGCGTCGTCAAACCCACAGCAAGTGATGATAATCGCCAAAGAGGCCTACTTACACGCGCGGCTTCTTCTTTGGCGCCGCCAAGAGGCCTTCCCGCTGCAGCTGCTTTCGAGCAAGCTTGCGCTGGCGGCTGATCGCCTCCGACTTCTGGCGCGCTTTCTTCACGGACGGTTTCTCATAGGCTTCCCGCATCCGCATTTCGCGAAAGATGCCTTCACGCTGCATCTTCTTCTTCAGCGCGCGAAGCGCCTGATCAACATTGTTGTCGCGAACCAATACCTGCATTTGAAACCTTTCCACCCGGGCAACCCTAAGAGGGCGCGGGCAATTTACCGCGTTGGCTGAGATTTACTAGCGGGCGGCGGCGCCATTTTTTTCGCGAGATTTCCCGCGCGCAATGGGGTCATCCTCGAAATGCGCCGTGTCTCAATCGGTGTTTTGCAGGGGCGGGAATTTGACTAAAATTGCAATGCTCAGATCGCGGGAGGCGATCGATGCAGCTTTGATGTTGTCGTTCTTGGGAGATAACGATGCAACATTTTACGGCCGCCATACCACCGGAAGATATCCCGCTGCTGCAAACCGTTCTCGATGCCTAGTGCTGCCAAAACAACATGCCCCGGAGCAGAGCGGAAAACGAAGCAAGGATCCTGATTTCCGCGTACCAGCGCGGCGTACGGTCTCAAGTCGGCCTCGTCGATGCACTCGTCGCGGAACAGACGCACACATAACCGACTTCAAGAGACGTAGGCTGGACGCCATGCGCGACATGGCTCAAATCCTTTGTGGTCACCGACCCGATAGCCTTGACATGTGGTCCTGTTCGAGGATTGTTGCCCTCGGTGACGACTGAACTTGCGGCCGCAGCTCGACCGACAGTTGCCAGCATCCATCCGTCAGCCCTTCGCGGAACGAGGGGCTGAGGCGGTGGTGCGCTTCGAACATAGCCGCCAAGTATCTTGACCGGAGGAACTCAATCCTTCGGCGTTCTCTCGTCCTCGTCCATCATCAGCTTAATCTCGGTTTCGAGGTCAAATGGCTGTTCGGCTTCTGGTCGGCCCGGATCCTGGATGTTTTCTGCGTTAGGTGCAGCGGCTACGGCTCGACGCACGGCAGATCGTTCAGTGAGGAGGGAGCGGTAGCGCTTGCTAACCTCCGGCATCTCGATCTGGCCGGCAATCCACTCCTCGATCCAAGCATGGAAACGGTCGTCCTGTTCGACGGCGTGCCCTGCCTCCCGCGCTCTTTGAAATGCATTCTCCGCAGCTCTTCGTCTGACCTCAGCTGACATCTGTCCCTCACGCTGTCCTTCGTCTGCTTGAACACGGGTCTGGCGTCGGCCTTGCCCCATACCTGGTTCCGGTACCCGAAGATAATTTTCACTCGGCGTGCGGTTAAAGTGTGACCGCTGGTCATTGCGGTGTTGGTGGGGACGGGCTCCGTTTCAGAGATGGAGGCGGGCAAATCCACGAACCAACGTCCCGAATGATGGGCCAAGCAACGCACCAGTTGTCGTCGGCTGCGAGACGCTGAGCGAATCGGTCAGGGGATGCGTGGTAACGCATCCTAAAGCTGCATGCCCTACAACCTGAACAGGGGGCGACCATGACCAGGATTGTGAAATTTCAGACAGCGAAAAAGTTGGGTTGGCGCGTAAAGCCTGCCGAAATCGCAGCAGTTGGGCTCGCGGTGATGGGCGGTCTCGGTTTTGGCGCCTACAGCCTGATGCCTGCCACTGCGAGTGGCAAGGGTATCTCGACGCAATTCAGCCTCTGCAGCGGTCCCGTGCGCGTGACCTGTGTCGTGGACGGCAACACCTTCTGGCTCGATGGCACGAAAATCAGGGTGGCTGATATCGATGCGCCGGAAATCGGCGAGCCGAAGTGCGCGGCGGAGAAGGCTCTTGGGGAACGCACCAAGCTACGGCTGCGCGAGATGCTCAACGCCGGCGCTTTCGATCTTGCAGCGTTCGAGAACCGAGACGAGGACCAGTACGGCCGAAAGCTTCGCGTGATCCTGCGGGACGGGCAGTCTCTGGGAAATCAGTTGGTGACAGAAGGCATGGCGCGAACATGGACCGGCAGGCGCGAACCATGGTGCTGACGGCAAGAAAAGGAGTTCACGCCCTGCAACGCCATTTTGCAATCGGCGCACGGTGGATGCTTGGCCTATTTGCAGTTCTGCTGATGCTTGTACCGCTTGCCGCGCACGGCGCGAACACGCCCTGCAGCGGCCGCAAGGGCGGCGTCGCTCGCTGTCAGGGAGACACGTTCATTTGCAAAGACGGGTCCGTCAGCGCCAGCAAGAAATCCTACTCCGGAACGATGGGGGGTGTTGGCCTTTTGGGCTCAGCGCAACAGAAGATGACGCCAGCATTGTCCGCAGACTGCGCGTGCCGCTCGGGACTGTTCTGCGTTGGGCCGCGTGGCGGGCACTATTGCCTGTCGGACCGTGGCAAGAAAAGCTATCTGAAAAAGTAACAGTCACTGCCATCCCGAGCACATGCCCGCGCCGAGGGCAACCCGGCACCCAAACCCGGCCAAGGGTTGCGTTCGTCGCGGGCCTATTCCGTCACCAACCCGTCAAATACCTCAAGCATCGCATCGCTGATTGCTTTGCCAAGTTCGGCTGCAGATGTTGCAAGTGCCGCTTCGTTCATATCGCGAGCAGCCATGGCAAGGGCAGCGCCCTCGGCCGTCACGATTTCCTGCGCGCGCTGGATTGCCCAGAGTGCAAAATCGCTGCGGCTGCCGATCTCAGTCGTTTCCATGCATTTTTCTCCTGATTTGCCTTGCTGATTGCCTTATATCCGGTTTGCTGGCCGCGACAGCCCGTGCAGAACGAGCTTTTGCACGGGCCGCGCATCTTCGCAGATTGGTCCATGGAGAGCGAATGACGACACAGTTCGACATGTTTTCGGAAGAGGGAGGAACCTCTGTCGAGGTGCCTGCTCACCGCGAGCCAATAAAACGATCGCCGCCTGGCACCTTGAGCGAAGGCGAGATGGTTGAACACCTGATCGAGACAGGGCGCTATCGGATCCTGAAGAGGCTCGAACCCCGGGCGATCGCATCCATTGTTCGTCCGCAACATCCTCTGCGCGGTGTGATCATCGACACCGAGACCACCGGTCTCAACCACCGCAAGGACGAGATCATCGAGATCGGCGCCATCGCCTTTACGTTCGATCAGCAGGGCAACGTTGGAGATGTCACCGGGATCTACGGCGGGTTGCAGCAGCCGACGATCCCCATTCCCGCCGACATAACCCGTCTGACCGGCATTACAGGCGAGATGGTCGCCGGCAAGATGATCGACATGCAGGCCTTGCGGGCATTAATCGATCCGGCAGATCTCGTCATTGCACACAATGCCGGTTTTGACCGGCCATTCTGCGAAGCGTTCTCGCCAGGTTTTTCAGGCAAGGCCTGGGCGTGCTCGAATTCGGAAATCGATTGGTCGGCGCGAGGTTTCGAAGGGACAAAGCTCGGCTATCTGGTCGGGCAGGCGGGCTATTTTCATGATGGTCATCGTGCTGTCGATGACTGTTTTGCCCTGATGGAAGTTCTGACGCAGGAGAAAACGGGGTCTGGCGGTACTGCGTTCACCGAACTCTACGCGGCGAGCCAGCGCTCGCGGGTCCGCGTCTTTGCCGAAAACAGTCCCTTCGACATGAAGGATCAGTTGAAAGCCCGCTTCTATCGCTGGTCGGATGGCAGCGATGGGCGTCCGAAATCCTGGTGGATCGAGATTGATGAAGAGGCGCTGGACGCGGAGCTTCACTATCTCCGGTCCGAGATCTATCGCTACCCGGATGCCGATCCACCGATCAAGCGTCTGACGGCATTCGACCGCTTCAGGGCCTGATATGCATATCTTCCAAGCGAAATGCCTGGAACCTGTGCATAAGACGCATAGGTGGCGTGAGCTATTGTCGCTGTTTTGAACCGATTGAAGAGCCTATATTCCAATCATCGAAACGACGCCGGAGCCAAACAGGTTGCTGACGTCAGACAGCCCCCATGAAAGGGGATTATCATGAACGTAGCACGCTCTTTCAACAACTGGCGCAAGTTCCGTCAGACCGTTACCGAACTTGGCCGCATGTCTGCCCGCGAACTGCAGGATCTCGGCATCGACCGGGCCGATATCCGCAGCGTTGCCCGCGCATCGGTTGCTCGCTAAGAGCGCCAGACTGTACCTGCTTAACACTGCACCACGCCCGCTGATGACGCGGGCGTTTTTGTATCCAGAATGTCGGAGGCTGTCCGGTTCTTGCTTTGCAGCCAGCATTTCCGACATGTGCCTCTTGCATAGCTGCACTGCAGCATTGTGCCTTTGAAAGGTCGATGATCGGCGTATGATCGTTTCCGTCGAAGCAATGCTCCTCCTCCCGCAGAGCTTCGTGCTTCAGACGGCCCGCTCCTCCTCCCAGGGACGTCTGTTGGAACAGCGGCACTCCTCCTCCCAGTCGCTGTTCGGTTCTTTTCGGAAAGCCTGCCGCACCTCCTCCCGCGGCGGGCTTTTTCGTTTTCGGGGCATCGCGGCGGCGGCGCGTCTTAAATGGCGAGCTCGAGTTGCGGGGCGTCTTCATCCTCTTGCACGTTCAGCGACGACAGCGTCACGCCCAGCAACCGTACCCCGAGTTTGAATGGATAGACGGACAACAGCAGCAGGTCCGCGATCTCCAAGATTTCCGAAACGCCCGTCACGAGCGTTGCGACAGTCTTGCTACGTGTCGCCTGGCTGAAATCCGAGTATTTCACCTTCACCGTGATCGTCTTGCCGCTGATGTCGTTGGCCTCGCAATGGCGCCAGACCTTCTCGATCAACGGCTGCAGTTCGGCGCGCGCCTGATCAATCTGGAAGATATCCTCGACGAAGGTGTCCTCGGCACCGACCGATTTGCGCACCCGATCGGGTCGCACCTGCCGCTCATCGATGCCGCGCGCGATACCGTAAAAATATGGTCCGGACTTGCCGAAATGCTCCTGCAGAAACGCCAGGGATTTCGATTTCAGATCGAGCCCCGTCTCGATGCCATATTTCTTCATCCGCTCGGCGGTCGCCGGGCCGACGCCGTGGAATTTCTTGACGGGCAGTGCCTCGACGAAGCCCGGACCGTTCCTCGGTGTGATCACGAACAACCCGTTGGGCTTGCGCTGGTCGCTCGCCATTTTCGCCAGGAACTTGTTGTAGCTGACGCCGGCCGACGCCGTCAGCCTGGTCGCGGCCTTGATCTTCGCCCTGATTTCTTCGGCAATCTCTGTGGCGATCTCCATGCCCTTCAGGTTTTCCGTCACATCGAGATAGGCCTCATCGAGCGACAGCGGCTCGATCAGCGGGGTATATTCGGCGAAGATCTCGCGGATCTGCTGCGACACCTCTCTGTAGACCTCAAAGCGCGGCCTTACGAAAATCAGGTCGGGACATTTTCGCTTCGCGGTGATCGACGGCATGGCGGAGTAAACGCCGAACTTGCGGGCTTCGTAACTTGCGGCGGCGACCACACCACGCGCGGCCGATCCGCCAACGGCAACCGGTTTGCCGCGAAGCTCGGGATTGTCGCGTTGTTCGACCGAGGCATAGAAAGGTAGAGTAGGCGATGAGCGCCTAGCCGCCTCGCAGCGGGTGGTCTCTCATCGCCTCTCGCCGAACCGGACGTGCGCCTTTCGTTACGCATCCGGCTCTCCAGAAGACATGGCAAATGCAGGCGTTTTCATCCAGCCAAGCAGAAAGCGACTGATAGGAGTCCAAGCGAGAATATATTGCTCGTGGAGACCCTCTCGCCAGACGCGTCTTGTCGGGCGGCGACGGCTCGGCCCGAAGGACCGCATGATGTCGCGTACCCGAGCTTTTCGGCGCTTCTTGCGAAGCCAGCACCAGATACGGCGTGTCACGAACCAGTCTATGGCCGTAAACACTTTCCCGGCTCGGGCGCAGTGGCGGTAGTAGCCAGTCCAACCTCGAAGGATTGAGTTCAGTTCATCGAGCTTCCGCCCAAGAGGCACCAAGTTCGTATTGACCTTGGTGAGGACCTTTATCTTGTGGCGCAGATCAGCGGATTTTGCTTTGGGTATCTCGATACGGGGGAAATACCCGTATCGTTTGTCCCATCGCATAGCGACGTGAAATCCGAGAAACTCGAACCCTTCCGTCACTGCCGTGATCCTGGTCTTTTCCGGTGACAGTTCGAGACCGGTCGTCCGCCGAAGGTAATCCGCCAGTGCGGACTTCTCCGCGATGGCATCTTCCTTCGAGCCTGAAACCAACACGACAAAGTCATCGGCATATCGGATCGGGAAGAACACACAGCGTCCTAGCCGGCGATCCCGTCCTCGTGCGCTTAGTGCCGCCGCCGCCTCGTCGCAGAGGCGGTGGTTCCGGATTTTCGTGCGGTGATAGGTCCATCGCTCGTAGCGTTCCTCGATCGCGCTCAGTGCGATGTTGGCCAGCAACGGGGAGATGATCCCACCCTGAGGCGTGCCGTTATCTGTACGTAGGAATTGATCCTCGGCCAGAACGCCAGCCTTCAAGAACTGTCCGACCAACCCCGTCACCCGCCGGTCGGCCACGCGTGCGCGTAGCCTCTCCATGAGGTGGTGGTGGTTGATGTTGTCGAAACAGCCCTTTATGTCGCCCTCGATTATCCAGTTGTATGGCATTTGGTGCCGTCGGCTATCCGCTTCCCGCTTGCGCGGTTGGAGAGATAGCCGGATATGCTCCAAGGCCCCGTGCGTGCTCTTTCCGGGCCGAAACCCGTAGGAGACAGGCCAGAATTGGGCCTCGAAGATTGGCTCGAGAACTGCTTTGACCGCGCCTTGGACGACGCGATCCTTTACCGTGGGAATGCCCAGGGGTCGGAACTGCCCCGGTTTGCCCGCCTTCGGAATGAGCTTTCGCCTTGATGGACTCGGACGATATGCGCCAGAGCGCAATTCCTTCCGAATGCCTTCAAGGAATGCTTGCTCACCGATCCTTTGGCGAACGCGGTCCACAGTGATCCCGTCGACTCCAGCGGAGCGTTTTCCTTTATTCGTGGAAACACGCCGCCAGGCGTGACGGATCATGCGGGCGTCTGTAAGCCACCCCCATAGATCGCACCACGCTTCTTCGGGATTTGCCTTGCTTTGCTGATAGAGCCTGCGCTGAACGCTGAGTACCCAAGCCTCGTCGGCTTGATAATCCATGTCCACAGATTACTCCTCCGTCGTGCAATTCTATCGTCTTCCTGCTTCCCTTCGCCCTGCACGCGGCTTTCCCGCGCTCCGACTACTACGAAAGCTCCGCCCTCGGTGTCGTCCGTCTCCTGCCGTCGAGGCTAGCCTGGTTCCGTGCCAGGCAGACGATCCGAGTTCCCGTGTTCCGATCTCCAACCTTCGTGTCGTTAGACGGTGAGCTCTACCCCTGGCGATGCTGAGGACGGGCTGAGAGAGCCGTCCCTGTCCCGAGCACGATGTTCGTGCCCAGCAGCAGAGATGGACTGAACCCTGCCGCTTCGGATCGCGTTACCTCCGGTGCCAACACACCAGTGGAGGCGGTATGGATAAATACAGAGGCTTCCGGCGCTCACTTCGTTGTCTCGTCATAGACACTGTGGTAGCCCGGCCTGCGGCTGGTGGCCCGCACCCGGTACACTTAAGGCCGATCTGCTTATGACACCCAACCGGCGACGCCCGGTCGAGCTTCTCGGCCCCCTTTCGGCTGTTGCTCTTACAGCCGAGACGGCATTCCAACCGCCGGTCGAAAATCAGCGAGCTTGAGAGATGATGTCTAAGTCATATTTCACCTCTCTCGCGCCTTCACGGCGCACCATCCATATCCACATGGATGATCTTGCGCTGACGCGTCGAATCACCCGGCGATAGTGACGGCGGCGTCACCTCGATAACCGCTGGTTCATCCTTGTCTGCGCGCATCACGGCACACCGTCATCCCGACCTGTTGCGATCTCGCACTCTGACCATTGTCATTTCCACATGCTTCGCATGCGGGCGCCAACGTCGATGCGGATCTGCTTGGCGCTGCGTTCGGATGCGGCAGCGCCGACCATCGGCCATGTGGCCGTCTCAAAATATTTGAGCAGCGTCACCGGAATAAACCGCGTGCGCGAGGCATAAACATGGCGATCACCCTGGGCATGCTGACCACCGGTGAAGAACCGCTGCGGGGTGATCAGCGTCAAACTATCCTTGGCGCGCGTCATGCCGACATAGAGCAGGCGACGCTCCTCCTCGATCTCCTGCGTGGTGCCGACGCCCAGATCGGATGGGATGCAGCCGTCGACGACGTTGAGCATGAACACGGCACGCCATTCCTGGCCCTTGGCCGAATGGATGGTCGAGAGGATCAGATAGTCCTCGTCAAGCAAGGGCACACCCGCCTGGTCGCTGGTCGCATCCGGCGGGTCGAGCGTCAGTTCCGTGAGGAAGCGCTCGCGATTGGGATAGCCGGCGGCGATCTGCTCGAGCTGCAGCAGGTCGGCCTTGCGCGTCTCGGCATCCTCATGGATACGGTCGAGATGCGGCTCGTACCAGTCGCGCGCCTGCGCGATGTCGGTCGGCCATCCGGCCTCGGCCCCGCGCAGACCCTCAAGCAGTTTCAAAAACGAGGGCCAGTCGTCACCGGACTTCGGTGGCGCCGGGATTTCCGCCAGCGCCACCAGCGGTTCGGGATCGGCGGCGATGGCATCGAGGATCCGGCCGGCCGTCTGCGAGCCAATCCCGGGGAGAATTTTGAGGAGCCGGAAGCCGGCGACGCGATCGCGTGGATTTTGTGCGAAGCGCAGCACCGCCAGCATGTCCTTCACATGCGCGCTGTCGAGAAATTTTAAGCCGCCGAACTTCACGAACGGAATGTTGCGGCGAGTCAACTCCACTTCCAGCGGCCCGCTATGGCTGGATGCCCGAAACAACACTGCCTGCTGTTTCAGCGTCATGCCGCTCTCGCGGTTCTCCAGAACCTGCTCGACGATGTAATTGGCCTGATCGGCTTCGTCCCTGACCGTCAACAGCTTGGGCCGCTCCGCCGATTGCCGGTCGGTCCACAGGTTCTTGGTGAACCGTTCGAGTGCGAGCCCGATGACGCCGTTGGCTGCGGACAGGATGGTCTGGGTCGAGCGATAGTTGCGGTCGAGCGTGATGATGTCAGCTGCCGGGCTGAACTTCTTTGGAAAATCGAGGATATTGCGCACGGTCGCGGCCCGGAACGAATAGATCGACTGGGCGTCGTCGCCGACGACAGTCAGGCCGCGTCCGCCGGGCTTCAGCGCCATTAGAACGGACGACTGCAGACGGTTGGTATCCTGGTATTCGTCGACCATCACATGATCGAACCGGTTGCCGATATCGTCGGCCAAATCCAGATCGCCGACCATCTGCGCCCAGTAGAGAAGCAGGTCGTCGTAGTCGAGCACATTCTGGGTTTGCTTTGCCTCGACGTAAGCCGTGAACAGTTGCTTCAACTGCTCCTCCCAGACCGCCACCCAGGGGAAGTTGTTGCGTAACACCTCGTTCAGCGGCGTCTGCGAGTTTACCGTGCGCGAATAGATCGACAGGCAGGTGCCCTTGGTCGGAAAACGGTTTTCGGTTTTCGACAGGCCCAGTTCGTGACGCGCGAGGTTCATCAGGTCGGCGCTGTCTTCACGGTCATGGATGGTAAAATCCACATTGAGACCGATCTGCTCGGCATACATCCTCAACAACCTTGCCCCGATCCCATGAAACGTTCCGGACCAGGCGAGCGCGTCGGTCATGATGCCGGCTTTGGCGCCAAGCACCTGTGTGCATATCCGCTCAACGCGGCGCGACATTTCCGATGCCGCGCGGCGGGAAAAGGTCATCAGCAGGATGCGGCGGGGATCGGCACCGTTGACGATCAGGTGGGCAACACGGTGGGCGAGTGTGTTGGTTTTTCCCGACCCCGCGCCGGCGATAATCAGCAGCGGACCGGCGACCTTGCCATCGGCAAGACCGACACCGTGCTCCACGGCGCTGCGCTGCTGATCGTTTAATTTTTCCAGATAGGCAGCAGCCATAGAACGTCCGTCTTGGTGCGAGTTATCGATGACGGAGTCGAGTTGGCAACTCCGAACAAAAACGGAACATATCGCGTTGACGACGTGATTGAAAGGACGATTTCCTGCGGACCGTAGTCGTGAGGCAGCCCTTCTGCGGCTCGGACCAGATCATTCTCTTTGATTTACATCTTCGTACGTTCTCGATTTGGCTGCCGCCAGAACGCATCAGTCGTCGATCCGAAAGCCGACCTTCATGACCACCTGATAGTGCGCCACCGCCCCATCCTTGATGTGTCCCCTGATCTCGCCGACTTCGAACCATTCGAGGTTTCTCATGGTTTTAGAGGCCCGAAAAATCGCTGTTTCGATTGCCTCGGTTACCGAGGTCTTGGAACTGCCGATAAGTTCCACCTTCTTATAAACATGGTCGCTCACGTTATCCTCCCTGGTTGGCTCGCGCTATGTTTGGCTTCGAAGACTTTCCCACCTTGCATTTCCTGGTCTCCTCAGGAAACCGCGACGACGGTCGGACAAAACAAACTGCTACTGGCTGCCTCTATTGTCGTGTGCAAAACCGAATTCTCAAAACGAAAAGAACCGTATTCAAAAAAAGCTGCGGTGCCTCCTACTCTAGAATGTCATGACAATCTTGCCGATGCGATCTCCGGCTTCCAACAGCCGATGCGCTTCGATGACCTGCGAAAACGGGACGACTGCGTGCTTGACGAGCGCCACGTCGCCATACTCCGGGAGCGGCCAGACGTTGCTGGTCAAGCCGTCAGGACATCTTGCAGATGAACTTTCGCGTTGCTACGCTCGCTCCAGGGTCCCCAGCGGCCACCCGCGTCCGGCAACGTCCTGCGATCTTTCAACAGCACTTCAAACACGGGGAGACCATGATGTCACGCAATCCATTCCGGTCCAAGAGTTCGCGGGCCATAAGCCCTCAACCCACCAACCAACGCAATCCGGCCGATGGCGTCATCATCGGCCAGGCACACGCGCTCTATGGCAGTGAAGCAGCGACAGCGGTCGCCTACTGCGCGCTGGACGCCTGGTTCGAAGATGAGGAGGTCGAGTTTCGCCGCTTCGCGCGAATATTTCGCAGGCTCCGGAATTAAAAATGCCCCAGCCGTCTCCGGCGGTGAATTCGGCTTTAAGGGGAATATCAATAACGAACCCGGCGGCTTCGTTTTTCCTCATGTGAGCCATTTGCGCGGGAGGGGAATATCACGAGACGACAGGGCCCCGCTTAGTCATAGGAGCGCGATGGTTCAGCAAAAAGCTCCCGCAGTTCGGCCGACATCGGCAGTCGCATGTTGATCCCATTGGGCGGAACTGGCTTCGTAAACCACCGGTTGTAGATGGGTTCGATCTCTCCACTGCTATAAATTTCCGTGAGCGCCGCGTTGACCGCAGCCTTGAAGTCCTGGTCGTCATGTCGCATCATCAAACCATAGGGTTCTGGCTGCCCAAGGACGTCGCTCGAAAGGGCGTAGTCGTCAGGAAGATCCGAGGCGGCAATCATCGCGGCAAGAAGAATCCCGTCCATCACGAAGGCCGAAGCACGGCCTTCCGCGACCAATTTGAAGGCAGCAGCGTGGCTTTCGACGGGCATCACGGCGATGTGTAGCCCGCGCGTGCGGTTGATGGAGTTGAGCTGGCCAATATTGGTGGTGCCTGACGTGGCAGCAACTGTATGGCCTGCGAGATCCCCAACGGATTTCAGATTGCTCTTCTTGAGGGAAACGAACTGGGTGCCCGTGACGAAGTGGCTGTAGGAAAACGCCACGCTCTTTCGCCGCTCAGCGTTGTTGGTGCTTGCCACGCATTCGATGTCGAATTCCCCGTCCCGCAGCATTGCAACGCGGTTGCTGGGGGTGCGCTCGACATATTCTATTGCCAGTGCCGCAAGGCCCAGTTTCTGCTTCAGGAGATCCACGACGCGGATACAGAGATCGGTCGAATAGCCTGTAACCGTGCCATCCGGTGTCTTGTAGGAAAACGGAATGTCCTCGGCGCTGTAGCCGATCCTGATCACGCCGGTTTCGGCTATCTTCTTCAGCGTTGACTCTGGAGCTCCGGCCGATCCAGCGCCGGCGGAGACAAATATCATAAGCGCTGTCAGTGCAGATCGTGGTAGTGGTGACATGGTGTTTCTCCCGAATTTCTGTCGCATCAGCAGAGCCTTCCTATTGCAGATAGTCCTTCGGATCGGCAAAGGCGTCTCTTAGGGCGGGCGTCATCGGCAGATTGAGGTTCATCCCATCAGGCGGGATCGGCGACGTGAACCATTTGGCATAAAGCGTCTCGATCTCGGGACTGGTGAAAATCTCCTTCAAGGAGGCGTTGACGAGGGCCCTGAACTCCTCGTCACCGTGACGGATCATCAATCCATAAGGCTCCGGTTTGCTGAGGGTTTCCTCCGACAGGCGATATTTCGAAGGATCTTTCGTCTCGGCGACCATAGCGGCAAGAAGGATCCCATCCATGACGAAAGCGGAGGCGCGGCCCGAAACGACCAGTCTGAAGGACTCTTCGTTGGTCTTTGTGGGCATCACACCGATGTTCAGCTTCTTCTCGCGATTGATGAAGTTCAATTGGTCGATGTTGACCGTGCCGGACGCAGACGCGACCGAACGTCCAGCAAGGTCCTCCAGGGTTTGAATATCATCCTCGCGCCGCGTGACGAACTGCGTGGCGGTCTGGAAATGTGGATAGGAGAAGGCGACGACCTTGCGTCTTTCGGCATTGTTTGTTGTGGCGGCGCATTCGATATCGACCTTCCCGTTCTTGACGAGGATGAAACGGGTCGCCGGTGTTGCCAGCACATATTCGACTTTGAGATTGTCGAATTTCAAGCGCTGCTTGATGCCTGCGATCACACGATTACAAAGGTCCACCGAGAAGCCGACAATCTTGCCGTCGGGCGTTTTGTAGGAGAACGGCGGTTCTGCCTCGCGATAGCCAAGTGTGACTGTGCCGGTTTCGGCGATCTTCTTCAGAGTGCTTTCTGCACTTTGCGCCGTCGCGGCCACCGGCAGGAAAAGTCCGGGGAGGACGCACAGAGTGAAGTTCAGAATACGCATTTCGTTTCTCCGATCGTTATCCGCGCGAGCCGGTGGGAACCGTCGTCCGAGCGTGTTGTTGGCGTGTCGTCTACTTACTCACTAAAATTGCGTAGGTCGGGCGCCTGGTTTAACGCTGGCGTTCCATTCACATTCAACCTCGTCAATCGGCTTGGGACGGGCGAAGTAATAGCCTTGTGCATTCGTGCAACCGGCTGCCTTCAGAATAAGCAACTGCTCCTCGGTTTCGACGCCTTCCGCGGTGACCTCCATATCCAGTTCGCGGGCCAGATTGGTGATTGCGCCGACGATCGCGCGCGGGGTGGCGTGGGTCGGCAGATCGGCGATGAAGCCCCGGTCGATCTTGATTTTGCTGAAGGACATGTCGGCCAGATAGCTGAGGGATGCGTAGCCGGTACCGAAATCATCAAGCACGATCGCAATGCCCATGGAGCGCAAAGTTTCGAGTGCTTCCCTGCTCTGGGCGCCCGCCAGCATCACACCTTCGGTGACTTCCAGTTCGAGCCTTGACGATGCAAGGCCCGACGAACTGAGCGCGGCGGCGACGGTCTCGACGATATTGCCCTGGCGAAGCTGGACGGGAGACAGATTGACGGCCAGTTTGATCTGATCGGGCCAGGCAACCGCGTCTTTCGCGGCGCGCTTTAGAACCCATTCGCCAAGCGCAACGATAATACCGGTTTCCTCCGCTAGCGGAATGAACCGATTGGGGGCGATCAAGCCAAGTTGGGGATGATGCCAGCGGACGAGTGCTTCAAACCCGCAGACTGCACTGCTGCCAAGACTGATGATGGGCTGATAGTGCAGTTCGAATTCTTGACGCTGAAGCGCGAATCTCAAATCCATCTCAAGGGCGTGCTGATCCTGCACAACCATGTCCATGCCTAGTTCGAAGACGATCGCTGTCCCGCGACCGACGGCTTTGGCGCGATAGAGGGCGAGATCGGCGTTCTGGAGCAGCTGGCTGACAGTCGTACCGTGGGCCGGAGCACAGGCAATACCGATGCTGGTGCCGATGACCACTTCGTGGCCCTCCAGCAAAAATCCGGAGGAGATCGTTTCCAGCAAGCGCGCTGCAAGCGTTCGCGCTTCCTTCTCCGGATTTCTGTGGACGCGCTGCACGATAGCAAATTCGTCCCCGCCGAGGCGAGCGGCCAGATCGCCCGGACCGAGGACCGTGGTGATGCGGTTCGACGTGGTTGTCAGAAGCAGGTCGCCACAAGCATGCCCCAGCGTATCGTTGACCACCTTGAAGCGATCAAGATCCAGGAGCAGAACGTTGAACCCGTTCGTTTGGGTGATGTGTTCCAGCGCATGGTTGAGGGTGTTTATCAACAGTGCACGATTGCCGAGGCCCGTCAGCGCATCGTGGTGGGCCATATGTTCAAGCTTGACGGCCATATCGCGAATTTCGCGCAAACGGCCACGCTCGACCACCGCCTCGCGCAAAGCTTCAATCGCCCTTGCCAGATCGCCGATTTCGTCTCTGCGATCCTGGAAAGGCGTTACGTTGTCCGTGACTTCGCTGGCGATCTGCAGCGTGGCTTGAACGAGGGCGGGCACCGGCTTGAAGAGGCGCTTTGCCATGACAGTTGCCAGCACACCGGTTAGCAGGAGAACGGCCAGCAATATGAATAGCGAATTGTGGACCAACTCATCCTGCGCGCGATTGAGGCTTGTCGCCTTGCCGATACTCATCGCGACGACGCCGAGAACAGCAGCGTCGGGGCTGACGATCGGCAAGAGGCCGATATAGTGTTTTTCGCCTCCGATCGTCGCAAACCCTGTCGCGAAGCGACCCTTGACGCCATCATCGGCAAAGAGGGGTTCGTTCGGAGCGACGAAACCACCATCGGCGGTTGGGGTACCCGAAGAGGCCGCAACATCGACGAAGGTCCGGCTTTCTGCGTCATAACGCAACAGCCAGGTGTCGTTCTTGGTCTGCGCGGTGATCAGTGCCAGCACATCCGTCGGATTGAACCCTGTGTAGAGGATGGAATCGTCGTCGCCGATCGGTTGGCTGGTGACGATGCGCTCCACCTGACCACTCTGGTCTGTTTCGATGACGATGTAAGTGTAGATGTTGCGCAACGTGGCGCTGGCAATCTGCGTGTTGATGCGGGCCTGGTTCTTCCACTGCTCTTTCGCTGCATCGACGAACATCGACCAACCCACAAGCGCGCCGACGCCGTACGCAAGCATGATGCCAGCGAGGAAAACGACGATCATCTTGAACAGCAGCGACCGTTTCCAGGCCGTCGTCAACGCGAGGACAGAAGTCCAGCCTCCCAACCGATCGTCGCTCAGGCTCGAAACTTCGAACCTTTCCGGGTCTTGCGCTTGGTGCATGTCAACAGTCATCGAGCGAGCGCCAATCAACGTGTAATATCAGCTGTCTGCAAAGGATAGTTGAGAGAGGTTTCGAATTGATTGAGCCAGCGGGTGATCGCCGGCTGGGAGATGAGGTGCGGATGACGGTGAGATGCTGCGGACGTAGGAGCGAGCGATATAATCTTTGTTTTGGCTGAGACGCAGCAAGGTCAAATGCTCAGGCTATTGAAGAATTGCATTAGCAGCCTTTTGTCGAACTGACCCTCTTGCTCGAGCATGAACCTCGCTGCATCTCTCGGACTCCAAGCCTTCTTGTATGCTCGCACGGAGGTCAGCGCATCGTAGACGTCGCAAATCGAGGAAATACGCACGGGAATACTGATTTCTTCGCCGGAAAGCCCCTTCGGGTAGCCCCGGCCGTCAATTCTTTCGTGGTGGTGGAGGCAGATGTCGAGGACAACTCTCGACACGTCTCCTTGCCGGGCGAGCAACTGGTAGCCATGAGTAGGATGCAAGCGGATCAGCCTCATTTCCTGCTCATCGAGGGGCCTGGTCTTATTCAGCACTTTCAGTGGGATCCGCATTTTCCCGATGTCATGAAGAAGTCCACCCATCCCCACATCATAAGCTGTCTCTTCGTTCAGATCGACCGCGCGCGCCAAATGGACCATCAGCGCGCTTACAGCGATAGAATGGAGGAATGTGTACTCGTCCCTGGATTTGAGACGGGTGACTTCTATCAACGCTTTTGAGCCGCTGTTCATGCATGTCGCTATGTGCTTGACCGTTTGCGCGGCATACGAAACCGGTATGATGCCGCCCAGCCTGGCACTGCCGAACATTTCCCTGATCATCGGCTTTGCCAGCTCAATCGTCTGCAAGGCACGTTTCAGTTCGGCATTTTCTTGAGGGGATGACGCTGCTTTTCTTTCAGAAAGGGATGGAACTGTGACATCCAGCCCTTTGACGGTGTTGATGATGACTGCGCTGGCGTTGCTGGATTTCAGTTTTTCGACATCCGTTGCACGCTCGAGACGAAATTGCTTGCGCCAGAAAGGATGATCAATCCATGACCCCTCGATCGCTTCGATGAACATTCCTAAGCGGACATGCGTGGGCTTAATACGCTTGAGCATCGTCAGCGACTACCTCGCACATGTTGGTAGGGATCCAAGTCAATAAATCATACTTAAACGGCTGAGCATGACAAGGCGAAGGCGCTTCCTTCCGATATCGATGGTTACGTAAAACTTGCCAAATTCCCCAAAAGACACCGCCTTGGGTAGTCGAGAGTGGAGTGTCTCCTGCCACCCCTGCACTAGATGCCCTTACAGTCACTGCAGTTCGCCAGGCACCGTAACGCTAACCGGGCGGCGATCAAAATGTGGGATCTGGCGGCATGACCAGATTTGCCCGTGATCCACTTTATCGTCGACATCGATTTCCAGCCGACGTGATTGCCCATGCGGTGTGGCTGTATTTCCGGTTTCCACTCAGTCTGCGCATGGTCGAAGATATGCTGGCAGCGCGTGGGATCATCGTGTCGCACCAGACCGTGAAGCACTGGGCGGAGAAGTTCGGCCGGCATTTCGCCAATGATATCCGCAATCGCTCAGCCGGCAGGCTTGGTGATAAATGGCACCTGGATGAGGTTGTGATCACGATAGCCGGTAAGAAACACTGGCTCTGGCGCGCCGTCGATCAGGATGGTTTCGTCCTTGACGTCCTGGTCCAGAGCCGCCGCAATGCCAAGGCTGCAAAGCGTTTGATGAGGAAGCTCCTGGGAGGACAAGGCCGTTCACCGCGTGTGATGATCACCGACAAGCTTCGATCCTATGGCGCCGCAAAACGCGATATCATGCCCGGCGTCGAGCATCGCTCGCATAAAGGCTTGAACAATCGGGCTGAGAATTCTCATCAGCCTATCCGACGGCGCGAGAGGATCATGAAGCACTTCAAGTCGGCGAGGCATCTCCAGCGCTTTGCATCCGTCCACGATCCGATCGCCAACCTCTTTCAAATTCCGCGCCACGACATCTCATCCACCCATCATCGCGAACTGCGAGCAACAGCCATGGAAGCATGGCGCCAGATCGCGCGGCTTCGCGCCGCCTAAACCAAAGCTGCAATTCGACACCCTGATCTGGGACCATTAAGTTTACGATGCCCTCGGGCGACCTACCAGCCTTGGCAGGTCGTGACGGAGAGTTCAAACTGCCGAGTGGCCGCGGTGATGAGTTCGCCCATGAATCGCCGGGAACTCCGGATTCGCGGGATCGAGTGCAGGCGGTCAAGCCGAGAGATATGTTCATACCCGTCATATCGATACCCTGAAAACCAAGAGCCGGCATTTTTCACTAAATGCGCTTGGCGCTCACAGTGGCGAGGCTGTCAAAAGCAGAGCGACAGGGACGCTCAGTGCTGAAGCCGTCAACGCCCACATCGATGCCACTTTTATCAGGCGCACTCGTCGCGCGCGTCCTTCATCCCACTCGTATGCCACGCTCAGTCCTCCGGGCGGTGAATGAACCATTCCGATGGATACGTGTCGAGTCGAAAAAACATAGGGGTCAGCTGCTTGAATCCGTACACATAAGGATTTTTGTCAGTAGTTCATTCAGGTGGGGTCGAGTTCACCGTCATAATCGGATACACGGTCTGAGCAACGAGCAACTACCGGCCCGTTATCGGGACTACCTAATAGGACGTGATAACACTGCGGGTCTAGACCGCCAACGTGGCAATTGCTACCTGCAGGCCTTGTTGCGATGCTAAACACTTCGCTGATACATCACGGCGGAAATTTCGAGGCTACATTCGTGAAAAAGGTTCAACGGAGTTTCGTTGTTGAGTACAAATCCGGGCGAAGAAAAATCGATCCCAGCCCGAACTCGATCTGGGGCAACATGGATCTCAAGTCCGTTGCTCGAGATGTGCAGGAAGAAGCAATGCCAGTCCTAACCCGGGGCGAGCAAGACAGAACATCCGACAGTGAGGTCTCCTTACCTATAGTAAAACGGACAGGGCCGTTGTTGACACCATCAATCGGGCATCCGACAACTGCAACGGCTACACAGGAGACAATCATGGCCGACGAAAACGACACGACAACAATTAATGACGCGCCGGCTTCTGTCGTCGCAGATGCTCCAAAGAAGCAGCGTAAACCTCGCACTAAGAAGGCGGCACCCGAAACGACGTCAGTCGAAGTTGCGGCGGAACCAGCAGCTGCTTTGAATACCACAGCCGGCAAGCGCGGCAAGCAGACGAGAGGACGTAAGCCGAAGTCGATCGAGGTTGCAGTCAGCGCCAAGAAGGCACCTGTGAAACGCGGTCCGAAGGCTGTGCAAGCAGCGATTCCAGCACCGGCTGATGCAATCGACGAGATGGCGGATCTTCTGCAGCTGGAAGAAGAAAACCAGCGACTGCGCAAATTGCTCGCTGAGAAGCTTCGTGCCGAAAATGCAGATCTGCGTAAACGGCTCAACCTCAGTTGATCCCAGGCGGGGGTCATCGCCGGCCGCATTTCAGTACTCGTCAAGATGTGCGATTTGGTGGCGGTCATGCCGCCGCCAAAGCTCAAGCTCGCAACCTGCATGCGAGGTAGCACGCGAGGTCTAAATAATGGCGTCACCTTGGAAATTTCTTGCACGCCTGACGTCGAGGCTGGGGGGTTCGAAAGAACAACGCGACGGCCTCATCGACGAATCGAAAGAGGCGGAGTGCCTCGAGCCTGTCGAAGCGGCACCCGACAATACGCCAAATTCCAGTGACCGTCTGAAAGAAGGGGAGGCGCAGCCTGCCGATCAATCCGATGCTCTGGGATCAGTATTGGAGCCGTCTGTAGAAGTAGGTGGCAGTGTGCAAGGGAATGTCGACCTCGAAAGCGCCGAGCTCGGGAATGCCGTGGATCCTGCCTTATCGGATGACGCCGATTTCACCGCCACTCCAACTCACGACGCACTGACATTCTCGCCCTCCAAAAAGCGACCGAGCGCGAAGCAAAAGCGGAGCCGGGAAGCCAGGGGAATCAAGTCAGTTGAAGTCTTCCCGCAGCTTCCCACAAGCGCGCCCACTTTTCCCGATGAGGTGCAAAACCTCGATGAGGAGATTAGGCTGCTGCGCGACCGGTTGGCTCGCAAACTTCAACTGCAAAATGCACAATTGAGGATCATGCTGGAGCGGTTTGAGCGCTGAGCACGAAATGGTTTCCGTTCACCGCGCAATTTGATGGCGCGTCAGTTCAAATCCGTTCATCCGGGTTCGCCGGAATATCGCGATTTGGCTCCGGCCCAAGCTCTTTCCGGCTATAACTTTAGCAACCCTGTACCATCCGATACTTTGATCTCTGTGCCGAACCTCACGGATTGGTCTCGAAAGCGATGCAATATCCTCTCGGCATCAACGCCGCGTACAAGTTCAGGGGCGAGGCGCTGTTCCAGGGCGTCGCTGTTCAACGCTTCGCTACCGCCGATAACGACCGGATGGAAGGACATACAGGCTAGCTTGTCGTCTCTGCCGAACGAGCATAGCCCGATCACGCTCTCCCACACTTCCCGCGCTCGCCATTGCGATTTCTCTGATTTTACGTGGAAGATGAAATTGCCCAGGCTGTAGAAGATTGGTCGGCCACGATAGATTTCGACAGGCTGGAGAACAGGGGCGCCGTGGCTGACGAACATTGCCGCGCCAGCATCGATGCATTTTTTTGCAACGGCATCGACCCACTCCGGAACCTGATACCAGTCCGACGCCCAATGGTGGTGATGCAGGTAGGCGATTACCAGGCACCCTTCCTCTGTCGCAGACGTGATCGCGGCGAGGTTTCGCGACATGTCGACCGCATCGACTTTGACATTTCGACCGCATCTGTCGGAGCGCCGGAAAATCGCGCGGGCGATGCTGATTTCGGCTTCGAGTTCGACATGAGGGGCATCGTCTGGTTGGCTGTCGTTGCCCAGGTCCATCGTCGTGTAGCCGCGACGCCCTCTTTTGCGCAAGATTCGTCGGCCACGTCGCCCTATGCCTTCGAGCGCGGCTTTCCAACGGCACAAGCCGCTGACCAGGCGCACGTCGATGCCGACCTGCAGCGCGCCCTGATCGCCTATCGGTTCTGGTATCCGACCGTGTCCGTGGAGGGTATTTTCGAGGGCAATCGCAATGTCGGCATCGCCGATGGAAAACAATGGGGCATAGCCGCGACAGGTCCGCGTCAGGTCGGCTTCACGCTGAATTCCGATACTCCCTACGGCTCCGGCGTGCTCGATCTTTCGAACGGTCCGATGGTGGTCGAACTGCCGGCAGGCGCCTTCATCGGGCTCGTGGACGATCACAATCAGGGTTGGGTGCAGGATCTGGGATTGCCGGGGCCGGACAAGGATAAGGGCGGCAAGCATCTCGTCCTGCCACCTGGATATGATGGCGACGTTCCGGAGGGCTATTTCATCGGACGCTCCAAATCGATCAAGAATTTGGTCGCCTTGCGGGCATTGCCGGTCGGCGGCGATCTCAAGAAAGCGCTCGACGGACTGCGTTCGGTCAAGATCTATCCTCTCGCCACGGCTGCCGATCCCAAGCCGCTCGAGGTCATCGAGAGGACGGAAAAGGCAATGGACAGTTCTTCCTTGCGCTGGGAGGTGCTGCACCGGGTCATCGATGCGGAAACCGCTGTCCCCGAATTCCTGCCCATGTACGGGCTGCTTTCCGAGCTGGGCATTGAAAAGGGTAAACCCTTCAAACCCGATGAGCGGATGAAGGCTGTGGAGCAGGCAGCCAAACAGGGCCGCGACCAGATGCTTGTCTCCGCTTTTGCCAGCGACCGGCCGGATCGCAAGAACTGGCCGGACCGCCAGTGGGAATGGGCCGGCCTCATTCCCGACAACGCCGATTTCGCCACCCCGGCAGGCGTTGACCTTGAGGCACGTGACCGCTGGTTTGCTCAGGCGATCGTCGCCTCTCCGGCAATGTTTCGGCGGGATGCGGGGGCCGGATCGCTTTACTGGCTCGGAGCGCGCGACAAAAGCGGCGCCTATCTCGATGGCGGCAGAAATTACAAGCTGACCATTCCGCAGCCGGTACCTGGCAAACTGTTCTGGTCCGTTACGGTTTACGATGCCGCGACGCGGTCGCAGGTTCAAACCGATCAGGACCAGGCGGCGCTGCGCTCGCTATTCGAGCTCAAGGACGTCAAGGGGGCGAACCCAGTAGAGCTTTTCTTCGGGCCGGATCAACCGAAGAGCAGCGACAACCGCTGGATCAAGACGTCTCCCGGCAAGGGCTGGTTTGCCTATATCCGCATCTACGGTCCCGAGCAGGCCGCCTTCGACAAAAGCTGGAAGCCGGGCGATTTCGAGGCGGTCGACCGGTAACCAATTGTTGTGTTGAAGCGGGGCCGGCTGACCGTCGTTGCTGTCGCCCATACTTACGTTCGGAACCCGGTTTCGCTGCTGGGATTGATGTATGTGCGCATCCCGGACCATGTTGTGTTTTATCTGCGCGCGGAAGGGCGCAACATAGTGCACCATCTCGTGGGACTACGGTGACGTGGTTGTCGGGCACTGCTGTTCGGCATTTTGCAACCGCTCCATGAAAATCGCCCGATGGTCTACGGTCTGTCTATGTCCTGCGGCATCTGCTACGGACGGCAGGTGTAAAGTTTTTCGAAAGCTGTGTTTTTGCCAGAAATTGTCCCTCAAGTGCCTGCGAGTAATGTTCAGACCTTGGCTTCCGCTCTCGAACACGATCAGGTGAGTGCGTCCGCGCTGCTGGAAGCTGTGTTGTCCGCCTCCGACGATTGCATCAAAATCCTCGATCTCGATGGCCGTCTCCTTTTTATGTCAGAAGGCGGCAAGCGCGTCATGGAAGTCGACGACTTCGATGCTTTGAAGGGGTGTCCGTGGCCGGATTTCTGGGCAGACGAGAGCAACGTTGCAGCACGCACCTCGATCGAAACGGCTGCAGCAGGGCGGTCAGCCCGTTTCACAGGTTCCGCCAATACCGCTCGCGGCAACAAGCGTTTCTGGGATGTCCAGGTTCTGCCACTTCGTGATCGCGACGGCAAAACAACCCATCTCCTGTCGATTTCGCGCGACATCAGCGAGGCTCATGCCGCCAGAGCAGAGGTCGAGAAGCTCCTTGCCGCCGAAAAGGAAGCAGCAAAAGCCGAAGCTGACACGTTGAGGCGGATGCTGCTGGATGCTCCGAGCTTCATGTGTGTCCTGGACGGACCGGATCACGTTTTTAGGATCACCAACAAGGCCTACCTCCAACTGGTTGGCCACCGAGACTGTTGATTTCCACGCGGAAC
>UCML01000007.1:0-133121 GCA_900473675.1 Hyphomicrobiales bacterium | reverse complement strand
TGGAAAGCGTCACATATATTTACTCATTAGAGGCGGTTTCCAGTGCCCCGTCCGATTGAGTGCGCAGTTGCACAGCCCCGCCGGGAAACCGGGCGGGATGCTTGCGGCTGTTTGGTGCAAGAGTTGTGAGGCGTGGGAAGCGCGATTTGGTGTGTCATTCTGCTATGCGTTCAGTGCAAGGGAGATATGCCGTGGGGGCTTTCGGACCGATTTTGTGCTGCGTCGCAGCACGGCTTGCTATAAAAAGCAGCCTTCGACTCCCGTGCCGGGTTCCTCCCAAGACCTGCCGCGCAGGGCGTTCGTTTTTCAAGGAGAATCAATCATGATCATTGGCAGAAAAGTGCCGTCCGTTATGTTCCGCACACGCGTTCGCGACGAAGCGGTCGGTGGCGCCAACCCATTCCGCTGGCAGGACGTTTCGTCTGCTGACTACTTCGGCGGCAAGCGCGTCGTCCTGTTCTCGTTGCCGGGCGCCTTCACGCCGACCTGCTCGACTTTCCAGCTTCCCGATTTCGAAAAGCTGGCGGCCGATTTCCGCGCCGAAGGCATCGACGAAATCTACTGCATCTCCGTCAACGACGCCTTCGTCATGAACGCCTGGGGCAAGTCGCAGAACCTCGAAAACGTCAAGCTCATCCCGGATGGTTCCGGTGAGTTCACCCGCAAGATGGGCATGCTCGTTTCCAAGGACAATCTCGGTTTCGGCATGCGCTCCTGGCGGTATGCAGCTGTCATCAACGACGGTGTCGTCGAACAGTGGTTCGAAGAAGAGGGTTATCGCGACAACGCCGACAGCGATCCCTACGGCGTTTCTTCGCCGCAGAACATCCTCGGCGCGCTGCAGTCTGAAAAGATCGCCGCCTGAGCGAAAACGCATGTGATTGTGTGAAATCCGGCGCCGGGCCTGTTTGGTCTGGCGCCGGATTTTTTTGTTGTTACAGTGGCATGAATGAATTTCGAGGCTCGCTGAATGCCCTACCGCTCGACCCAAATCCTGTCACCCGGTCCAACAGACAAGGTGCCGCTTCATACCATTGCGCTTGCGCATGACCAGCGGCACTTGCGCCGAAAATTGCTGCATCTCGACAATGACGATGTGGTCATGCTCGACCTGAAGGAGCCGGTCATGTTGGCTGACGGCGACCTTTTGGTGCTGGACACCGGCGAGCATGTGCGCATCGCTGTCGTCGAGGAACCACTCTACGACATCCGCCCGCGCGATCCGCTCCACCTGATCGAACTCGCCTGGCATCTCGGCAACAGGCACCTGGCCGCGGAAATCCGGCAGGACCGGATTCTGATCCTGCGTGATCCGGTGATCAAGGCGATGTTGGAGGGTCTGGGTGCCACAGTCGGCGAAGTCACGGAGCCGTTCCAGCCGATGCGGGGCGCCTATCACGGTTCGGGAGGCCATTCCCACGGACATGGCAGCCATCATCACGCCCATGACTGAATATGCCGATACGCAGGCACTGTTGCGGTTGGTGACATGGATGTCGCCGGCGTTTCCAATCGGCGCTTTCTCGTATTCCGGCGGGCTTGAGCAGGCGGTGCATGAGGGCTTGGTGACCGATGCGCCGAGCCTTGCCCAATGGTTGAAGGCGCTGGTTCAGCATGGTTCGAGCTGGAATGATGCCGTCCTGCTGGCCGAGAGCTATCGGGCGTTTGATGATCCGGGCAGACTGGAAGCTGTAAGAGAGCTGGCGGAAGCGCTGGCTGGTTCGCGCGAACGTCACATGGAAACGACGCTGCAGGGAGAGGCTTTCCTGACAGCGGCCGCTCACTGGCCACACCCGGTGCTTGAGACGCTGACCGGTGTCGTCGCCTATCCCGTCGCTGTTGGTGCGTTTGCGGGCGCGCATCGGACAGGGCTGGAACCGGCTTTGGCGGCCTATCTGCACGCCACGGCATCCAACCTCGTCTCCGTTGCGATCCGCTGCGGCGTCACGGGTCAAAAGTATGGCGTCGGGGTGCTTGCCGAACTGGAGCCGGTGATTGCAGCGACGGCGGCAAGGGCGTTGAGAGGCACGCTGGACGATCTTGGTACGGCGACGATTACTGCTGATGTATCGGCCTTGCGTCATGAGACACTGCATTCCAGATTGTTTCGATCATGACGATTGTCGCGGAATATTTTGCTGTCGGTGTGACCTTCGCGCTCGCTTTGGCGTTCTTTCCAGCATTCGTTTTAGGCCTCCTTCCCCTTGGCTTTTCCCCTATGCCCGATGAGGGTGAATTCTTGCGCTTTATTACGGGCGTCAACATTTGGAATGACGATCGGAATGACGGGTTTGGGCCGAAAGTTCCGATTTTGCCGCTGGTTTCCGGCATTCTTCTCTTCGCATTTTGGACGGCATGCAAGCTGACGGGACTGCTTGAAGTGTCGACGAAGCCAACCGTGAGTGGAGCCTTTCTCGCGGTCCTGTTTTTGCTCAGGGCCATACTTGGCCTTATGGAAGGGTTCTCGCAGTTTTATGTGCCGGAGAAGCCTAGCAATTTTCTTGATCGGAACTTCATGTCTCCGATATTTCTTGTCCTTGCTCTTTGTTTCATCATCGTCACGATTGGACCTTCTTCATGAAATCTGCGAACGGCCCTCTTCGCGTCGGCATCGGCGGTCCCGTGGGTTCCGGCAAGACGGCGCTGACCGACAAGCTCTGCAAGGCGATGCGCGAGAATTATTCCGTCGCCGTCGTCACCAATGATATCTACACCAAGGAAGATGCCGAGGCGCTGGTGCGCATGCAGGCGCTGCCATCCGATAGGATTGTCGGCGTCGAGACGGGCGGCTGCCCGCATACCGCCATCCGTGAGGATGCGACGATCAATCTGCAGGCGATTGCCGATCTCAACCGCCGCATTCCCGATCTCGATGTCGTCTTCATCGAATCCGGCGGCGACAATCTGGCGGCGACCTTCTCACCCGATCTTGCCGACATCACCATCTATGTGATCTCGGTCTGTCAGGGCGAGGAAATCCCGCGCAAGGGCGGGCCGGGCATCACGCGGTCGGATCTGCTGGTGATCAACAAGAAGGATCTGGCGCCGTATGTTGGTGCCGATCTTGATGTGATGGAGCGCGACGCCAACCGGATGCGTGCAGAGCGGCCGTTCGTATTCTCCGACATGAAGCGCGGCGATGGTATCGATACGATCGTCGAGTTTCTGAGGGTCGAAGGAGGCCTCTGAAATCGGAGCTTCAACGAAAAGCCCGGCCGCATCGTCGATGCGGCCGGGCTTTTGTGATTGCTGCGATAACTATTCCGCGGCGAGGTGGATGACGTTGCCGCTGCGCTTCGGGCCTTCCAGTTTGTCGAGCCGCTCCTGCAGGTTGCCGATCGTCTTGCTCTGGTCGGTGACGATTTCCGTCAGTGCTTCGTTCTCCAGCACTTCCAGTTCCTCGTCCTTCTTGCCGACCATGCGGCCGAAGAGCCAGCCGAGCAATCGCGACACGTCATCCATGATCAGGAAGAATGACGGCACGACGAGAAGCGAAAGAACCGTCGAGACGATGATGCCGCCGATAACCGCGATCGCCATCGGTGCGCGGAACGAGCCGCCTTCGCCGACGCCGAGCGCGGACGGGATCATGCCCGCCGACATGGCAATCGAGGTCATGATGATCGGCTGGGCCCGCTTGCGGCCCGCCTCGACCATCGCGTGAACGCGCTCCATGCCGCGACGCTTCATCTCGACTGCGAAATCGACCAGCAGGATCGCGTTCTTGGTGACGATGCCCATGAGCATCAGCACCCCGATCATGACCGGCATCGAAAACGCATTGCGTGTGAGAATGAGCGCAACCGCTACGCCGCCGATGGCAAGCGGCAGCGAAAGCAGGATGGTGAACGGCTGGATCACATCCTTGAAGAGCAGGATGAGGACGACCAGAACCATCAGCAAGCCGAGCAGCATCGCATTGCCGAAGCTCTGCATCATCTCACTCTGGATCTTCGCGTCGCCGCTTTCGGCAAGCCGTACGGTCGGCGGCAGTTTCGTTTCATCGACGATCCGCTTGAATTCCGCGGTCGAGGTATCGAGCGCCGTTCCCTGCGGTACGTCCGAGCCGATGGAGGCCACGCGGTTGCGGGCGTTGCGCAGGATCGAGCTTGGCCCTTCCGAATAGCTGATATCAGCGACGCTATCGATCGGAACGGTCGCGCCGGACGCGGTCTTCACCTTCAGGGCGCCGATCGCCTGCAGGTCGCGACGGACATCGAGTGAGGTCTGCACCCGGATCGGAATCAGCCGGTCATCGAGCGAGATCTTGGTGAGCGCCGCGTCGACGTCGCCGGTCGTGGCGACGCGGATGGTCTGCGATATCTGCTGTGGTGTGATGCCCAGCCGCGCGATTTCGTCCTTGCGCGGATGGATCTGAAGTTCCGGCCGGGGCAGGGCGCCCTCGGAACTGACATTGGCGAGGATCGGGGATGCACGCAGCTTGCCTTCCAGCAGGCCGATGGCTTCGTTCAAGTCATCTTCGTTCGACGACAGGAAGTTGAAGGTCAGTTCACGTTCGCCGCGGTCGTTCAGCTTGGTGATACGGACGTCTGGAATGCCGCGCAGATTGGCGAAAATGTCCTTCTCGACATCCCACTGAGGACGCGTGCGGCCATCCATCTGCATCTTGGGCATATACTGCCCGATGACCGGAAGACCGCCGAGACCCTTGTTCACCAAGGTCTTTACCAGGGAGTGGTCGATCTTGCCAAGGATGATGCGCACCGTTGCGCGGCGTAGCTCAAGGTCCCCCTTCGGCGATGCGCCTCCGAGAACGAACACGCTCTCGACACCATCGACATCGCGCACGGCATCATAGATGCGGGCTGTTGTCGCATCCGTTTCGGCAAGCGTAGCGTTCGGCGGCAGCTCGACGGAAAGGACGACACGCGAGCTATCGTCCGGCGGCATGAAGCTGCCGGGCACTTGCGCCATCAGATAGAGTGAACCTGCCAGGAATGCGAATGCGGCAAGCATGGTCGTATAGCGCATGTACCAGCGCCGGGTCGTGGTGGTGACCAGCCAGGTATAGCCTTTCATCAGGCGACCATCATTGTCATGGTGATCGTCGACGCCGTCTTCCGGCTTCATCAGGTAGGCCGCCATTAACGGCGTGATGAGGCGTGCCACCATCAGCGAGAAGAAGACGGAGAACGCGACCGTCAGGCCGAACTGGATGAAATATTGCCCGGCAATGCCCGGCATGAAGGACACCGGCACGAAGACGGCGATGATCGTGAAGCTCGTGGCAATGACCGCAAGCCCGATTTCATCGGCGGCATCGAGCGAAGCCCGGTACGGCGTCTTGCCCATCTTGATATGCCGGGCGATGTTCTCTATCTCGACGATCGCGTCATCGACCAGAATACCGGTTGCCAGCGTCAGCGCGAGGAAGCTGACGAGATTGAGGGAGAAGCCCATCAAGTCCATGATCCAGAATGTCGGGATCGCGGACAGCGGAAGGGCAACGGCGGCAATGAAGGTGGCTCGCCAGTTTCTCAGGAACAAAAGCACGACGAGGACGGCAAGGATCGAGCCTTCCAGCAGCGTATGCAGGGCGGCTTCATAATTGCCGTAGGTGAAGTAGACGGCATCGTCCACCATCGCGATATTGACTTCGGGATGGGCGGCCCGGACCGTGTCGAGGCTTTTCGCTACCGTTTCGGCGACCGAGACTTCGCTTGCCCCCTTGGACCGGAAGACCGCGAAGGTGACTGACGCATCGCCGTTAAAGCGCGAGAAGGACTTCTGCTCCTCATAGGTATCGGTGACGGTGCCGAGGTCGGACAGTTTTACAAAGCGGCCGTTGGGCAGGGCAATCGTCGTATTGGCCAGTTCGGGTACGTTGCGGGCGTCACCGAGCGTGCGGATGGTCTGTTCGTTGCCGCCAATCTGGCCGCGGCCGGAACCAAGATCGACGTTCGTGCTGCGCAGCTGATTGTTAACGTCGGGTGCGGTGATGCCGAAGGAATCGAGCTTGCTCGGGTCGAGTTCGACCTTGATTTCCCGGTCTGATCCACCGTAGCGGTCGATCCGGCCAACGCCGAGCTGCCCCTGCAGGGCGCGCTTGATGGTGTCATCGACGAACCAGGATAGTTCTTCGAGCGTCATGTCCGGCGATGTCACGGAAAAGGTCTGGATCGCCTGACCTTCGACATCAATCTTGGTGACCACCGGTTCTTCGACATCGGCGGGCAGATCGCTACGGATGCGATCGATGGCGTCCTTGGTGTCCTGAACGGCTTCCTCGGTCGGCTTTTCGATGCGGAAGACGATGCTCGTCACCGACTGTCCGTCGGTCACCGTCGACTGGATTTCGTCGACGCCGGCGATCGATGCGACGGCGTCTTCGACCTCCTTTGTCACCTGCATTTCCAGTTCCGACGGCGAGGCGCCGTTCTGGGTCACCGTGATCGCGACCACCGGAACGTCGATGTTCGGAAACTTGGTGATCGGCAATGCGTAAAACGATTGAATTCCCAGGAAAAGAAGAAGCGCGAAGCCGAGGATCGGCGCGATGGGATTTCGGATGGACCAGGCAGAGAAGTTCATCGCTATGACCTCGATCAGTTCGATACGGTTTCGGCGTCTGCCAGCACGGGTTTGATGCGATCACCGTCGCGCACAAAAGCGCCGGCCTTGGTGATCACCCGGTCGCCCTGCTTGAGGCCGGTCCGGATCTCGATATATCCGTTGTCCTGAATACCGGTTTCAACCTGGGCAACATGCGCCACATCGCCTTCGACCTTCCGAGCGACCATGCCGTCCTTGGTCTTGGTGACTGCCGAGAGCGGCAGGACCAGCGCCTGTTTCTCGGTGACGATGATCTGCGCCCGGGCATACATGCCGACGCGGGCTTTTTCCGGTTCCAGCAGGCTGATATAGACATTACCGAGGCGGGTCTGGGTGTCGATCACCGGCGAGATCAGGCGGACCTTGCCGTCAATCTGCGTCTTCCCGTCCGCGAGCGTTATTTTTGCCTTCTGGCCGATCTCGAGCTTTGGCAGGTCGGTTTCGATGATGTCGGCCTTCATCTCGACGGCGCCGTCGCGAATGATCGTAAACAGCGGTTCGCCGGTACCGTTGGCGATGGCGCCGACCTTTGCTGTCCGCGCCGACACGACACCACTCACGGGCGTTTTCACGTCCGTCCGGGCAAGCCGCAGATCGACATCGGAAATCTGGGCCTCGACGACATTGATGTCCGCGTAGGCGACGGAGACCAGTTGCTCGGCGGACTTGACCCGCGCCAGCGCGGCCGTGGCTGCCGCCTTTTCCTGGTCTCGCTGGGCCGTCGACATCGATCCCGCTTCGGCAAGCTTCTTCGATCGATCGCTGACCCTGACGGCTTCGTCGGCGTTTGCGTGTGCTTCGGCAAGTTGCGCCTGATACTGGGCGAGAGCTGCATTCGCCTTGGCGAGGCTTGCGGCATACTGGCTCTTTTGCAGCACCAGCATGTCCGGGTTCAGCGTGGCAAGCGTGCTTTCGGCTTCGACGCGGTCGCCGACGTCAGCGTTCAGCGTGCGGATGGAAAGTCCGTCGACCAATGGGGAAACGTAAGTTTCTTCGACAGCTTTTACCGCGCCGGTCGCCATGACCCGGTCGATAATGGGCTTGGTCTCCACCTGGGTAACGACGATGGACGGCAAGGCCTGTTCAGTTTTGGGCGGAGTGGCTTCCTGCGCAAACGCGGTACTGGAGAGAAAGGCCAAAAGCAGGCTTGTGGAAACTCCAAACGCAAACGTCTTGTTATGGGCCATCGGCTCACTTTCCTCGAATTCCGGATAAAATTAGTTCGCTGACGCCGCAGGCCTTCAAGGAAGGATTTGTCGTCGCCATCTGCTGGAAGGGAAGGAAATATCGCTTCGGTCTTGTCGAGCGAACGTTTCCCCCGCATCCTCCTCAAAATGCCTTGGGCCTTTATTTAGTTAGGCCCTTTCGGCGATGCAAGATGATACAAAAAAAGAATGGTGCCTCATTATTTTATTTGTTGGATGCCATCAATGCAACTTCTGTTTTATGTCTTTTTGTTGCAGCGAAGTGTTTTCAAGTGTTGCAAATGAGAAACGCGCGGGGGGTTGGCCCGCGCGTTTCTGGTCTAAAAGAGGAGGCGACGCTTATTTCACAGCAGCATCCGTGATTTCGTGCGTCCACGCGCCTTCCGGCTTCTTGGTGATAACCTTTTGCGCCAGCACGGCTTTTTCAGTGCGGTCATAAGCCGCCTCGTCAAGAGCTCCGTTCGAGCCTGCCGTCAGTTTGGCAACTTCCTTGACCATGTAAAGCTGGTGCTCAATGGTTTGAGCACCGGTTGTATCGTTATCGAGGACGATCTGGGCAGCCTCATCCGGATGTTCCTGCGCATAAGCCCAGCCTTTCATCGATGCGCGAACGAAGCGAACCATCTTATCCTTGAAGGCCGGATCAGCAAGCTTGTCTTCCATGACGTAAAGACCGTCTTCCAGAAGGTCGTTACCCATTTCCGTGTAGTTGAAGATCGTCAGTTTGTCGGGCGTATATCCGGCATCCAGTGCCTGGCCAAACTCGTTATAGGTCATCACATGGATACAATCAGCTTGCTTCTGGATCATCGGCTGGATGTCGAAGCTCTGCTGCAGGACATTGACCCCGGCCGCGCCGCCGTCCGTCGAGATGCCTTCCTTGTTCATCCAGGCGAAGAAGGGGACTTCATTTCCATAGAACCAGACACCGAGGGTATGTCCCTTGAAGTCGGCAACGGTTTTCACGGGGCCATCTTTCGGGCAGATCAGCATAAGGCCGGCCTTCTTGAAGGGCTGCGCAATGTTGACGAGCGGTACGCCTTTCTCACGGGCTGCCAAAGCCGCGCCCATCCAGTCGACGATAACGTCCGCGCCACCCCCGGCGATCACCTGTTCCGGTGCGATGTTAGGACCGCCCGGCTTGATATCCACGTCCAACTGCTCGTCGGTGTAGAAGCCCTTGTCCTTTGCCACAAAGTAACCGGCGAATTGCGCCTGCGTCACCCACTTCAGCTGCAGGCTCAGCTTGTCGGCCGCCGATGCCTGAAATGCTGTCATGGCAAAGACGCTTGCCAACAGCAGTGATGCTATCTTCTTCTTCATCTGTTTCCCTCTTTTATTACGCCTGTCCACCACGAACAGACGGATGCCAAAACGTTACGCGGCGCTCGATGAGCGCTATCATGCCATAAAAGATGGATCCCACGATCGCTGCGACAACGATCTCCGCCCAAACCATCGCAGTGTTCATGCGGCCCATTTCCGTCGAAATTCTGAAGCCCATGCCATAGACCGGCGCTCCGAAGAATTCCGCCACGATAGCGCCAATCATCGCCAGCGTGGAGTTGATTTTCAAGGCGTTGAAGATGAAGGGCCAAGCGGCCGGCAGTCGCAGCTTCACCATGCTTTGCCACCAGGTGGCGGCATAGGTTCTCATCAGGTCGTGTTCCATATGACCTGCCGCGGCAAGCCCTGCTTGCGTGTTGACGAGCATAGGGAAGAACGTCATGACGACGATCACGGCGGCTTTCGATGGCCAGTCGAAGCCGAACCACATCACCGCGATCGGCGCTATGCCGACAATGGGTAGCGCCGAGACGAAATTTCCGAGCGGCAGAAGACCTTTCTTCAGGAAAGGCGAGCGATCGATCAGGAGGGCGACCGCAAGGCCGGAGCTACAGCCGATGGTGTAGCCCGCCAAGACGGATTTCAGGACGGTCTGCTGAAAATCGGCATAGAGGATCGGCAACGCACCGAGGCCGGTGCCAAGGATGACCGATGGTGCAGGGAGGATGATTTCCGGGACATGCAGCCCGCGCGTCAGCAGTTCCCAGAGTATCAGCAGCGTGACGCCGAACAAGGCGGGAACGGCAAGATTAACGGCTCGGGCCGACTGCTGGCTTCTGGTTTTGATGCGAACGAGATACTCGTTCAGCCCCCAGGCGGTCAGCCAGATCCCGACTGCGACAACGACGGTCGTGGCAATCATGCTGCCATCCTTTCGGGTTTTGCGCCCATCGTTCGTGCGACGAGTTTTTCAACCAGTCCGACGATGAGGACCAGTCCACCGGCCAGGAAAGCTGCCATGAACAACGCAGACCATATCTGGATGGTCTGGCCATAATAGGAGCCGGACAATAGCCGGGCTCCGAGACCCGCAACTGCACCGGTAGGCAACTCGCCAACGATTGCCCCGATCAGGGCAATGGCGACGGCGACTTTCAGCGATGCGAAGAGGAACGGCACGGACGCGGGCCACCGTAATTTCCAGAATATCTGGCTACCGTTTGCGAAATAGGTGTGCATCAGGTCGAACTGGATCGTTTCGGGAGACCGCAGTCCTTTGACCATGCCCACGACGACCGGAAAAAAGCTGAGATATGTGGAAATCAGCGCTTTGGGGAGCAGCCCGGAAATCCCGACAGCGTTCAGGACCACGATGAGCATCGGTGCGACGGCAAGAATGGGAATTGTTTGGCTTGCAATGATCCAAGGCATCAGAGACTTGTCCATGGCGCGATTATGCACGATGCCGATGGCAAGAAGGACGCCAAGTGCGGTGCCCAAGCCGAAACCGACAAGGGTTGCCGACAAGGTCACCCATGCGTGATAAACGAGGCTTCGCTTCGACGTGACGCTTAGTTGTGCCGTCGTGTTCCACATTTCGACCGCGATCTGATGAGGGGCCGGCAACAACGGTCTTTCCAGCGCAAGAGACAAAAGCCATCCTTGCAGGGGTGTTGCTTCAATTCCCTTCAGTTTCAGCGAATCCAGTGCGGCTCCGTGATTCATCAGGAGTGCCGCAGCATACCAAAAAATCACAATGACCAGGATGACGACAACGATCGGAAAAGTTGATTCGCGCAGGAGACCCGGCTTTTCCATGCTCAGACCTTCCCGCTCGACGGCAGCATCATCAGGGCCATGGACACAATGCCGAGCGCCACGCCAGCCAGTTGCGGCAAGGTCATTCGCTCACCGAAAACGGCAAACGCGATGAAATTGACCAGAAGAAGCTGCGCAATCGCCGAGGCCGAGATCGCAAGACCTAAGCCCCCCTCGCGCATCAACCGCACCATCATCAGGTTGCCGACACAGTAGAGAGCGAGGGAGAAAAGCAAGAGAAGGATGTTGTTGCTGGAAACATAGTAGCGCGACACGGTTGCAGCGCTGAGGAAGATTGCCATAGAGGCTGCGAGCCAGAGGATGAAGCTAGGGTTCACGATCGCGCTCCTCCCGAGGAACTCCATTGGAACAGGATATCAGGCAATTTTTCTTCGTTGTCGCCGTTCGTTCTTCTCACCTCCGTGAACATTTCACGCCTGTAGAAGCGTTGAGCATCCCTATTCTCGTCGAATGTCCAGAGGTTGAGTCGGTCAGGGAAAATTGCTTTTGCATGATCAACCAAACCTTTTCCAAGTCCTGCTCGACGATAATCACGGCCGGCATAGAGGGCGGTGATGTAAGCGTCGTCAGACAGGGCCATGAACGCGCAAGCCCTGCCGTCGACGTCGGCGATTTTGACCTGACGTTCCCGAAAGACGATGTCGCGATAATAACGTTCGACGTCCTCACGGTCATGAACACGCGGCATCCAGGAGGTTTCATCGATCCAGTCGTTGAGGATCGCCGCACAAACCGGCATGTCGGTCTTGTCGGCGTCCCGAATGAAGCACGATCTATTCATCATAGCTATGCCCAGCTCTCAAGCCCTCGCGCACCCTGCTGGCGATTTCCAGGAACTCTGGGCTTTCGCGGATATCCAGGGGCCGTTCCTTCGGAAGCGTCGACTCGATGATGTCGGTGACACGGCCGGGACGGGGGCTCATGACGACGATCTTGGTGGAGAGATACACGGCTTCGGGGATCGAGTGGGTGACGAAACAGATGGTCTTGTTCGTCCGGTCCCAGAGCTTCAGAAGCTGCTCGTTCAAGTGGTCGCGGACGATCTCGTCCAGCGCGCCGAAAGGCTCGTCCATCAGGAGCAGATCGGCATCGAAGGCGAGCGCGCGGGCGATCGAGGCGCGCTGCTGCATGCCGCCTGAGAGCTGCCAGGGGAATTTCTTGCCGAAGCCCGTCAGGTTGACGAGATCCAGCGTGCGCTCTATGCGGGCCTTCTGGTCGGCGGCGTTATAACCCATGATTTCAAGCGGCAGGGCGATGTTCTTCTCGATGGTGCGCCAGGGATAAAGGGCTGCCGCCTGGAAGACGTAGCCATAGGAGCGGTTCTTGCGCGCATCTTCCGGCGTCGTGCCGTTGACCGTGATCGAGCCGGAGGTCGGCTTTTCCAGATCGGCGATGACACGCAGGAAGGTGGTCTTGCCGCAGCCGGAAGGGCCGATGAAGGAAACGAAATCGCCCTTGTTGACGTCGAGGTTGACGCCCGTCAGCGCATTGACCGGGCCGTCATTGGTCTCGAAGGTCAGGCCGAGGTCGCGGGCCGAAACGACGGATTCTGGTGTGATTGTCATTGTGTCCGGTGCGCTCCGCCCTGGATGCCATTGCCTGGAAGATTGATGTGACGTCATTCGGCTCTCTGCCTTCGATAGTCGTACTTCATATTTTTCGAATGAGGTATGCTGTGCGCGATATTGCTGCCGAGGAGATGTGGAAATGTTGCAATTATCGAAACCGACCTGCCGGATCGTCCGCCCCGGCCAGACCTATGACGGCAAGCAAGGGTTCAGCTATTTCGAGGGCATCTCCGCCGAAGCCGTTGGGTCCAACGGTATCTGCATGCATCTGCTGACGATTCCGCCGGGCGGCCGGGCCAAGGCGCACAAACACGAGACCCATGAAACGGCGATCTACATGCTGTCGGGCGAGGCGCATACCTGGTTCGGCGACCGGCTGGAGAACCATGTCGTCGTGCGGGCAGGGGAAATGTTCTATATCCCGGCCGGCGTTCCGCACCTGCCGGCCAACCTGTCGAACCAGCCTGCCTCGGCTGTGATTGCGCGGACAGATCCGAACGAGCAGGAGAGTGTTGTGCTGCTGCCGGAACTGGAGGCGTTGGTGCCCCGATAAGCCAAGGTTTGCGTGGGCGACCTTGCGAGACTGCCCGTTGCCCGTCGTCGGACGACAGAGCCAGGGAGGTGTCTGGGGAAGAGCGCGCCTCATTTGCATTTTTTCAGAGGCCCCCAGCGCATCCCATCCTTGAACACGATGGTATAGTCATTGCCGGTACGCAGGATATCGACGCTGTCGTCCACCTCGCCGCTTTCTCCTTCTTCCGCGCAGGTAACCGAGGCAGAAAAAGAATCGCCCTTTTTCGTCACGGGTCCCTTGAATCCGCAGTATGAGGCCGCGGAGGTGATGCCTTCGTCGGTCAGCAGGAAGAAATCTTCGGATCCGATCGATTCATTGGTGTTGGCATAGGCGCAGCCGTCCTTGTTGCCATAGGCGCCATCGAGGAAAGTTTGTTGTGCCATGGCCGGTTCTGCTAATGCGGCACTGGATGCAAACAGCAAAACGATGCGACTAACTGATCTCACCATCACACCCCGCTTGCCGGAATGCCGGTGCGCTGGACCTTGCGTGGCGCGGTGATTTCCTTCCAGGTCGAGAGCGCCTTGTTGACGGCGGTAAAGGGTTCGCGGCTGACGAACTTGCCCTGGCCTTCGCGCGTCTTGATCGTCGATTCCTCGATAGCAACGACGCCACCCGTCAGGGTATACCGCGGCAGACCGGTGACCTGCTTGCCCTCGAAGACGTTGTAGTCGATCGACGATTGCTGGCTGGCGGCCGAGATCGTCTTCGAGCGCTTCGGGTCCCAGACGACGATATCGGCATCGGCGCCAACGAGGATCGCGCCCTTCTTCGGATACATGTTGAGGATCTTGGCGATGTTGGTCGAGGTGACCGCCACGAACTCGTTCATGGTGATGCGGCCGGTAGCGACGCCGTGGGTCCAGAGCATCGGCATGCGGTCTTCAAGGCCGCCGGTGCCGTTCGGGATCTTGGTGAAGTCGCCGACGCCGAAGCGCTTCTGCGCGGTGGTGAAAGCGCAGTGGTCGGTCGCGACGACCTGCAGGGAGCCTGCGGCAAGTCCGGCCCAGAGACTGTCCTGATGCTGCTTGTTGCGGAACGGCGGCGACATGACGCGACGGGCGGCATGGTCCCAGTCGGGATTGGCATATTCGCTCTCATCCAGCGTCAGGTGCTGGATCAGTGGCTCGCCGTAGACGCGCATACCGTTCTGCCGCGCACGGCGGATCGCTTCGTGTGCCTGCTCGCAGGAGGTGTGCACGACGTAGAGCGGGCTGCCGGCCATGTCGGCGATGATGATGGCGCGGTTGGTCGCCTCACCCTCGACGGCGGCGGGGCGGGAATAGGCATGGGCTTCGGGGCCGTTATTGCCTTCGGCGAGCAGCTTTGCCTGCATCTGCGCGACGATATCGCCGTTTTCGGCATGAACCAGCGGCAGGGCGCCGAGTTCGGCACAGCGCTGGAAGGAGTGGAACATCTCGTCGTCATCCACCATCAGCGCGCCCTTATAGGCCATGAAATGCTTGAAGGTGTTGATGCCCTTGTCCTGGACGATGGTCTGCATCTCGTTGAAGACCTGCTCGCTCCACCAGGTGATCGCCATGTGGAAGGAGAAGTCGCAATTGGCGCGCGAGGTCTTGTTGTCCCACATAACAAGCGCTTCGAGCAGCGACTGGCCAGGCGAGGGGAGTGCGAAGTCGACGACCATGGTCGTGCCGCCGGAAAGGGCCGCGCGCGTACCGCTTTCGAAATCGTCGGAGGAATAGGTGCCCATGAAGGGCATTTCGAGATGGGTGTGCGGGTCGATGCCGCCGGGCATGACGTAACAACCGGTCGCATCCAGCGTCTCGTCGCCCGAGAGGTTCGGCCCGATCTCGACGATCTTGCCGTCATCCACCTTGACGTCGGCCTTGTAGGTGAGGTCGGCCGTGACGATGGTTCCGTTCTTGATGACTGTGCTCATTTTTTAGAACTCCCTGTCGCTGCGCGGCGCACCGGCAAGCTGATTGTCCAATGATTGACGATAGCGGATGCAGCCGCGCATGAATTGCGGCCAGTCCGGCACGATCTGGTTGCCCGCCGGCGGGTCCGGCAGGAGCGCCCAGAGGTCCGGGTGATGCCAACAGAGCTCGTGGTCGGATGCGTCCCGATGATTGCGGATTTCGCGCCGCATGGCGCGGGCGGCTGCAAGCAGCACCTCGCGGTCCATGGCTTCGAGATCGGCATCGGGATCAGTGGTCACGGACAGAGCTCCCTCGATTCCATATCAATCCGCATAGCGCGGGTCCTCGCGATCCAGAATGCGTTTCATCTCGTCGAAATGGGCGAAGCTCGCGCCCTTGTAGGCATCCCATTCGGCTACGGTCTGTTCGGCGATCTCGTCGGACATGATGCTAAGCGGCTGGCCGGTGGAATAGGCGAGCACCATCGTCTGCGCGGCGCGCTCGAGATAGTACATGTTGTCGAAGGCTTCGGCGACTGTGGGGGCAACGACTGTGACGCCGTGATTGCCCATCATCACGGTCGAATGGTTGCCGATCGTGGCGGCGATGCGCTCACCCTCGGAGCCTTCCGTCGCGATGCCGCCGAAGGAGAGGTCGATTGCCATGCGATTGTAGAAGCGGGCGGTGTTCTGGTCGATCGGCTTGATCGACGGATCCTTCAAGCCAGCAAGAGCTGTCGAATAGGGCGGATGCAGGTGCAGCGCTACCCGGGCGTGCGGAATGTTGCGATGGATCGCGGAGTGGATCGACCAGGCGGACGGGTCCGGTGCATCCGGCCGGTTCATCGTTTCCGTGTCGTCGGCATCGAGCAACAGCAGTTCGCTGGCCGTGATGGTGGAAAAATGCCGCCAGCGCGGATTGACGAGGAAGCGCTTGCCGTCTGGTGAAACCGCGGCGCTGAAATGATTGGCGACGGCCTCATGCCAGCCGAAACGAACAGCCAGACGGAAGGCGGCAGCAAGGTCGATCCTCAATTGCCGCTCGTCGTTCTGTTGATCCTTCAAGATGTCCGCGGCGATGTTCATGGGCCTACTCCACGATCACCGCCGTTTCGACGACTGCGTGGAACAGGACATCGCACCCGGCGGATGCCCACTCCTTCGATATGTCTTCAGCCTCGTTGTGGCTCAAGCCGCCGACGCAGGGGCACATGACCATGGTGGCGGGGGCGACTTTGGAGGCCCAGCAGGCATCGTGGCCGGCGCCTGAGATGAGATTCATATGGCTGTAACCGAGCTTTTCAGCGGCGGTGCGCACGGCGGTCACCAGTGTCGGATCGAAGGTCACCGGCTCGAAATGGCCGATCGCCTCGATGGAACAGCCGACGCCGAGCGGGTCGGTAATCTTCGGCGCTTCCGCCTCGATCTTCGCGCGCATGCGGTCGAGCTTGGCCTTGTCCGGCGAACGGATGTCGACGGTGAAGACGACCTTGCCCGGAAGGACGTTGCGGGAATTAGGCGAGAAGAACACCTGGCCGACGCCGCCGACGGCGCCAGGCTGGTTTTCCATGGCAACGCCCTGAACCATCTCGATGATCCGCGACATCGCAAGGCCGGCATTGACGCGGAGATTCATCGGTGTCGAGCCGGTATGGGCTTCGCGGCCGGTGAGGGTGAATTCCAACCACCAGAGGCCCTGACAGTGCGTGACGACGCCGATGGCCTTTTCCTCGGCTTCGAGGATCGGTCCCTGCTCGATGTGATATTCGAAATAGGCGTGCATCTTGCGCGCGCCGACTTCTTCGTCGCCGAGCCAGCCGATGCGTTTCAACTCGTCGCCGAAGGTCTTGCCTTCCGGGTCCTTGCGCTCATAGGCATAGTCGAGTGTATGGACGCCGGCAAAAACGCCGGAGGCGAGCATGGCCGGCGCAAAACGCGCACCCTCTTCATTCGTCCAGTTGGTGACGACGATCGGGTGTTTGGTCCTGATGCCGAGATCGTTCATGGTCCGCACGACTTCGAGTGCGCCGAGCACGCCGAGCACGCCGTCATATTTGCCACCGGTCGGCTGCGTATCGAGATGAGAGCCGACGTAAACTGGCAGGGCATCCGGGTCGGTGCCAGGGCGAGTGGCAAACATCGTGCCCATCTTGTCGATGCCCAGCGTCAGACCGGCGTCCTCGCACCATGTCTGGAAAAGCTTGCGGCCGACGCCGTCTTCATCGGTCAGAGTCTGGCGGTTGTTGCCACCGGCGATACCAGGACCGATCTTGGCCATCTCCATCAGAGAGTCCCACAGACGGTCCGCATTGACGCGCATGTTCTCGCCCGGCGCATGAGCCATGACGCTTCTCCTCATTTTTTAGGGAGGCGCGTGAACGACGCATCCCATTGTTCCCGTCGGTCGAATCGGGGCCATCTGGTTTTTTCGATCGCCCTGCGATCAGCCGTTGCGTTTGACTTTGAACTGACTGATAATTTGACCGGTTGGTAAAACATTACAACTTCCGTTGGCGCACTCAAGACGAAAAACAGAAAAAACGTAAGTGCCGTCCGAATTTTTAAATCACGCGGTTTTCGGACGTTTTCAGGCCGTGCGCAGGCGGCGATTGGTGAGAAGACAGGGGGAAACATGGTACTTCCGAGGGCAGCCCGAACGCAAAGGCGAACCCGCATCCAGGAGGAGAAGGAAGAACTGATTCTGGAGGCGGCGCTCGAGGTGTTCGCCACCCACGGCTTTCGCGGCAGTACCATCGATCAGATCGCCGAAGTGGCCGGCATGTCGAAGCCCAACCTGCTCTATTATTTCCGCACCAAGGAAGCGATGCACCGGGCGCTAATCGACCGGGTGCTGGACAGTTGGCTCGATCCGCTTCGCGAGTTCGATGCCGAGGGAAGCCCGGTCTCGGAAATCCGCAGCTATATCAGACGAAAGCTGGAGATGGCCCGGGATTTCCCGCGTGAAAGCCGGCTGTTCGCCAATGAAATCCTGCAGGGCGCTCCGCATATAGAAGACGAGTTGAAAGGCCCCCTGAAGACTCTTGTCGATGAGAAGGCCGAGGTGATCCGCGCCTGGGCGAAGGCCGGCAAGATCGCCAAATGCGATCCCTATCACCTGATCTTCGCCATCTGGTCGACAACGCAGCACTATGCCGATTTCGACGTGCAGGTTCGTGGCGTGCTGGGAGACGAGCGTGCCGGCGAGGGACGCTTTGAAGATGCCGCGCGGTTTCTTGAGCAACTGTTTGTCAGCGGTCTGGAGATCAGGGACGGAAGCGCTTGAGAGGATGATCGGCTTCACAACGGAGCGGTGCGATTCCCCGTGCTATTTTGCAGGCGCTTCACTCTGGCGATTCCCCGTCTCCATCATGGCCTCGACCTCGACCGCGTTCTGAACGATCAGGGTTTCGAGCGTGCCGGTGCGGCCGCGAATGGAGATATTGTAGCTTTCCCGGTCATCGACGGTGAGGCCGGCATAACGGACGACGTCGGCGGAAACGGCGAGCTGCGCGTCGTATTCCTTGGCGAAGCCTTCCAGCCGGCTTGCAGCATTGATCGTGTCGCCGACGGCGGTCAGAGCGGACGCCTTGCCATAGCCGATCTGGCCGATAATCGCCGGGCCGGCGTGCATGCCCATGGCGATGCGCAACGGCTTGTCCAGTTCGCTCATGAAATTACGGTTGAGGACATCAACACCCTTTGCGATACGGGCGGTCGCTGCCAGTGCCTGTGCGCAGGCTTCCTCGATGCTGTTGTTCAATCCAAAGATCGCCAGAGCACCGTCGCCGATGAACTTGTCGATAACGCCGCCGGAACCTTCCACTGCCTCGCCGATGGTTTCGAAATAGCGGTTAAGGAGGAAGACGGTATCGAACGGCAGTTGTTGCTGGGCGAGCAGCGTGAAATCCCGCAGGTCGCAGAACAGGACAGCAATGCGGCGCTCGCGGCCTGCAGCTTCCTGTTCGGTCGGCTGCACCTTTACGCCGACATTGTCGGCACCGAGGATCGGCGAAATCGACAGACTGTGGTTCGGCCGTAGCTGACAGGCAAGACGCACGTTGTCGGGCGCGCGGATTCGCGTCAGCGTTGCCCGCTCGGCTTCGTTGGCAGGCGGCTGCCGTTCCAAGCCTTCGGTCACGCGGACGCGGCATGTCGAACACCGTCCGCGTCCGCCGCAGATCGACAAATGCGGGATGCCGGCGGCGCGGCTTGCCTCAAGTACGCTAAAGCCTTTCGTGACCGAGATGACCCGGTCAGGATAGGTAATGCGGATCTTGCCGCGTACCGGGATTGCGCGCAGGATCAGGGTTCCGCCAATCATCGCCAGCAGGCCCGCGAAGATGGACAATCTTATTTCTGCGAGGAGTTCGGGCGAAGAGCGGTTCGCCATGAACCATGCGTCGGATGGCATCCCGCCTTCCAGCGAGCGTGCGGCAACCACGAAACCAAGAAGGGCAAGCAACGGAACGAGGACGGCGAACGAATAGAAGATCAGGAAGTAGCGCGGATACCAGCTGCGGCCACGCATCCAGAACCATGCACCGAGACAGCCGTGCGACCAGGCGAGAACGAGAGCAAGTGATTGCCGGACCGCGGACGAGGGGCTCGACCAGAGAATCGGCAGCACTTCGTAGTAGCCGTCACCCGAACCTGTCAGCATCCACTCGACACGCGTGCTGACCACATGGCCGACGATGAGAAAGGGAAAGGAGAGGCCGAAGAGTATTTTCAGCGCTTCCCGGATCGGCATACGCAGGGTTTGCCGCCGATAGAGGCTTTCGAGCGCGAGCACGAAGTGGACAAGCAGGGATCCGTAGAGCAGCGCCGTGCCCGGCCAGCTCCTCCAGATGAAATTGAAAATCCTGCGCATATCCTCCATCACCTCGACCGAAACGAGGCCGAGGGCGTGATTGGAAAAATGGGTCAGCAGAAACAATCCCAGGCAGGCGCCGGTCAGCAAATGCAGTCTTTTGCGCGTTCTTGATGAGGCGACTTTCAAACAGATATCCGGAGTTGGCGGCGATGTGCCGCATATTGCTATCGTCTCTTATTGACGAGTTCGCGGTAGGGAGCAACGCACGTTTTGGAGACGCTTTGTCGCGATTTCGTGTCCAATGCGCCTCTGAAGCCTTGCTGTTGCGTTTCGAGGCAACTCGGATGTTTCTCGGACCTCAAAAGCAAAACGCCCGGGTATGGCCGGGCGTTCGTGTTCGTCAATCAGCTTCGATCTCTAAAAGTAGTGATCGCGCTCGATGCCGTCATAACGGCCGGATTTCAGGCAGCAGTGCTTGAAACCGCCTCCGCGATTGGCAGGGGCAGGGATCGTTGCGGCCGAGTTTCTCGATCAGTTCGACGTCGCCGTGAACGAACCGGTTGCCGGTCTTGACGTTGGTTTCGGATGGATAGGACTTGCGTCGCTTGGACGTGACCTCAAAAGCTCACGTCGTGGAAGGTTTTGCGTGACATGGTCGCCTCCTGTTTTGGAGCGCTGCCTTTGTGGCAGCGGTCGCCTCATAGCAGGCTGGCGGATTATTTCAATAGAAACGGCCGCCTCGTGGTTTGTCGAGACGGCCGTTTCTGGCTCTAAGATTATTACTCCGCGGCTTGCCGCGCCATCGGATTGTTCGGATGGGTCGTCCAGTTGGCGTAATTCGCATCGACCACCTTACCGGTGCGCTCGTCGAGCGTACCGGGTTCCAGCCCGACCATGGTGATGCAATCCTGCACCGGACAGACGTTGACGCAGAGATTGCAGCCGACGCACTCGTCTTCCATCACCTCGAAGTGTCTGACGCCGTCGACATACTGGGTGATCGCCTGGTGCGAAGTATCCTCGCAGGCGATGTGGCAGCGGCCGCATTTGATGCAGGCATCCTGGTCGATGCGGGCCTTGGCGATGTAGTTGAGGTTGAGATACTGCCAGTCGGAAACGTTGGGGACAGCGCGCCCACAGATGTCGTCGAGCGTGCGGTGGCCTTTCGTATCCATCCAGGCGGACAGGCCGGTGATCATTTCCTGGACGATCTTGAAGCCGTAGGTCATGGCTGCCGTGCAGACCTGGACGTTGCCGGCGCCGAGAACGAGGAATTCGGCAGCGTCCCGCCAAGTAGTGATACCGCCGATGCCGGAGATCGGCAGGCCGTAGGTTTCCGGGTCGCGGGCGATCTCGGCCACCATGTTGAGCGCGATCGGCTTGACCGCCGGGCCGCAATAGCCGCCGTGGCTACCCTTGCCGTCGATCGACGGCTCCGGCGAGAACGTGTCGAGATTGACCGAGGTGATCGAGTTGATCGTGTTGATCAGCGAGACCGCGTCGGTACCGCCGGATTTGGCGGCGCGCGCCGGTTTGCGGATGTCGGTGATGTTCGGCGTCAGCTTGGTGATGACGGGCATGCGGGTGTACTGCTTGCACCAGCGCACGACCATCTCGATATATTCCGGCACCTGTCCGACCGCGGCACCCATGCCGCGTTCCGACATTCCGTGCGGACAGCCGAAATTGAGCTCGATGCCATCGGCGCCGGTCTCTTCGACCAACGGCAGGATCGATTTCCAGGCATTCTCCTCGCAGGGCACCATGATCGAGGCGATCAGCGCCCGGTCCGGCCAGTTCATCTTTACCTGCTTCATTTCGCGCAGGTTGGTGTAGAGGTCGCGGTCGGTGATGAGCTCGATATTGTTCAAGCCGAGCAGCCGGCGGTCGGCACCCCAGATGGCGCCGTAACGCGGACCGTTGACGTTGACGACCGGCGGGCCTTCCTCGCCGAGCGTCTTCCAGACCACGCCGCCCCAGCCCGCCTTGAAAGCGCGCTCGACGTTGTAGGCCTTGTCGGTCGGCGGTGCGGACGCCAGCCAGAATGGGTTCGGGGACTTGATGCCGACGAAGTTATTGCGGAGATCAGCCATTGTTCATTCTCCCCTTCAAGCGACGGCGATGGCCGGCTGCGAGGCAGCGGCAAGCACGCGGTTGATCGATTCGGCCGCATCGCGGCCCATGGCGACGGCGGAAACCGTCAGGTCTTCGCCGCCGAGAACACAGTCGCCGCCGGCCCAGACACGATCGAGCGAGGTGCGGCCTTCGTCGTCAATGACAATGCGGCCGGATTGCAGGGCGATGATACCGAGGCCGTCGGCCTCGAATGTCTGGCCGATCGCTTTCAGCACATGATCGGCGGTGATCGCGCCGGTTTCGCCCGTGGTGGTGAGGCGTCCGTCCTCGATCGTCGTATAATCGAGTTCGATGCCGGCCACCTTGCCGTCGCGGGCAATAATCCGTTTCGGCTGGAGCCAGTGGCGAATGGCGACGCCCTTCGAGGCAGCAAGATCCTGCTCGAATTCAGAGGCGTTCATGCTCTCCTTGCCGCGGCGGTAACAGATGGTCACTTCCTCCGCGCCAAGCAGCTTTGCCTGCACGGCCGCGTCGATCGCGGTCATGCCGCCGCCAAGCACCACGACCCGGCGACCGACCGCGATGTCCGACTTGGTTTCCGATTGGCGCAGAGCCGCGATGAAGTCGACCGCATCCTCGACACCCTCGGCTGTTTCACCTTCGGCGCGAAGTGCGTTGACGCCGGCAAGGCCGAGGCCGAGAAAGACGGCGTCGTGTTTGGACAGCATGTCGCTCAGCGAGAAATCACGACCGAGCATCTGGCGGTTGCGGACATCGATGCCGCCGATGGACAGGACATAATCGACTTCGGCCTGAGCGAAATCATCGACCGTCTTATAGGTGGCGATACCGTATTCGTTAAGGCCGCCGGCCTTTTCGCGGGCATCATAGATGACGACGTCGTGGCCTTTGACGGCCAGCCGATGGGCGCAGGCAAGGCCTGCCGGGCCAGCACCGATGACGGCGACGGATTTGCCGGTCGGCTGGGCGCGCTCATAGAACTGCCGGTTCTCGCGCATGGCGATATCGGTGGCGTAGCGCTGCAGCCGGCCGATTTCGACCGGGCGGTGCTCGGCCGTGTTACGGACGCAGGCCTGCTCGCAGAGCGTTTCGGTGGGACAGACGCGGGCGCACATACCGCCGAGAATATTCTGGTCGAAGATGGTGTTGGCCGAGCCGATCGGGTTCCCCGTCGATATCTGTCGGATGAACAGCGGGATATCGATGGAGGTGGGACAGGCCGTCATGCAGGGCGCGTCGTAGCAGAAGTAGCAGCGGTCGGATGCGACCAGCGCCTCGTGCTCGTCCAGCGGCGGATGCAGATCGGAAAAATTCTTTTCGTATTCGACGGGAGACAGGCGCCCGCTCAGTATTCCAGTTTCAGTCGTTCCCATTTTTTTCTCCCAAATGTCGTGCCTCAGGATAATGAAACGGTAACACGCTTTATTTTTTTATCAAACGGTAAAATTTTAAAATTGAAATCGCCGGAATCGCGGTGCCGTAAGGGTTTTGGCTCGCTGACGGTCGCAATGGCAACGGTCTGTGTTTGACAGAAGGCGGGAAAAAGTGTCAGCACATTGACTAGGGAGTACAGCAAATGGCGCGCAGACCGGAAGGCAATACCAGGCTTGATGATGCCGCGCGCGCGGGCTGGCTCTATTACGTTGCCGGACGCACGCAGGACGAAATCGCCTCCGCCATGGGCATCTCCCGCCAGTCGGCGCAACGGCTGGTTTCGCTGGCCATGGCCGAACGCCTGATCAAGGTCCGTCTCGACCATCCGATCGCCGCTTGTCTGGAGCTCGGTCTTCGCCTCAAGGAGAAATTCGACCTCCGGCAAGTCGATATCGTGCCGAGCGATCCCGGTTCGTCATCGACGACGGTCGGCATCGCCGAAGCGGGTGCTGCCGAGATCGAGCGCTGGCTGAAATCGACCGATCCGATCATCCTGGCGATCGGCACGGGTCGAACGCTGAAGGCTGCGATCGACCAGCTTCCGGCAATGGAATGTCCGCAGCATCGGATCGTGTCCTTGACCGGCAATATCGGCCTCGATGGATCGGCCGCCTATTACAACGTCATCTTCTCGATGGCGGATGCCGTCAAGGCACGGCATTTCCCGATGCCGCTGCCGGTTCTCGTCTCCTCGCCGGAGGAGCGGGCGGTACTTCACAATCAGGCCTTGGTGAAGTCGGCGCTGCAGCTTGGCGCCGAGGCAAACGTCGCCTTCGTCGGCGTCGGCGAACTCGGTCAGCAGGCGCCTCTGTGCGAGGATGGTTTCCTTGCCCCTGACGAGATGGCGCGGCTGATGGATGAGGGCGCTGCGGGCGAAATCTGCGGCTGGATGTTTGATCGCGAAGGGCAGATGATGCCCGGTAGCATCAACCAGCGCGTCGCCAGCGTGCCCTTGCCGTCACGTGATTCGGCAATCGTCATCGGTATCGCCAAAGGCCAGCGAAAATACGTCGCGTTGAGGGCCGCGCTCAAGGGGCGCGTGATCAACGGCTTGATTACGGACGAGACGACGGCAGAGTTTTTGCTCAACGACTGAGCGAATACCCAGAAATTTTCATTAGCAAAATCAAATCAATAGCGGATCGTTTCTGCAGTGCAGCAACGAATGCCGATTGACATTTTTCGCAAACGTGTGAGTAATTGCCCACGAGCAAGGCAAATGCTCATAACTCTTCTGGGAGGAAGATATATGAACCTAAAAACTTTTTTGCTGGGCACGTGCTCGGCAGTCGTCATCGCGGGTTTTGCCCAGGCAGAAACCCTCACCATTGCCACGGTGAACAACGGCGACATGGTCCGGATGCAGACGCTCACGGACGACTTTACCAAGGCGAACCCCGACATTCAGCTTGAATGGGTCACCCTTGAAGAGAACGTCCTGCGCGAACGTGTCACCACGGATATCGCAACCAAGGGCGGCCAGTATGACGTCCTGACGATCGGCACCTATGAAGTTCCGATCTGGGCCAAGCAGGGTTGGCTCCTGCCGCTCGACAACCTCGGCGCCGACTACGACGTCGACGACCTGCTTCCTGCCATCCGTTCGGGTCTCACCGCCGACAACAAGCTGTACGCAGCGCCGTTCTACGGCGAAAGCTCGATGGTCATGTACCGCAAGGACCTGATGGAAAAGGCCGGGCTCACCATGCCCGACGCTCCGACCTGGGAGTTCATCAACGAGGCAGCCCGCAAGATGACGGACCGTAGCGCCGACATCAACGGTATTTGCCTTCGCGGCAAGGCCGGCTGGGGCGAGAACATGGCGTTCCTGACCGCCACGTCCAACGCTTTCGGCGCTCGCTGGTTTGACGAAAACTGGAAGCCCCAGTTCGATCAGCCGGAATGGAAGAACACGCTCGACATGTACGTCAAGCTGATGAACGATGCCGGCCCGCAGGGTGCTTCGTCCAACGGCTTCAACGAAAACCTGGCGCTCTTCCAGCAGGGCAAGTGCGGCATGTGGATCGACGCCACGGTGGCTGCATCCTTCGTAACCAACCCGAAGGACTCGACCGTCGCCGATAAGGTCGGCTTTGCACTGGCCCCCGATACGGGCCTTGGCAAGCGCGGCAACTGGCTGTGGGCATGGAACCTTGCCATCCCGGCAGGCAGCCAGAAGGCGGACGCCGCCGAGAAGTTCGTGTCCTGGGCAACCAGCAAACACTACCTCGACCTGGTTGCTGCGAAGGAAGGCTGGGCGAACGTTCCTCCGGGCACGCGCACCTCGCTGTATAACAACCCCGAGTATCAGAAGGCGGCACCTTTCGCCAAGATGACCCTCGACAGCATCAATGCCGCCGATCCGAAGAACCCGTCCGTAAAGCCGGTGCCTTATGTTGGCGTTCAGTTCGTCGCCATCCCGGAGTTCCAGGGTATCGCCACGACCGTCGGACAGCTGTTCTCTGCGGCTCTGGCCGGCCAGATGTCGGTTGACGATGCGCTTGCACAGGCACAGACGGCTGCCACCCGCGAAATGACACGCGGCGGTTACATCAAATAACGTTCCTTCCCAAGGACGGGCGCCCCGGACTACCATCCGGGTCGTCAACTGAACCTGGCATCAGTCGTCGGTGAGTTTTCATCGTCAAGGCGTCTGACGTCAGGATTTTTTGAAATAGAACAAGAAATCCGGCTTGCTGTCCTCCCGGCGGGGCGGGCACCTGGACCGGCATCAGAGGGAGGGTTGTTTCAATGGCTACGCAGAACACGCGTGCGCTGGCACGCATCATGATGGCCCCGTCTGTCGGGTTGCTTCTGATCTGGATGATCGTGCCGCTGGCAATGACGCTGTGGTTCTCCTTCCAGAACTACAATCTGCTCAATCCCGGTAATGTGAGCTTCGCCGGCCTTTTCAATTACCAATATTTCTATTCGGATCCTGCCTTTTTCCAGTCGATCTGGAACACGCTCGTCATCGTCGTCGGCGTGCTTTTTATCACGGTGGTCGGAGGCGTCGCGATTGCGCTGATGCTCGACCAGCCGATGTGGGGGCAGGGGCTTGTCCGTATCCTGGTGATCTCGCCGTTCTTCGTCATGCCGCCGGTGGCGGCACTGGTCTGGAAGAACATGATCATGCACCCGCAATATGGGGTGTTTGCCGATATCGCCCGCTTCTTCGGGGTGCAGCCGGTCGACTGGTTCGGGCAATACCCGCTGTTTTCGATCATCATCATCGTTGCCTGGCAGTGGCTGCCGTTTGCAACGCTCATTCTGTTGACGGCCCTGCAGTCGCTTGACGGCGAGCAGAAGGAAGCCGCCGAAATGGACGGCGCCGGCTTCGTCAGCCGCTTCATCTACCTGACGGTGCCGCATCTGGCGCGCTCGATCACGGTCGTCATCCTCATTCAGACGATCTTCCTTCTGGGCGTCTATGCCGAAATCCTCGTCACCACCAATGGTGGCCCGGGATACGCATCCACGAACCTGCCGTTCCTGATCTACCGCACTGCGCTTCTTGGCTATGATGTCGGTGGCGCTTCGGCAGGCGGCATCATCGCAGTCATCCTCGCCAACATCGTCGCGTTCTTCCTGATGCGCGCCGTTGGCAAGAACCTCGACAAGTAAGGGGGATAAACCATGGCCCGTGCCGTTTCGACCAGAAGAACCGTCGTCTTCACCATCGTCGCCTGGATCATCGCCCTGGTGATCTTCTTCCCGATCCTCTACACGATCATCACCTCGTTCAAGTCCGAGACCGAGGCGATCCAGGGCTTCAACCTGATCCCGTCGGGAACCATCGAGAGTTATGGGGCGGTGCAGGCGCAGAGCAACTATTTCAAGTTCTTCCTGAACTCGGTGGTGCTGTCGGTCGGCTCGACGATCCTGGCACTGTTGATCGCGGTCCCGTCCGCCTGGTCGATGGCTTTCGCGCCGACGAACAAGACCAAGGACATCCTGATGTGGATGCTCTCCACCAAGATGATGCCGGCAGTCGCGGTGTTGGTTCCGTTCTACCTGATGTTCCGCGATTTCGGCCTGCTTGATACGCGGACGGGGCTGATGGTCATGCTGACCATGATCAACCTGCCGATCGTGATCTGGATGCTCTACACCTACTTTCGTGAAATTCCGGGTGAAATTCTGGAAGCGGCACGAATGGACGGGGCATCGCTCTGGGGTGAGATCGTCTACGTGCTGACACCGATGGCCGTACCCGGTATTGCATCGACCATGCTGCTCAACATCATCCTCGCCTGGAACGAAGCCTTCTGGACGATCCGGCTGACCACAACCAATGCAGCGCCGCTCACGGCCTTCATCGCCTCCTTCTCCAGTCCGCAAGGTCTGTTCTGGGCGAAGCTGTCGGCGGCCTCGACGCTGGCGATCGCACCGATCCTGATCATGGGCTGGTTCAGCCAAAAGCAACTCGTCCGCGGCCTGACCTTCGGCGCCGTGAAGTAACTCATAACGAAGAAAAGACTTGGGAGGCACGCATGGGTAATATCACTCTGAAAAAGGTCAACAAATCCTTCGGCGCGACGCAGGTCATTCCGGGGATCGACCTCACCATCGAGGACGGCGAGTTCGTCGTCTTCGTCGGTCCTTCGGGCTGCGGAAAGTCGACGCTGCTGCGTCTGATCGCCGGTCTTGAAGATACGACCTCCGGTAGGATCGAAATCGACGGGCGCGACGTCACGGGCGCAGCACCTGCCAAGCGCGGTCTTGCGATGGTGTTCCAGTCCTACGCGCTCTACCCGCATATGTCGGTGCGCAACAACATCGCCTTTCCCTTGAAGATGGCGAAACTCGATCAGGGCGCGATCGACAAAAAGGTGACGGAAGCGGCTCGCGTCCTCAACCTCACCAACTATCTCGATCGCCGTCCTGGCCAGCTCTCCGGTGGTCAGCGTCAGCGCGTCGCGATCGGCCGTGCCATTGTCCGGGAACCCTCCGCCTTCCTGTTCGACGAGCCGCTGTCCAACCTCGACGCAGCTCTGCGTGGGACGATGCGTCTCGAGATCAGCGAGCTTCATCACCAGTTGAAGACGACGATGATCTACGTCACCCACGATCAGGTGGAAGCCATGACCATGGCCGACAAGATCGTCGTTCTCAATGCCGGCAACATCGAGCAGGTGGGCTCGCCGCTCGATCTCTATCACCGCCCGGACAATATCTTCGTCGCCGGCTTCATCGGCTCGCCGCGCATGAACTTCGCCACAGGCGAATTCGCCAAACCCTACAATGCCCATTCGATCGGCGTTCGTCCGGAGCACCTGAAGCTGTCTACGGAATCCGGTGCATTGCGCGGCACGGTCGGTGTCGCCGAGCACTTGGGATCCGATACGTTCCTGCATATCCATGTCGACGGTATCGGGCTGGTCACGGCCCGGGTCGGTGGCGAATTCGGGGTATCACATGGCGATCAGGTATTCCTGACACCGGAAGAGGGCCGCGTTCACAGGTTCGATGACAAGGGACTGGCAATTCGATGACACGCTTACAGGGAAAAAGCGCGCTGATCACGGGATCGGCGCGCGGTATAGGACGCGCTTTCGCGGAGGCCTATATCCGCGAAGGGGCGACCGTCGCCATCGCTGACATCAACCTTGACCGCGCGAAAACGACGGCGGGTGAGCTTGGCCCCTCGGCCTATGCGGTTGAAATGGACGTAACCAATCAGGCTTCCATCGACGCGGCGATTGCCACTGTCGTCACCAAGGCAGGTGGGCTTGATATTCTGGTCAACAATGCTGCCCTGTTCGATCTTGCACCGATCGTCGAGCTCACCCGGGAAAGCTACGACAGGCTCTTTACGATCAATGTCTCCGGCACGCTCTTCACCATGCAGGCTGCGGCACGGCAAATGATTGCGCAGGGGCGTGGCGGCAAGATCATCAACATGGCAAGCCAGGCGGGGCGTCGTGGCGAAGCTCTTGTCGCCGTCTATTGCGCCACCAAGGCGGCAGTTATCAGCCTGACCCAGTCGGCGGGGCTGGATCTGATCAAACACGGCATCAACGTCAATGCCATCGCCCCCGGCGTGGTCGACGGTGAACACTGGGACGGCGTCGATGCGATGTTCGCCAAGTTCGAGAACCGTCCGCTGGGCGAGAAGAAGAAACTGGTGGCTGCCGAGGTGCCGTTCGGGCGCATGGGAACGGCCGAAGACCTGACGGGCATGGCGATCTTCCTCGCCTCCGCCGAAAGCGACTATGTCGTTTCGCAGACCTACAATGTCGATGGCGGCAACTGGATGAGCTGAGCTCAAAGCTCGTCGAAAGGAATGAACATGACGACCAAACTTTCGCTCGCCAATCTTGCCGCCATCAAGGCGACCGCCGCGATCCCGGCCTATGACCGGTCGACGTTGAAGGCAGGCATCGTCCATTTCGGCGTCGGCAACTTCCACCGCGCCCATCAGGCGATCTATCTCGACGATCTCTTCAATACCGGAAGCGATCACGATTGGGCTATCATCGGGGCGGGAGTTCTGCCGTCAGACGAGGCGATGCGGGCAAAGCTCGAAGAGCAGGATTTCCTGACAACGGTGGTCGAGCAGGACAACAACAAGAGTGCCGCGCGCGTCACCGCTCCAATGATCGATTATCTACGGCCGGGCAATGCGGCGGCCACCGTAGCCAAGCTTGCTGATCCGGCGATCCGCATCGTTTCTCTGACGATCACCGAGGGCGGCTACTTCATCGACCCGGCGTCGGGCGTCTTCAATCCCAAGCATCCGGCGATCGTCGCGGACGCTCAGAACCCAAGCGATCCAAAGACAGTGTTCGGCCTGATCATCGCCGGGCTGAAGGCGCGCAAGGACAAGGGTATCATCCCGTTCACAGTGATGTCGTGCGACAATATTCCTGGCAATGGAGAGGTCACGCATGCGGCTGTTTCCGGGCTTGCGCGCCTGTCCGATCCGGTGCTTGCCGAGTGGATCGAGGCGAATGTCGCCTTCCCGAACGGCATGGTTGACCGCATCACGCCGGCGACTGGCCCGCGCGAAGTCGGCATCGCAGCCGACGACTATGGCATCGACGATAACTGGCCGGTCTTCTGCGAAGAGTTCAAGCAGTGGGTTCTGGAGGATCATTTCCCTGCCGGCCGACCGGCGCTTGATAAGGTCGGCGTCCAGTTCGTGCCGGATGTCGCGCCCTACGAGCACATGAAGATCCGCATCCTCAACGGCGGCCACGCGGCGATCGCCTATCCGGCAGCGCTTCTCGACATCCATTTCGTCCATGAGGCGATGGAGGACAAGACGGTCTGTGCGTTTCTGGCCAAGCTGGAGCAGGACGAGATCATTCCGGTCATCCCGCCTGTGCCGAACACCGATCTCAACGCCTATTTCAAGAAGGTGGAGACGCGGCTGTTCAACCCGAAGATCGCCGACACGATTCCGCGCCTGGCGCAGGACGGTTCCAACCGCCAGCCGAAATTCATCCTGCCGACGACAGCCGACCGGCTGCGGCGCGGTGAGGATGTAATCGGCCTGTCGCTGGTCTCGGCGCTCTGGTGCCGCTACCTGGCGGGAACCACCGACAGCGGCACGGCGATCACCTTCAACGATGCCAGCGCTGACCGGCTGCATGCCGCGGCCATCAAAGCCAAGGATGATCCACAGGCCTTCCTTGCGCTTTCGGATATCTTCGGCGATGTTGCGCAATCAACGCTGTTTCAAAAGCGGTTTGCACACGCGCTGCAGACCCTTTGGGACAAGGGCACGCGGGCAACGCTCCAGCTCTATCTCGACGGAAAACTTGGAGAATGATGTCATGACGCTTCAGCCCTCGCGTAACGTCGCGGCCGTAATATGCGGCCGCTGTGGCACGCAAGCGGCGGCTTGATGGACATGAGCACGCATCCGCCCAAGCTGGTGATTTTCGATTGCGACGGCGTTCTGGTGGATAGCGAGCCCTTGTCGCTTGATGTCCTGGTTCGCGTGCTGCGAAATGCCGGCGTCGACATGGATGCCGAAGAGGCGACAGAGCGTTTCCTCGGTAAGAGCCTGAAGACCATGTCGGACATTCTGCACGAGGACTACGGTCTGGCAGTGGACGATCATTTTCTCGAACAGATGCGCCTTGATCTCTACCAGCGTTTCCGTCGGGAGTTGCAGCCGGTGGCCGGGGTCGCTACAGCGCTCGATCAGCTTGATCTCCCGCGCTGTGTTGCGTCCTCGAGCCAGATAGAGCGCATCCGCCTCTCGCTCACCATCACCGGCCTGATCGACAAGCTTGAGCCCCATCTGTTCAGTTCAAGCATGGTCGAACGCGGCAAGCCGGCGCCCGATCTTTTTCTACATGCGGCCGCACAGATGGCGACGCCGCCGGAAAACTGCATCGTCGTCGAGGACAGTCCGGCCGGCGTCGAGGCGGCCAAGGCAGCGGGCATGCGGGTCTTTGCCTTTGCCGGCGCTTCGCATGCAAAGTCGGAACGGCACCTGGAAACGCTGCGGCGCCTTTCGCCCGATGTGCTGTTTGACGACATGCGGGAATTGATCCATTTTGTCCACAAAGAACAAAGGGACGGGAACGCAGGGCTCTGATGGCTGATTTGATCGTTGCTGTCGATGTCGGAACCGGTAGCGCCCGCGCTGGCATTTTTGATAGGCATGGCAAGCAGTTGGCCCGCGCGGATTATCCGATCGCGATGAACCGGCCGGAAGAAAATCACGCCGAACATGATTCCGAAAACATCTGGACAGCCGTCTGCATCGCGGTAAAAACGGCGCGTGCCAAGGCCGGTGTGCCTGCCGAAGCCATCGCGGCAATCGGCTTTGATGCAACATGCTCGCTGGTTGTACGTGACAGGAACGGTGCGCCCTTGTCAGTCAATCGCAAGGGTGATCCGCGCTGGGACACGATCGTCTGGCTGGATCACCGCGCCTTGAAGCAGGCCGACTACTGTACGGCGACCGAACATCCGGTGCTGAACCATTCCGGGCGTGTCATGTCGCCGGAAATGGAGATGCCGAAACTCATGTGGCTGAAGCAGAACCTGCCGCAGCAATGGGCAAAGGCGGGATATTTCTTCGATCTCGCCGATTTCATGTCCTGGCGGGCTACCGGCAATGCGGCACGGTCCCGCTGCACGCTGACGGCCAAGTGGAACTATTTTTCCCATGAGAAGCGTGGCTGGCAGGACGGATTCCTCGCCAGGATCGGGCTTGATGACTTGCGGGAGAGGGGTGGATTGCCGGAGGAAACACTGCCGGTGGGGCAATCGACAGGGCATCTGACCGCTGCCGCTGCCGCGGAGCTGGGCCTGCATGAGACCTGCCAGGTGGCGACGGGGCTGATCGACGCCTATGCCGGCGCCATCGGTGTGCTGGGCGAGTTTGCTGGCGAGCCGGAGCGGCTGGAGCGGCAACTTGCCCTGATCGCCGGAACCTCCAGCTGCATCGTCGCTTTTTCCAAGGACATGAAGCCGGGTTTCGGCATGTGGGGACCTTATTTCGAGGCAGCATTTCCTGACAGCTGGCTGATTGAGGGCGGACAATCGGCAACGGGCGCGCTGCTCGATCATGTCGTCCGCAGCCACAGCGCCGGCGGCGAGCCGGATACCGAAGTTCATCAGAGAATCGTCCTGCGCATTCAGGAACTGCGAGCCGCTTACGGAACGGAGTTTGCGGCACGGTTGCATGTGCTGCCGGATTTTCACGGAAACCGCTCGCCGCTCGCCGATCCGCACGCGCTTGGCGTCATCAGCGGCCTGACACTCGATAGTTCGTTCGATGCACTCTGCCGGCTCTACTGGCGTACCTGCGTCGCCATCGCGCTCGGCATACGCCACATTCTCGAAATGATGAAAGAGGCCGGTTACGATCTCGACACGCTGCACGTGACCGGTGGTCATGTGCGCAATGCTCTGTTGATGGAACTCTATTCCGACGTGACCGGGTGCACAGTCGTCGCGCCGGAGACCAACGATGCCGTCCTGTTGGGTACCGCCATGGTCGCGTCGGTCGCAGGCGGCCTCTATCCGGACCTTCGCGCCGCCGGACCAGCGATGTCACCCGGCGGGCATGCGCGTTATCCCGACCCGGCTATGCGCGAAGTCTATGATCGGGACTACCGCAAGTTCCTCAGCCTCTACAGACATCGCGCCGAGTTGGACGCGCTCTGAGGAAGTCGTTCACTGCTCGAATAATATTTAAAAAAAATGAAATCGGGGCGGAACTTTTTTTTGACAGGGTCGTTTAGCGACTGTCCGGATAGTCGTTCGCATCGCCCCCAATGCGAACACCCCAATAAATGATCCGGCATCCAACTCACACGCCCCCTCGGTGAGTTGTCAATATCAGCCAGTGCCTTCCCCGGGCGCTGGCTGTTCTTTTTCAGGCGACCTTTCAAAAATGTTTTGCGCGAGGGCCTCTGGTACCTCTGCGGAAGAGATCACTCCTCGATTCGATCGATGATTTCATACTCGCGCGACGGAATGGTCAGGTGATATTCAATGCGGTCGGGCGCCGTCAGATACATCGCCCTGCCGCCGATCGCCACAGGTACGACGCGTTCGAGCACCGTGCGCGCAAAGGTGTGCTCGTCAGCTTCCCCGAGTGTGGCAGCGGGCGGCAGATGTTCGATCCATGCCAGTTCGATGGCGTCATTGTTGTCGAAGATCGTCTCGAAACAATCGATCGTCAGTGAGTTCACGCCTGCCGCGATGGCGCCATAGGACGCGGAATTGACGATGAGTTCGTGCAGGGCAAGTCCGATATGCAGCGTCGCGTTCGGCGACAGATGCGCATTGATGCCGTTTATGGAGATCGGCGTTTCGGAATTCGGCCAGTAGGCGCTGACCTGCCGCTCGGTCAGTGCGAAGAGATAGGCACCGCGCCAGCTGGAATCGGTGACAAGATCCTGCGAATAGGCAAGCGACTGGATGCGCCCGCGAAACTTGGTGAGGAAATAATCGAGTGACAGGGCCTGGCGCGCTGTTTGCGTTGCGATCCCCTGGATAATCGCCAGGAGGTTCTTCGAACGATGGCTGAGTTCGCGCAGCAGGGTCTTCAAGATGCGCTCGCGATGCCGGGTTTCCGATATGTCTGTGATCACGGAAAGAATTCCCGTCATTCCCTGTATATCGATGCGTTCGATATCAATCCGATACGTCAGGATGCCGGCGGCGGATGCCATGTCGATTTCAGTCGAGGCGGGATTGTTGTTCCGCGCCACGTCGCGCTTCAAGGCGGTCAAGCGGGCGCCGTCCTCGGGGCCGAACGTTTCCTCGTCTGCCTTTTGCGCCGTTGCCAGCGATTGCAATTCTCCGGGCAGGTTTCCGGAAAGAACGACGTCGAGATCATCCGACTGATAGAGATAGCCCGAACCTGATTTCTTCAAAACCAGTTCCATCAGAACCCTGCCAGCATTGGCATCGGTCTTGAACGGGGCTGAACTGCCTACACTGCCCACGCGATGCGCCTTCCATTTTCTTATCGATTGTTCGCTCAGCTCCCGCGCTAACGAAAAAGTGGCCTGATCCGATCGGTCTTCGACCGGAAACGGACCGAGTTCAGATGTCGGCATGTTTTACCGGAGCGCCTTGGCGCCACTGGTCATTCAATCGTGAGATTGCTCGCCCGGATGTTCCCGGGCGGGACACGTCTCAGGCCGCGGCCCTGGTGGATTCATTGAAGAAAAGCGCTTGGCTGATCAGGGCCTTGACCATGTCGGGGTTAAACGGCTTGGTGACCAGGAACGTGGGTTCGGGGCGTTCGCCGGTCAGCAGGCGTTCGGGGAACGCCGTGATGAAAATCACCGGAACGGCTGTGTTCTTCAGGATATCATTGACCGCGTCGATGCCGGAGCTGCCGTCGGCAAGCTGGATATCGGCAAGCACCATGCTGGGCCGGCTCGCCTTGAACAGAGCCACTGCCTCGTCACGGGTCCGGGCGATGCCGGTGACCCTGTGACCGAGGCTCTCAACCATCTGTTCTATGTCGATCGCAATCAGCGGCTCGTCCTCGATGATCATGATGTCGGTTGCGACCTGGCGGGAAATTTCTTCGGATGCGCGTTCGAGCAACTGATTCATGCCGCTCTCGGTCGTGCCGAGGACTTCCGCCGCTTCATTTGTGCGAAACCCTTCGACCGAAACGAGCAGGAACGCTTGCCGGGCGAGCGGCGAGACGGACGCGAGATTGATCGATGCTCGCTTTTCCCACGCAAACGGCGAAACCGGTTCCGGGATCAAAACGGAGGATGAGCCGAACATCTTCGTATACAGTTGAAACAAGGCAACCCTGTCGTTGCTGGCTCCCGGGAAAATGGTGATATCTGCGATCAGCGCTTCCAGAACAGCTGCGACATAGGCGTCGCCCGACGTCTGCGATCCGGTCAATGCGCGAGAGTATCGGCGCAAATAGGGAAGGAACGGAGCGATCTGGGTGGAAAGTGACATGTATGGAACTCCCTCGATCTGGCCGAAGCTTTGGCCATGACTGCGAGGAAACGCGACCAGAAAAAAAAGGTTCCTCTGACCGGAACAATTTTTTTTGCGGCGCATTGTGCTGCCATATGAACTTCTGAAGGTATTTTGACTTTATGACCTACAAAACTGGGGCAGGGCGCGAGGCTATGATGTCTGTGCGTACCGATAATCCAAATGCGCAGATTGCAACGAAGCTCCGCGCTCTCTATCTTTCTGTACAGGAAGAAGCCATTCCGGACCGGTTCCTCGACCTGCTTGAGAAACTCGATGCGGTCGAACGCCAGTCGATGCCGGATGTGGCAGAATGAGTGGCGGAATGACGTCTGAGGAATCCAGTTTCAAGCGTGAAATGCTCGCAGCCCTTCCCAGCCTGCGTGCGTTCGCGATGTCGTTGATCGGCCGGCACGACCGGGCCGATGATCTCGTTCAGGACACCATCATGAAGGCGTGGGCCAAGCAGGACCACTTCGAGATGGGCACAAACATGAAGGCGTGGCTGTTTACCATCCTACGCAACGAACTTTACAGCCAGATGCGCAAGCGAGGCCGTGAGGTTCAGGACAGCGACGGATATTTCACCGAGTCGCTCGCCCAGCACCCGGCGCAGTATGGATCCTTGGATCTCCAGGATTTCAAGCGTGCGCTTGAAATGCTGCCGCCGGATCAGCGGGAGGCGATCATTCTTGTGGGGGCATCCGGTTTTTCCTACGAGGAAGCCGCCGAGATTTGCGGCTGCGCGCTCGGAACGATCAAGAGCCGCGTCAATCGCGCGCGCCAGCGGCTTCAGGAAATTCTGCAGATCACCGGCGAAAACGAATACGGTCCCGACGCGACGTCCGCGCCGATGACCTCGCGTGCTTTCGTGTCCTGACAGAAAGAAGTTTCGACGCCCGCCAACGGCTCTTTTTAAGTCTGGCGGGCGTTTCTCTCCGCGGAGGGGCATGCCGCAACGGCATGATTGCGCCGCGGGTCACAATCGTGCAGAAACTGTGGCAGGCGCGCTGCAAAGGGAAAGTAGCGGGTTTAAGACAATGACGGCGCCCGGGGCTGGGTGTGGAAATTCATGATCAAAAAGAATAGCGATCCGCAGGCAGCGGTGGCCGCCGTTCTGACGTCGGCCCAACGGCTTGACGTCCTGCACGCGGTCGTCCCGGATATGGCCGAGCCGGATGCCGATTTTCGCCACCTTGCCGAGATCGCGGCCAATCTTTTCGATGCGCCGGTTGCGTTGGTGACACTCGTTGATGCCGGGGATCAATGGTTCAAGGCAACTGTCGGAACCAGTGAGACGCAAGCGCCTTCCGCAGAGTCATTTTGCGTGCATACCATCGCTTCGCCTTCCGGTAAGGCGCTTGTTGTCGCAGATGCAGCTGCAGATCCTCGCTTTTCCAACCAGCCGCGCGTCGTGGGAGCACCGTTTCTGCGGTTTTACGCAGGCGTTCCGGTGGTCATCGACGACCAGCCGGTGGGCACGATCTGTGTTTTCGATGTCAAGGCGCGCCGGGAGATCGCGCCGCAGCTTCTGACGCAATTGCAACGACTGTCGCGTATTGCCTCCTCACTCTTCAAGCTCAAGCACGAGGCACGTCAGCGCGCGTTGAAGGAAGCCGCACTTTCCCGCGAAGAGCAGCGGCAAGCCATGGCGCTCGACGCGGCCAATGTCGGCAGCTGGCTTTGGGATATCCGGTCCGGCAGTGTTTCTTGCAACCAGCCGATGCTGCGCATGTTCGGCATGAAACCAACGAAGAGCGTCCATGCCAGGGATATCTTCGGCGCCATTCATCATGAAGACCGGGTGGCGACACTCTCGAAGTTGCGTTCCGCCATGACGCAGGACGAAGAGTATGACGGAATTTTTCGAGTGGCGTCTACCGGACGCTGGCTGCTCGGCCGCGGTCGTGTGCATGAACGTGACTCAAGAGGCAAACCGACGCTTTTTCTAGGCATCAATATCGATGTGACCGAAGAGCAGAGTTCAACCCAGCGGACTCGGCTGCTGTTGCGCGAACTCAACCACCGGGTCAAGAACACGCTTGCCATGCTGCAGTCACTGGCCCGCCAGACACTGCGGCAGACAAGCGACCCGCAGGAGTTCATGACGGCATTCGCCGGCAGACTTCAGGCGATTTCCGAGGCGCATGGACTTCTGTCGGATCATGAATGGGGCGAGATCCGCCTTTCCGCCCTATTGGCCAAACAGCTGGCGCCGCATGTCCGTGACTATAAAAGTCAGATCGAAGTCCACAAGGACGAGATTTTTCTTGGGCCGGATCAGGCGGTCGGCCTCGGGCTGGTTCTGCACGAACTGGCGACAAATGCCGCGAAATACGGATCGCTCTCGCGTCCCCGCGGCAAGGTGGTGTTAACAGCGCGAAGCGTCGATGAAGACGGTCACCGCGTTTTGCATATGACCTGGACGGAGGTTGGCGGCCCGCCCGTCGAAGAGCCAACACGGCGCGGTTTTGGCTCGATCCTGATCGAGCGAAGTCTGGACAAGGTGATGGGCAGTTCGGTGAAGGTCGAATATCTGCCTGCAGGTTTGACTGCGATCGTCCGCCTGCCACTCTGACAGGTGGTCCACACTGTGGTTCACGAATGATCGCTGTCGTCTGATTTTCGCATCAATCCAAGCACCGTACCAATCCCCACCGCCAGACCGGCAGCCAGAAGTGGCTGCTTGCGGAAGAGTGTCAGCGCCGTGGCAATCGCCAGAGTGGTCTGGGCCTGTGACCGTCGGCGCCGGTCTGCGGCGATGCGTTGATCGCGCGCATTCAGCGCATACATGATGCCGATGACGACAAGGCCGATGACAACGGAAATGACGGCGAGAATGATCGCGGCCTGCAACGGCGTATAAACGGCGCTGAGAAAAATGGTGCCAGCAACGAGCGCGAAAATATAGGCGGTCAGAAAGAACAGCGACGCAACGAGCCACAGCGCGCCATTTCGCTTGTAGCGGGTTACCGTGACACCGACGTCTGTCAGCACCAGAGTCGAAAGCATTGCGGCCAAAGAACCCATTTTTTTCTCCAGAAGGAAGCAGGGGACGAAAAGACCGGATGACAATCCCTTTGTCTCCGGCCTCTTCACGCAGTATCAGACGGCACCCGTTCGGAAGTTGCCGGCCATATTGGTATCGCTTAGCGGCGGATGAGAGCTGCGATGAGCAGTCCAAGCACAGCAGCTGCACCCAAGGTTGCGACCGGATGCTCGCGCACGGTGTGGCGTACCTGCTTCTCGGTGACCGCATAGCGGCTGCGCAGTTCAGCAAACAGTGCCTCGCCGTTTTCGATCAGATCGTGCAAACCAGCTTCTGCGTGGTCGCGTGCGTCATGGGCCCTTGCCCGAACATCCCTGGATGCCTCGGTTGCTCTGGCGCGCACGTCCTTCGAGGCTTCCGCGCCGCGCTGTGAAAGGAGCTTTGCGAGCGTTGCGATTTCGTCGCGGATTTCGCTGATCTGATCTTCGATCGGCGCATCAACGAGGCGCTTCTTTGCGGTGGAGCCGGAAAAGAGACCTGTTGCCATGGTGAAAACTCCTATCTGCGGCGGGACCGCTGTTTCAAGGCTGGACCCGGTGAGCGGTCGTACCGACATGTGAAATCATCACCGTGTCAGCGGTTCGCAACATCAACGCGCAAGGTTGTATTTGGTTCCGCTCGCAAGGCGAGGGGCGGGTGGCTCAACCCACCGCAGTGTGCGGCAGCACAAAGGGTACGCTGCCCACCGGTGTCGCATTGACCCGCATTGCGCAACCGAAAACGGCTTCCATCACCGCATCGGTCATCACCTCGTTGGGATGTCCGGCCGCCTGTACACGCCCACCTTTCATCATGATCATCCGGTCGGCAAACATCGCCGTCAGATTGAGATCGTGCATGATGGCAATGACGCCGCCGCCGCGTTCGCAGAAACTCCGGGCAAGCCGCATGATTGTCAGTTGATGGCGGATGTCGAGGCTGGATACGGGCTCGTCGAGCAACAGGAAAGCGGGTTCGCCGTGCCGGACCGGCTGCCAAATCTGACAGAGGGCACGGGCAAGCTGCACGCGCTGCTGCTCGCCGCCGGAAAGCTCTTGGTAGAAACGGCCAGCAAACCCGGACAGATCGACGGCTTCCAGCGCGTCCTGCGCGATGCGGTCCGTTTCTTCAGTGGCTGCCTTTGTACCGACCGAAAGCCCCATGCGGACGATTTCGCGTACGGTGAACGGGAAGGAGATCACCGTAGACTGCGGCAGCACGGCGCGCTTCAGCGCCAACTCCCATGGTTTCAGCATCGCAATATCGTGACCGTTGATGCTGACCGTGCCGTCATAAGGCAGTTCGCCCGCCATCGCCTTGAGGCAGGTGGTCTTGCCGGAGCCGTTCGGGCCGACGATTGCCGTCAGTTGTCCCGCGGCGGCCTCGATGGTGACACCGTGCAACACCTTTTTGCCGGAAAGCCGGACGGAAAGATTGCTGGCCTTGATCATGGTTTGTCCTAAAGCCCCATATGGGAGCGCCCGCGCAGCAGGATCCACAGGAAGAACGGCGCGCCGGCGAAAGCCGTGATGATCCCGATCGGCAGTTCTGCCGGTGGAACGATGGTGCGGGCGATCATGTCGGCAAAGATCAGCAGCGTGCCACCGAGCAGGGCCGATGCCGGCAGGAGATGGCGGTGGTCGGGACCGATCACCAGCCGCAGCACATGCGGCACGACGATACCGACGAAGCCTATGCCGCCGCTGACGGCGACGGAGGCGCCGGTCGAGGCCGCGACGCTGACGATGGCGATATTCTTCAGCCGCTGGACTGGAATGCCCATGTGGAACGCGGCCGCTTCGCCAAGCGTCAGGGCGTTGAGCCCCCGCGCCAGGAAAGGAACAACGGCAAGCGATACGAGGATGATCGGTCCGGCTGACAGGATCTTCGTCCAGTTGGCGCCGGCAAGTGATCCGAGGCCCCAGAAGGTGAGATCGCGCAACTGCTTGTCGTCGGCCATGAAGATGAGGACGCCGGTGACCGCTCCCGCCAGCGCTCCAAGCGCGATACCGGCAAGGAGCATCGTCGCAACCGAAGTCTGGCCGCTACGCGTCGCAATCCGGTAGAGCAGCAGCGTCGTTGCGAGACCACCGAAGAAGGCTGCGATCGGAAGCGCATAGAAGCCGAAGACGGCAAAGAGCGGTCCGAAGAAGGAACTGCCGAGCACGATCAGCAGCACCGCGCCGAGGCTGGCACCGGAGGAAACTCCGACAAGTGCTGGATCGGCGAGCGGATTACGGAACAGGCCCTGCATAACGGCGCCCGATACGGCGAGCGACGCGCCGACCAGCAGGCCCAGGACGGCACGGGGCAGGCGGATGTCGAGGATGATTATACGGTCGCGGACGCTCAGCACTTGCTCAGCGCCTTCCACGCCGGCCAGCCAGCGCAGGACATTGCCGAGCGAAGCGTCGGCCGCGCCCGTCATGATGGAAGCGGCGAACATCGCAACGGCGATCACGATGAGCACCGCGATCAGCAGTTGTGCCAGTCGCGACCGGTCGCCCATATGCCAGTCGGATTTCAAGCGTGCCGCAAAAGACCGCGACCGGTCGTCATCCGCTGTCATTTCACTGTGAGGCATTCGCTTTTCCATAGATCGCCGCGTTCAGCTCGCGCACTGTGCTTGCCGTGCGAGGGCCGAAGCCGAGCAGATGCAGGCCGTCCATGCGGATCACAGCCTTCGTCTTGGCCGCTGGCGTCAGGCTGAGGCCCGGATGGGCGAAGAGTTCATCATCGGACGTGGCATGGCCGCCGCCGCGCGTCATCATCAGGACGACATCCGGCTTGGCTTCGATGATTGCTTCATCGGTCAGCGGCTTGTAGCCGGGGAAGCTGCCCGTGGCATTGACGGCGCCCGAGAGCGCGATGATGCCGTCGGCAGCCGTACCGGTACCGGACGCCATGATCTTGCCGCCCTGCGTACTCAGGATGAAGATCACCCGCTTGCGCTCGCTGTCCGGACGCTTGGCGGCATCGGCAACGGCTGCATCGAGATCGCTCTTGACCTGATCGGAAAGCGCTGCGGCTTTTTCCGGCACGCCGAGGAAATCGCCGACAGTACGGATTTTTGCCAAAATGCCGTCGCGGTCGAATTTTTCCGAAACCGTCTGGAAGGGGATTTTGGCATCCTTGAGAACGGTCAGCGTCTCGGGTGGGCCACTCCCTTCGATGGCGATGATGGCGCTCGGGTTGGTGGCGATCACACCTTCCGGTGCCAACTGGCGCATGTAGCCGACGTCCGGAAGCTTGATTGCTGCTTCCGGATAGACGCTGGTCGAGTCACGACCGACAAGCTTGCCCTCTTCGCCGAGCGCATAGACGATCTCGGTGATCGCGCCGCCGACGGAGACCAGCCGGGAGGTGTCGGCCTTCTGCATTTCCTGGGCGACAGCCGCGCGCACGAAGGATGGCCCGTTCGGCGAGGCGACCGGCAAGACGAAGGGAGCGGATGCCGCGAAGATCGCCAGGGCCAGTTCCCACGAACGCAGCCGGCGGAAATCATAGGAGGTCTTCATGATCGGCTCCTTCAGGCTGCTTCGGTGATATTGAGGCGGGCAAGGTTTTCCATGATGGCGCGCCATTCCTCGCGTTCGGCAAAGCCTTCCTTGCGCTTGCCGAAGAACTGGATGACCATTTCTCCCTTGGCGTCGAGCGCCTCGAGCGAGGTAACATGGCCATCGGCGGTCGGCTTGCGGACAGCCCAGATTTCCGCGAGATGATCGGTGCGCAGGTGCAGGTGGAAGGTCGGGTCCATTATGTTCAGCCACGGACCCATCGTCTGGATGTTGGAAACCGGCCCGGAATGGATCTGGATGATCCCGTGGTTGCCAACGAAGCACATGATCGGCAGCTCGACTTTCGCCGATTCACGCATCATTTCCTCAACGGCTTCCGGCTGCAGCTTCCAGGCAAAATCCTCGCCGATCGACTGAAGCGCCTGGCGGCGGCCGAGCTTCAGCTTGCGCAACAGGCCGTGGAACTGATGCGTGTCCGTCATCCTGCTCCACTCGTCGCGCAGGGTAGCAACGTCAACGGTGGTGCTTTCGGTTTCGGCGATGCTTTCGATCGCCGGCTCCGTGACGAATTCCTGCGACTGATCCTCCAGTCTGAAGGCGTCGATGATGCTGTTGTAGGCATCGAGGCTGGAGGCCGGGCGCAGGTGGATCTTGTGGACGGCGGTTCCCTGTTTGTCAAAGAATTGCAGGCTGCGGCGCACATCGTCGCCATCAGTCTTGGTGACCGCAAAACCATGCGCCCAGGCGCCGGGGAAAATACGCAGGTCGATATTCTCGCCCAGCACGATCGCGGCATGTTTGCCGGGGGTGATATTCTCAAACACGCCGATCTTCTCGTGAACCGCGCTTTCGTTGCGGGTGAGCGCCATGACTTCGCCGAGTTCTGCTGCCCGTTCCAGCAGTCGGTTGGCGTCGCCATCGATCCGGATAACGGTCAGGCCGCATTCGGCAGCAACGAGGGCAGCTTCCGAAATGCCCAGCTGAGCGGCGATATCGCGCTCGCGCAGCTTCGGGTTGGCTGCCCGGTAGGCACGGATTTCGGACGGGGTCGGACGGGTCGATTGGGTCATGTGTCTGGCCTATTTGTTCAGAATAAGTTTGCCCTGGCGGGTAATTTTCATGCGGTAGATGGCGCCGTCATGCGAGATCAGGATTTCGTTGTCGCCGCGAAAAAGTTCGCGGCTTTCGACGATGCGCTGCGTCTGGCTTGCCGGCAAAACGACCGGCACGGCATCTGGTTCATTCGGTGTCACAGGCTTCAGGTCCTGATCATGGCGGCCGAAAACGGGGGATTGCTCCCCTTCCTTGACCGGGTCATTGCGATAAGTATCTTGACTTCATTACTCATCTTTTATTATGGACGCAATATAGGATTTTTGCAGTCAAGTTTAATTGCGGCGACGAAATGCGAACCTGCGGTTCAGCTTTCCATGCGGCTGGTCTTCGCAGCCGCGACACCAATCTCTGAGAATGGATAGATCATGATGAAGTTCGATCGATTGTTGCCCTTGGCTCTCCTTGCTGCCTTCCATCCAGGTGCGGCGGCGCTGGCCCAGGACGCTGGAGTACCCGGCAATCTGTCTATCGAAATGAATGATCTTGCACCATCGGAAAAGGGCTGCAAGCTGACATTCGTTGCCGGGAACGCTCTGCCGCAATCGCTTTCCAAGGTCTCTTTCGAATTCGTGCTTTTCGATGGAAAGGGGCTGGTCGAGCGGATGGCTGTTCTCGACTTCCGGGATCTGCCCGCCGGTAAGACCAAGGTTCGCCAGTTCGACCTTTCGGGAACGAAATGCGAAGCCGTCAAGAGCCTTTTGATCAACGATGCTCCCGTCTGCGAGGGCGAAGGTATTGCCAAGGACGCCTGCATGAAGGCGCTGAAGACAGGTTCAAAATCGTCTGTCGAGTTGAAGGGCTGATGCGGGTTTCGCATCGGTATCTGTGATGAACAATACGATCAAATGGACTGGGGCGATCGTCCTCTCGCTGCTGGCGCATGCGGGCGCGACGCAACTGTTCGAGTCAGCCGAGAAGCCGCCTGAAGTGGCGATGGTCGAAGGCGGCGAGGAAATGCAAGTCGCGGTTCTCGGCAACGCCTTCGAGGAAACGATCCTGGCCGGTGATCCGAACGAAGCGATCGAACCGGAGGAAATTCAGCCGGAAGAGGTCGAACCACAACCGGTGGAAGTGGCTGAAGTGCCGCCGGTACAATCCGAAATCACGTCCGAGACTCCGACGGATATCGTGCCGACCGAGGCCGACGTGATATTGCCGGCCGAGGAGATCCAGCCAGTTTCGGCCGAGCAGCCCGAGATTACTGCCACCGTTGCTCCCGCGGAAACCGTCGTTCCGGAGGAAAAGCCGGAACCTGAAGAGGTGAAGCCGGAGCCGGAAAAGAAGCCGGAGCCGAAGAAGAAGCCCGAAAAAGAAAAGCCGCAGAAGAAGCTTGTCAAGAAACAGGCTGGAGAAGGGGGCAAGGAGGCGGAATCAGTGGCCAGGGGCCAGGCCGATGGCGTCGAAAATGCTGCCGCAAGTTCCAACTCTGGCAAAAAAGGCAAGCAGTCTCGGCAATCTGGAAATGCGAGTCTATCCAACTATGATGGCAAGGTGCGTGCCAAGGTTAAGCGTGCGTTTCGCTATCCGCAGAAAGCTAAACGCCAGGGGGTGGTGGGCACTGCTGTGGTATTTTTTACCGTCTCGTCGAGCGGCGTAGCAGGCAATGTCAGGATTGTGAAAAGCGCTGGGTCTGCAATTCTTGATCGGGCCTCCATTGAGGCTGTCGCGAGGGCAGGGCAATTCGCAAAGCCGCCCGAGGGAGTGGTTAGTCGGAAATACGTAATTCAGATGGACTATAACCCTGAAAAATAGGTGCTTATAAAATATCCTATAACATGATAAAAAAACTCATGTTTATACTTTACTATTTTTATCAAGTTAAATAGGGTGCCCGCACGATCAGAAAGCCGGACGATTCCGGAAACGAGCGGAGACCGACATGGGCGACAGGCGGAACCAGCTGAAGCCGAAGCAGAAGCAGGCACGGGAGAGCGAGGCGCAGAGCGTTTCCTCCTCCGGTGCCGCGCAGACCAACAAGCTTGAAGGCCGCAGCTTTCTCTACGTCGGCGGCCGCGATTGCCAGGTGGCGCATTTGCGCCAGATCGCCAGTTCCCATGGGGCCGAGCTGATCCATCACGATGGCGGGCTGCGCGAAGCGGTTTCCCGCATCGACAACATCCTTCCGTCCGTCGACTGCGTTTTCTGCCCGATCGACTGTATCAGCCATGACGCGTGCCTCAGGGTAAAGACCGGCTGCAAGAAGTGGGGCAAGGCCTTCGTACCCTTGCGCAACGGCAGCAAGTCGAGCCTGGAGCGCGCGTTCCTGGACCTGAAGACGAGCCGCAGCAACGCCAGTTGATCTGCTGCTCGCATCGATGTCCGGGCGCGGTTTCCGGCGCCTGTTTCCTGTGGAGATGAGAAGAATGAGCAACGAGCGTCCCGATCAGTTCATGATGATCGGACTGCACAAGCTGGCCTCGCAATTTGGTGACGGGCTGGTGCCGGAACTTTACGAACTTTTGTCGCGCCGCGCGCGCATGGTCGAAGACAATCCGAACGTCACGGAATTTCCCGCCTGGCAATCGCGCCCGCCGGCCCGCGCTGCATTGGGGCTTGCACCTGAGCCGAGAGACAATATCCTGCCGTTCCCTTCCGGTGCCGCCAGTGCCGCGCCAACCAAAGATCGCGCTTGAGGATATCGTAATGTATTTCGCCATGAACAGATTCAGGATTGCGATCGGCCACGAAGCGGCGTTCGAAGATGTTTGGAAGAACCGCGATTCCAGCCTCTCCGAAGTTCCCGGTTTCAAAGAATTCCGGCTCCTGCGCGGCGATACCGTTGCCGACGAGGGCTATACGCTGTTCGTTTCCAGTTCGATCTGGGAAAGCCGCGATGCCTTTTCCGCCTGGACGAAATCGGAGAATTTTCGCGCGGCGCATAAAAGTGCCGCGGATAACCGGGCGATGTATCTCGGTCCGCCGAAGTTTGAGGGTTTTTCGGTGGTCGAGGGCGCCTGATGGCCGATCTGATGGACGAAAATCGCATCGATGTCCTGCCTGTTCTCCCGTCGCTCGATATCGGCGAGACCCTGGCGTTCTACCGCGACAAGCTGGGCTTCGACGTCACTGTCTATGAAGAGAATGATTATCTCATCCTGCGCCGCGAGGATATGGAACTGCATTTCTGGCTCACAGATGATCGCAGCCTGTGCGAGAAAACGTCCGTCTATCTGCGCGGTGGTGGCATCGGCGATCTCCATCGCGAATTCACGGAGAAAAACGTCGAGCGAATGAGCGAAATGTCTGTGAGGCCCTGGAACATGGAAGAGTTTTACATCCATGATCCGCACGGTAATCTGCTGCGCTTCGGACGCATTCCGCGCGGTGGAGCGGCCGGTTAAATTTCCTTTCGGATAAAGAATGCGCCGGCGGCGACCGACAGCCAGCCGGCCATCATGATCACGCCTCCGGTTGGCGCCGACATTGGGAAAAGGCCATGGCCGAGGAAATGTCGCGCCGTCAGATCTGCAGCGAACAGGGCCGTACCTGCTGACAGCAAAAGGGCTGCGATCGCAGCCGTCCGCATCATCGGCCAAGCTGCGTAAAGTGCGATGAGTGCAGGGGCGTGCGCCAGGCACATCGCGGAAGCGCCGCCAAGCAGACGCGGATCGGCCCCGTGCGAGGCTGCGGCCGCGCTGATGACGCCAAACAATCCCATCAGCCCGGCAATGAAAAGAATAACCGGGCGCAATTGGCCGTTCCGCATGTCTATTCGTCCTTGTTCTGCATGTGATGGGCAAGCCGCGTCACCGGCTCCAGAATGAGCGATCGCAATTGTGGATGCGACACGGTCTCTTCCAGCGCGCGGGTGAAGCAGAGCAGCCATTCGTCGCGTTCCTGCGCACCGATTGCCGCACCGAAATGACGGCTCCGGAGTCTCGGATGACCGCGCTTGTCGGTGTAAAGCGGCGGTCCACCCATCCAGCCGGTCAGATACTCGTAGAACTTCTCTTCACTACCGGAGAGATTGGCGGGATGTACGGCGCGGCAGCCTGCGGCTTCCGGCAGAGTATCCATCAGTTCATAGAAACGGTGGGTCAGCGCTCGCACGGTGTCGTCGCCGCCGATCGCGTTGTAAAGTGTTTCGGTCTGGCCGTCTGTCATCATCGTTTCCCTGATTGCCGATACTTCTAGCGTGTCGCGCTTTACCGTTCCATTCGTTTTCGCGGGGTGACACAGGTTGCGGCGATTGATCGCGCTCGAGGGGGAAGACGAAAATCATCTTGACAAACCGTCCAGACGGTATCTTAATTGTTGCATGTCCCTCGCTCATCATCGCCGCAAGCAGCCCGAACTCGTCCGCCAGCAACTGCTGGAGGTCGCCGCGCGCCTGTCTCTGGAGCAGGGGGCTGCCGGGGTGACCCTGGATGCCGTGTCTCAGGCTGCCGGTGTCAGCAAGGGTGGGCTTTTGCATCATTTCCCCAACAAGATGGCGCTACTCGATGGTCTGTTTGACGATCTGACCGGCAAGCTCGACCGGACGATCGAGCAGGAGATGCGCAGCGACCCGGTTGCCCACGGTCGCTTCACCCGCGCCTATTTGTCCTGCGTGTTCGCAATGACGGATGAGACTGACGCGCAAGGCTGGCAGGTTTTGACCATCGCGCTGCTTTCGGAGCCGCAGTTGCGCGCCCGCTGGCGGTTGTGGGTAGCGGACCACGCAGACGAATTTGTCGGAACGGATTCTTCGGCCGGATGCCTGCTGGCACGCTTTGCCGCAGATGGATTGTGGCTGGCGGATATCCTCAAGAGCCATGATGTCGACCAGCCGACGCGCCAGGCGATGCGGGCTCACCTCATCGCGCTTTCCCTGCAATAACCGGCCGTTGGAGCTCCAGATGAATCCCGCAATGCTCTATGCCGTGCTCGTGATCGCCATTGTCTTCGAGGTGCTTGGCACTTCGGCGATGCAGGCTGCCCAGCATTTTACCCGACTGGTACCGACCGTGATCATGGTAGTCTGCTATGCCGTCGCCTTCTATTGCCTGTCCTATACGCTGAAGGTTATTCCGGTAGGCATTGCCTATGCGATATGGAGCGGGCTCGGCATCGTGCTCATCTCGCTGGTCGGCTATTTCGTCTTTGGCCAGAAACTTGATTTTGCAGCTGTTCTCGGCCTCGTCCTTATTATCACCGGGGTGGTTGTACTCAATGTGTTCTCGAAATCCACCTTCCACTAGCTGACGTCCGGCCGTCACCGGCTCAACGTCGTCAGGCAGCCCGCGCTCAAGGATGATTTGGCGCGAGCCGTGTGATTTGCAAGCGGAAGGCCGGTGGCTTCCCGTGTGAGTTCGACGGTTCTACCACCGACCGGTAGCCGTCAGTGAGCTGTCTGCGAATGCTCGCCGCCGGGTTGTGAGATGCCGCTCAGTGCCTCGCCCGTTTCGGTTGTCGGCCCATTCGTGGCGATATCGCCGAGCGAGATAATGCCAACGAGCCTCTTGTCACGATTAAGCACCGGCAGGCGCCGTACTTGAAGGGCGCCCATCGTATGAAGCACATCGTCGACATCTTCATCGTCGAAGCAGTATCTGACGTCGGTGCTCATCACATCGCGGATCTTCGCATCGGGTCCTTTGCCTTCGGCAACGCCACGGATGGCGATGTCTCGATCGGTGATCATGCCGACCAGACGATCATTCTCGGCCACCGGCAGAATGCCGGCATCGAGACGTCCCATCGACAGTGCGGCATCCCGCAATGTCTGCTCCGGATCGGCAATCTGAACGTTTTTGGTCATGCAGTTGCTAACTCTCATGGTAATCTCCCTTGAGTTGCGGTGCCCCGCCAATTGCTGATGATCAACGAATGAACGTATGCCGATCGGAAACGTTCCATTTTTATGCGAGACGGCATCGTTCGTCTCACCGGTGGTTCAGGTCGGCTGGAAAACAGCCAGCTTTCCAGCGAGGGGGCATCCGCTGAATACGGGATTCCTGCCTTTGCGCCACCACCGAGGCAGGCTGACGAAACTTTCATATCCCGGATTTTCGCTTGCAAAAGCGTTGCACGGATTCTATCGCTTCAAATTGAAAGCGGTTTCAATTTCATCGAATGCTAATCGATGAGACGAGGAAAAGGATTGGTCATGACCATCAAGGCAGTTGTGTGGGGCGAGAACATTCATGAACAGACCAACGAGGTCGTCAGAAGCATCTACCCCAATGGTATGCACAACACGATCGCCGCGGCGCTGAACGTCGACACCGGCATCGAGGCCACGACGGCGACGCTGCAGGAGCCGGAACATGGGCTGAGCGCCGAGCGTCTGGCAAAGACCGACGTGCTGCTTTGGTGGGGCCACAAGGACCACGGCGCGGTGTCGGACGAGATCGTCGAGCGCGTCGCCAAGCGTGTCTGGGAAGGCATGGGCCTGATCGTCCTGCATTCCGGTCATTTCTCCAAGCCGTTCAAGCGGCTGATGGGCACGCCCTGCGCGTTGAAATGGCGCGAGGCAGGCGAACGTGAGCGGTTGTGGGTAATCAATCCGCGCCACCCGATCGCCGAAGGGCTCGATGAGAACTTCGTGCTGGAAAACGAAGAGATGTATGGCGAGCAGTTCTCTGTGCCGGAGCCGCTGGAAACCGTATTCATCTCCTGGTTCGCCGGCGGTGAAGTGTTCCGTTCGGGCCTGACCTGGCGCCGCGGTGCCGGCAATATCTTTTATTTCCGTCCGGGCCACGAGACCTATCCGACCTATCATGACGCCAATGTTCATAGGGTGCTGCGCAATTCTGTGAAGTGGGCCTACAACCCGCAGGGCACCTACAGCGCCATCCACGACGCGCCGAACGTGCCCGTCGAAAAGGCGCTGGAGCCGATCGTCGAGCGTGGCCCGAAGCTGCATCAGGCCGGCGAGCAGGGGTATAAGTGATGAAACCTATTCGTCTCCTCATTCTCGGCACCGGTGGCATGGCCAATACCCATGCGATGAACTTTGCCACCATCGCAGGCGTGCAACTGGTCGCGGCGGTCGATGTCGATCAGGTCCGGGTGCAGGCATTTGCCGCGCGCCATGAGATTTCCAAGACATTTACATCTCTCGACGAGGCGATTGCCTGGGGCGAATTCGATGCTGTCACCAATGTGACGCCGGACAAGATCCACTATCCGACGACGCTCAAGCTTCTGGCCGCCGGCAAGCATGTGCTCTGCGAAAAGCCGCTGGCGGAGGACTATGCCAAGGCAGACGAAATGGCAGCGGCTGCAGAAAAGTCCGGTCTGGTGACGATGGTCAATCTGACCTACCGCAATGTCGCCGAAGTCCAGAAAGCCCGCCAGATGGTTCTGGCCGGTGACATCGGCACGGTGCGCCATATCGAGGCTTCCTATCTGCAGAGCTGGCTGGTTTCCAAGGCCTGGGGCGACTGGGCAACGGAATCGCAATGGCTCTGGCGGCTGTCGACCAAGCATGGGTCGAACGGCGTGCTTGGCGACGTCGGTATCCACATTCTGGATTTCGCCGGCTATGGCGCGGCCACCGATATCGACCATGTCTTCGCGCGGCTGAAAACCTTCGACAAGGCGCCCGGAAACCGCATTGGAGAATACGATCTCGACGCGAACGACAGCTTCACGATGACCGCCGAATTCACCAACGGTGCCATGGGCGTGGTCCATGCCAGCCGCTGGGCGACGGGACATCTCAACGAGTTGCGGCTGCGCATGCACGGCAACAAGGGTGCGATCGAGGTGATCCACACGCCGGACGGATCGACACTCAAGGTCTGCCTTGGTGACGATATCGAAAAGGGTATCTGGAAGGATATCGATGCGGGAACGGTGCTGACGAACTACCAGCGCTTTATCGACGCGATCCGTGCGGGCAAGACGGCAGAGCCGGGTTTCCGCCATGCGGCGGACCTGCAGAAGGTTCTCGATCTGGCCATGGTCACCGAGAAGGAGCGCCGCGAACTCGCGGTTTAAGCCCGCTTCACGGCTGCCGTCGAATTGCGGATGACCAGTTCCACCGGCCAGACCTCACGCAGCCTCTCGGCCGGGGTTCCCTGCAGAAGTTCCAGCACCATTTCGCCGATCCGCGCGCCCGCGGCGCGGATCGATGATCGTGTCGTCGACAGTGTCGGTACAAGATGGTCGGGGCTGATATAGGGAAAGACGTCGTCATGGGCGATCAGGGAGATGTCTTCACCGACTTTTACGCCGGCGATGCGGATTGCCCGCATGGCGCCGAGCGCCGACATCATCGAGCCAGCGACGACGGCCGTCGGCTTCTGATCCAGTTTTAGAAAACCCTGCATCAGGCGAAAGCCCATTTCGTCGGTGAATTCGCCGTGTCCGCAGAGCGCAGGATCGATGGCAACGCCGCGTTCGCCAAGCGCCGTCTGGTAGCCCTCTTGCCGATGTTCCGCGAAAATCCGGCCGCGATAGCCATTGAGCAACGCGATGCGGCGGTGCCCAAGGTCGAGCAGGTGGCTGGTCGCCTGGCGTACCGCGCCAAAGTTGTCGATGTCCAGCCAGCCGAAATTGCCGTCCGAATTGGTGCGCCCATGGACGATGAAGGGCAGGCGCAGAGAGTTGAGCAGCGCGATGCGCGGATCGTCGAGAAAGGGCGAATGCAGGATGACGGCATCGACGCGCTTGCTGGCTGCGAGACGGCGATAGGTGGAAAGTTCGGCCTCCTGCGAATCCACGGTCGAGACCAGGATGTCGATTTCCTCCTGCTGCAGCCGTCCGCCGAGCCCGCCCATGAATTCGCTCGTATGCGGCCCGAACTCTCCGCCCCCCTTCAGCACGATGCCGATCGCGCCGACGCGACCGGTAGCGAGACCGAGCGCGCTGGTGTTCGGCCGATAGCCATATTCCAGCGCCGCCTTGAGCACACGTTCGCGGGTTGCCTGCTTCACCTCGGGATAGCCGCTCAAGGCGCGGCTGACCGTGGTCTGCGAAAGCTCCAGCCGGCTGGCGAACTCCTTGAGGTTCATGTGGGATTTCCTGTTGTCTGCTGTCTTACATTATGACGCTTTATGGCCGCGTCAAAGCGGCAATGCCCGGCACGCCTTCGCGGATTCGCCGGGAAAAATCTTCGGCATTGTCGGCGGCCTGTGCCCGCGCGCTGATGGCGCCACCTTCGCGCAGTTGATCAAGGGTGAGCCCCGGCATGAAGCCGTTCACCTCGGCGATATAGCCGGGCAGGTAGCCGGAAAACAGCAGGCGATAGTCCAGCGGCAGGTTGGGAACGATGCGGCTGACCATCGCGTAGACAATGGTCGTGCAATTGGCCGTTACGGTATTGTAGTAGCGCGGCGTCTCGGCAAGGCTGTTGGCCTGATCGACATAGGCCATGAACAATGATCGCATCGCCGGCTTTTGCATGTTGATGCGATAGAGATAGACGTCTTCCTTGCGGATATTGGTACGCACGCGGACGATGTCGCGTTCGTCAGCGGCAATCACGCTGGTCTCGAACTCCTTGAAGAAGCCACCGACCTCCGAAAAGCTCTCATGCCGTTCCTTGCGGATTTCCACTGAAAAGGTGACGAACGTGCCGTCGTCGAAACCGAAAGAGATCAGCGTGTGGGCAATTGCCGGGCCTGACCAATAAGACAACAACAGATCGACAGATGAAAGCTTGTCGAGATCGTAGGTCCGGGTTTCCCAGCGGACAGCATAGTCGGTCGGCGCCCGCCAGTCGAAATTACGCACATTGGCAAGGGTCACCTCGTGGCCGTTGACAACGCCGACGGTCATCTGTCCGACCTCGTCGGCCCAGTCGCGCGTGTTGCTGGCGGGGATTGAGCCCCACCAGAAAAGCAGCAGAGCGATCATGACTGGATAGACCAGGGCCGCAAGCCGGGACCGCCGGCGCAGATAGGCAAAGAGGGCTATCAGTGAAAGGACGGCCCATGCTGCCGCTGCCGCACCACGTATCCACACTGTGCCCGGCACCTGATAGAACAGGGCGATGGAACCCCAGATGGCAAAGCCGAGAATGGCAAGGACAGAAAAGACGCGCAGCACCGTCCCAAGCAAGTGAAAGCGTGCGCGCCGTGGTTGGTCCGTCATGTCTATGCCTCCGCAGGATTGTCGCCCTGTCGCTGAGTTGATGGCATTTTCGGCCGGTGGCTGGGCTTGCCGATCCTGCCGAAGCGTGGTGTCGCCGCTTGTGCCCCGATGGCCAGTCATTGGCAGATTTCCGCTTGAGACAATACTCATTTTTTGGGCGGATATCGTTCTTCCGTTCCGGAATATGAGAGAATTCTTGTGTTCAACCACACACGGTTTCCACTCGATGACAAGCGGCAAGCCTTTGTTCTCGCCTTGTTTTTTTCAGTGTGGAATTTCGCAGAGACCGCATTGTTATTCGTCATGCGATTCACTAGCATCGCGTTCTTGACCAATCGGACAAAAATGGGCCTTTCCCATTTTGCACACCAGGCAGGACAGGGATTTTCTGAATGCAGGCGGTTTTCGACGGCCACAACGACGTGCTGCTGAGACTTTGGAGCAATGCCAAGAACGGGGCCGATCCGGTCCGGGAGTTTGCCGAGGGAACGACGGAAGGTCATATCGACGGTCCGCGCGCCAGGCAGGGCGGTCTCGCCGGCGGTCTGTCGGCGATCTACATTCCGTCCGAACATCTGGTGTTGAAAACGCCTGACGAGAACGGCCATTATGCAACGCCGTTGTCGGAGCCGCTGGAGCGTCAGCCCTCTCTCGATATTGCGCTGGAATTCACCGCTATTGCCCTTCGGCTCGACCGCGCCGGTGTCTGGAAGCTCTGTCGTTCGACCGCCGATATTCGCGCGGCGATGGAGAGGGGCGTTTTTGCCGCCGTGCTCCATATGGAAGGCTGCGAAGCGATCGGTGCCGATCTGGCGGCACTCGAAACATTCCATGCTGCCGGATTGCGTTCGCTCGGGCCGGTCTGGAGCCGCAACAACATTTTCGGCCACGGCGTGCCCTTTGCCTTTCCCATGAGCCCGGACACCGGGCCGGGGCTGACCGACGTCGGCTTCGATCTGGTGCGCGAATGCAATCGGCTCGGCATTCTCATCGATCTCGCCCATATCACGGAGAGGGGTTTCTGGGATGTGGCGAAAACCACTGACCAGCCGCTCATCGCCAGCCATTCCAACGCGCATTCCCTGACCGCTGTCGCCCGCAACCTGACCGATCGCCAGATGGATGCCATCCGCGACAGCAAAGGCCTGGCGGGGCTGAATTATGCGACGACAATGCTGCGGCCCGACGGACAGGAAAATGCAAAGACGCCGATCGCCGACATGGTTCGTCATGTCGACCACATGATCGAGCGGATGGGCATCGATTGCGTGGCGCTCGGATCGGACTTTGACGGTGCCACCATTCCGAAGGGAATAACCGACGCGGCGGGTAATCAGAACCTGATTGCTGCCCTGCGGGACGCCGGATATGGTGACGCGGAACTCACAAAAATATGCCGGGAGAACTGGCTGAGGGTTTTGGCTCAAGCATGGCACGAAGCCGCTTGAGCCGGAAATAGAAGGCCCATGGCGGGCTCAAAAAAAGGGAACGGAACGATGATGCATTCACTGAACAAGCATGTCCGAATGTTGACGGCGGGTGCCGCCCTGTCGTTGATCCTGATGGCGGGCGCTCCTGCCTTCGCGGAAACGCCGGCCGATACACTGGTCGAGGGCTGGGCGATCGACGACATCATCACCATGGATCCGGGCGAAGCCTTCGAACTGTCGACCGCCGAAGTCACCGCCAACACCTATAATTATCTCGTTCGCCTCGATCTCAACGACACGTCCAAGGTCGTTGGAGATCTCGCTGAAAGCTGGACAGTTTCGGATGATGGCCTGACTTACACCTTCAAGCTCAAGCCGGACCTCAAATTCGCCTCCGGCAATCCGGTGACGGCGGACGATGTCGCCTATTCCTTCGAGCGTGTCGTCAAGCTCGACAAGAGCCCCGCCTTCATCCTCACCCAGTTCGGTTTGACCGGCGACAATGTGACGGAGAAGGCCAAGGCGACCGACGCCGGCACCTTCACCTTCACCGTCGACAAGGCTTATGCACCGAGCTTCGTCCTCAACTGCCTGACCGCGACGGTCGGCGCTGTCGTCGACAAGAAGCTCGTGCTGGAACATGTGGCCGCTGTCACGCCGTCCGACGAATACAAGTATGACAACGACTTTGGCAATGAATGGCTGAAGACCGGCTATGCCGGTTCGGGCGCCTTCAAACTGCGCGAGTGGCGCGCCAACGAAGTCGTCGTCATGGAGCGAAACGACAATTACTACGGTGAAAAGGCGCCGCTTGCCCGCGTCATCTATCGTCACATGAAGGAAAGTTCCGGCCAACGCCTTGCGCTCGAGGCCGGTGACATCGACGTGGCACGCAATCTCGAGCCGGGCGACTTCGACGCCGTATCGAAGAACACCGATCTTGCCACCACCAATGCCCCGAAGGGCACGGTCTATTATTTCAGCCTCAACCAGAAGAACGCCAATCTGGCGAAGCCGGAAGTGGCTGAGGCTTTCAAGTATCTCGTCGACTACGATGCGATCGGCTCGACCCTGATCAAGGGCATTGGCGATATCCACCAGACCTTCCTGCCGAAGGGTGTTCTTGGTGAACTCGGTGAAAACCCCTACAAGCTCGACGTCGCCAAGGCCAAGGAACTTCTGGCCAAGGCCGGTCTTGCCGATGGCTTCTCCGTGACGATGGATGTGCGCAACACCCAGCCGATCACAGGTGTTGCCGAATCCATTCAGCAGACGCTCGCGCAGGCCAACATCAAGCTGGAAATCATCCCCGGCGACGGCAAGCAGACGCTGACCAAGTACCGCGCCCGCACGCACGACATCTATATCGGCCAGTGGGGCCAGGATTACTTCGATCCGAATTCGAACGCCGAAACCTTCACCGTCAATCCGGACAACTCAGACGAAGGCAAGAACAAGACACTCGCCTGGCGCAACACCTGGGATGTGCCGAAGGAGTGGACGGAGGAAAGCAAGGCGGCCCTTCTTGAAAAGGACGCCACCAAGCGCGCCGAGATGTACAAGGACCTGCAGAAGAAGGTGCTTGAAAAGAGCCCCTTCGTCATCGTCTTCCAGCAGACGGAAGTCGCCGGATATCGCGGCAAGGTGAAGGGCTTCAAGCTCGGTCCGAGCTTCGATACCAACTACGTCTTTACGGTTTCCAAGGACTGAGCCGGGGATAGCCGGTGACCATTCCCGAAACCACGCAACTGGCCGGGCGCAAACGCGCCCGCGCCAACAATTGGGCCAAAAGCGTGTTGCGCTTCTTGGTCATCATCATCACGACCTATCTCGGCCTGCTGGCGGTGACCTTCTTCATCGGCCGCGTCATCCCGATCGATCCGGTACTTGCCGTTCTCGGGGACCGGGCGCCGGCGCATGTCGTTGAGCGGACCCGCGAACTCATGGGTTTCAACAAGCCGCTTTACATACAGTTCTTCATCTATGTCCGGGATGCGCTGACAGGCAATTTCGGCACTTCGGTTCTGACGACCAATCCGGTCATGACGGATATCCGCCGCGTCTTTCCGGCGACACTGGAACTGGCGACTTTCGGGACCATCATCGGCAGCCTTTTCGGTGTTCCGCTTGGCGTGCTTGCGGCCGTCAAGCGCGGTTCGATCGCCGACCAGATCGTCCGCGTCGTCGGACTTGTCGGTTATTCGGTGCCGATCTTCTGGCTGGCCTTGCTGTCGCTGCTCTTGTTTTACGCCAAGCTGAGATGGGTCGCTTATCCGGGCCGGATCGATATCGTCTATGAATACAGCTTTACGCCGGTGACCGGCCTTTATCTGCTCGACTCCTTCTGGCAGGGGCAGTGGGACGTGTTCCGCGATGTCTTCCGCCACATCATCCTGCCCGCAGGCTTGCTCGGCTATTTCTCGCTTGCCTATATCAGCCGCATGACGCGCAGCTTCATGCTCAACGAACTCGGTCAGGAATACATCGTCGCGGCACGTGCCAAGGGACTGTCCGAAACCCGCATCATCTGGGGCCACGCGCTTCGCAATGCCGCCGTGCCGCTGGTGACGGTGATCGCGCTGTCCTATGCCGGGCTTCTGGAAGGCTCCGTCCTGGCGGAGACGGTCTTTGCCTGGCCGGGCCTTGGCCTCTACATCACCAACTCGCTGCAGAATGCCGACATGAATGCAGTGCTCGGCGGCACCATCGTCATAGGTTCCGTCTTCATCGCCATCAATATCCTGTCCGACCTTCTCTACAGGACGCTTGACCCGAGGACGCGCGCGCGATGAACGAGATCAGGCAAGCCACCTCCCAGTCCGCCCCGATGACCCACCGTCAATGGCTGATGTCCGACCGGCCGCAATCGCGCCTGCAGGCGCGGCTTGGCCGTGCCTACATGACCTGGCAGCGTTTTTCGGCCAATAGGCTCGCCGTTGCCGGCCTCTGCATCATCCTTCTGCTCATCCTCATCGCGATCTTTGCCGATGTACTGGCGCCGCATTCGCCGGTCATCGGCAATCTCGGCGGTGCGCGGCTGCTGCCGCCAGGAAGCGGGGGTTATCTGCTGGGTACCGACGATCAGGGCAGGGATATTCTCTCCCGCTTGCTGCATGGATCGCGGCTGACGCTGCTGGTCATCGTTCTCGTTGCGATCATCGCCGCCCCCATCGGCCTCCTGGTCGGTGCCATCTCCGGCTATGCCGGTGGTTGGGTCGATGCGGTCCTGATGCGGATGACCGATATCTTCCTTGCTTTCCCGAAGCTCGTGCTGGCCCTTGCTTTCGTCGCGGCCATGGGGCCGGGCATCGAAAACGCCATCCTCGCCATTGCCATTACGTCCTGGCCGCCCTATGCCCGCATTGCCCGCGCCGAGACGCTCAGCGTGCGCAACTCCGACTATATCGCCGCCGTGCGGCTGATGGGTGCGTCGCCCTTCCGCATCGTGCTGCGCCATGTCATGCCGATGTGCGTATCATCGCTGATCGTCCGCGTCACGCTCGACATGGCCGGCATCATCCTGACGGCCGCAGGCTTGGGCTTCCTCGGTCTCGGCGCACAGCCGCCGCTGCCGGAATGGGGTGCGATGATCGCATCAGGCCGCCGCTTCATCCTCGATCAGTGGTGGGTTGCCACCATGCCCGGTATCGCTATCCTCATCGTCAGCCTCGGCTTCAACCTGCTCGGCGACGGCCTGCGCGATGCGCTCGATCCGCGGGAGAGCGGCCAATGAGCACGATGCTGACGGTTGATGATCTCAGGGTCTCGTTTCCCACCCGCACCGGCCTGATCGAGGCGGTGCGCGGCGTTTCCTTCACGCTCGGCCGCGAGCGGTTGGGGATCGTCGGCGAAAGCGGATCGGGAAAATCGCAGACGGGCAGGGCGATCATGGGGCTGACGCCCGCGCATGCGAAGATTTCGGCAAACAAGCTGAACTTCGATGGCATCGACCTGTTGACCGCGCCCGCGAAAACCCGTCGCGCCTTGCGCGGCAGCCGCATTGCGATGATCCTGCAGGACCCGAAATATTCACTCAATCCCGTCATGAGCATCGGCCGCCAGATCGTCGAGACGTTGCGCACGCATGAAAGCGTCAGCAAGCGCGAGGCGCGGGACCGGGCGATTGCCATGCTGGAGGCCGTGCAGATTCGTGATGCGGCCCGTGTCTTCGACCTGCATCCGCATGAGGTTTCCGGCGGTATGGGCCAACGCGCCATGATCGCCATGATGCTGATCGCAGGGCCGGAATTGCTGGTGGCCGACGAACCAACCTCGGCGCTCGACGTGACCGTACAGCTCGAGGTGCTCGGCATTCTCGACAAGCTCGTTTCCGAGCGCGGCATGGGCCTGATCTTCATCTCCCATGATCTCAGGCTGGTCTCGTCCTTCTGCGATCGGGTCATCGTCATGTATGCCGGCAAGATCGTCGAGGAACTGGCGGCCTCCGATCTCGGCAACGCCAAGCATCCCTATACGCAAGGCCTGCTCAACTGCATGCCGACGCTCGGGACCAACCGGCATCCGCTGCCGGTGCTCGATCGTCAGCCGGAGTGGGCGCTATGACGGCGATTGTCGCGGCTGAAAACCTGACCGTCTCCTTTGACGATTTTCTGGCGCTCGATAATGTCAGCATTGACGTGGCGCCGGGTGAATCATTCGGTCTCGTCGGCGAATCCGGATCCGGGAAATCGACGCTGCTGCGCGCCATCGCCGGCTTGTCGCCTGTGACCGATGGCAGGATCACGCTTGACGGCAAACCTCTGGATGTCAAATACCGCGACAAGGCGTTTTACCGTCAGGTGCAGATGGTCTTCCAGGATCCCTACGGCTCGCTGCACCCGCGCCAGACGGTCGATCGCCTGCTGCAGGAACCGCTCGCTATTCACGGCGTCGCGGATGCCGAACGCCGCATCCTGCGCGCGCTCGATGAAGTCGGCCTCGGCTCGTCCTTCCGCTTCCGCTATTCGCACCAGCTCTCCGGCGGCCAGCGCCAGCGCATCGCCATTGCCCGGGCGCTGATCATCGAACCGCAGATCATGCTGCTCGACGAGCCGACCTCGGCGCTTGACGCTTCGGTGCAGGCCGAAGTCCTCAACCTGCTCGAACAGGTCCGCCGCGACCGCAAGCTCACCTATATCATGGTCAGCCACGACCTCGGCGTCGTCACCCATATGTGCGAGCGGCTGGCGGTGATGAAGAACGGCAAGGTCGTCGAGCGGCTGTCATCCAGCGATCTCGTGGCGGGGCGCCTCAAAGAGGACTATACCAAGAACCTGATGGTGGCGAGCAAGGGGTTTGTGCGGGACACCGTGGCGTAAGCTGGCCGGCTGTCTCTGGGTGCTCGAACAAACCACCGCTCGCCGCATCTCTCATGAAATCTCACAACTGGCGACGCTGGCCAACGCGGACTTCTTCATCATCTGAAATAAAGTAAATACAAGGGCGGCATGACGCCTTCGTGCCGTTCTTGCATTTGCTGATCGCGGCCACTACCTCGAATTTCATCGCTTGGATTCTGCCATGCCCGAATGCACCCTTGCGATGCATATTGTGGAACTGACGTGATGCGAGCCGCCAATTCCGAAATTACCCTACGACCGGGGTGTCTCGCAGCCGTTGCCAAAGCGGCGCGATTCAGCGGACCTGGATCTCGTGGCGTGCTCCGTCGAAAGGAGAATGATCTATGTCCGTTGTCTCGCGCGGCGATCTGATCCAGGCTCTGGTCTCGCTCGGCGCGACGCTGCTGCTGATGGGCGCAGTGCTGTTCTTGTCGGCCGGCACGCTCCAATGGCAGCACGGTTGGTGGTTCATGGCCGTGTTCCTCTTCCTCACTCTCGTCGCCATAAAATTACTCTGGCGCGTGAATCCCGAAATCTTCGCGGCGAGGCGGCATCTGACCGGTCAAGGCACCAAGGGCTGGGACGTCGTTTTGCTTTGGATACTGCTAAGTAGTTTCTTGGCGATCCCGGTCGTGGCTGGCCTTGATGGCGGCCGCTTTCACTGGGCACCAGCGCCGTCATGGGCTATTTTCCTTGGCTACGTCCTGTTGCTGATCGGCTATTCGGGCACGGGATGGGCGCAGGCGGTTAACCGGCATTTCGAACCTAGTGTACGCATCCAGTCCGACCGCGACCATCATGTAATCACAACCGGTCCTTATGCGCTTATCCGGCACCCAGGCTATGTCTTCGGCACAATTCTGGCGATCGGCGTCGCGCTTGCCCTCGGCTCGCTCTGGGCCTTGTGGCCTGCAACGCTGGTTGCCGTCGTCCTTGTCGTCCGCACCCATATGGAGGACATGACCTTGCAGCGAGAACTGCCCGGCTATGCCGAGTTTGCGGCGCGGGTACGCTACAAATGGATTCCAGGGATCTGGTAGCGCTTACCCATGTGTCCCTTCTGGATACGGGATCACCTGTGCCTGAACCAGCGCAATTGCTGACGCCCAATGCGAATGAGGTGATGAAACTGTGCGCTGCTGCGGAGAGAAAGATGGCGCACCCGACTGGATTCGAACCAGTGACCTCTGCCTTCGGAGGGCAGCACTCTATCCAGCTGAGCTACGGGTGCATCCGCGACGGCAAGGCGTCGAAGCAGGCTGAGCCCGGTTCATAGCCTAGGATGCGTGATGCTTCAATGGTCAATGCGCATCCGTTGAAAGGAAAATCCGGAGTTTTCTGCCTGCCATCTCCGAAGGTCGCCGCGCGCGTGGGACAGATACTCGTTTGGTGCCGCGGATGTCCGATCAACGGGGAAGACAGTTCCCGGTCGCTCATGTCGCGAGGCAGAGGTTCTTTCCAATTCACGAAAATTTCGGTTGCCAGCTGCCAACGAAAAATGCCGCGCTTTGTGGGCGCGGCATTGGATTTTTGAGTACGAAGGACTCAGGCCGTCTGCATGGCGCCGGGGCCGGCGATGGCTTTGGGCGGGACCTTGCCGAGGATGATCATGCCCAGAACCTCGTCCTTGGTCACGTCCTCGGTGCGTGCGTGGCCGACAACCTGACCGTTCTTCATCACCGACACGCGGTCGGCGAGATCGAAGACATCGTGGATGTCGTGGCTGATCAGGAAGATGCCGATGCCTTCGCGCTTCAGTTGCTTGATCAGTTCGCCCACCTGCGCCGTTTCCTGAGGCCCGAGCGCTGCGGTCGGCTCGTCCATGATCAGGATGCGGGCGTCGAACAGGATCGCGCGCGCGATCGCCACCGACTGCCGCTGACCGCCCGAAAGCGCTTTCACCGGCTCCTTGAAGCGTCGGAAGTTCGGGTTGAGCCGTCCCATCACTTCGCGAGCCTTGGCTTCCATCGCCACGTCGTCGAGCGTGCCCCAGGGGGTGCGCAGTTCGCGGCCGAGATAGAGGTTGGCAGCGGCATCGACATTGTCGGCGACGGCGAGCGTCTGGTAGATCGTCTCGATACCATAACCCTTGGCGTCGCGCGGGTTGCTGATATGGACCGGTTCGCCGTTGATCAGGATTTCGCCGGCATCGCGCTTGTAGGCGCCCGAGAGGATCTTGATCAGCGTCGATTTGCCCGCGCCATTATGGCCGAGCAATGCGACGACCTCGCCCGGAAACAGGTCGACCGAGGCGTTATCGACGGCGTGGATGCCGCCGAAGGAGATGGAAATGTTCTTCATTTCCACCAGTGGAGTGCGTTGTTCCGTCATTGTTCGAACTCCTCTACTTGGCTCGGCCGCGGTACACGGTATCCAGCCAGACGGCCATGACCAGTACGATGCCGATGACGATGCTTTGCAGCGGCGTATCGATGCGCAACAGCACCATGCCGGACTGCAGCGACTGCATGACGATGGCGCCCAGAACCGCACCGGAGATCGTTCCCATGCCGCCGGCGAGCGACGTGCCCCCGATGACGGCGGCAGCGATCGTGTACAGTTCGTCGAGCGTGCCTTGCGCATTGGTGGCCGCGTTGAGGCGGGCGGTGGAGATCGCCGCGGCGATGGCGCAGAGCGCTCCCATCAGCGCGAAGATGCGCACCGTCACCCAGCGGGTCTTGATGCCGGCGAGTTCGGCTGCTTCCGGATTGCCGCCGATGGCAAAGACATAGCGGCCGAAGCGGGTGCGGGTAGTGAGGAAACTCATGGCAATGGCGATGCCGACGGCCATCAGGACCGGGATGGCGATGCCGAGCGGGATTTGCAGCCCGCCTTCGGGCCAGGGGATGTTATGCGCCTCGGCATATTTCTTGGCGAGGTTGACCGGCATGTAATAGCTGTTGAGCACCCAGACTGCGATCAGCACCATGATGCAGCCGACGACCGAGAGGAAGTACTCCGCCCACATCGGACGCAGCGGAAAGCCGAAACGCTTGCGCTGCTTGCGCGAATTGATGATCGAGGCGACGATGACGACGCAGGCGATCACGCCGACGACCCAGCTTGCCGTAGCACCGATCGAACCCTCCGCGCCACCGCCCATCAGGCGGAACGTGGAGTCCATCGGGGCGACGGTCGCGCCGCTGATGACGAGGAAGGCGCCGGCACGCCACACGAGCAGGCCGCCGAGCGTCACGATGAAGGCCGGTACGTTGAGAAATGCGATAATCATGCCCTGGAACGCGCCGATGGCGGTCCCGAGCGCTATGCCTACGGCAAGCGCGATGATCCAGGTGGCCGGATTGTCGAAACCGATCAACGGCGGCAGGATTTTTGCCTGCGTGATTGCCATGATCATGCCGACGAAGCCAAGGATCGAGCCGACCGACAGGTCGATATTGCGGGTGACGATGACCAGAACCATGCCGGTTGCCATGACGGAAACCGAGGCAGCCTGAACTGTCAGGTTCCAGAGATTGCGCGGCGTCAGGAAAAGGCCGCTGAAAAGGCCTCCGGTGGTAAGCTGAAAGCCGATCCAGATGATCAGCAGCGCACCGATCATGCCGAGAAGGCGTGTATCGATCTCGGTTGCCTGCAGGAAACGCTGCAGGGCAGAGCCTTGCGTCTTCAGCGTGCTGCTGGAAGGTGTGGCAATGGTGGTGTTTGCCATTTCCTGATTACTCCCCCTTATTTTGTCTTAAAGTACCGCACATCGGAGAAGCGCCGCAACGATGATCGCTGCGGCGCTCGTGACGGGACCTTATGTGTCCATGTTCAGGATCAGATCAGTTGCAGACAGCAACGGTTCCGGCCTTCACGCCCTGGCATGTTTCTTCCTTGGAAATCCAGCCGGCGTCGATGACGACGTTCAGGTTGTCCTTGGTGATCGGCTGCGGCGCGATGAAGAACGAGTTCATTTCGACACCCTTCGGGCCGCCCGAGAACTTGACGGTGCCCGGGATCGCATCCAAAGCGGCACCACCGGCAAGAGCTACGGCGATTTCGCCGGCCTTCTTGCCGAGTTCGCGGCTATCCTTCCAGACCGATACGGTCTGCGTGCCGAGCGCGACGCGGTTCAGTGCTGCCTTGTCGCCGTCCTGGCCCGAAACCGGAACCGAACCTGCAAGACCCTGAGCTTCGAGAGCTGCGACAACGCCGCCGGCCATACCGTCGTTCGAGGAGACCACACCGTCGACCTTGTTGTCGTTGGCGGTCAGGAACTGTTCCATGTTCTTCTGCGCTGCTTCAGGCTTCCAGCCGTCCGTGTACGCTTCGCCGACATTCTTGATCTTGCCGGCGTCCATGGCAGCCTTCAGCACTTCCATCTGTCCAGAAAACAGGAAGTCTGCGTTCGGATCGGTGGATGCACCCTTGATGAAGACGTAGTTGCCTTCCGGCTTGACCTTGAACACTTCGGCAGCCTGCATGCGGCCGACTTCCTTGTTGTCGAAGGTGATGTAGTAAGCAGCCGGATTTTCGATCAGGCGGTCATAGCCGACGACCGGGATACCTTCAGCGGCAGCCTTTTCGATGGCCGGGCCGATGGCTTCCGAATCCTGGGCCAGCACGATGATGGCGTTCGCGCCCTGTGCGATCAGCGACTCGATGTCGGTCAGCTGCTTTGCAGCGGAAGCCTGGGCGTCGGCGGAGATGTACTTGTCGCCGGATGCTTCGAGAGCAGCCTTGATGGCGGCCTCATCGGTCTTCCAGCGCTCTTCCTGGAAGTTCGACCAGGAAACGCCGACCACCAGGTCCTTGGCGTGTGCGACGGAATGCAAGGATGCGATGATGGCAACACCGGCCATCAGTTTCAAAACTGATTTCATGAAGTCCTCCCAGGTGACCGCTGACCGTCCGTGCGAACCTCCCGCACGGCCCCCGGCCAGCAAATATGCCTGTCGTCAACTCGAAAGAGTTTTTTCTCGACAGTCGAGAAAATAGATGTCAGAGTTTTTCGGGGCTGTCAACAAGGCTTTGACAACAGCATGTTGCACCGGACAGATGCTTTGGGAGGAGCATGTGTTTGTGAGAATCATGACCAGTAATAGGGATGCGCAATGCTGACCAAATCCAGCACCGAACTGGTGCGTCAGCAGAACAGCGCGCTGGTGCTTGCGACGCTCAGGCGGCTGGGGCCGCTTTCGCATACGGATATTTCCGCGCATACCGGCCTGGCATCGGCGACCGTGTCGGCGATCACTGCCGAACTGGAGCGGGCCGAGGTCATCGAGAAGGCGGAACAACAGCCGCATTCCGGGCGAGGACGGCCGCGCGTGCTGTTTTCCCAGCGCCGCGACAGCGGCTTTCTGATTGCCGTGCGCATTTCCTCGGACGTCGTCCAATATTCCCTGATCGATTATTCCGGGCGTCTGATCGATCGCTTCGAGGAACAGCGCAATCACAAGGTTGCGGGAACCCAGCATTTTGCCGACGGATTCCTCGACGCACTGGCGCGGCTCATTCACCGGTCCCGTTTGGACAAGGCGCAGGTCCTCGCTGTCTCGATCAGCAGCAAGGGTACCGTCGATGCCGACGGCAAGCGGCTTTTGTGGTCGCCCGTCTTCGGTGGGGAGCAGATTGATTTCGTCTCTCTGCTGCAGCCGGAGTGGCGCGCCAAAGTCACATTGAACAACGAAACCTTGCTGGTCGCCCAGGCGCTGGGGATGAAGGCGGATGCAAACCAGGCCGGGTCGTTCCGCGCGCTTGCCGCCCTGTCGCTCGGGCACAGCATCGGGCTTGGCGTTGCCCGCAAGGACCGGTTCGGCGAACTCGAGGTGACGGCGCCCAATTTCGGGCACATGCTGCATGCCGCCAATGGCTGTCTGTGCCGCTGCGGGTCGTTTGGCTGCATCGAAGCATCAGCGGGCTTTTACGGAATCCTGCGCACTGCCTTCGAGGTGCCGCCTGATACGATACCCGCAAAATTTGTGCCGCTCGCTGAAATGGACAAGATCGCCACGAGCGCGCGCCAGGGAAACCGGATGGCGGGCTATGCGTTCCGGCAGGCGGGTATTGCGCTCGGCAACGGTCTTTCCCGGCTGCTCAGTCTCTACGACCGGATGCCGATCTACATCACGGGGCCTGGAACCCGCTACTTCGATCTCCTGCAGCGCGGCGTCGACGAGGGGCTTGAGCAGTCGCATGAGGTGCGGTTGCAGGGCCGCCCGGAGATTTCCGTCATTTTCGACGAGCAGAGGCTGGTTTTCGACGGCCATCTCGATCGGGCATTGACCGACATGGACCACGATATCGCTGCCTTCCGGCCGGTTCCGCCGGGAGTGGATCAAACATGAAAGGCCGGGCAAAACCCGGCCTTTCATAGTTGCGCCTATTGTCTTTGTTTAAGCGTCAGACGCGGATCTGGCGCTTTTCCGCAACGGATTTGACGGCTGCGTCCGCAAGCGCCAGAGCTGCAAGGCCATCGGCGCCGGATGGTGTGATCTTCGTGCCTTTCTCGATCGCGGAGATGAAGCCGGCGATCTCGTTGGCATAGGCTTCGGTGTAGCGCGTCATAAAGAAATCGTGCAGCGGCGGGCGGGTATAGCCATCGCCATTGGCGATCTCGATCGAGACGGCGCGCTGGTTTTCGGCGGAAACGACGCCCTTCGAGCCGTGCACTTCGATGCGCTGGTCGTAGCCATAGGTGGCGCGGCGGGAATTCGAGATGATCGCCTGCTTGCCAGAGGCTGTTTCAAGGATGACCGAGACGCTGTCGAAGTCACCGGCCTTGCCGATCTCCGGGTCGACGAGAACGGCCGCATGGGCTGTCACGACAACCGGCTCTTCGCCGAGCAGGAAGCGTGCCATGTCGAAATCATGGATGGTCATGTCGCGGAAGATGCCGCCGGAACGCTTGATGTAATCGACCGGCGGTGCGCCGGGATCGCGCGAAATGATCGTCACCATTTCGACCGTCCCGATCTTGCCGTCGTCGATCGCCTTGCGCACAGCCATGAAGTGCGGATCAAAACGACGGTTGAAGCCGACCATCAGCTTGCCCTTGGTCTCTTCGACAACCTTCATGCATTCGCGCACGCGGCCGACATCGAGGTCGATCGGCTTTTCGCAGAAGATCGCCTTGCCGGCGCGGGCGAAGCGCTCGATCAGGTCGGCATGGGTATCCGTCGGGGTGCAGATGACGACGGCGTCGATATCCGCGGACTTTTCGATCTCCTCGATCGTGCGCACGGCGCAGCCATATTGCTTGGCGATGGCATCGGCCGCTTCCGGAAAGGCGTCTGCAACAGCCACGAGGACTGCATCCGGATTGCTGCTGACGGCTTTTGCGTGGACCTTGCCGATACGGCCGGCACCGAGAAGACCAAATCTGACGGTCATGTTCATCTCTTTTTGTCGAGCGGCAGAGCGCCGCGAAGGGACGGGGTGATGACGCTCACTCCGGACAGGCGTTGCGGAAGACAGATCCGCGCTGATTGCTTTTTGATGTGATTTCGGACGTCTGCCGATCCTCTGCGGGCAGGCGCAATGGTCTCTCTCCCGATCCATTTTCATTCCAGCCTCGATGTGTGCCGGATACCTCCTCCGACACGGCGGAAATCGGAATGAAAAACAGATGTTCGTTATTTTCGGAATATTTATTCCATTTAAAGCGCTGCCGTCAAGCTGTTAAACCGTTCCTCCTCTTGCGGCAAATGTCTTTTTGGACATAAAGCTGTGGTCTTCGATGTCCAGCCGGTGCGGCCGGGCAAATCCTCAAGGACACTTAGCATGATGAAGTTCATCGATCCGGATCACCCGTTCTACCGGCCGCTCTGGGTCCGTCTTCTGATCGTGGTCTTCTGTTCAGCCTGGACCGCCGTCGAATTCTGGAACGGAGCGAATACCTGGGGGATGATCTTTCTTGCCGTCTCAGCCTATACGGCCTGCGTGTTGATCATCTTCTTCAAGCCGAAGACTGAAACTGCCGAAGAAGCAAAGAGCGACGATCCGGCCTGATTGCTAGTTCCGCTGCATCACGCCAGCCGTCGTTGCGCTTCGTCGATCAGCATGTTGGCGATCTTCATGCGGACAGTGGCGTTGGCCCGGAAATCCGGATGGTGCCGGTCGGGGTGGTTTTCGACGGCGAAACGTCTGCGTTTGTCCGCCAATCCCTGTTGCGTTTCGTTGTCTGTGAACGCCAGATCGGAGGCGACCTGCTCGGGACGAATACGGCGAAGGTGATCCGGAATGACGGGCTTGGGCACCGGTTTGGCGGGTGCCAGCATGTCGTCGCCTGCCATGTCGAAATAGGCCCGCTGTACTGCGCTGCTGTCGGCCATGCCAGATGATACGAGATTGCTGACGAAGCCGCCGTTGAGACCACGTATGTTTGTGGATGGCGCTTGCTCTTCGTCTGCCGCGCCGTCCTCGTCTGCTTCCGCTTTCAACCGCTCCAGCACCGACTGGAACACTGACATCCCGAACATGCGTTTCTCCATTTTCCGCGCATGTCAAAGCACATCAAGGTTTTGCGGGCCTGATCAGGCGGTGCTCTGCTTCAGGATCAGGTCATAGAGAAGCTTGGCGCTCGGCGGCAAGGCGCGACCGCGCGCGGTGATCAGGCTGTAGGGCCGGATCTTGACATGGAAATCGGTGGGAAGAATGCGAATTTCGCCGGCCTGGCTGCCATTGCCGGCAATCAGGTTGGCGACATCGCGGGCGACCGGCGCCACGGCATTGGTGTTGCGGACGATCGAGACAGTCAGGATGATGGAGGACGTGTTGATGATGGTGGCGGGCAGGGGCGTGCCTGCCGACAGGAAACTGTCTTCGACAGCACGTCGCAGAAGCGTTCCTGAAGGCTGGAAGACCCAGTCGTAGCCGGGCAGATCGGTGGAGCTGATGATATCCTTTTCAAGCAGGGGATGCCCTTCTCTGACGATCAGGCAGACGTCCTCCTCGCCGATCTCGATCAGGTTGAACTGTCGCGGATCCATGTCATCCGGAATCCTGCCGATGACGAAGTCATGCCGCGCTGATAGAAGCTCGCGCACCAGAACGTTGCTGTTCTCGATCTGAATATTGATCTCGATGCCGGGATAGGCGGTCGATACCTGGCGAATGGCAGGAACGGCCAGGTTGAGCGCTGGCCCGGTCACGGAGCCCAGCGACACGGAGCCGCCGCTGCCCGTTTTCAACTCATTGATCTCGCGCGTCGTTTCCCGGAGCTCCAGAAATATGGTTCGGGCTCGCCGTGCGAGCGCCCTGCCATATTGCGTCAGTTCCACCCCGCGGGCGACACGGGCACACAGAGGCGCCTTCAGAATGGCTTCGACTTCCCCGAGCATGCGCGACGCCGCCGGCTGCGATATGCTGAGCGCATCCGCGGCTGCGCTGATCTGGCCATGGTCCTCGATGGCGAGAATCAGCTGGAGATGACTCATTTTCAGCCCCGATCGAAAAATTCCCCGCTCGGAATAATCCACAGGCACAGATGAAAGCAGCACCGGATCGTCCATATTTTACCCGCCTTCCGAGAAAAATGCCTTCGCATTTGCAAAAAATCACACTGTTCTGGTTTATTATACCGAAATTGTTATGAGGATACACCTATATTGTATTTGACAGTTATGATCTTTGATTCCAGTTTGCGGCCATGTGCGCCAGCGTGCTTGGGAGCGTGTAAGGCCTGGGAGGGCTTTCTTTCACCCCTTAAACCTCCGCCAAGAGATTTTTGATCTCTCGGCTACGCGAAGCGCTGCATATCGAGGCTGGCTGGCAGCCGCCTGGATCAACACTCAGGGAGAGATACATGAAATTGATTACTTCGCTTCTCGCCGCCGCAGCGCTCAGCGTGGCGTCGTTCGTCGTTCCGGCGATCGCCCAGGACAAGGGCACCGTCGGCATCTCGATGCCGACCAAGACCTCGACCCGCTGGATTTCCGACGGCGAGACCATGGAAAAGCTGTTCAAGGAAGCCGGCTACACCCCGGACCTGCAGTTTGCTGACGACGACATTCCGAACCAGCTGGCCCAGATCGAAAACATGGTCACCAAGGGTGCCAAGGTTCTCATCATCGGCGCCATCGACGGCACGACGCTTTCCGACATCCTGGCGAAGGCTCACGAAGCTGGCGTCAAGGTCATCGCTTACGACCGCCTGATCCGCGATTCCGGCAATGTCGACTACTACGCAACGTTCGACAACTTCCAGGTTGGCGTTCTCCAGGCAACGACGCTCGTCAACGGCCTGAAGCTCGACAGCGCGACCGAGCCGAAGAATGTTGAACTCTTCGGCGGTTCGCCGGACGACAACAACGCCTTCTTCTTCTACGACGGCGCAATGTCGGTTCTGCAGCCGCTGATCGACGCCAAGAAGATCGTCATCAAGTCCGGCCAGCAGGGCATGGACCAGGTTGGTACGCTGCGTTGGGACGGTGCCGTTGCACAGGCCCGCATGGAAAACCTGCTCTCCTCGACCTACACCGATGCCAAGGTTGATGGCGTTCTGTCGCCTTACGATGGCCTCTCCATCGGCATCCTTTCGGCTCTGAAGGGCGTTGGCTACGGCTCCGGCGACCTGCCGATGCCGATCGTTACCGGCCAGGACGCTGAACTTCCGTCGGTCAAGTCGATCCTTGCTGGCGAACAGTATTCCTCGATCTTCAAGGATACCCGCGAGCTTGCCAAGGTTGCCGTTTCCATGACGGACGCCATCATCGGCGGCAAGGAGCCGGAAATCAACGACACCAAGACCTACGACAACGGTGTCAAGGTTATTCCGTCCTACCTCCTGAAGCCGGTTGCAGTCGACAAGACCAACGTCAAGGACGTTCTGGTCGGCGCCGGCTATTACACGGAAGACCAGATCAACAACTGATCCTGTCTTTTCCATCCTGGGCCCGCGATCACTTGCGGGCCCTTTTATCTTGATGAGAGACTTGTATTGTCGTTGTGTCTGACCTCATCATTCACGGACTGCCGCAGGAATACCTGAACATGGACAACATCATTCTCGAAATGCGGGGCATCACCAAGACGTTCCCGGGCGTAAAGGCCTTGGATAACGTCAATCTCAAGGTTCGCGAGGGTGAAATTCACGCGTTGGTCGGGGAAAACGGTGCCGGCAAATCAACCCTGATGAAGGTGTTGAGCGGCGTCTATCCCGCCGGCACTTATGACGGCGAAATCCATTACGATCGCGAAGTTCGCCATTTCTCGACAATTTCCGATAGCGAACATCTCGGGATCATCATCATTCACCAGGAGCTGGCACTCGTGCCGCTTCTTTCGATCGCCGAAAATATCTTTCTCGGCAACGAAATCGCCACAAACGGCGTCATCGACTGGAAGCAGACATTTGCACGCACGCAAGGGCTGCTCGACAAGGTGGGTCTGAGGGAAGCCCCTTCGGTCCGCATCACGGATATTGGTGTCGGCAAGCAGCAGCTCGTGGAAATTGCCAAGGCGCTCTCAAAGAAGGTGCGGCTGCTCATTCTCGACGAGCCGACGGCTTCCCTGAACGAAACGGATTCCGATGCGCTGTTGAAGCTGCTCATGGAATTCCGTAAGCAGGGCATGACCTCGATCATCATTTCGCACAAGCTGAACGAGATCAAGAAGGTCGCCGACAAGATCACCATCCTACGCGATGGTGGTACGGTCGAAACGCTCGACTGTCACAACGAGGACATCAGCGAGGACCGGATCATCAAGGGCATGGTCGGCCGCGACATGGAAGACCGCTATCCGCCGCGCGAGCCGAAGGTCGGCGAGACGCTGCTCGAGGTGAAGAACTGGAACGTCTTCCACCAGCAGCATCGCGACCGTCAGTTCCTGCACAATATCAACTTCAACGTCCGCGCTGGCGAAGTCGTCGGCATTGCAGGCCTGATGGGTGCTGGCCGCACCGAGACGGCGATGAGCATCTTCGGCAAGTCCTGGGGCCACAAAATCACCGGCGAAGTCTACATGCACGGCAAGCTCGTGGATGTCAGCACCATTCCGCGTGCCATCGACGCCGGTCTTGCCTATGTCACCGAAGACCGCAAACAGCTCGGGCTCGTGCTGAACAACAACATCATGCACAACACCACGCTTGCCAATCTCAACGCGGTGGCGAACAACGGCGTTATCGATGACCGGCAGGAACGCAAAGTCGCAACCGATTACCGGTCGAAGCTGCGCATCCGGTCGTATTCGATCTATCAGGAAGCCGTCAATCTGTCCGGCGGCAACCAGCAAAAGGTCGTTTTGTCCAAATGGTTGTTCACCACGCCTGAAGTGCTGATCCTCGACGAACCGACGCGCGGCATCGATGTCGGGGCGAAATATGAAATCTACACCATCATCAATCAGCTTGCCGCAGAGGGTAAGGGTATCCTGATGATCTCATCGGAAATGCCCGAACTTCTCGGAACCTGCGACAGGATCTACGTGATGAACGAAGGTCGCATTGTCGCCGAGCTTTCGAAAGCAGAAGCAAGCCAGGAATCCATCATGCGCGCCATCATGCGCTCCGGGGAGAAACACTAATGGTCGCCGAAACCAGCGCTCCGAAAACCGCACCCTCCATCGGGGAATATCTCAGGAACAATATCCGCGAATACGGCCTGCTCGTCGCTCTCGTGGTCATCATGCTGTTCTTCCAGTTTCTGACCGACGGCGTGTTGTTCAGGCCCGTCAACCTCACCAACCTCGTGCTGCAGAATTCCTTCATCGTCATCATGGCGCTTGGCATGTTGCTGATCATCGTTGCCGGCCATATCGACCTGTCAGTCGGATCGATCGTCGCCTTTACTGGTGGCCTCTCGGCGATCATGCTGGTCAAATGGGGACTGCACTTCTCCATCGTCGTGCCGCTATGTCTCATCCTTGGTGGGCTGGTCGGGGCTGCCCAGGGATACTGGGTCGCCTATCAGAAGATACCATCCTTCATCGTGACGCTGGCTGGCATGCTGGTTTTCCGCGGCTTGACCTACGTGGTGCTGGAGAACAGGCCGATCGGTCCGTTCCCGAAGGATTTCCAACTGCTTTCAACCGGCTTCATTCCCGATTTCCTGTCGTTCATGAATCCGGCTCCGGAACTCATCACCAATCTCTTCGCATTGGTCACCGTGCTGGTGCTGGTCGCCCTGGCATTTTATTACGGGTTCCGGGATCGCAAGACCAACGAACTGCACGGTACGGAAAACGAGCCCTTCGCGTTCTTCATCCTGCAGATGACGATTATCGGCGCGGTGGCCATTTTCCTTGGCTACAAGCTATCGACCTATAAGGGCTTCCCCAATGTTCTGATCGTCATGGGCCTCCTGATCGCGCTTTACACGTTCGTCACCACACGGTCGACAATCGGTCGCCGCATCTATGCGATGGGCGGCAACGTCAAGGCAGCAAAGCTTTCCGGTATCAACACCGAGCGCCTGACCTTCTACACCTTTGTCAACATGGGCGTGCTGGCGGCACTGGCCGGCATGATCATCGCGGCCCGCCTGAACTCGGCAACGCCGAAGGCCGGTGTCGGCTTCGAGCTCGACGTCATCGCGGCCTGCTTCATCGGCGGCGCTTCGGCTTCCGGCGGCGTCGGCAAGATCACTGGTGCGGTCATCGGCGCCTTGATCATGGGCGTCATGAACAACGGCATGTCGATCATGGGCCTCGGCATCGACTACCAGCAGCTCGTCAAGGGCCTGGTGCTTCTCGCCGCCGTGTTCTTCGACGTCTACAACAAGAACAAGGGCTGACCGGTTCCGGTCCGTCCAGCGCAAGCCGGTCTGGCCGGCCGACGCAAATCTGGTGCCGGAGCGTCTTTCGCGCTCACCGAGACGATAGCGCTCCGGCCCACGCATCATAACGAGAACGGCGGTGCGCCGCCATGAATGGGAGCGCTCGAGCGTCTCCCAATGGGTTGTTGTTGCCGAAAGCCAGCTGCTGGACGCCGAAAAACAGCCCGGATCTAGAAAAGGACAAGGCTGTGCTGATTTCCCAGGTGAAGAACAATGACGGCTCGATCACGGTTGCCGTTCGCGAATTGGGCGATGGCGCCCGCGCAGTGAAGGGGGCAACGAGCGTCTACGCGCTGGCAATGGAAGCCGCGAATTCGGGCAAGACCCTGAAGGCTGTTGTCGAGGCACATGGTCTCGGCGATGAAGTCGATCTCCAGGACGCCCATGCCAAGGGCAACTTTCTGCCGCCGATCACCCATCCGGACAATGCGCATTTGCATCTGACCGGTACCGGTCTCACCCATCTCGGCTCTGCATCGACCCGTGATGCGATGCACGCCGCCGTGTCAAAGGTGGAGGAGGGTGCCACCGATACGATGAAGATGTTCAAGATGGGTCTCGAAGGCGGCAAGCCGAGGCCTGGCGAAAAAGGCGTGCAGCCGGAATGGTTCTACAAGGGCAACGGCAGCCAAACGGTTGCGCCGGGTGGCGACCTCGTCTCGCCGTCCTTTGCGCAGGACGGTGGCGAAGAGCCGGAAATGGCCGGCATCTACGTGATCTCCGACAACGGAGCACCGTTCCGCATCGGTTTTGCCGTTGCCAATGAGTTCTCCGACCACGTGACCGAGCGTGTCAACTATCTCTATCTCGCGCATTCCAAGCTGCGGCCGGCGAGTTTCGGTCCCGAAATTCGGATTGGCGAAGCGCCCGCTGATATCCGCGGCACGTCGCGCATCATCCGTGGCGGCGCGGTGCTATGGGAAAAACCGTTCCTTTCCGGCGAAGCCAACATGTCCCACACTTTCGCCAATCTGGAATATCACCACTTCAAATACGGCATTTTCCGTGCGCCGGGCGATGTACATGTCCATATGTTCGGAACGGCGACGCTATCTTTCGGTGACGGTGTCAAGACGCAGGCTGGTGACATCTTCGAAATCGAAGCGTCCGAATTCGGCCTGCCACTGCGCAACACGCTGGCGATCGCCGGTGAAAACGAGATCGTGATCGGCCAGCTCTGAGCTGCCGCATTTCAGGAAGCAACGCGCCGCTCCCAAAGGTGCTTGCGGAAAAAACCAAGGAGGCTTCTAGCCCATGACACTTCATCACAACCTGATCGCCGGCGAATGGGTCGGCAGCAACGGGGTCGAGAACATCAACCCCTCGAACACCAACGAAATCGTCGGCCTCTATGCCAGCGCTAGCGCAGATGATGCCAAGACCGCAATCGCGGCGGCCAAGGCAGCGTTTCCGGCATGGTCCCGCTCGGGTATTCTCGAACGCCATGCGATCCTGAAGAAGACCGCTGACGAGATTCTGGCCCGCAAGGAAGAGCTTGGAAACTTGCTCGCCCGCGAAGAAGGCAAGACGCTTCCGGAAGCGATCGGCGAGACCATCCGCTCGGCGCAGATATTCGATTTCTTCGCCGGCGAGGCCTTGCGGCTGGCGGGCGAAGTGCTGCCGTCGGTGCGTCCGAACATCGGTGTCGAGATCACCCGCGAGCCGATCGGCGTCATCGGCATCATCACGCCGTGGAATTTCCCGATCGCGATCCCTGCGTGGAAGATTGCGCCTGCGCTCTGCTACGGCAACACCGTTGTTTTCAAACCGGCCGAACTGGTGCCGGGCTGCTCCTGGGCCATCGTCGATATTCTGCACCGCGCAGGTCTGCCGAAGGGTGTTCTCAATCTCGTCATGGGCAAGGGATCGGTCGTCGGCCAGGCGATGCTCGACAGTCCTGATCTCGCCGGTATCACGTTTACCGGCTCGACCGGCACCGGCAAGCGCGTCGCCGCGTCGTCCATTGAACATAACCGCAAGTTCCAGCTGGAAATGGGCGGTAAAAACCCGATGGTCGTGCTTGACGATGCTGATCTCACGGTTGCCGTAGAAGCGGCTGCCAATTCCGGCTTCTTCTCGACGGGCCAGCGCTGCACGGCGTCGTCCCGCCTGATCGTCACCGAAGGCATCCACGACAAGTTCGTCGCGGCACTGACCGAAAAGCTGAAGACGCTGGTGGTCGACGACGCGCTGAAGACTGGCACGCATATCGGCCCGGTGGTCGACGAGCGCCAGCTCGCCACCGACACCGACTATATCGCCATCGGCAAGCAGGAAGGCGCAAAGCTTGCCTTCGGCGGCGAGACGATCAGCCGCGAGAATCCCGGTTTCTATCTGCAGCCGACGTTGTTTACCGAAGCCACCAACCAGATGCGGATTTCCCGCGAGGAAATCTTCGGGCCTGTCGCCTCGGTCATCCGGGTGAAGGATTACGACGAAGCGCTCGCGACGGCCAATGACACGCCGTTCGGTCTTTCTGCCGGCATCGCGACGACGAGCCTGAAGCACGCGACGCATTTCAAGCGCAACTCTGAAGCCGGCATGGTGATGGTCAACCTGCCCACCGCCGGTGTTGATTTCCATGTGCCGTTCGGCGGCCGCAAGGCCTCCTCCTTCGGTTCGCGCGAGCAAGGCAAATATGCGGCCGAGTTCTTCACCGTGGTAAAAACCGCCTACACGCTGGCGTAAGCATTTTTCGCCGAACCGGTCCGACCGGTCCGGCACTTAAAAGGATACGACGACAATGAAGAAGAAAGCTGAGTGGCCGCGCAAGCTGCGCTCGCAGGAATGGTACGGCGGCACGAGCCGTGACGTGATCTATCACCGCGGCTGGATGAAGAACCAGGGATATCCCCACGACCTGTTCGACGGACGCCCGGTTATCGGCATTCTCAACACCTGGTCGGATATGACGCCGTGCAACGGCCATCTGCGCGAGCTTGCCGAAAAAGTGAAGGCCGGCATCTGGGAAGCAGGCGGCTTTCCGATGGAAGTACCGGTGTTCTCGGCCTCCGAAAATACCTTCCGCCCGACCGCGATGATGTACCGCAACCTTGCGGCCCTCTCGATCGAGGAAACGATCCGCGGCCAGCCGATGGATGGCTGCGTGTTGATGGTCGGTTGTGACAAGACCACGCCGTCGTTGATCATGGCAGCCGCGTCCGTCGATCTGCCTTCGATCGTCGTCACCGGTGGGCCGATGCTGAACGGCTATTTCCGCGGTGAACGCGTCGGCTCCGGCACGCATCTGTGGAAGTTTTCCGAAATGGTGAAGGCTGGCGAGATGACGCAGGCCGAATTCCTCGAGGCCGAAGCCTCGATGAGCCGCTCGTCGGGCACCTGCAACACCATGGGCACCGCCTCCACCATGGCCTCCATGGCCGAGGCGCTCGGCATGGCGCTCTCCGGCAATGCCGCGATCCCGGGCGTCGATTCCCGCCGCAAGGTCATGGCGCAGCTCACCGGCCGCCGTATCGTACAGATGGTCAAGGATGACCTGAAACCTTCCGACATCATGACGAAGCAGGCCTTCGAGAACGCCATCCGCACCAATGCGGCCATCGGCGGATCGACCAATGCCGTCATCCACCTGCTCGCGATGGCCGGCCGCGTCGGCATCGATCTGACGCTGGACGACTGGGACCGTTGCGGTCGCGATGTCCCGACCATCGTCAATCTGATGCCGTCGGGCAAGTACCTGATGGAGGAGTTTTTCTATGCCGGCGGTCTGCCGGTGGTGCTGAAGCGCCTCGGCGAGGCGGGTCTCCTGCATAAGGACGCGCTGACAGTTTCCGGCGAAACCGTGTGGGACGAGGTCAAGGATGTCGTCAACTGGAACGAGGACGTCATCCTGCCCGCCGAAAAGGCGTTGACGCAGTCGGGCGGCATCGTCGTGCTGCGCGGCAATCTCGCGCCGAAGGGCGCGGTGCTGAAGCCGTCGGCGGCCTCGCCGCATCTGTTGACGCATCGTGGCCGTGCCGTGGTGTTCGAGGACATCGACGACTACAAGGCCAAGATCAATGACGACAATCTCGACATCGACGAGACCTGCGTCATGGTCATGAAGAACTGTGGGCCGAAGGGCTATCCCGGTATGGCAGAGGTCGGCAACATGGGTCTTCCTCCAAAAGTGCTGAAGAAGGGCATCACCGACATGGTGCGCATCTCCGACGCCCGCATGTCCGGAACGGCCTATGGCACCGTCGTGCTGCACACCTCGCCGGAAGCTGCGGTCGGCGGACCGCTCGCGGTCGTGAGGAACGGTGACATGATCGAGCTGGATGTGCCGAACCGCCGCCTGCATGTCGACATTTCCGACGAGGAGCTGGCGCAGCGCCTCGCCGAATGGCAGCCGAACCATGACCTGCCGACCTCCGGCTATGCCTGGCTGCACCAGCAGCATGTCCAAGGAGCCGATACCGGCGCCGACCTCGACTTCCTCAAGGGATGTCGCGGAAATGCAGTCGGCAAGGACAGCCACTGATCTGTACTACATTCGAAAATCGGAGGAGGCGGGGCATTTTGTTCCGCCTTTTTTGATTCTAGGCCCGCGTTGCAGTATCAAACGTAAAGGACTATATTTCTGTCCATATGTACAGGAGATGTGGTCATGTCCGTAAAGGCGATTGGTGCTGCCGAGTTCAAGGCAAAATGCCTCAACCTTATTGATCAGATGAGTGACGATGGCGAACCGATCATCATCACCAAACGGGGAAAGCCAGTGGCGGTGCTCTCGCCGGTACCGGAAGCTGCCGCTCATACCAGCATTATTGGGGCGATGAAGGGGAGTGTCCAATCCTACGACGATCCGTTTTCGCCGGTGATCGAAGCCGGTGAATGGGATGCGGCCCGGTGATCGTCATCGATACGCACGTGTTGATCTGGGCGGTCCATGACGATCCCCACCTGGGTGAAAAATCCCGGAAGATCATAGACGACATGACGCGGCAAAGCCGCATTCTGATCTCCGCGATCACGCCGTGGGAAATTGCCATGCTGGCCGAAAAGGGCCGCATCGCACTCGGTGATGACGTTGGCCGATGGATCAGTCGTGCATTGGCTTTGCCCGGTATTGCGCTGGCACCATTGGAGGCGCCGATCGCTGTCGGCAGCGTCCGGCTGCCGGGAGACTTTCATGCTGATCCTGCCGACCGGATGATCGTTGCCACGGCGCGGTTTCATCAGGTGCCGCTGATGACGGCAGACCAAGCTATCCTTGACTACGGCGCGAAAGGCCATGTCGGCACACTTGCCGCATCGGCATGACTGCGCGTCAGTTCACTGACTCTGCGTCTGGCTCTGTTCCTGCTGTTCGACGGTCACCGAAACTTTCAGCGCTTCGCTCGACGAACCATGGATCAGGCCAGAAATCGGCGCGGCATCGCGATAATCCAGTCCGCAGGCGATGCGGACATAGCGCTCGTCGGGGCAAACCTTGTTGGCGGCGTCGAAGCCGACCCAGCCGAGGCCGTTCAGATGCACTTCCGCCCAGGCATGACTTGCGGTTTGTTCCGGGTGGTCTTCCATCATCAGGTAGCCAGAGATGTAGCGAGCGGGCAGGCCGAGCGTACGCGCCGCAGCGATCATGATATGTGCGTGATCCTGACAGACCCCGCTCTTTTGCAGCAGGGCCTGCTCGGCTGTCGTTTCCGTTCCGGTTTCGCCTTGCCTATATTCGACAATCTCGCTGATCTTGCCCATCAGGGCGTGCATCTTTGCGAGGTCCGTATCTCCGGTCATTGCCTTGGCCAGGTTGCGGATCGGCTTGGCCATCTTCGTCAGCGGTGTCTCGCGCAGATAGAGCCAGAGCGGCGCATAGGCCTGGTGAACGCCGTAGACGCCCGCCTTGTCCTCGGTTTCCACCTCGCCTGACGCGACGATACGGATGGAGGTCTGGTCGCCGTTGACGCTGACGAGATTGACGCGGTTGCCGAAATGGTCGTCATAGCCGACTTCCATCTTTGCACCCTCGACCGAGGTTTCCCAACTGATGACGGTTTGCCCGGTTTGCGTCAGCGGCGTCAGGCGCAGGCGCTGGAGCGAGTATTGTACCGGTTCGTCATAGGTGTATTCGGTGGTGTGGCTGATCTTCAGACGCATGTGTTCTCTCCCATCCGAATCTCAGTTGAACCGGTAGCCATCGGAGATTTCCTGTCCCAGACGGTTATTGTGGCTGATGAAGTTCTCGATGTACTCGTGCAGTCCCTGATCCATGACATCCTTGATCGAATGATTGCGCAGCGACGACAGCGTTTCCTCCGCCGTTGCGTGTGCCGCATGGCCTTCGCCGTATTCCCGCGCGAGATAGCCGAGATTGCTGACGATCTTGTCATAACAATAGGCAAGCGAGCGCGGCATGCGGCCGTTGAGGATCAGGAAGTCGGCGATATTGGAAGGCTTGTATTCCGCCTCGTAGACCCAGCCGTAGGAACGGTGCGCCGAAACCGAACGCAGGATCGATTCCCACTGGACGTTGTCGATCGAAGAGCCAACCTGCGATACCGCCGGAAGCAGCACGTAGTATTTCACGTCGAGAATGCGGGCCGTGTTGTCGGCTCTCTCGATGAAAGTGCCGATGCGCGAGAAGTTGAAGATCTCGTTGCGCAGCATTGTCCCATGGAACGCGCCGCGGATGAGGCCCGTCATGCGCTTGATCCCGTCAATGACCTCGGGAAGGTCAGCGGCCTTGATGCGCCGGGCGAGGGTGGATTTGAGACCGAGCCAGCATTCGTTGGTGGCCTCCCAGGTCTCCCGGGTGAGCGCGGTTCTGACCATGCGGGCATTGTTGCGGCCCGAATCGATGCAGGACATCACGCTTGAGGGGTTGGCCCGGTCGCGCAGCAGAAAGTCGATAGCGTCTGCGCTCGTCAGTTTTTCGTAGAGATCGTCGTAGATATCGCGGACGCCGGAGCTTTGCAGCACGCCGTCCCAATCGTCCTCCGTCGCTTCCGAGCGGGTCAGCGACATGCGCAGGCCGGCGTCGATCAGCCGGGCGCTGTTTTCGGCCCGCTCGATATAGCGGAACATCCAGTAGAGGCCGTTTGCAGTTCTTCCAAGCATGTGCATCAGTCCTCCAGAACCCAGGTATCCTTGGTGCCGCCGCCCTGGCTGGAATTCACCACCAGCGAGCCGGCCTTCAAAGCCACGCGGGTGAGCCCGCCCGGAATGATCTGCACCTTGTCGGAAACGAGGACATAAGGGCGCAGATCCACATGGCGCGGAGCGATGCCCTTGTTGACGAGGATTGGCACTGTCGAAAGAGAAAGCGTCGGCTGAGCAATATAGTTCGCCGGCCGCGACTTGAGCTTTTCGGCAAAGGCCGAGCGCTCCTTCTTCGACGCGGTTGGGCCGACCAGCATGCCGTAGCCGCCGGAGCCGTGCACTTCCTTGACGACAAGATCGGCGAGGTTTTCGAGCACGTATTTCAGGCTGTCGTCTTCCGAACACCGCCAGGTCGGTACATTCTCGAGAAGGGCCTTGCGACCGGTATAGAACTCGACGATCTCGGGCATGTAGGAATAGATCGCCTTGTCGTCGCAGATGCCGGTACCCGGCGCATTGGCGATGGTGATGTTGCCGGCGCGGTAGACATCCATGATGCCGGGAATGCCGAGCGCCGATTCGGGCTTGAACGTCAGTGGATCGAGATAGTCGTCGTCCACCCGGCGATAGAGCACGTCGATCGCCTCGTAGCCGCGGGTCGTGCGCATCTTCACCTTGCCGTCGATGACGCGCAGGTCCGAGCCTTCCACAAGTTCAACACCCATCATGTCGGCGAGGAAGGCGTGTTCGTAATAGGCCGAATTGTAGATGCCGGGGGTCAGCACCGCGACACGGGGCTTGCCGTCGCATCCGGGGGGCGCGAGCGAGGCGAGGCTGTGGCGGAGCAGATACGGATAGTTCTCGACCGGGCGGACGCGGTTCTGATGGAAGAGTTCCGGGAACATCTGCATCATCGTTTCGCGGTTTTCCAGCATGTAGCTGACGCCGGACGGCGTGCGGGCATTGTCTTCCAGAACGTAGAACTGGTCTTCGCCGGTCCGCACGATGTCGGTGCCGACAATATGGGTATAGACGCCGCCCGGCGGCCGGAAGCCGATCATCTGCGGCAGGAAGGCGACGTTGCGCTCGATCAGTTCGCGGGGAACACGGCCGGCCTTGATGATCTCCTGCTTGTGGTAGATGTCGTCGAGAAAGGCGTTGAGAGCGATAACCCGTTGTTCGATGCCCTGGGCCAGCTTGCGCCACTCGCGGCCGGAAATGATGCGCGGTATCAGGTCGAAGGGGATGAGCTTTTCGGAGCTGTCTGCGTGTCCGTAGACCGCGAAGGTGATGCCCGTCTTGCGGAAGATATTCTCGGCCTCTTTCGATTTTGCAATCAGGCGGGCCTTGTCCTGGGCTGAGTACCAATCATTGTAAGTCGAGTAAGGCTGGCGCGGGCTATTGTCCGCATTCATCATTTCGTCAAATGCCAACGGTGTGATCCCCTTTTTTTGCCATTTGAGTACAACAGCAAGGGCAATGCAAGAAGCATGCACGTTTGAGGGCAAAAGAAATTTCGGCATGAGATCGCCGCTTTTTTAGGCCGGGTACCAGTCTTTAGCAGCGATGGTGGCGCATGTTTCATCGCGTTGAGATGCGAGGGTTCAGTCGCAGGGTAAAACCCGACGTTCCAGAGAACCGGAGTGCTCAATTTTTGTGCGATCGATCCGCCGCGGCCGTGTCGGTGATTGAAGATAAACATCAGGAATTTTGCTTTGACCATCATCCTGCGCCGCTCTATCGCAGTCGGCGACAATGAGATTGCATCAGGAAGCCCGCATGACCCTCGACCGTTTGGCCCCGGCCATTTTCGTTCTGCTCTGGTCCACGGGGTGGGTGATGGCGAAATATGCAGGCATCTATGCCGATCCGCTGACATTCCTTGTGTTGCGCTATCTCTTCGCGACGCTGCTGTTCATCGGCTTCTGTCTTGCAACCGGTGCTATGTGGCCGAAAACGTGGGCTGCGGCCGGGCATGCGGTGTTCTCCGGTATATTCCTGCATGGACTTTATCTCGGCGCCGTATGGTGGGCGATCGGGCAGGGCGTTCCGGCGGCGATTTCCGGCATTATCGCCGGGTTGCAGCCGCTGATGACGGCGGCGGTCGCGCCGGCCCTGATCGGTGAAAAACTGTCGGGCCAGCAGAAGCTCGGGCTGGCGCTCGGTTTTCTCGGCATCGCGCTTGCGGTCGTGCCCAAGGTGCTGACGATCGATACCGGCACAACGCCGATCCATCTGTTTCCTGTCATCATCAATGTGCTGGGAATGGCCGCCGTCACCTACGGCACGATCTATCAGAAGCGGCACCTGCAGGATGGCGACATCCGCTCGATCGCGACGTTGCAATATGTCGGCGCGCTGATTGTCGCCCTGCCCGCCGCGTTCTTTCTGGAAGACATGCGGGTGGTCTGGAGCGTGCAACTGTTCGCGGCCCTCGGCTGGGCGGTGCTCGGCCTGTCGATGGGGGCGATTGCCCTGCTGCTTTATCTGATCCGGCGTGGTCAGGTGTCGCGCGCGGCATCGCTGATTTATCTGGTACCGCCGCTGGCAGCCCTGCAGGCATGGCTGCTGTTTGATGAGGCCCTAACGCTACCGATGATCATCGGAACGGTGATCGCCGTGGCCGGGGTTTATCTGACGAATCGCAAGAACGGTCCCGTCCCGACATAAAAAAACGGCGGGTCCAGGCCCGCCGTTCTTTATCTCAATTCACTATCGCGAAAGGCTTATGCCTCGTCGCGGCGCGGGGCGTTGACGCGCTTGCGCTGACCCTGCGCGCCAGCACCGGCGCCGCCTTCGCGGTTCTGGCCGCCAGCGGCACCGCCGCCGTGGTTGCGATTGCGCCATTCGCCCTGCTTCTGGCCGGGACGTCCGTTGCGGTTGCCGCCGGGACGCTTGGCGAGTGCCTGTTCGTGGGCCGCCTGTGCCGCCGGTCCTTGGCCCTTGCGGTGCTGCTTCTTCGGCTCGCCGGTTACCAGCAGGTCGTCGCCGGCAAACGGGCTTGGTGCCGTGCGCTCGGCGCGATGCACGTTGTCGCTGCCGCCATGCGGACGCGGACGACGTTCATTGTGACCGTTGCCAGCCGGACGCTGCGCGTTGCCGCCGCGGGCACCCTTCGGGCGCGCGCGGTCGGCTGGAACTTCGCCGCTGGAGACAGCGATGTCGATCTTCATCAGGCGTTCGATATCGCGCAGCAGGCGGATTTCGTCCGGTGCGCAAAAAGCGATGGCGATACCGTCGCGGCCGGCGCGGGCGGTACGGCCGATACGGTGAACGTAGGCGTCCGGCACTTCCGGCAGGTCGTAGTTGTAGACGTGGGTGACGCCCGGAATGTCGATGCCGCGGGCTGCAACGTCGGTGGCAACGAGAACGCGGGTCTCTCCATCACGGAAAGCCTTGAGTGCGCGTTCGCGCTGGCCCTGGCTCTTGTTGCCGTGGATCGAGGCGACGGAGAAGCCGACATGCTCCAGGTGCTTCATCAGCTTCTCGGCGCCATGCTTGGTGCGCGAGAAGACCATGGCGCGACCGTCCGGATTTTCGGTCAGCGTCTTCTTGAGGATTTCGGTCTTCTGGCTGGCGCCCTGCACGAAGTGGACGAACTGCTCGACCTTGTCGGCAGCCTTGCCCGGAGGCGAAACTTCGACGCGCTTCGGGTTGCTCAGATACTCGGCGGACAGATCGGCGATCGCCTTCGGCATGGTGGCCGAGAACAGCAGCGTCTGGCGGTTCTTCGGCACCAGCTTGGAGATCTTGCGCAGGTCATGGATGAAGCCGAGGTCCAGCATCTGGTCGGCTTCGTCGAGAACGAGATAGCGGGCCTGCGTCAGGGTCACGGCCTTGCGGGCGATGAGGTCGAGAAGGCGGCCGGGCGTGGCGACGAGAATGTCGACACCCCGGGAAAGCTGCTCGGACTGCTTGTTGATCGAAGCGCCGCCGACGACCAGGCCGATCTTGATCGGGGTCTTCTTGACGAAGTCCTTCAGGTTCGCTGCGATCTGGTTCACCAGTTCGCGGGTCGGTGCAAGAACGAGCGCGCGGATGTTGCGCGGATCGGGACGCTTGCCGTCGGCCATCATCTTTTCGATCATCGGCAGGCCGAAAGCGGCGGTCTTGCCTGTGCCGGTCTGGGCGAGACCGATCAGGTCATGGCCTTCCATCACGAGCGGGATTGCTTCAGCCTGGATCGGCGTTGGCGTTTCGAAACCCAGGGAGGCGAGGGTCGAAAGTACATGCTCGGAGAGGCCAAGGTCTTTAAAAGTGGTCAATGTATTACCTTTTCGGGGGCGCAAAACGGAATTCGCCGGAACTGCACCATGCGGTTCCGGTTTCGCTTCGCGTCAAGAACCCCGCGTGATTTGGGAACTTGTGGGTTGATTATGCTGTCTGCGCTGCATCCTGCCGCGTTTGGCAGGACATTCTGTGTTGCGCTTATCCTTCGTTACGGATCGGTAGATCCCGCAGGGCTCGCTCACGCGGCGGCCGGAAGGTGACGCTAGGCCTCATGTCGTTGTTTTGCCGTCAAAAGTCAAGTGATAGTTTTTGCAGGTGCGAAGTGAACTGCTGCGTTACGGCATGACAAGCTGAAAATCCGCGCCTGCCAGAACGGTGCCGTTCACGAGAACCTCGAGGCGATGGCCGCCGGGATAATATTGCCGGGTGGTGATGGCACGGATGGCATGCTGGCGCGGCATCTCAACGGTCTCACCGGGATCAAGCGTCAGGCTCTTCCACTTGAAGACCTTCGGCGTGAGACTGCCATTGGCTTTGCGATGGTGGATGACGTAGTCGATCATCACCTGCTGCGGCGCGGAATGCTGATTTCCGACGGCGAGTGTGAACGCGAGCGAACCGCCGAAATCGACGCTTTCCGTCTGAATGCTCAGAACCGCGTCAATGCCGGAAAGCGGCGCAAAGCCGAAATTGCCGAGCGCTGCGGTGTGTCCCTTCTTCAGAAGCGTACGGGAGGCATGGCGTAGCAGTTGCCGCCGCTCCGGCGATGCGTCGACGATATGTCTGCCGACGAAGCCTGCAACGAGGTCGGGATGGTCCTTGGCAATGTCGTTCAGGCTGTTGGCCACGGACCGACGCACATAGTCCTCCGGATCGTCCAGCAGCGTACTGAGAATCGGCAGGATCGGTTGCGGATCGCGCATCAGCGCCGGCAACCGCATCGCCCAGGGCAGGCGCGGACGGGTTCCCTCGCTCGCCAGCCTGCGGACATGATGGTTCGTGTCGCTGGCCCACGGGCCGATCGTTGCCAGCGCTCGCTCCTGGTTGATGTGAATGAAGGGGCGGATACCGAATTCGGCAGTGAAATGCGGTGTCAGCTGTTTCAGCAGGTCAAGCGACAGGTCGAAGTGATCCAGACCCTTTTGCGCCACGAACTGGCTGACTGGCAGCAACGCCCATCCCGTCAGTCCGCTACGCCCGCTTTGCGGCAGGCTTGCCGATAGTATGGCGGCGGCCTCGGCAAAATCCTCAGGCAAGGTCTTTGTCAACGCATCGCGAATCTGCAGTGAGCGCTGCATCAATTCCAATTGCCCCATGCCACGCGTGGCGAGGTCGACAAATCGCGTCGTGTTGAAGGAGCCAAAATTTGCAGTGATTTGTGCCGCCATCGTTTTCACGAGTGCCGGGTGCAGCAGGTTTTTCAGCGGTTCAGCCATTGGGTCGTCCGATCTGTGATTCCACCAGACAATAGCCGTGTTTTGTCGGCAATGCAGGGACGACCGAACGGGCGAGGACTTCAGTCACTATATTTTTGCGGTTGGCGAAATTTTTACGGAACATTCCTTTTTCGCGGCGCGTTGACTCTTTTACGTGCCTCGCATTGGGGTGGGGCATGGCGTGCGCTCAGTCCCGGTGCCGCCGGTGCCGCGACCTATGAGCGTCGAGGCTTTGCTCGAGGAGAAAACAATGACGACGACATGGATTCTTGCCGCCGACGGCAATCAGGCACGCCTTTTGAAGGGTGTTAATTTTCTCAAGAATGGACACCAAAATCCCGAGCAGGAAATCTTTCAGCTGGATACCAAGCGTGTCCAGGACATCATGGCCGACAAGCCGGGGCGAGCCCATTCCTCAACGGGACACGGCCGTTCGGCGATGGAATACTCAAGCGATCCGGTGCGCGGGGAGCAGCAGCGGTTTACGTCCGAGGTGGCCAGCAAACTCGACGCCTATGCGCGGGAGGGGGCCTTCGATCGTCTTGTTGTCTGCGCGGCCCCGCAGACGCTTGGAGATCTTCGCTCGATGCTCTCCACTGCCACGCGTGCGAAAACCACGATGGAGATCTGCAAGGACTATAGCAACCTACCGACCGACAAGTTGATCTCGTCGGTCCGCGCGGCGATGTCCAGCTGATTGTTTCCGTCAAAAGTCCGTCGGAACGCCGCCTTCGGCCTTCCGCCGGGCAACGAAGGCATCGAGTTCTTCCTCGATGGCGGGATCCAGCGGCGGCTTCTCGTATTCGTTCAGCTTTTCCTTGAAGACCCGGTTGGCGTGATCGTAGGTCGTCGGCCGGCCTGCTTCTGTCCAGGTCTCGAAGTTGCGCCAATCCGACAGGATCGGTGAATAGAAGGCCGTCTCGTAGCGCGCCAGCGTGTGCGCGGTGCCGAAATAGTGGCCGCCGGGGCCGACATCGCGGACGGCGTCGAGACCGAGCGCATCTTCGCTGACGTCAAGCGGGGTCAGAAACTCGGCCACCATCTGCAGCATGTCGACATCGAGGATGAATTTCTCGAAGGATGCCGTTAACCCGCCCTCGCTCCAGCCTGCCGAATGCATGATGAAATTGCCGCCCCCTTGCGTCAGCGCCCAGAGAGACAACGCCGATTCGTAGGCCGCCTGCGCATCGAGCGTGTTTGACGCGTTGGTGTTGGACGTGCGGTAGGGGATCTTGTACCGGCGTGCGAGTTGCCCGCCGGCAATAACGGCCTTCATGTATTCCGGCGTACCGAAAGCTGGAGCGCCCGTCTTCATGTCGACGTTCGAGGTGAAGCCGCCATACATCACCGGCGACCCGCGGCGGACCATCTGGGTAAAGGCGATGCCGGCAAGCGCCTCGGCATTCTGCTGCACGACGGCACCAGCGATCGTCACCGGCGCCATGGCGCCGGCGAGCGTGAATGGCGTGACGACGACCACCTGATTGCGCGACGACATCTCGATAATGCCCTGCAGCATCGGCCCGTCGAGCCGCAGCGGCGAGGAGGTATTGATGATGGTGAAAAGCGACGGCTCCTGTTCCATCTGCTCGGCGGTGATGCCGCGTCCGATGCGGGCGATTTCAAGAGCGTCGAGGTTGCGCTGCTGGCCGAGCGAATAGCAGTGGAACACCTTGTCGGTCAGTTTCACCATGTCCGACAGGCAATCGAGATGGCGCACCGAGGCGTGGATGTCGATCGGTTCGACCGGATAGCCGCCGGTCGTATGGATAATGTCGTAGGATTGGGCGAGCTTCACCAGCTTGCGGTAATCTTCCTGGTTGCCGGCGCGGCGCCCGCCCTCGCGATCGGCGACGAAGGGTGCGGAAGCAATCTGCGCGAACACCAGATTGTTGCCACCGATCTGGACGTTGCGCATTGGGTTGCGGGCATGCATGGTGAAGCCGGAGGGCACGGACGACATCATGTCCATGATCAGGCCGCGATCGAAGCGCACCCGGTCGGTGCCGGGCGTGACATCAGCGCCGGCCGCTTTCATCCGGTCACGCGCTTCCGGCAGGATCACGTCCATGCCGATCTCTTCAAGGATTGTCAGCGAGGCATCATGAATAGCCTCCAACGCGTCCTCGGAGAGCACAACTGATTTTGCCATGGTATTGACGAGGTTGAGGTATTTGGAACTTCCGCCGCCCTTGCGCGAACGATCCGCGCCGCGTCCGCCGGTTCGGCGCCGGCGTTCCACCGGGGCTTCAGTGTCGCTCATAGAGGATTGCGGAAATTCGTTCTCGCTCATGACTTTTCCATCTGTTTGGACAGAGATTCATGTTGCAGATTTGATGCCCCAGAGGCGCCACCATTTGCGACAGCAAAATTCCTTGACAGAGAAGGATGGCGCCAAGGGCTGGTTTTTAAGCGACGCCGGATGTCGATTTCACGCCGCAAAGCATTTCGCGTTTGCTTCCGAAGCCTGGCCGGCGCTCGACCGCAAAGCCGGCACCTTGCAGGTTGCGCCGGACAAAGCCGGCAGCCGCGTAGGTCGCGAACGTGCCGCCGTCGGCGGTCTTGTCGAATACCAGCCGCATCAGTTCTTCCGACCACATATCCGGATTGCGCCTTGGCGCGAAGCCGTCGAGATACCAGGCGTCGAAGATTGCAGAGAAATGGACGATTTCTTCAAGGGCAGAACCACAGACAACGGTGAGGTGTACCCCACCCGCAAGGTCGAGGTCGATGCGGCCGCTGGGCTGTCCCGGCCAGCTGGCGCAAAGGGCCTGTCGCTCCGCATCGACCTCCGGCCAATGCGATAAGGCGCGACCGATGTCTCCCGCCTGCATCGGGAAGCGCTCGAACGAAATGAAATGGAGCGCAATACCTTCGACACGCGTCGCCTTCCACTGCCGCCACGTTTCACAAAAATTCAGGCCCGTGCCGAAGCCGAGCTCCCCGATCCTGAAGGTGCCCGGCTTGCGCCAGCGCTCCGGCAGGCCGTTGCCCTGGAGAAAGACATGGCCGCACTCCAGCCGACCGTCCTCGCGGCAATAAAAATGGTCGCCAAATTCCCGCGAATAGGGCATATCGCCCTCGTGCCATTCAAGGGTTTGCCGGTCTGGGGTTTGCCCTTCCGGCGCGGGCGTCGTATCCGGGTTGTCGCGGGTCATGGCGAACCGTTAATCTCCACATTCGAGAAGGTCAATCGATGGCGGATCTGCTGATCGTCGGTGGCGGCATCATGGGGCTCTGGGCCGGTGTGATGGCGGAACGAGCGGGCCTCGAAACGGTTCTCGTCGAGCGCGATGTGATTGGCGCCGGCGCGAGCGGCGGCGTGCTCGGCGCCCTGATGCCGCATATGCCGGACCGCTGGAATGCCAAGAAGCAGTTCCAGTTCGATGCGCTGATCTCTCTTGAAATGGAGATCGCCGCCCTCGAAGCGGAGACCGGTCTTTCTGCGGGTTATCGCCGTTCAGGCCGGATCATGCCGCTGGCAAAGCCGCATCTGCGAACTATCGCGCTTCGTCACGAGCAGGATGCGCTGGTCAACTGGCGTTCGGGCGATCGGCAATTCCATTGGCATGTGCAGGATCAGTTTCATGACGGCGGCTGGCTGAACGTGGATGCCGCAGAAAGCGGTGTGATCTTCGACACGCTCGCCGCCCGCGTTGCCCCCCGTCCGTTTCTCGCAATGCTCGCCAGCTATTTGCGCCGGTCGCGCCACATCCGGATCGAGGAGGGACGGGCGGTTGTCCATATCGATCCAGCCGCGGGGCATGCGACATTTGCCGACGGAAGTACCCTGCCCTTTGGCGCCTGCATTCTCGCCAATGGCGTTCAGGCGTTTCCTTTTATCGACGAACTGACAAAGGTGTCCGGCGTGAGCGGTGTGCCGGTGAAGGGACAGGCCGCACTTCTCAAGGCCGATATCGATCCCGGTCTTCCTGTTGTTTTTACGGATGGCCTGTATGTCGTTGCGCACGAAAATGGTCTGGTCGCGGTTGGCAGTACGAGTGAAAACACCTTTGAGAATGCGGCTTCGACAGACGGGCAACTCGATGACCTGTTGCGGCAGGCGGCGGATCTCGTTCCTCTCATCCGTGCGGCTCCGGTGATCGAACGTTGGGCCGGCGTGCGGCCAAAGGCCATTGGCCGCGATCCGATGGCCGGCCGGCATCCCGATCATCCTCGAATCCATGCCCTTGCAGGCGGCTTCAAGATCAGCTTCGGCATCGCCCACCGGCTGGCATCGGCGGTGGTCAGCCAAATAATGGGCGATGCCGATCAAAGCCTGCCATCTTCCTTTCGATGCCAGACGCATATCGAGCTACTGCGCAAAGAAGCTGCAAAATAAACGCAAACGGCCCCGCAATCGCGGGGGCCGAAACATGAGTGCTGCCTCATTACATCCAGTATGGGGGAACGCCATAATAGTCGTAGACGCGGCGGCCGTTTTCCTTGTTCCAGTCGTATTCGTCATCGCCATGATATTTCGGCGCTGCTTCGACCTGTTCGCGTGTCACGTCGGTGCGATAGCCGCCGAGGCTTTCGTCGTAGCTAAGCTTGGACCAGGGCAGCGGATAATGGTCTTCGCCCATGCCGAGGAAACCGCCAAAGCTCAGGACGGCATAGGAGACGCGGCCGCTGCGCTTTTCGAGAATAACACGTTCGATGGAACCGATGTGCTTTCCGTCACGGCCGTAGACTCGTGTTCCCTCGACCTTGTCGCTGGCGATCAGGTCGTGGGTTTCCCGGATGCTGGGATCCTGGCGGTTGGTGTCCTGGTAGGTCATGATTCTTCTCCGTTTTTCTGTGTTTCCGCAGAGAAAACGAAGCAAAAGCCGGTTGGTTCCGGCAAAATTTCCGCGTTTCGGGCGAGATTCCCGCCTTTTTGCGGAGGAACCAGCTGCCGGCCACCGGCCGCCAATGGCGATTCTTCGTCATTCTGTCACGCAAATCGCTTAACCCCGGTCGCAGAATGATTTGCAACGGAGCGGAGCCCATGCGGTACGCCATCTACTTTACGCCGTCGATGTACGATCCCCTGTCGGTCGCTGCGGCAAGCTGGCTTGGCCGCAACGTCTATTCCGGCGAGGCGCCTGAAGCGCCGTCGATTGCTGGTTTCAGTCGGCAGGAACTGGCTTTCCATACGGCAGTGCCGCGCCGCTACGGTTTTCACGGGACGATCAAGGCGCCGTTCCGGCTCAACGCGGAAACCAGCGAGTCGGCGCTGCTCAAATCGCTGATGCATTTCGCCAGCACGATGACGCCGTTCGAAATCCCGCGGATGGAAATATCGCGGCTGGGCGAATTCTATGGCCTTGCCCCTTCCGTCCCCTGCGATCAGATGAACTATCTGGCGGCTTCTGTTGTCCAGACCTTCGACACGTTCCGCGCGCCGCTCAGCGATGCGGAGATCGAGCGGCGCGACCCCGACCGCCTGACGGCGCCCCAGTTTTCCAACCTTCACCGCTGGGGCTATCCGTACGTGATGGATGAGTTCCGCTTTCACATGATGTTGACGGGGCCGGTAAACTCCAATCTCAACACACGCTTTGAAACCGCATTGCGCGACTTTTTCGGCCCGGTGCTCAACGAACCGCTGAAGATTTCCAGTCTCGCTTTGTTTATCGAGCAGGAAGCCGGTGCGCCGCTGCGCGTTCATTCGCAGCACCCGCTCGGCAAACTTTCGGCGCATCGGCCAGTCACCGCCAGCGCCAAGGCCAATGCAACGGCAATTACCGATGTGTCGCGCATTTCCGAGTCGAAGGCGGCTGTCGCTGCCCGTCTTCTGCAGGCGAATTGCTGAGCGGCCGACATTGCCTTAACGAGTAGCGTATCAGCCTGCTACAGCTTTGGACAGATCACGGTTTACCACCATTTGGACTTCGACTTTCCGGTCTCGGATGCTACCGTTCCGGCAAAATCGAAGGGTGATTTGATGGCAGAACAATCCTATCCGCGCAATCTTATCGGCTATGGCCGCAATCTTCCGGAAGTTCGCTGGCCGGGCGACGCGCACGTCGCGGTGCAGTTTGTGGTCAACTATGAGGAGGGCGGCGAAAGCTCGATCCTGGATGGCGACAAGGCCTCGGAATCGCTGCTGTCGGAAATCGTCGGAGCGCAACCTTGGCCCGGTCAGCGCAATCTCAATATGGAATCGATCTACGAATATGGCGCGCGCGCCGGCTTCTGGCGGCTGTGGCGGATGTTCACCAGTCGCAATGTCGATGTCACGGTCTATGGCGTGACGCTTGCCATGGCGCGCAATCCGGAAGCGGTCGCCGCCATGAAGGAAGCCGGCTGGGAGATTGCCAGCCACGGTTATCGCTGGCTGGAATACAAGGATTTCTCAGAGGAAGAGGAGCGCAAGCATATCCGCGAGGCTGTTCGACTGCACACCGAACTGACGGGGTCGCATCCGTTCGGTATGTATCAGGGCAAGCCTTCGGACAACACGCTGAAGCTGGTGATCGAAGAGGGCGGCTTCGTCTATTCCTCCGACAGTTATGCGGATGAACTGCCCTATTGGGTGCCGGGGCTGACCAAGGGTAAGCCCCATCTGATCATCCCCTATACGCTCGATGCCAACGACATGCGCTTTGCAACACCGCAGGGGTTCAACTCCGGCGACCAGTTCTTTGCCTATCTCAAGGACACGTTCGACGTGCTCTATGCCGAGGGTAAGGACGGAAGCCCGAAGATGATGAATGTCGGCCTGCATTGCCGCCTTGTCGGCCGGCCGGGAAGGGCTGCCGCTCTGGCTCGTTTTGTCGACTACGTTCTCAGCCACGAAAAAGTCTGGATACCCAGGCGGATCGATATTGCCAACCACTGGTACGAGCATCACAAGCCGGAAGGTGGATTGTGATGGAGAGCAAGGAGAGCTTCGTCACGCGTTTCGGCGGCGTCTTCGAGCATTCGCCCTGGGTGGCGGAACGGGCTTTCGATAAGGATTCGCACATCGCGCTGACGTCCGACGACGTGCACATAGCGCTTGTTGCATCGTTCCGTGCGGCTTCGCATGCCGACCGCCTTGTTGTTTTGAGAGCCCATCCTGATCTTGCCGGAAAACTGGCTATCGCCGGTGGCCTGACGAAAGATTCCAGGGCCGAACAGGCCGGTGCCGGACTGGACCGCCTGAGCGCCTCCGAACATGCGCGCTTCTCCGAACTGAACACCGCCTACACCGAAAAATTCGGCTTTCCTTTCATTATTGCGGTGAAGGGGCTCATGAAGGACGACATTCTGTCTGCTTTCGAAAGACGCATTGACAACAGCCCGGAACAGGAATTTGAAACGGCATCAGCGCAGGTCGAGAAGATTGCGCTGTTGCGTTTACGTTCGATACTTCCGGGAGAAGATAATGCCTGAGACCACTCCGTCCCATCCTTCTACGGCGGGATCGAGAAACTGATGCCAAAGCTTTTGACGATCGAGCCGCTGACGCAAGCGGCTTTTGCGCCTTTCGGTACGGTTATCGAATCTGATCCTTCATCCATGCGGCTGATCAACGGCGGTTCGACCGAGCGGTTTCACGCGCTTGGGCGGGCCGATGTCACGGGTGAGGGCGCCCACGTCATCATCAACATATTTCGTGGCCAGCCGCGCACGTTCCCGTATGACCTGACGATGATGGAGCGCCATCCGTTGGGCTCACAGAGCTTTTCGCCGATGCTCGGTGGGCCATGGCTTGCGATTGTCGCGACGGATGAGGGCGGCAAACCGGGTATCCCGCGCGTTTTCCTCGCGACGGCAAGCCAGGGCGTCAATTATGGCCGCAATGTCTGGCACCACCCACTGATGGCTATCGGCGCGGTCAGTGATTTTCTGGTTGTCGACCGCGATGGGCCGGGTAACAATCTGGAAGAGGCCTTTTACGACGAGGCCTTCATCGTCCCGAGCCCCGTGTGAACGCGAGTCATTCCCAATGAGCAATTCTGGCCCAATGAGCAATTCCGGCCGCCTGACAACTCATGTGCTCGACACCGCCCTCGGTAAGCCGGCCAAGGGGTTGAAGATCGACCTGTTTTCGATTGAGGGCGACGGCCGCCGGTTGATCAAAACAGTTGTAACCAACAGTGATGGCAGGGTCGATGGCCCGATGCTCGAAGGCGAGGCGTTCGCCGCCGGCACCTATGAATTGCTGTTTCATGCGGGTGATTATCTGCGGGCAACCGGCGCCAGCCTGCCGGATCCGGCCTTTCTCGATCTCATCCCGCTGCGCTTCGGCATTGCTGACGCAACCAGCCACTATCACGTGCCGCTGCTGCTCTCGGCGTTCAGCTATTCGACCTATCGAGGCAGTTGAGGTTACTCCGCAATCACATCCCGGTTGATATCGCGGATATCCCGCTTGCCACAAAGTGCCATGGTGATGTCGAGTTCCTTGCGGATGATCTCGAGCGCCGTCGTCACGCCAGCTTTGCCGCCAGCGCCGAGGCCGTAGAGGAACGGGCGGCCGATATAGGTGCCCTTGGCGCCGAGCGCCACGGCTTTCAAAACGTCCTGGCCGGAGCGGATGCCGCCATCGACATGAACCTCGATCATGTCGCCGACCGCATCGACGATCCTTGGTAACATGCTGATGGAGGAGGGGGCGCCGTCTAGCTGGCGGCCACCGTGATTGGAGACGATGATGGCATCGGCGCCGGTGCGCGCGGCCATCTTTGCATCATCGACGTCGAGAATACCCTTCAAGATCAACGGTCCGCCCCACATCTCCTTGATCTCCTCCACGTTGTCCCAGGACAGTTGCGGATCGAATTGCTCGGCCGTCCATGAAGAGAGCGACGAGAGATCGGAGACGTTTTTGGCGTGGCCGACGATGTTGCCGAAGCTGCGTCGCTTCGTCTGCAGCATCTGCAGGCACCAGAGTGGCCGCGTCGCCATCTGCCAGATGTGTTTCGGCGTGAATTTTGGCGGGGCGGAAAGACCGTTGCGCAGATCCTTATGGCGCTGGCCGAGGATTTGCAGGTCGAGCGTCAGCACCAGCGCCGAGCATTTGGCGGCCTTGGCGCGGTCGATCAGGTTTTTCACGAACTCCCGATCCCGCATCACGTAAAGCTGGAACCAGAAGGGCTTTGTCGTTACCGAAGCGACGTCCTCGATGGAGCAAATGCTCATGGTCGAGAGGGTAAAGGGCACGCCGAATTCTTCCGCCGCCTTTGCGGCCAGCATCTCGCCGTCGGCATGCTGCATGCCGGTCAGTCCGGTCGGCGAAAGCGCCACCGGCATCGAAACCTTCTGGCCAATCATGGTGCTTTCCAGCGAGCGGTTGGTCATGTCGACCAGCACACGCTGACGCAGCTTGATATTGCGGAAATCCTCTTCGTTGGCGCGGTAGGTTCCCTCGGTCCAGGCACCGCTATCGGCATAGTCGAAGAACATCTTCGGGACTCGGCGTTTGGCGGCGGCTTTGAGGTCGCGGATTTCGAGGATTTTGGACATGGCACAGGTTTCCATCTCAAGGGATGGTCCGGCCATACCATGTTTCCAGAACTGTTGTTAAGAGATGAAGCCCAAAGAGGTAAAATTATTTTACCTCTTTGGGCTTTGGTGCCTTTCAACGGGGTTCGGCGATTTGTCCGTTAACCGTCGCATGGACTTCCCGTGCCCGCGCGGGTTTGGCGAGGCGCCGTCGGAACGTGCCGGGCTTGGTGCCGAAACGGTCGTGGAATGCCTCGTAAAACCGGGAGAGGGATCCGAAACCGGCTTCGAAAGCAACGGACGTGATTGGCAGGTCGGTGGAAATCAACAGCGACTGCGCCGTGTCGAGACGGTGTCGGATGATCGACTGGTTGATGGTCACGCCAACCGTGCGCTTGAAGATACCCATCGCATAGTTCGGGTGCAGCCCGACGTCACGCCCGACATCCTCGGCCGAGATGTTCTCCAGCGCATGCTCGGTGATGAAGCGCATCATCCGCTCGACATGGAACACGCGATCCGCATCATGATGCTCAAAGGAGGCTATGGCCGAACCCTGTTCGCGCAGGTCACGCCAGCCTTCGCGGTCGAGGCGGCGCACGCGGGCGCCCAATTCCTCGCGCACGATCTGCTCCAACTCCTCATCTCCGGAAAGAAGTTCCTCTCGCCAGCGCATGAAGATGTCGCGGTCGTAAGGGCGGATGTCGAGCGCCTCGATCATCGCGCCACGGAAGACCGCGTCGCGAAAGCGGCTGAGGCTTGGAAGCGCAAGAAAGACGGACATGGGAACGTAGAGGCAGATGAACCTGGTCGGCTCTTTGATATCCGTCACCTGATGCGGGATCATGCCCCAGAACAGGCAGAGTCGCCCTTCCGAAACGCTGAGTTCGCGCCCGTCAAACCAGTAGGTCATCTCGCCTTCGAGCACGAAGTTGAGCTCGATCTGGCTGTGCATGTGTGGACCTTCCATGCGCCGCACATTGATATTGTCGCCGGCACAGAAACGGTGGTCGCCGAACACCACCAGCGGATGCGCCGGATCGCGTTCGGGATGGACCGGTGTCGCACCAAGCCTGTTCACGGGTTTCGGGCGTCGCGCCATTTCATATTCTGCTGATGTTAGGAAACCGGAAGTCTATGCCGAAATGTCGGAAGAAGATTGCGGGTTTGGGCAGCAAGGTCAAGTGGCTCATGTGGTGAAGAGGAACAATAAACCGCAGGAGACAACGGCACCACACGCTGATCCTTGGGAGGATATCATGACTTCTTTTAAAGCCGCGCTCGCGCTCGGCTATGCGCTGACCGTAACGACCGCTTTCGCAGGCGAACTCGTCATCAATTCCGACCAGTCCGATCCGGCGCCGAAAAAGGCGATGGAAACACTGCTCGAGGGCTTCAAGGCCGCCAACCCGGACGTCACAGTCAAGTGGAACAATTTCGACCACGAAGGTTACAAATCGGCGATCCGCAACTTCCTGACCGCCGACGCGCCGGATGTGGTTTCCTGGTATTCTGGCAACCGCATGGCCCCCTTCGTCAAGGCCGGCCTGTTCGAGGATGTTTCCGATCTCTGGACTGAACACAAGCTGGACGACCAACTGAAATCAGCCATCAAGTCGATGGAAATCGATGGCAAGAAGTGGGGCATTCCCTATTCCTACTATCAGTGGGGCATCTACTACCGGAAGGACATCTTCGAAAAGGAAGGCATCACCCCGCCAAAGAACTGGGCCGAACTGGTCGCCGCCTGCGAAAAGATCAAGGCAGCCGGCATGACGCCGTTTGCAATCGGCACCAAGGCTTTGTGGCCGACCGGCGGCTGGTTCGATTATCTCGACCTGCGCGTCAACGGCTATGAATTCCACATGGATTTGACCGCCGGCAAGGTGCCTTACACCGACCCGAAGGTGAAGGCCGTCTTTGAGAAATGGGCCGAGCTGGTGAAGCCGGGTTACTTCCTGGAAAACCACGCCGCGATCGACTGGCAGGATGCCATTCCGCAGTTCGTCCAGGGCAAGGCGCCGATGTATCTGATGGGCAACTTCGCTGTTGCCGCAATGGTGGATGGCGGATTGAAGGAAGACCAGATCGGCTTCCTGCAGTTCCCGGAAATCACTGCCGGCATTCCGATGGCGGAAGATGCACCGACCGAGTCCTTCCACATCCCGTCGGGCGCGAAGAACAAGGAAGATGCCCGCAAGTTCCTTGCCTATCTGGCAACGCCTGAAGCCCAGACCAAGATGAACGAGGTGCTCGGCCAGCTTCCGGTCAACAACCAGTCGGCCAAGTCAGAGGATCCGTTCCTCAAGGCCGGCTTCGAGATGCTGGCAAACGCCTATGCGCTCGCACAGTTCTACGATCGCGACGCGCCGGCCGAAATGGCCAAGGTCGGCATGGAAGGCTTCCAGCAGTTCATGGTCAAGCCGGACAATGTCGATACGATCCTCGAGCGCCTCGAAAAGGCACGTGGGCGTATCTACAAGTAATCCTGTTCGGCTTCTGCCCCTCATCCGGCCTGTTGGCCACCTTCTCCCCGCCAGCGAGGAGAGGGCTAGGGTGAGGGGCGAGTGCCCGGATTACGATCGATTGATTTCAAATTACTTCAAAGCAAAGGGGCCGCGATGAGCCGCACCGTTCCCGCGACGTCCAGCTACTGGAAGCGCAACCAGCAGCGCCTTGCGCCCTGGCTGTTCCTGGCGCCCGGCATGATCATGTTTTCGATCTATGTGATCATCCCGATCTTCGAATCCATCTGGATCAGCTTCTACGACTGGGACGGTCTGGGTGCCAAAACCTGGATCGGCATGGCCAACTATGTCGAGCTTCTCGATGACGAGGCGTTCTATACGTCGCTGAAGAACAACATCCTGTGGCTGGTGCTCTATCTGCTCGCGGTCCCAGCGGGCCTTGCCGTGGCGCTGTTTCTCAACCAGACGGTCGCCGGCATCCGGCTCTACAAGTCGCTGTTCTTCTTTCCTTTTGTGATCAGCCAGGTCGTCGTCGGCCTGATCTTCACTTGGTTCTATGCGCCGGACTTCGGCCTTCTCTCCGCGTTAATCAAGGCGGTGAGCGGTCAGAGCATCGCTATCCTTGCCGATGAGCGCTATGTGACGCTCGGCATCATCGCCGCTGGTCTCTGGCCGCAGATCGCCTATTGCATGATCCTCTACCTGACCGGCCTCAACAACATCAATCCGGAGCAGGTGGAAGCCGCCCGCATGGATGGTGCCAAGGGCTGGTCATTGCTCTGGAACATCATCCTGCCGCAACTCGGCCCCGCCACCTTCATCGCCGTCGTGGTTACCGTCATCGGCGCACTGCGTTCCTTCGATCTGGTGTCGATCATGACCGATGGCGGCCCGTATGGATCAAGCCGCGTACTCTCCTTCTACATGTACGAGCAGGCACTGTCGGAATACGGCTACCGCATGGGTTACGGCGCGGCGATCGCGGTCGTCCTCTTCATGATCATGATGGTCTTCATCACACTGTTCATCGTGCGCATGCTGATGCAGGAAAGGCACGCCTGATGTTTCCAACCCCTGTTCAGAAGGCCGCCCCCTGGGTGCGCCACGCCTACACGATCATCCTGCCGATCGCGCTGATCGTCTGGCTGTTGCCGCTGATCGGCGTTGCCATCACCTCGATCCGTCCATCCGGCGATCTCGCCGCCGGCAACTATTTCGGCATGCCTTCGCGCTTTGCCGGTATCGAGAACTATACGGCCGTCTTCCGGGATTCGCCGATCGGCTGGTACATCCTCAATTCCTTCAAGGTGACGATCCCGACGGTGATCGGCGCGGTCGGCCTTGCCTGCCTGTCCGGCTTCGCGCTGGCGGTCTACAAGTTCCGCGCCAATCTCATTGTCTTCTTCCTGTTCGTCGCCGGCAATTTCATTCCGTTCCAGATCCTGATGGTGCCGGTGCGCGATATGACGCTGAAGGCCGGGCTCTATGATTCAATTTCCGGCCTCGTGCTCTTCCATGTCGCTTTCCAGACCGGTTTCTGCACGTTGTTCATGCGCAACTTCATCAAGTCGCTGCCGTTCGCGCTGATCGAATCCGCTCGCGTCGAGGGTGTCAGCGAGTGGAGGATTTTTCGCTACATCGTCCTGCCGCTGATGCGGCCGGCCATCGCTGCCCTTTCCGTGCTGGTCTTCACCTTCATCTGGAACGACTATTTCTGGGCGACAGTTCTCGTGCAGGGGCAGCACGCCATGCCGGTGACGGCCGGGCTCTATTCGCTGAATGGGCAATGGATTGCCGCCTGGCATCTGGTCTCGGCCGGCTCGATCGTCGCCGCCATGCCGCCGGTTTTGATGTTCTTCCTGATGCAGAAGCATTTCATCGCCGGGCTGACGCTGGGAGCGACCAAGGGATGATCGCTGCGTTTTCCACATTTCAACATTCATCGAAAGGCAGGGCCAATGGCTGACGTCACGCTCCGCAATGTCACCAAGCAATTCGGCGCCGTCAGCGTCATCAAGGGCGTCGATTTCTCGATCGCCGACGGCGAGTTCTGCGTCTTTGTCGGCCCTTCCGGCTGCGGCAAGTCCACGCTGCTGCGGATGATTGCGGGATTGGAGGAAATCTCCTCCGGGGAACTGAAGATCGGTGGCAACGACATGACCCATGTCGGTCCGTCCGAGCGCGGCGTCGCCATGGTGTTCCAGTCCTATGCGCTCTATCCGCACATGACCGTCTCCGACAATATCGGTTTTGGCCTGCGCATGACCGGCCACGACAAGGCCGAGATCGAAAAGCGCACCGCCCGCGCGGCAAAGATGCTGCAACTCGAACCACTGCTCACCCGCAAGCCATCGCAGCTTTCCGGCGGCCAGCGCCAGCGCGTCGCTATCGGCCGCGCGATCGTACGCAATCCGGAGGTGTTCCTGTTCGACGAACCGCTGTCGAACCTGGATGCGGCGCTGCGTGTTCAGATGCGCACCGAGATCAGCACGCTGCATCAGGACCTGAAGGCGACGATGATTTATGTCACCCACGATCAGGTCGAGGCTATGACCATGGCCGACAAGATCGTGGTGCTGAGTGCTGGCTCTATCGAGCAGATCGGCTCGCCCTTGGAGCTCTATCACCGGCCGAAGAACCTCTTCGTTGCCGGGTTCATCGGCTCGCCGAAGATGAATTTTCTGACGGCCACGGCAGCGCCCGCCGGCGACCAGATCCGGGTCACGCTGCCGGGCGGCGTCGATATCCTGCTGCCGGCCGGCAATGCCCGTATCAGCGAAGGGCAGGCCGTTACGCTTGGCATTCGCCCCGAACATATCGATGCCTATGCCAAGGACGGCGCAATCCTGCCGGCCAAGCTGAGGCTCGCCGAATATCTCGGTTCCGAGACCATGTTTTATGTGAGCCTTGCCGATGGCAGCGACATCGCCGTCAAGGCCGACGGGCTCGCCACGGCACATCCGGGAGCGGATTTCCGCGTCGGCATCCCGCCAAAAGCCTGCCATCTCTTCGACGCCCAGGGCGTCGCCATCATCAACGGGGATTTGACGAAGTAATGCTTGGCGTTTGTTATTATCCGGAACATTGGCCAGAGGCGTGGTGGGCAAAGGATGCCCGCCGCATGCGGGAGCTTGGAATTTCCTTCGTGCGCATCGGCGAATTCGCCTGGTCGCGGTTGGAGCCGAGGCGAGGGGAGTTCGATTTTGGCTGGCTCGACCGCGCCATGGACACACTCGGTGCCGCCGGCTTGAAGGTCGTGCTCGGCACGCCGACGGCAACACCGCCGAAGTGGCTGATGGATGAGCATCCCGAGATCGCGCCTGTCGATCAGCAGGGCCACGTGCGCGGCTTCGGCTCGCGCCGGCACTATACCTTCTCCTCCGAAGTCTGGTGGCGCGAAAGCGCGCGCATCGTCGAGATCATCGCCAAGCGCTATGGCGAACATCCGGCGCTCGATGGCTGGCAGACGGACAACGAATATGGCTGCCATGACACGACGCAATCCTGGGGTCCGGAAGACCTGAAGGCGTTCCGCCGTTGGCTGAGGCTGCGGTACCAGTCGACCGACCAGCTCAACGAAGCGTGGGGCAATGTCTTCTGGTCGATGGAGGTGAACAGCTTCGAGGACGTCGTCCTGCCGAACCTTACCGTCACCGAGACCAATCCGGCGGCACGGCTCGATTTCTGGCGCTTCCAGTCCGGGCAGGTGGCCGCCTACGACAAGATGCAGTGCGACATCATCCGCAAGCATTCGCCGGGCCGTTGGATCACCCATAACTTCATGGGCTTCATCAACGATTTCGACCACTGGAAGGTCGGTGAGAACCTCGATATCGCCTCGTGGGATAGTTATCCGATCGGCTTCGTCGAGAAATTCCCGTTCAGCCAGGAGGAAAAGAACCGCTGGGCGGAAACCTCCCATCCGGATATCGCGCCCTTCCACCACGATCTCTACCGCGGCGTCGGACGCGGCCGCTTCTGGGTCATGGAGCAGCAGCCGGGACCGGTGAACTGGGCGCCGTGGAATCCGGTGCCGAAACCGGGCATGGTGCGGCTCTGGACCTGGGAGGCGCTGGCACATGGTGCCGAAGTCGTCAGTTACTTCCGCTGGCGGCAGGCGCCGTTCGCGCAGGAACAAATGCATGCGGGCCTCAACCTGCCGGGCTCGGATGAGCTCTCCGTCGGCGGGCGCGAGGCAGAGATCGTTGGCCGCGAGATCATCGAGACCGGCGAACTGCCGGCAACGGAACAGGCACCGGTCGCGATCGTCTATGACTACGAGACCTATTGGGCGACTGTCATCCAGCCCCAGGGCAGGGACTTCCAGTATCACGATCTCGCCTTCCGCTGGTATGAGGCCATTCGAAAACTCGGTCTCAACGTCGATTTCGTGCCTCCGGGCGCGCCGCTCGACGGCTATAAGCTGGTGCTCGTTCCGTCGCTGATGATGGTTTCGGAAGCCGCCCTGCAGGCCTTCAGTGCAGCCGAAGGCATCGTGCTCTACGGCCCGCGCTCCGGCTCGCGGACGCGCCAGTTCGCCATTCCCGAAAATCTGCCGCCGGGTCCCCTTGCGGCGCTGACGGGCGTTCGGGTCACGCAGGTGTCATCGCTGCGTCCGGGGTTGGAGGATGCCGTATCAGGCGTTGTCTCCGGGGCGGCCATCCGTTGGCGGGAGTATGTAGAGACGGACGGAGAGGTGATTGCACGGTTCGGCAACGGCGACCCGGCGCTAATGGTCAAGGGATTGCATCACTACCTTGCCTGCTGGCCCGATCAGGGCCTGCTGCAGCAGACGCTCGCGCGTCTGGCCGCGAAAGCAGGTCTGGATACTGTCGCGCTGCCCGATCATATCCGCCTGCGCAAGCGGGGCGACGTGACGTTCGCTTTCAACTACGGGACAGAGGCTTGGGGAATTCCGCTCGGAGCGACCGTCGTTCTCGGTGAAGCTGAGGTGATGCCGCAGACTGTTGCTGCCTGGAAAGAATAGGCAGCAACGGGATGCCTGTGAACAGCGTCGGGCGTGGAGGACTTGAAGGAGCAATCCGAGCGATCAAGAGCCGTTGCTCGTTCAGGTGCCTGGCTGGTCCCATTCATCGGAGAAACAAAAGCCAGACGGCAAAGACCGCTAACCAAAGCAGGACGTAGTAGAATGATTGCGCCTCGACCATAGCAGCGATCCCAATCACCGATGGCTGCTATCTTAGCATTGATGCAACTAAAAGATAAGACATCACGCTACCTCAGCGTTCACTGACAAGCGCACTAAAAGCCTTCAGATCGATGTTGCCACCGCTCAACAGAACACCGACCCGCTTGCCGGCACAGGCAATTGCGCCATGCAGGACGGCCGCTGCAGCCAGGCAACCGGTCGGTTCCACGATGATCTTCATGCGTTCGGCAAAGAACCGCATCGTCTCGACCAGCTGCCCATCGGTGACAGTGACAATGTCATCGACCTTATCTTTCAGAATGGCAAAGTTATGCGCACCGACATAGGTGGAAAGCGCACCGTCAGCGATGGATTTCGGCACTGGAATGTGGACGACCTCTCCCTTTCGCAATGATTGTTGGCCATCATTGCCGGCTTCAGGCTCGACGCCAATGATGGTGCAAGCGGGCAGCAGTGCTCTGGCGCTGAGTGCGCTGCCCGCAAGCAAACCGCCGCCGCCCAGCGGCACGACGAGCAAATCGATCTCACCGACGTCCTCGATCAATTCCAGCGTGGCGGTGCCCTGTCCCGCAATGACATCCGGATAGTCATAGGGCGGAATCAAGGTTGCGCCCCGTTCCTCGGCAATGCGCCGGCTTATCGTCTCGCGATCTTCCGTGTACCGATCATAGAAGACGACTTCAGCCCCATAGCCTTTGGTTGCCTCCACCTTTATCTCCGGAGCGTCCCGCGGCATGACGATCGTCACTGAGACGCCCTGGAGCTTGGCGGCATAGGCGAGTGCCTGGGCGTGGTTACCAGATGAAAAGGCGACGACACCATTTTTCCGGGGGAGCGCGTCCAGTGCCGCAATGGCGTTGTAAGCGCCGCGAAACTTGAATGCGCCCGCCCGCTGCAGATTTTCCGCCTTGAAGAAAATGGTCGCTCCCGTTCGTGCGTCCGCGGTTCTCGATGTCAAAACGGGCGTGTGGTGCGCGAAGCCGGAAATGCGGAGCCGCGCGGTCTGGACATCATCGAAGGTCGGGATGCGCAAGGAAGTGGATATCGATTTAGAATTCGTCACGAGAACCTCCACAGCGCACTCGGTCGTCCTGATGTGCGACCAGGCCGGACAATGTAACATCGCGTGCGGGCGAGCAAGGTCAGTCCGGCCAATGGCAAAGTCATTTTCGGTGAAACGGAGGCGAGGCCGCAGACGGTTGCAGTCTGGAAAGGGTAATCAGTCTCATTCCCCTTGCGTTTTGGCCGATCTCCCTCACAAGGGGATTTAAGATCGCGCATCGGATGAGTGAATGAGAGCCAGTTTGAGACAAAAAATCGTCGAAGTTTGCGATCGCAAAATCTCTGAAAAGGGGCCTGGTGTCGGGCTCTCCTTCTATGCGTTTTTCGCGAACAGGAATGATGAACCAGAATTGCTGATGGAAGCCGCCGAATGGTGGATCCGCACGCACAGGCTGGATCATTTCGAGAAGGCGGTGAAGATCAAGGCGGTGGTGGAAGAGATGGGCGCGGCTTAGCTGTCCTTTCAGCCGCTATTCTTTCAGCCATTCCGTCGAAAATGCGCCGGCAACATGCAGATCGGTTGTCTCAAGACGCCCCGGACCGAGATTGCTGAATTTGTGCGGCACATCCGCCGGCGCAAACACGATCTGACCCGCCGTCGCTTCGATCTCGTCCGTTCCGACGGTGACCAAGGCCCGGCCCTGCCGGATGATGAAGACTTCCGGATAGGGATGTTTGTGCAATTTGGGGCCGCCGCCGATCTCGTCGGTCGTGTAAAACACGACCGATACATTGGCACCGTAGATACCGCCCTCGAACTCGCCTTTCCAGACGTCCGGCCTTTCCGCCCACGTCTCGCGATCCAGAACCTTGGCGACGCTCATTTTGACCTCCACGATGAGGATGTTTTCAAAGCCCTGTTTTTGCGGCCACTCCCGCCACATAGGTCTCAGCTATCGCCCGGTCATCCCCCATTGTCTGCAGCAAAAACAATTCGTCGGCGAGCGAATTCACAACTTCGGCCTTGAGTGCCATGGCCGGCGTTGCCGCCATGTTGAGCACGATGAAATCGGCGTCTGTTCCGGGCTCCAGTGTGCCGATCCTGTCTTCGAGGGATAGCGCCTGCGCGTTGCCGAGGGTCATGAAGTAGAAGCTCTCGAACGGGTTCAGCCGCGCGCCCTGCAATTGCTGGATCTTGTAAGCCTCGTCCATGGTGCGGAGCATCGAATAGCTCGTTCCGCCGCCGATATCGGTGGCGAAGGAAACACGCACCGGCTTTTCGCGGTTCATCAAAGTTCTCAGCGGAAACAGTCCGGAGCCGAGGAAGAGGTTGGAGGTTGGGCAATGGACGGCGATCGAGCCGGTTTCGCTCATGGCGTCCATTTCGCGCTCGGACAGATGGATGCAATGGCCGAATAGCGTCTTCGGCCCAAGCAGGCCGTAGCGGGCATAGACATCGGTATAGTCGGCGGCTTCAGGGTAGAGCGAGCAGGTGAAGTCGATCTCGTCGCGGTTTTCCGACAAATGCGTCTGCACGTGCAGGTCCGGGAATTCGCGCGCCAAGGTTTCTGCTGCCGACATCTGTTCCGGCGTCGAGGTGATGGCGAAGCGCGGCGTGATGGCGACGTGGTTGCGGCCCTTGCCATGCCATTGTTCGATGACGGCGCGGGTCTCGTCGTAGCCCATTTCAGGCGTATCGAGCAGACCCTGCGGCGCATTGCGATCCATCATCACCTTGCCGGCGATCATGCGCATGTTGCGCCGCGTGGATTCGGCGAAGAAGGCATCGGCAGACGTTTTGTGCACCGAGCAATAGGCAACCGCCGTCGTCGTGCCGTGGCGCACCATTTCATCGAAGAAATGGGTTGCGATACGCTCAGCATGCGCCGTCTCGACGAAGCGGCATTCCTCCGGGAAGGTGTAGGTGTTCAGCCATTCGAGCAGGTTGGCGGCGTAGGAGCCGATCACCTGCATCTGTGGGAAATGCAGATGCGTGTCGATGAAGCCCGGCAGGATGAGATGCGGGCAGTGGTCGATTTCCGCCACGTCCTTCGGCGCCTGCGTCTTCACGGCGTCGTAGGCGCCGCTCGCGAGGATCAAGCCATCTTCAACGAGCAGCGCGCCGTCGGTCTCGTAGCTGTAGGCGGCGTGGTCGCCCACGCTCGCGGGCAGGCGTTGGAAACTCAACGTCCGTCCGCGAATGAGGGTGGCGGTCATTCTGTCCTGCCTTCCGAAACCGAGCTTTCGAACCATGCCGTCAGCAGCTTGCGCTCGTCATTGGTCATATCGGTGATGTTGCCGGGCGGCATGGCATGGCTGCGGCCGGCCTGGATGTAGATTTCGCGGGCATGCGCTGCGATTTCCGCTTCGTTTTCCAGTGTTACGCCCTTCGGTGCCCGGTTGATGCCCTCATAAACGGGCTCCGCAGAATGGCACATAGAGCAGCGGGTCGAGATTGCATCCTTAACCGCCGGAAAATGCGCGTTGGAGGCGAATTGCTGGAAGGCTGGGGCGACCTGGGTCGTGTCTTCGCCGGTCAGCACCTTCGGCACTGTTGAAAGCCACATGATCAGGATGAAGATCAGCAACGTCACCAGCCATGTCCAGGTCGGGCGTCCCTTTCTGGCGTGCGTGGTGTTGAACCAATGACGGATGGTGACGCCCATCAGGAACACCAATGCCGCGATCAACCAGTTGTAGGCGGTGGCAAAGGCGAGCGGATAATGGTTCGACAGCATGAAGAAGATGACGGGCAGGGTCAGGTAGTTGTTGTGCAACGAGCGTTGCTTGGCGATGACGCCATATTTCGGGTCGGGCGTGCGCCCGGCAATGAGGTCAGCAACGACGACGCGCTGGTTCGGCATGATGATGAAAAAGACATTGGCCGACATGATCGTCGCGGTGAAGGCGCCGAGATGCAGGAAGGCGGCGCGGCCGGTGAAGACCTGCGTGTAGCCCCAGGCCATGATCACCAGCGCCACATAGAGAATGCCCATCAGCGTCCATGTGTTTTTGCCGAGTGGTGATTTGCAGAGAAGGTCGTAGAAGACCCAGCCGACGGCGAGCGAAGCAACAGAGATCACGATCGCAGTGGTCGAGGAGATATCGAGCACGTGCCGATCGATCAGGAACAGGTCGGCACCGCCGTAGTAAACCAGACAGAGCATGGCGAAGCCAGAAAGCCAGGTGGCGTAGCTCTCCCATTTGAACCAGGTCAGGCGCTCCGGCATGGTCGCGGGCGCAACAAGGTATTTCTGGATATGATAGAAGCCGCCGCCATGCACCTGCCATTCCTCGCCATAGGCGCCGACGGGCAGGTGATCGCGTTTCACGAGGCCGAGATCGAGCGCGATGAAATAGAAGGACGAGCCGATCCAGGCGATCGCGGTGATCACATGCAGCCAGCGGACGGCAAAGGCCAGCCATTCCCAGGCGATGGCATATTCATACATTCGGGTTCCCCATTCTTGCCTCCCGCTTCGCTACTGTGCGAAAAAACGGCGGCATGGGAAAGAGGCAAACGTGATCTCTTTAGCGCCCTGCGAGAATTGCGATCAACTCTTTCGTCTTCACGCCCTGGCGGGTCTTCTCAAAGGTGGAATGCGACAGGCGCCCGTTCGCAAGGGCGGCGGTCAGCCGCTGGCAACCGACTTCAAGCGCCTTTGAACGCGCGGTGTGCGTATAGACCGCCAGTTCCGCGACATCGCTCGGTTTTCCAAGGTTCTTGCGGCAAAGTTCCAGGACTTTTTCCCGCAGATTGGCATCCTTTTTCAATTCTTGCTGCATTGCCTTGTAATTTTTGGCGTCCGTCTCTTTCGATTTTTCAGGCGGGGTGACCGTCAGGAAATAGTCGCGGTAAGGCTCAGGATTGGGAACGAGCGTGCTGAACCGGCGCCGTGCTTCGTTGGCTATGGCGCGGTCGCGGGCGTGGTCTCCGGAGGACGTGCCAAGCTTCACATCCGCCAGTCTTCCATAGGCGTCGGTTTCAAAGTGGACGACGGTTGCTCCGGTGCATGAGCAAAGCGCAAGCATCATGAAAAGGCAGACGGCAAAAATTTTCGGCATGAATGATCCCCATTGAATGCGCGCATCTTTAAATCGAAGCGTGGGGAAAAAGAAAGTACGCCCTATGCGTGTTTCACGCATTTCCAGCGGGATCTTTCGGACATGATTAATTTGCCGCCTGGTGAGCGGTATCGGGATTGTCGGCACTTGCCGACGGCGCGAATTCATTGAGTATCCAGTCGCGGAAACCTCTGATCTTGGCGGAGTTTCGCCGCGCCGTCTGATAGACGAGCCAATATTGGTGGCCATCATTGCCGCGCAGTTCGAAAGGTTGATAAAGCCGCCCGAGTGCAATGTCGTCAGGATAGAATTCCGGGGTCAGGATCGCTACGCCCTGACCGGCAACCGCGGCACGGGCCTCGAAGGATTGCGCGCCGAGCCGGCTTGCCGGCCGACTGGCGAGATCGGCATCGGCAACGCCCGCTTCCCTAAACCATTGCGTCCACCAGGGGTCGCCGGGATCGATGATCCGAAGTTTCAAGAGGTCGCGCGGCGTGTGGATGCCGCCGACGCTTTCGGCGAGTTTGGGGCTCATCATCGGGGTGAAGTCGACGCTCATCAAGGGGTGACTGGTCAGGCCTGGCCAATCTCCCGTTCCCGAACGGATGGCAACATCCACAGTTTCCCGGTTGAAATCGATGATGGTCTCGCTGGTCGTCAGGCGCACGGCGATGCTTGGATGCCTGAGCTGGAACGAGCCGAGATGGCGGGCCAGCCATTGCGAGGCAAAGGTCGGTGTCGAGTGGATGAGTAGGGAGGTTTCCGCCTCGTCCCGGACTCCCGCCATCGCGTCCCGCAGTATCTCGAAGGCTTCCGCGACTTTCGGCGCCAGCAGTTCGCCGGTCTTCGTCAATTGCACCTGTCGCGGCCGACGCAGGAACAGGGGCTCGCCGACATTCTGTTCGAGCAGCTTGATCTGATAACTGACCGCCGTCTGGGTCATGCCGAGTTCGTCGCCGGCCTTGGTGAAACTGCCCAGCCGGGCCGTCGCTTCGAATACACGCAGTGCATTCAACGGGAACTGTTTCGACATCTTCATGGATAAGTTCTCTTGATGCGTTCAGACGGTTGTTCGATTGGAATTGGAGCATGTTTGCGCGCATGCTGCAATCACATTCAGGCAAACAACAGGTGTCGTCATGGATTGCCAAACAATTGAAAGATATGAAGCAACACCGCAACCTCGCACGGCCGGATGGCGTTTTTGGCTGGCTAGGCTGCTGCGTGGACTGCAACCGAATTATCCGGCGCTCGATCTCGAAGTCATGTCCGAATACATGAAAAGAGACCTGGGCTTCCAGGACTGGCGCAACCCGCGGCAGGATTCGGATCTGACGCGATAGAGGCTGTCTGCCGCCAGCGCATCACTGATGTTGTGGCTGTGCGATTTTAACGGGATGCGTCCAGCACGCCGCGTTCCAACTGTTCGAGATAGATGAATTCCGGCGCCTTGACGCCGGCCCGAGCGCGAATTTCGATAAGCCGCGCGGACTCGAAGAATTCCCGTGCGGCGTCCAACGAGCGCCATAGCGAATAGTGGACAATCCGGTTGGGATCGGTGTCGTATTTCAACACCTGGTAGGCAATCTCACCGGCATCGCGGCGAATGCCGGCGGCGGCGTCGAAAATGGCTTTCCAGGCAGGATAATCGGCGACTTCGTGGATGATCAGAACGTAGGGCATGATTTTTTCCTTACGCATTAAACGGGGATTTGCCGCCGTTACATCAGGCCTTTGTAGCGAAGACGCTCGCGCCCTTCGAACGACCAGACGTCGGTCTCTGTCCGCCCACATCCGAACAGTTTGCCGGGCCAGGGATTGATGCCGTCGCGCAACCAAAGCTGGCTATCCAGCCAGAAATCGGTGGCGTGGCGTTTGTGAAAGAGGCTGAAATGGCCGATGCGATCAAGCCCAAGATCGGCGGGTGACAACGCGACTTCCACCGGCTTCGCATTCCGGTAATATTGCAACGCACGGCGAATGGCTTGCCGGGTTCCGATATCGTCATCCGCCACGCCAATCGCCAGAATGTCGGCTGTGACAGCGGCGAAGCGCTGCAAAAGGTCTGCCCGGTTCTCTTGCGGATGGCTGAGTTCCATTCGTGACCGGCGAAAACTCCAGTCTCTGGCCACCCCCGCTGGAAGATCTTCCAGCCAGTCGAGCTTTCTGCCGGGAAAATATCCGCATAGCGCCGTCAGGACCGGCATGGCGAGGTGCCATTTCAGAAGCAGACGCAAACGCTGGGCGGCGGCATAGTCGCGCCAATAGGCATATTGTGCGCCGACGGTCAGCATGCGGTCGATCAGCGGTGCGTTATGGGCAAAGCCGGGCAGGAAGCCGCCGATGCTGTGGCCGACCACCAGCATCGGGCCGCTCACAGGATGCGAATGGAGAAAGGCAAGTGCCGCGGCGAAATCCTGTTCACCCCAATCCGCCCAGCGGCAGTTCCAGCCGCGCAAGTGCTCAGGCCGCGATTGCCCGATGCCGCGGTAGTCGTAGGTCAGAACAGTGAAGCCGTGATCCGCCAGGAACCGCGCATAGGGGTGGTAGTAGCGGGCGAGCACGCCGGTTGCAGGGTTGACGATTATTCCGCCGCAAGCAATGCCGGCCGTCCGCGCCCAGATATGGCCGCGAAGCTGCACGCCGTCCTGGCAGGTAATGTTGACGGGCCTTCCTTCCGCTTCCCGCATGACTGCTCCCCGGCGGTTTCAATGACGGCACCGTAGGCGAAGGCATTGCTTGTGTATATTCACTGGTCGGTATACATCAGGCCATGGCACCGTCTGTTCTTCCCACGCGCGATCGCATTGTTTCGGCTGCTTCGAAGCTGTTTTACAGCGAGGGTATCCGTGCGGTCAGTGTCGACGCCGTTGCCGAGAAGGCCGGGGTCACCAAACGCACGCTGTACTATCATTTCGCCAGCAAGGACGATCTGATCGCCGCCTATCTCGACATGCGCGACCAGCCCAATCTGGCCTTGTTCAAGCGGTGGTTTTCGGAGACGGAGGGCGATGTCGCCGACAAGGTGCGTGGCGTTTTTTATGCCCTTGCCAAATCCGCGCGTCATCCACGCTGGAAGGGATGCGGCTTCCTGCGAACCTCCGCCGAACTCGCCAATATGCCCGGCCATCCGGCGATGAAGATTGGAGCGGCGCACAAGAAACGGGTCGAAGACTGGCTAAACAGCGTGCTCGAAGCGGCAGGGCTTGGAGTGCAGGCGCGAATGCTCGCACGTCAGACGATCCTGTTGCTGGATGGTTCCTTCGCCGTCGTTCTTCTGCACCGCGATCCGTCCTACATGGAAACGGCAGGCGAGGCGGCCCATGCGCTGATCCGATGCAGCGCTTCTCAACAGTGATGCCGGTATCCAGTCAAGGCGACAAGGATCTCCGCTGCTGTCATCGCGGCGATAACCGCCGGGCGTTTGTCACTGACGGTCTTGCCGCCGATCGGCAGCACCAAGCTGCCGATCGCATCCTCGCTCAAACCTTCCCGCCGCGCCCAGCTCGCAAAGGTGGCGCGCTTGGTCTTCGAGCCGATCATGCCGATATAGGCCAGATCGTCGCGGCCAAGCGCTTCCCTGGCGATCAGGAAATCGAGGGCGTGGTCATGTGTGAGAATGATGACGGCTGAGCCGGGCGCGATGTCCTTGACGATCGCCTCGGGCATGGCGACCAGTCGATGGCTGGCGCCGGCCGACATCAGGTCGAGTTCGCTCTTTCGCGTTTCCACCGCGTAGGTCTTCACCGGCAGGAGCAACAGCGCATCGGCGAGTGCCCGGCCGACATGGCCGGCGCCGAACAGCCAGACTTCCGGCAGAGTTGCCAGCCTCTGTTTGAGTTTGGCGTGGAGCGCTGCGCGTGCGGCATCATCGCCGATGCGGAACGACAAGATCACCCGGCCGCCGCAGCATTGGCCGATATCGGGGCCGAGCGGAACATCCATTTCGAACTGCTCGCTGATGCCTGTAAGGAGTCCACGGGCATTGTCGATGGCCAGATGCTCCATCTGCCCGCCGCCGATGGTTCCATGCGTGTCCGTCGGAGAGACCAGCATGAACGCGCCCATCTCGCGCGGCGTTGAACCAAACGTCTGTTTGATCTCGACGATGACCAGCTTGTATTCGCGTTCAAGGAAGGCTTCGAGGCTATCAACTGCAAAGTTCATTCAACGGCTCTTTATGCTTGTCCTGTCCGCAGGCGCTCGACGGCCATCAGGACGCGTTCCGGTGTTGCCGGAGCATCGAGCCGCGGGCATTCCTGATAGTCCGCAACGCTGGCGACGGCCATGGAGATGGCTTCCAGCACCGAGATCGGCAGCATGAACGGCGGTTCGCCGACGGCCTTGGAGCGGCCGATGGTCATTTCGGCGTTCTCGGCCCATTCCGCCAGTTTGACGTTGAAGATCTTCGGCCGGTCGGAGGCAAGCGGGATCTTGTAGGTCGATGGCGCATGGGTGCGCAGCCGCCCCTTGTCGTCCCACCAGAGTTCTTCGGTCGTCAGCCAGCCCATGCCCTGAACGAAGGCGCCTTCCACCTGGCCGATATCGATTGCAGGGTTGAGCGACTTGCCGACATCGTGCAGCACATCGACGCGATCGACCATATATTCGCCAGTCAGCGTATCGATGGAAACCTCGGAGACGGAGGCGCCGTAAGCGAAGTAGTAGAAGGGCGTGCCGCGGCCGGTGTTGCGGTCCCAGTGGATTTTCGGCGTCTTGTAGAAACCGGCGGCTGACAGTTGCACCCGGGCAAAATAGGCCTGCTTGATGAAAGACGAGAAGGGCACGAGTTCGTCGCCGATCTTCACGTGGTTCGCCACGAAAGTGATGTTTTCCCGTTCCGTCTGCCAGCGCTCGGCGGCGAAATCGACTAATCGCTCCTTGATCTGCCGCGCCGCGTCATAAGCTGCCATGCCGTTGAGGTCGGAGCCGGAAGAGGCGGCGGTCGCCGAGGTGTTCGGCACCTTGCCGGTGGTCGTCGCGGTGATTTTCACGTTGGTGATATCGACCTGGAAGCTGTCTGCCAGAACCTGCGCCACCTTGGTGTAAAGGCCCTGGCCCATCTCGGTTCCGCCATGGTTCAGGTGGATCGAGCCGTCCTGATAGACATGAACCAGCGCACCGGCCTGGTTGAAGGCGGTCATCGTGAAGGAGATACCGAATTTCACCGGCGTCAGCGCAATGCCCTTGCGGATCACCCGGCTCGTCTTGTTGAAGGCGATGATCGCCTTGCGGCGCACCTGGTAGTCGGCGCTCGCCTCCAGTTCCGAGACGATACGGTGGATGATGTTGTCTTCAACCTGCTGGTGATAGGGGGTGAGGTCGCGGCCGGAGCCTTTCTCGCCATAGAAATTCAGCTTGCGGATGTCGAGCGGATCCTTGCCCAGCGCATAGGCGATCTCCTCGATGATCCGCTCGCCGCCGACCATGCCCTGCGGTCCGCCGAATCCGCGATAGGCCGTGTTGGAGACGGTATGCGTCTTCAGGGGCTGCGAAGTGAGCTTCACATGCGGATAGAAATAGGAGCTGTCGGCATGGAACAGCGCCCGGTCCGTGACCGGGCCGGAGAGGTCGGAGGAATAGCCGCAACGCGCCGCGTAGTTGGCCTTCACCGCATGGATGCGGCCTTCTTCGTCGAAGCCGACATCGTAGTCGACAAGGAAATCGTGCCGCTTGCCGGTCGCCGTCATGTCCTCGTCGCGGTCCGGGCGAAACTTGACGGCACGGTTGAGTTTCTTTGCCGCAACAGCCGCAAGTGCTGCGAACTGGTTGCCTTGCGTCTCCTTGCCGCCGAAACCGCCGCCCATACGCCGTACCTGCACGGTCACGGCATTGGAGGGCACGCCGAGCACGTGGCTGACCATATGCTGGATTTCACTGGGATGCTGGGTTGACGACCAGACGGTAACCTCGTCGTCCTCGCCGGGAATGGCCATGGCGATGTGGCTTTCGAGGTAGAAATGCTCCTGGCCGCCGATCCGCATCCGGCCGGTCAGGCGGCGCGGGGCAAGCTCCAGTTCGGCCTCGGCATCGCCCCGCGCCAATGTCAGCGGCTTGGTGACGACCTCGGCGCCGTTTTCCAGCGCATCGAGGATATCCGTGTGGTGCGGTAGGTCGCGATAGACGATCTTCGCTTTGCGAGCCGCCCGCCGGGCGGTGTCGCGTGTCTCGGCGATGACGGCAAAGGCCGGCTGGCCATGGAATTGCACGAGGCCATCGGCCAGCACCGGCTCGTCATCGAGATGGCTGGGGCTGATATCGTTGGAATGCGGCATGTCGCGCGCCGTCAGAACGCAGACGACGCCCGGACAGGCCTCGACCTCCGACAGGTCCATCGAGACGATCACGGCATGGGCACGGTCGGTCATGCCCAAGGCGCCATGCAGCGTTCCTGCCGGTTCCGGAATGTCGTCGATATAATCCGCGGTGCCCGAGACATGCTTATGGGCACTGTCGTGGCGCAGAGCCGAATGCATCGGGCCGGTGATGGTCTTGCGCTCTTCGAAGGTCGACTTATCCATTATGCTTGGCTCCGATTGGTGGCGCGTGTGCCCCTCATCCGGCCTGTCGGCCACCTTCTCCCCGTCGAAACGGGGAGAAGGGACAAGCGGCATGCCCGGTCATTCCCGCTCCCTGCTTGCGGGGAGAGGGTTAGGGTGAGGGGCTGTTCCAGCCCGATCTTAGCGGTGCTCATGCCGTCACCTCGAACCGTACAAGCTCGGCTTTTTCCCCCAACGTCTCCAGGAAAAACCGCAGCAGCAGGTTTTTCGCGGCCAGCATCCGATAGGCAGCAGTAGCCCGCCAATCGGTCAGCGGCTGATAATCGGCTTCGAACGCGGCCTGCGCCGTCTTGACTGTCCCCTCGTTCCAAGGCTCGCCCATCAGCGCCGCCTCGACAGTCGCCGCCCGTTTCGGTGTTCCGGCCATGCCACCGAAGGCGATGCGCGCCGAAGTTACCCGGCCCTCGCCGTCGAGCGCGATGCGAAAGGCGCCGCAGAGGGCCGAAATATCCTCGTCGCGGCGCTTGGAAATCTTGTAGACCGCGAAATGATCGCCCTCGGGCAGGTTGGGCACGAAAATGCTCTTGACGAATTCGCCGGGTTTGCGGTCCTGCCGTCCGTATTCGATGAAATAGTCCTCAAGCGGCACGGTCCTTGGTCCGCTCTTCGAGCGCAGCGTCACGCTGGCGCCGAGCGCGATCAGCGGCGGCGGGGTATCGCCGATCGGCGAGCCGTTGGCGACATTGCCGCCGATCGTGCCCATATTGCGCACCTGCTCGCCGCCGAGACGGTCGAGCAGGCGACCGAAGGCGGGATAGCGCGCGGAAATCTGATCGAAGGCCGCCGAGTAGCTGACGCCGGCTCCGATGGTGATGCCATCACCCGTTTCGTGAATGGATTGGAGTTCCTCAAGGCCGTTGATGAAGATGACAGGGTTGAGGTCGCGCATCTGTTTGGTGACCCAAAGGCCGACATCGGTAGAGCCGGCAACGACCGTCGCCGTTGGATGATCCGCCAGAAGATCGGCTAGAGCGGCGGTGGTGCCCGGCACAATCAGGCTCGCATCACCATCGGACAGGCGGATGGTGTCGGGCGAACGCATTGCGGCCAGCTTGGCGATGATCTCCCTGCGCATTTTCACGATGGGATCGAACAGAGCGTCGGGTCTTGCCTTGGCAACCGCTTCGGCAGCCTTGACGATCGGCTCATAGCCCGTGCACCGACAGAGATTGCCTTGCAGCGTCTTCTCGATATCGGCGCGGCCTGGATTGTCCTTCGACAGCCAGAGCCCATAGAGCGACATAACGAACCCGGGTGTGCAGAAACCGCATTGCGAGCCGTGATAATCGACCATCGCCTGCTGGACGGGATGCAAGGTCCCGTCCTTTGCAGCCAGATGTTCGACGGTCACGACATGAGTTGCGTTGAGCGAGCCGGTGAAACGGATGCAGGCATTGACGCTCTCATAGACGAGCTCGCCGTTTGCAAGGCGGCCGACGAGCACCGTGCAGGCGCCGCAGTCGCCCTCGGCGCAGCCTTCCTTTGTTCCCGTCAGCCGGCGTTCAAGGCGCAGGAAATCCAAGAGCGTCGCGGTCGGCGACACAGACGTCAGCGTGATGTCCCGGTCGTTCAGGATAAAACGGATGCTGCCGGTAGACTGTGTCATGCGGTCTCTTCTTTTCATTTCGACTCTTGAAACTATGCCCAAAACCGGCACCGTGACAATTGTGTTTCTGCTACCTCCGCCCCCGCATTTTCGCAGACGGGAAGGCGCATGCGCTTGCGTTTTGTTTTCGTTTGACATTCGTTTTTGTATCGTATTGAAGTTTTTGAAATGGCTTGCGGTCTTGAGGAGAGACGGGCGGGCTCAAGAAACGCTGGGAGGGGCAGGATGACCGGATATATTCTCGCAATCGATCAGGGCACGACATCCAGCCGTGCGATCGTCTTTGACAAAGACCAGAAGATCGCCGGGTACGGACAAAAGGAATTCAAGCAGCATTTCCCGAAATCCGGCTGGGTCGAGCATGATCCCGAGGAAATCTGGGATACCGTCGTCTGGACCATCAAGGAAGCCCTTCGCAAGGCCGGCATCAAGGCAGGCGAACTTTCGGCGATCGGCATCACCAACCAGCGGGAGACAGTGGTGGTCTGGGAGCGCGACACCGGCAAGCCGATCCACAATGCCATCGTCTGGCAGGACCGCCGCACCGCCTCCTATTGCGACAAGCTGAAGCGCCAGGGCCTGGAAAAGACATTTACGAAGAAGACCGGCCTGCTGCTCGACCCGTATTTTTCCGGAACCAAGCTCTCATGGATGCTCGCCAATGTGAAAGGCGCACGCACCCGCGGCGCCAAGGGCGAACTTTGCTTCGGCACGATCGATACGTTCCTGATCTGGCGGCTGACCGGCGGAAAATCTTTCGTCACCGACGCGACCAATGCCTCGCGTACGCTGATGTACAATATCATCACCAACGACTGGGATCGTGATCTCCTCGAAATCCTGCGCGTTCCCGAGGCGATGCTGCCGCAAGTTCTCGACTGCGCTGATGATTTCGGCGTGACGGACACGTCCGTCTTCGGCGCGGAAATTCCGATCCTTGGCGTCGCTGGCGACCAGCAGGCGGCGACCATCGGCCAGGCCTGCTTCCAGCCGGGCATGATGAAATCCACTTACGGCACCGGTTGTTTTGCGCTTCTGAATACGGGACAGGATATCGTACGCTCGAAGAACCGGCTGTTGACGACCATTGCCTATCGTCTCGACGGCGAAACAACGTATGCGCTCGAAGGTTCGATCTTTGTCGCCGGCGCCGCGGTGCAGTGGCTGCGCGACGGACTAAAGATGATCAAGGCGGCACCGGATACGGGTACGCTCGCCGAAAGCGCCGATCCCTCGCAGGAAGTCTACCTGGTCCCTGCCTTCACCGGCCTTGGAGCTCCGCACTGGGACCCGGATGCGCGTGGTGCGATCTTCGGCATGACACGCAACACCGGGCCGGCCGAATTTGCCCGTGCGGCGCTGGAAGCGGTTTGCTACCAGACGCGCGACCTGCTCGATGCGATGCACAAGGACTGGAAGAGCGACGGCAAGGAAACCGTGCTGCGTGTCGACGGGGGCATGGTGGTTTCGGATTGGACCATGCAGCGCCTGTCCGACCTGCTCGATGCCCCGGTGGACCGGCCGACCATTCTCGAGACCACCGCGCTCGGTGTCGCTTGGCTTGCCGGCAGCCGCGCGGGGGTTTGGCCGAACCAGAAGGACTTCGCCAAGTCCTGGGCGCGGGATCGCCGGTTCGAGCCGACAATGGACGAGGCAACACGGAAGGCCAAAATCAAGGGCTGGAAGGATGCCGTGCGGCGGACGCTGAGCGAATAATCCAGGCTCCCCGGGATTTCGGAAACTATCCCGCAGCATGAAACACACCGTTTCGGCACAGGGCCTGTGATATACCGCGACGTGTGACTATTTGTGATGCCGAACAATGGCTTCGCCCCGGATCGGGGCTGATCGAACAGGCAGGGCGTCATGGAACTTGGTCTCTACACATTCGGCGACGTTCATCCCGAGGCCCCAAACGGGCGCGGCAGGGAGGGCGAGGAGCGGGTGCGCCATCTCGTCGAGGAAATCGAACTGGCCGATCAGGTCGGTCTCGACGTCTTCGGCCTTGGCGAGCATCACCGGCCGGATTATGTCGCCTCGGCGCCCGCGATGATCCTTGCCGCGGCAGCCTCCCGCACCAAAAACATCACGCTGACCAGTGCTGTCACGGTGCTGAGCTCGGACGATCCGGTGCGGGTGTTCCAGCAGTTTGCGACGCTCGACCTGATCTCGAACGGCCGGGCCGAGATCATGGCAGGACGGGGCTCGTTCATCGAATCCTTTCCGCTGTTCGGCTACGATCTCGAAGACTACGATCAACTGTTTTCCGAGAAGCTGGACCTGTTGCTTGCCATTCGCGAGGGTGAAAAGGTCACCTGGTCCGGCGAGAAACGCGCGCCGATCAACGGCCGCGGTGTCTATCCGCGTCCTGTGAACGATCTGCTTCCCGTGTGGATCGCCGTTGGCGGCACGCCGCAGTCGGTGGCGCGGGCTGGTGCGCTCGGATTGCCGGTGGCGTTGGCGATCATCGGTGGCGAGCCGGCGCGCTATGCTCCGCTGTTCGATCTTTACCGCGAAGCTGCCCGCCGTGCGGGGCAGGATGCCTCGAAATTGAAGACCAGCATCAACGTCCATGGCTTCATTGCTGATACCACGGAGAAGGCCGCCGATCAGTTCTATGGGCCGCAGGCCGAAGTGATGAACCGCATTGGCCGCGAACGCGGCTGGGGGCCAACCAACCGGGCGCATTTCAACCAGTCGATCGGGCCGAACGGCAATCTCTTCCTCGGTGACCCCGATACGGTCGCGGAAAAGATCATCCGGCACCAGAAGATATTCAAGAACGACCGCTTCCTCCTGCAGATGGCGATCGGTCTGATGCCACATGACCAGATCATGCGTGGCATCGAACTCTACGGCACGAAAGTGGCGCCGCTGGTTCGGGCCGCGCTGGCGGACGAGAAGAAACAGGCCGAACCTGCCTGAATTCATCGATTTTCCTATGACCAGCGTCTGGATCGGCCGCTTTCGGCGCGTTACATAAACAGCCGAAAGTGAGAGACGATGACACTCAACAACGATGAAGACCTCGAGCGGCTGAAGGAAATCGGCCGCATCTGCGCCAATGCGATACAGGTGATGGCAACGGCGCTTGAGCCCGGCATGACGACGGCGGAGCTCGACGCGATCGGCCGCAAGGTTCTGGAAGATGCCGGCGCGCGCTCCGCGCCGGAACTCACCTATAATTTCCCAGGCGCCACCTGCATCAGCGTCAACGAAGAGGTCGCCCACGGCATTCCGGGTGCGCGGGTCATCAAGGCCGGCGATCTCGTCAATATCGACGTTTCGGCCGAAAAGAACGGATTGTTTGCGGATACCGGCGCGTCTTTCGCCGTTCCTCCCATAAAGCCGCAGATCGAGCGTCTCTGCCGCGACGGCAAACGTGCCATGTGGGTCGGGCTGAACGAGGTGAAGGCCGGCAAGCCGCTGGCCGCGATCGGCAATGCCATCGGCAGTTTTGCCAAGAAGAACCGCTATACGCTCGTCACCAACCTCGCCAGCCACGGCGTCGGCCGCTCGTTGCACGAGGAGCCCACCGAAATCGCCACGTGGCCGGACAAACACGAGAAGCGGCGGATGACCGACGGCATGGTCTTTACCGTCGAGCCGTTCCTGTCGCTGGGGGCGCAATGGGCAGAAGGCGGCGATGACGAATGGACGCTCTACAGCGAACCGCGCGCGCCGACGGTGCAGTACGAGCATACGGTGATCGTTACCCGCAATGGGCCGCTGGTCGTGACCCTACCGGGGTAAGCCATGCCTCAATGAGGCCGTTCTTGCATTCACACCGCTGAACGACACCATCAATTTTTGTCGTTTGTCGCCGCCATGCTGCATTGCGATAACTATCGGATGACGACGCTGGACCGCCCGTTGAACCCGAGCCTTGCCTCCACGGCCTTTGCCGGCGCCATCGCCATGGCGGTTGCCATGGGCTTCGGCCGCTTTTCCTACACGCCGATCCTGCCCGGCATGATGGCTGATCTTGGGATGTCTCCTGCCGATGCGGGCCTTGTCGCCTCGGCCAATTTCATCGGTTATCTCGTCGGTGCCGTTGCTGCCGGTTATGGCTGGGCGGCCGGGCGTGAGCGCCTGATCAGCCTGTCTGCGCTGGTTGCGACCGCGGCGTTGCTCCTTGCCATGGGGCTGACATCGTCCTTGCTCATGTTTTCGGTGATCCGGTTTCTGGCCGGCGTCGCCAGCGCCTTTACGATGATCTTTACGTCGGCGATCGTGCTCAGCAGAGGGCTTGATGCCGGCAATCCGCATGTGCAATCCGTCCATTTCGGCGGTGTCGGCGTCGGCATCGCTGTGTCGTCGCTGATGGTCTTTCTGCTGCCTGCCGGCGGTTTCGGTGTCCTGGCCGGCTGGCAGGCCGCCTGGTTCGGCGGCGCCATCATTGCCTGCATCGGCACCGTCATCGTGGCGGCCTTGTTGCCATCAGGCCCGGCCGCGGGAAAAAGCACCGAGAAGGAAAGGGCGCTGGTCTGGACCCGGCCGCTGGTTGTCGTCACGCTGACCTATGGTCTGTTCGGCTTCGGCTACGTCATCACAGCGACCTTTCTCGTCGCCATGGCGCGGCAGGGGGCGACAGATCACACGGTCGAGTTCCTCGCCTGGCTCATCACCGGCCTCAGCGCTGCCGTCTCCGTTCACCTGTGGCGCCGCGCCGTGCCGCGTCTGGGGATCGTCGGGGTTTATCTGGCGGGCCTGCTGGTCGAGGCGGTCGGTCTCGTCCTTGCCGTTTCCCTGCCGTCGCCCTATGCGCCGCTCATCGGCGGCCTGATGCTCGGGCTGACCTTCATCATGGTCACCGCCTACGGCCTGCAGATCGGCCGGGCGCTCGCACCGCAAAGCCCGCGAAAGGCTCTCGCCTTCATGACCGCCGCCTTCGGCGTCGGCCAGATCATCGGGCCTTTGGTTGCCGGCTGGCTGGCTCAAGGCAGCGGCAGCTTTACCGCGCCGACGCTGCTTGCGGCGGGGGTGCTGCTTTTCTGCGCAGCGCTGACCGGGCTGGAGATGCGTCGTATAGTTGCTGCTACCTGCTAATGATGGGGTCGCGATTAAATAACGGTAACATTAGCTTGAGTTGATTGGCACGTGAGGGGTTTTGCCCTAGTTTCGCTGCTTCGAAGTGTGGGTGTTCGCCCGCCTCAAGAAACGTGAGTGTTGCCTCTTGTTCCATTCCTTCTTTCCCAAGCCGAAGCTGTTTTTTACCTCCGGCGCAATCTGGTCACTTATCTGCATTCTCGTTTGGTACACTGTCGGACCACAGATCGGCGCCGCGGTCGGCTTGCCGCCCCTTGCTCCGGGAGAGAAGCCGCCAATTGGTCTCGCCTTCTTCTTTACCTCCGACAATCTGTGGTTCTATCTTTATTTCACGATCTTCGTGTTGATCTTTGGCAGCGCTTGGAAAGTGATCGAAAAGGATCATCCCTGGGCTAACTGGTCCATCTGGGGATCGGCATTTATCATTTTCATCGCCTACTTCTCCGTGCAGACGTCCGTCGCGATCAACAATTGGCGAGGCCCGTTCTTCGACCTGCTGCAAGACGCTCTTGCGAAAAAGCCGGGGATCACGGCCGGTCAGTTTTACGCACTACAACTGAACTTCCTGGAAATTGGCTTTGTCGGCGTCGCACTGAACGTCATCACGGCTTTCTTCACCAATCACTACGTCTTCCGCTGGCGCACCGCGATGAATGATTTCTATATGTCGAAGTGGGACAAGCTCCGGCATATTGAGGGTGCCTCGCAGCGCGTTCAGGAAGATACGATGCGTTTCGCCAATATCCTTGAAGGTCTTGGCGTCACGCTCATCAACTCGGTTATGACGCTGGTCGTCTTCCTGCCGCTGCTTTTCGCGATGTCGCAGCATGTCTCCGATCTACCCATTATCGGGGCGATTCCTCATGCGCTGTTCTGGCTTGCGATCATATGGTCGCTTTTCGGCACGGCACTTCTGGCGTTCGCAGGCATCAAGCTGCCGGGATTGAATTTCCGCAACCAGCGTGTTGAGGCGGCATACCGCAAGGAACTTGTCTACGGCGAAGATCATGCGGATCGCGCGCAGCCGGTTACGGTGAGAGAGCTTTACGAGAATGTGCGCCGCAACTATTTCCGCATGTACTGGCACTATGCCTATTTCAACGTGGCGCGCTATTCCTATGGCCAGCTCGACGCTATTTTCCTGAATTTCATACTCATTCCGACGTTCGTGGCTGGGCAAATCACCCTTGGCATTTGGCAGCAGATTTCGACCGCTTTCGGCGAGGTCAGCAACTCGTTCCAGTATCTGGTGAACTACTGGTCAACGATCATCGAGCTTCTGTCGATCCACAAGCGCCTGAAAGCCTTCGAAGCGGCGATCGACGATGCGCCACTGCCTGACATCGACCAGCGTTATCTGGCACGTGAGGAAACGGATGGCGAGTTCGCGGCTGCCAAGCCGTGAACGAGAGGTATTCGTAGGAAAGACACATCAAAAGGCGGAGCGATCCGCCTTTTTCTGTTTGGCGATCAGCGGCAGCGCCTCGGCATAGCTGACACAGGCGACGTCCGGTTTGCCGCAGGTTTCCGTCAGGAACCGGTCGAGCGCCCGCCAATAGGCGCCGCCGTTCATTTCGACGAAATGAAAGCCGAGCTGCAGGGGAATGCGGTTGCCCTGATATTGCGCCTCAAAGGCTTTCCGATAGGCCTCGATCGTACGCGCTTCGAAGACAGCGCTGTCTTTCCTGTTCTCCACGCCCATCGAGTGGCGGATGAAGAGATTGTAGTCCATGCCGATCACCCGGCGCTGCTGCGGCCCTTCCGGGATCAAAGGCAAGCCGAAGCGCGGTATTCCGTCCGCGTTTGACGGCCAGCCGGGTCCCTTGGTGACGAGGCTCGCGTCATAGGTGAAGCCGTCCTTTTTCAGCGCTGGCAGCAGTCCGTCGCTCAATGACAGATAGGGCGCGCGGAATCCCTTGATGTCCTTGGCGGCGAAGTCGGCCCAACCTTCAGGTTCTTCGCTCTCGATGCCGCCGATTTTCCAGGCATTCAACAGCGCCACGTGGAAGGCGGCGAATTCCTGTTGCCAGTCCGCCTGGCTCCAGCCCTTGCCGTCGAAATGGCCGCAGGCGTGGCTGCCGATATCGTGCCCATCCAGATGCGCCTGCCAGATGTGGCGGACGCGGGCCTGGATCTCTTCGCGGCTCTGGGCGAAGCCGACATTGGAGCGTCCGGCCTTCTGGCCCGGCGCCTGATAGGCCTTGCCACCTTCCGCCTTGGTCATCAGGAAGGTGCAGGAGAGGAAATAAGTGAAATGCGCGCCCGTCCGCTTGCCCATCTCCAGGCTCTTTTCCCAGAGCTTGTTGTCGTGGGCGCCGTCGAAGGAAATGATGACGAGCTGCTTGCGCTCGGCCGGTGCCGGCGGCTCAACGGCATGGGCGAGGGCGGGGACCAGTGCCAATGCGGCAGCAAGGCCGTGAGCAACGGAAGTTCTGGGCATGCGAAAACCTTGGGCGGCGAATGCGGGATTGAGACCCCTGACCCAAGAATACGGCAATCCTTTGATCGCTCTTTAAACTTGGGTGCGATCCGGCTATGCGAAGAGGTGGAAACCTCAAACACGACGGATGGATATCATGGCATTGCTGGTTCTGGGGATCGTCATCTTTCTGGGCACCCATCTCGTGCGCGTCGTGGCGCCGGGACTGCGTGCTTCGGTTATCGAGCGCAACGGCAAGAATGCCTGGATGGGCATTTACACCGTCATCAGCCTGATCGGTCTCGGCCTGCTCATCTACGGCTTCGGCGAGGCAAGGGCCGTCACCGGCATGCTCTACAATCCGCCGGTCTTCCTCAAGCATATTGCATTGCTGTTGATGCTCATCGCCTTCGTCTGTCTTGCCGCCGGCTTCCTGCCGGCAGGCCGTATCGCCGTCGCGGTCAAGCATCCGCAGATCCTGTCGATCAAGATCTGGGCGCTCGCCCATCTGCTCGCCAATGGCGAGACATCGTCGGTGCTGCTGTTTGCCTCGTTCCTGGCCTGGGCGGTGATCATGCGCATCTCGCTGAAGCGGCGGCAGCGGGCCGGAGAACTGGTGCTGCCGGTCTTCCGCTCTTCATCCAACGATCTGCTGGCGGTGGTCATCGGGACTGTCGCCTATCTGCTCTTTATCTGGAAACTGCATGAGTGGCTGATCGGCGTTGCACCGATTGTGATGGGCTAATCGTGGGGGAATAGGGGCTAAATCGCGCTGCCCCCTTACAACGGCCTCAAAATACGGTAGAAGCGCGGAAATCTTTACATTCATCTTTGCAGGGAAGGCCGGGCAACCGGAACTTAGGAATGGCGAACCAGGACGACAGCTTTATCCGCGAGGTCAACGAAGAACTGCGCTCCGAACAGGTGAAAGCCGTCTGGACGCGGTTCGGCAGTGTCATCATCGGGATCGCCATTCTCATCGTGCTCGGCACCATCGGCAAAGTGGGCTACGAATACTGGCATGAGACCTCGGCCTCCCAGTCAGGCGACCAGTTCCTCGCAGCCCTGACGCTGTCGAAGGAAAACAAGACCGACGAGGCGCTCGCAGCGCTGACCGCGCTGGAGAAAGACGGCTACGGCGCCTATCCGGTTCTGGCAAAGATGCGCGCTGCAACCCTGCAGGCGCAGAAAGGCGATACGGCTGCCGCCGTTCAGGTCTTCTCCGATATCGCCAAGGATGCCAGCTTGCCGCAGGCCATGCGCGATGCGGCCCGCATGCGTGCCGCCTATCTTCTGGTCGATACCGGCACCTATGAGCAGGTTTCGGCCGAGGCCGAGCAGCTTGCCGTCCCTGCCAATGGACTGCGGCATTCGGCGCGCGAGGCGCTCGGTCTTGCAGCCTACAAGGCCGGCGACATGGCCAAGGCCAAGACCTGGTTCCAGCAGATCGCCGATGATGCGGAGACCCCGCGCAATCTGGCAAACCGCGCCCAGATGTTGCTCGACCTGATTACCGCGAGCGGAAAGGCGTCCTGAACGGACGCCCGCGAAAACAAAATTGGAGCATGACGGTTTCGTATGCTCTGAAGACAGGATTATTCGATGAACTTCACCGTCGCCATCGTTGGGCGCCCCAATGTCGGAAAGTCGACGCTTTTCAACCGTCTGGTTGGCAAGAAGCTGGCGCTCGTCGACGATACGCCGGGCGTTACCCGTGACCGGCGGCCGGGCGATGCCAAGCTCGTCGATCTGCGCTTCACCATCGTCGATACCGCCGGTCTCGAGCAATCCGGCCCTGAGACCTTGCAGGGTCGCATGTGGGCGCAGACGGAGGCGGCCATTGATGACGCCGACCTGACGCTGTTCGTCGTCGATGCCAAGTATGGACTGACGCCGGCGGACGAGACGCTTGGTGAAATGCTGCGCCGTCGCGGCAAGCCCGTCGTGCTTGTTGCCAACAAGTCCGAAGCCAAGGGTTCCGACGGCGGCTATTACGACGCCTTCACGCTGGGGCTCGGCGAGCCCGTTGCGATCTCTGCCGAACACGGGCAGGGCATGATCGATCTGCGCGACGCGATCGTTGCTGCGCTCGGCGAAGACCGCGCCTTTCCGCCGGAAATCGACGAAGCGGAGACCGATGTCGATCTGCGTGGCGAGCAGGACGAAGAAGACGACGATTTCGAGCCGGAATATGACGAGACCAAGCCGTTGCGCGTGGCGATCATTGGCCGCCCGAATGCCGGCAAGTCGACGCTGATCAACCGTTTCCTCGGCGAGGACCGCCTGCTGACCGGCCCGGAAGCCGGCATTACCCGCGACAGCATTTCTGTCGAATGGGACTGGCGCGGCCGCACCATCAAGATGTTCGACACCGCCGGCATGCGCAAGAAGGCGCGGGTGCAGGAAAAGCTCGAAAAGCTTTCCGTTGCCGACAGCCTGCGCTCCATCCGTTTCGCCGAGTCCGTCGTCATCGTCTTCGACGCGACGATCCCGTTCGAAAAGCAGGACCTGCAACTAGTCGATCTCGTTGCGCGTGAAGGTCGTGCCGCGATCCTTGCCTTTAACAAGTGGGATCTGGTGGAAGACACGCAGGCGCTGCTGGCCGATCTGCGCGAGAAGACTGAGCGCCTGCTGCCACAGGTGCGCGGCATCCGCGCCGTGCCGATCTCCGGCCAGACAGGTTACGGCCTCGACAAGCTGATGCAGTCGATCATCGACACCGACAAGACCTGGAACCGCCGCATCTCCACCGCCAAGCTGAACAAATGGCTGGAATCGCAGCAGATCCAGCATCCGCCGCCGGCCGTCTCCGGTCGCCGCCTGAAGCTGAAGTACATGACGCAGGTCAAGGCCCGTCCGCCGGGCTTCATGATCTCCTGTACGCGGCCGGAATCCGTTCCGGAAAGCTATATTCGCTATCTGACCAACGGCCTGCGCAACGATTTCCAGATGCCGGGCGTGCCGATCCGCATCCATTTGAGAGCGTCGGAAAATCCGTTCGAAAACCGCAAGAAGAAGCGGTGATCGGACAGCGCGGCCTCACCGTCTGAATGAGGCAGGGCTGCACATTGATGATTTAGAACGCGGACGGCAGCTTGTTCCTGGCGACCAGGGCGCCGTGATGCTGGATGACCGATGCCGCTGTCGCAGCTGCAAAACCTGCCGCAGCAACCGGATCGCCATCGACGGCATAGCGGGCAAGGAATGCGCCGTTGAAGCTGTCGCCGGCGCTCGTCGTATCGACGATCTTGTCGGCCTTGGCCGAGGCAACGAATTGTGATGCGCCACCGTCGAAACTCAAGGTGACGCCGCTCGGTCCGTCCTTCACGACGATCTTGTCGACGCTTAGACCCCGATACCGTGCGATCGTCGCCGCGATATCGCTATCGCCGAAATGCGTGGCCTCATCGTCGAAGCTCGGCATGACGAGGCTGGACGCTCGGGCGCCGGCGGAGATCGTTTCCAGCATATATCGCTTGTCGTCCCAGAGGCGTGGCCGGATGTTGGGATCGAAGACGACGAGTTTTCCTGCCGCCTTGGCGCGGCGCAGTTCCGAGAGAAGCGTTTCGACGGCCGACGGGGCAAGGATTGCCAGGGTGATGCCGGAAAAGACAAGAATGTCGGAGGCTTCGATGGCTGCACGCAGGTGGCCTGCGTCGTCGGCGAGCGTCTTGGCGGCCGAAACGGAGCGCCAGTAGGAAAAGCTGCGTTCGCCGTCCTTCAAGTGGATCATGTAGAGGCCGGGCGAGCGGCCCTCGACGCGGCGGATATGGCCGGTACCGACGCCGGTCTTTTCGATGAAGGCCAGCATTTCATTGGACACCGTATCGGTACCGACGGCGGTCAGGTAATCGACGGACCAGTCCTGCGGCAGGAACAGCCGGGCGTAATAGGCGGTGTTGAAGGTATCGCCGGCGTAGCCCTTGCGAAGGAGATCGCCCTCGGCCTGCATCAGTTCCACCATGCACTCGCCGATCGAAAGCAGCCTGCCCGCCATGAAATTCTCCCCGCTATTCACGTCCTTTTGCGAAAGCGGAGATACGGCTTACCAGCGCGGAAGGCAAGCGGATGCCTTCGCTGCGCGCGGTGATGAAAGACGCGAATTTCGAAGCGCCGGGGATATGGATGCCGTAGCCGGTCGACAGCCGCTTCAGTTGCGCATCCAGCCGGTCTTCAAAACTTTCGTCGAGCAGCGAGGGAGCGATCGCGATGACCGTCAAGCCTGTGCCGGGTGTCCGGTTGCCGCTGGCGAAATCCGGCGCATCGAGCGACCAGTTGGCACCGCTTAAGCCCGCCGCCAGCACTTCGACCATCAGAGCGATATTGGCGCCGCGTGGCCCGCCGTAGGCAATCATCGCGCCTTTCATCGCTTCTTTCGCGTCCGTCGTCGGCTGTCCCATCGCGTCGACGGCCCAGCCCGCCGGTATCGGCTCGCCGCGCGCCGCTGCATGGCGGATGTTGACGAAGGCCGTGGCGCTGGAGGACTGGTCGATGAGGAGCGGCGCGCCGTTCTTGCGGGGAGCGGCGAACGCAAGCGGGTTGGTGCAATAGACCGGTTTGCTGCCGCCCGAACCGGCGATCAGTGCAGGGCCGTTGGTCGCTGCGATGCCGACGAGGCCTTGTGCCGCGAGCCGGAAGACGTAATCACCGAGTTCGCCGGAGGTATAGCTGTTTGCCTGGGCAAAAAGAGCGATGCCGAAGGTCCGGGCCTTTTCGACAAGATCATCGAAGGCGAGATCGAAGCCGAGTTGCGCGATGCCGCCATCGGCGTCCATGCGGATCAGCGCGGGGGCGGGGTTTGTCCTCCGGGGTGCGGCCTTCCCGTTGATACGACCGGCAACGAGGCTTTCAAGGTAGTCGACCAGATGGGAAAAACCGACAGCCGGCGGGCTGCGCGCATCCGCGTCCACCGTCGCGCGAGCAAGGCAAGTCGCCATCGCCGGGCTCGCGCCGGCCCCGATGAGGGCGGCGACTGCGAGATCGTGCGCGGCCGCAAGGCTGAACGGAACGGTTTCTTCGCTCATCTTATCTCCAATGCCGCTCGGCGTAGTAGCCGATATGGCGCTCGCCCGGCACACCATCTTCTGCCATGTTGGCCGCGGGGGCGCCGAAGACGACACGGTTTCGCAGCGTCTTGTGGCGCAGCCGGATCGGCGAAAAGGTTTTCGGAAACTGGCGCTGCACTGGCTTCTCCGGAGGTCGTGGCTGGCAGGGATAGTTGCACCATCATCATTTTTGCATCGGCGCCCGTCAATCTCCGCAAACGGCAGGGAATGCCGTTTACTCGCTCCTGCTGCGGCGATACATCTTTGCGCATATCCCTGTGATCGCGGAGTTTTTTGATGGCATCTCCCTTGAAGTCCAATCCCGATTGGTGGCGTGGCGCGGTGATCTACCAGGTTTATCCACGCTCCTTCCAGGATACGATGGGGGACGGTCTCGGCGATCTAAAAGGGGTAACACAGCGGCTGCCCTATATCGCCAGCCTCGGCGTCGATGCCATCTGGTTGTCGCCATTCTTCACCTCGCCGATGGCCGACATGGGCTATGATGTGTCGGACTATTGCGATGTCGATCCGATGTTCGGCACGCTGGCTGATTTCGATGCGATGCTGAAGAAGGCGCATGAATTGGGCATCAAGGTCATCATCGACCAGGTGATCTCGCACACCTCCGACCAGCATCCGTGGTTCAAGGAAAGCCGCTCTGATCGCACGAACCCGAAATCCGACTGGTATGTCTGGGCCGATCCGAAGCCGGACGGCACGGCGCCGAATAACTGGCTGTCGATTTTCGGCGGTCCGGCCTGGGAATGGGACGGGGTGCGCAAGCAATATTACATGCACAACTTCCTTGGCTCGCAGCCGGATCTCAACTTCCACAATCCGGATGTGCAAGAGGCGCTGCTGGAAACCGTTCGCTTCTGGCTGAAGCGCGGCGTCGACGGTTTTCGGCTGGATACCGTGAATTTCTATTTCCACGACAAGGAACTGCGCGACAACCCGCCACTGGTCTATGACGAGGATGCGATCGGGCTGGATGCGCCCGACGTCAATCCCTATGGCATGCAGAACCACCTCTACGACAAGACGCAGCCGGAAAATATCGGTTTCCTGCAGCGCTTTCGCGCCCTGCTCGATGAATTCGGCGATCGTGCATCGGTGGGCGAGGTCGGCGACGGCGCGCGATCCTTGAAGACGGTAGCCGCCTATACCGGCGGCGGCGATAAGCTGCAGATGTGCTACACGTTCGACCTTCTCGGCCCGGATTTCACCGCCACCCATATCCGCCGCTGCGTTCAGGCGTTTCAGGATGCGGTGACCGACGGCTGGGTCTGCTGGGCCTTCTCCAACCATGACGTCACCCGGCATGTCAGCCGTTTCGCGCAGACCAAGGAAGAACGCGAACGGGTGGCCAAGCTGGCGATCTCGGTGCTTGCCGCCCTGCGCGGCTCAATCTGCCTGTATCAGGGCGAGGAATTGGCTCTGCCTGAAGCCGAGCTGGAATTGGCCGACCTGCGCGATCCCTACGGTATTCGCTTCTGGCCAGCTTTCAAAGGCCGCGACGGATGCCGCACGCCGATGGTCTGGGAAAAGGCTACTGACTATGCCGGGTTTTCCGGCGTCAAGCCGTGGCTGCCAGTGCCCGCCGAACACCGCCCGCTGGCTGTTGATCAACAGGACGAGGTGGTGGGTTCCGTGCTTGATCACTATCGGCAGACGCTTGCTTTCCGCAAGGCACATCCGCCGCTGCTGGATGGCGGCATGACGTTCCTAGAAACCAATCAGGATATCTTGGCTTTCACGCGGGAGAAGGGTGGAGAGAAGCTGCTGTTCGTTTTCAATCTGCGCCGCGGACCGCAGACGGTGCAGTTGCCGAAGAGCGTCAAAATTTCAAAGGCCGTTCCAATGCCGGGTTTTGCATCGACGGTGGATGTGGGAGAGATCTCCCTGGAGGCGCTGGACGTGTTCTGCGGGCGGATCGCCTGATCGCTCGGTGGAGTTTCGGCCTCACCCGATCAGCGCAAACTTGTCGACGTCGACCAGCCCCATGTCCGAAATCTTCAGATGCGGAATGACCGGCAGGGGCAGAAACGCCAGTTGCAGGAACGGTTCCTGTAGCGTCGCACCCAAAGCAAAAGCTGCCTCGCGCAGATGGTGCAGCGTATCGCGAACGCTTTCATAGGGTTCGAGGCTCATCAGGCCGGCGACGGGCAGGGAGATTTCGCCGGTGACCTTGCCGTCTTCAACGACGACGAAGCCGCCGTTGATCTGGCCGAGCCGATTGGCTGCCAATGCCATGTCGTCCTCGTTGACGCCGACGACGCAGATGTTGTGGCTGTCATGGCCGACGGTCGAGGCGATGGCGCCCTTCTTCAGGCCAAACCCTTGGACGAAGCCGTTGGCGTGGTTGCCGTTGATGCCGTGGCGCTCGATGACGGCGACCTTGATGATGTCGCGGCCGAGATCGACACCAGCCTGGTTGCCCGATGCCGGCAGCTTGAAGCGGCGATGCTCGGTGATGATCTTTCCGGGCAGCACGCCGATGACCGAGGTCTCGCCCTCGGCATAAGGCACACCGAAATCGGCGGCATTGATGTGGCCTGCCTTGACGCTGTCGAGCCCGACCGGTGCAACAGAGCGGCGGGTGGCAAATAACTCGTCGGTAACGAGACGTCCGCCGGCAAAAACCCTCTCCGCTTTGCAGTTTTCAAGGCTATCGACAATCACGAGGTCTGCACGCCAGCCGGGTGCGACCAGGCCACGGTCGCGAAGGCCGAAGGCGCGGGCGGCAGAGATTGACGCTGCGCGATAGACGGCCAGCGGCTCGGTACCTTGCGCGATCGCTTCGCGGATCATGTAGTCGAGATGGCCCTGTTCGGCGATGTCGAGCGGGTTGCGATCGTCGGTGCAGAGTGCGAGGAACGGCGAGAGGCGTTCGGTGAGGATCGGCATCAGTGCATGCAGGTCCTTGGAGACGGAGCCCTCGCGCACGAGAATGTGCATGCCCTTGCGGATTTTTTCGAGCGCTTCCTCTGCGGTCGTGCATTCATGGTCAGTGCGGATGCCGGCAGACAGATAGCCGTTGAGATCAAGGCCGCGCAAAAGCGGCGCATGACCGTCGATATGGCCGCCCTTGAAGGCTTCAAGCTTGGCAAGGCAGACCGGGTCCTTGTGGATGACGCCGGGAAAATTCATGAATTCTGCCAGGCCGATGACCTTTTCATGATCGCGAAACGGCAGCAGTTTCTCGATCGGCAAGTTGGCGCCGGAGGTTTCCAGATGCGTCGCCGGCACGCAGCTCGACAGCTGCACGCGAATATCCATGATCGTTTCGCGTGCCGAGTCGAGAAAGAATTGGATGCCCTCGGTGCCGAGCACATTGGCGATCTCGTGCGGATCGCAGATCACCGTTGTCACGCCGTATGGCAGGACGCAGCGGTCGAATTCATGCGGGGTGACAAGCGAGGATTCGATATGCAGATGCGTGTCGATGAAGCCGGGCACGACGATCCTGCCGGTGATGTCGATCTCCTCGACACCTTCATAATCTCCGCAGGTGCCGACGATCCGGTCGCCGCAGATGGCGATGTCTGAAGCAACGAGTTCGCCGGTCACCAGATCGAAGAAGCGGCCGCCCTTGAGGACGATATCGGCGGACACGCGGCCGGTACCTTGGTCGATCAGCTTTTCCAGTCTCTTGCTCATGACGCTTCCTGCTTCTTGCCTGTCTTGTCGGTGATTGCTCCGTTCACAGCATAGATGGGCTATCGGCT
>UCML01000006.1:0-194338 GCA_900473675.1 Hyphomicrobiales bacterium | reverse complement strand
CTTTTTCTATGGAAACTGGAAACCCCGCCGGCATCGGCGGGTCTCTTGTTGCTGTGCAGCGGCGGAGAAAGGAAGGTTACGCGGCTTTCTCGGCGACCCATTTGCGAAGGATCTTGGCGGCACGCTCCTCGCTGATTTCCACCATGCGGGCGAGCCTGCGTTCCGGACCTTCCTTGACCCTGCGGTTGAAGCCACCCTCGCTGTCGTCGCCAAGGCTGAGCAGGTCGTCGGTGCTGTCGAAGCCGAAGTCGGAACCAAAGCCTTCCATGAGCGCACCTCCGGCGCCGCCTGTCGCGGCAGGCGAGAAGTCTGGCAGTTCCAGGCCAACCGGCTCGTTCTCGGCAAGCGCTGTACCACCGCCACCCAAGCCCATCGAACGGGCCAGCGGACGCATCCCCATCCAGACCACCAGGAAAGCCACTGCAACGAAGGCAAGGGCGTTGATGATGCCACCCAGATTGCGGGTCAGCGTTTCCATGATGCCAGGACCGGCGACCGCCTCATCGAGCAGCTGCGCATTGACGAAATCCATGGCGGTCAACGTAATTACGTCGCCGCGTGCCGGATCGAGGCCAACGGCCGAAGCAACGATTTTCTGCATTTCCTGGATATAGGCGTCGATCTTCGCCTGGTCCGCGCCTTCGCCGACCATGGCAGCAACCCGGCCGCGATTGACCACGACGGCGACGGACAGTTTTTCCAGGGTATAGCTGCTCTTGACGGTCGCGACGGTCTTCGAATTGATTTCGTAGTTGGTCTGTTCCTCTTTCTTCTCGGTCTGGTCATTCGACTGAGGCCCGGTGGTCCCGCCTGTCGGAGCCGCCTGAGGAACGTTCTGCTGCACGGTCGCCGCATTGTCCGGCTGTTGCTGACTGGACTTCTGCTGCTCCTTGGTAACCCGGGTCGACCGCTCGACGCGGGATTCCGGATCAAACACCGTTTCCTGGATCTGCTGGGTATCGGTGTTCAATTTGGCGGTAACGCTGGCCCGGAAATTGTCCATGCCGAGGAACGGTGCGAGCGCCTTGTCGATATTGCTTTCAATTTCCGTCTGGACGTTCTGGATGATGCCGAGCGACTGGTTCATCGCGCTGTTTGCCGGATCATCACCGGAAGCGAGAAGCTGGCCGGTGGAATCGAGGATCGTCACGTCGTCGATACCGAGACCTGGAACGGACGAAGCCACCAGATGGCGGATCGAAGCTGCGGCGTTGCGGCCTATGTTGGCGCTGGCGCGGATCATCACCGACGCCGTCGGGTTCTGCTCAGCCTTTCGGAAACTGCCGCGGTCGGCCATGACGATATGGACACGGGCCGCGGAAATTCCGGAGATCTGCTGGATGGTGCGGGCGATCTCACCCTCAAGTGCGCGGACGCGGGTGACTTCCTGCATGAAGGAGGTAAGGCCGAGCGAGCCGACATTGTCGAAAAGTTCGTAACCGGCATTGGCGCTGTTGGGCAGGCCGCGTTCTGCGAGGTACAGGCGGGCCTTGCCTGTCAAGCCGACCGGCACCTGAATGCTCGATCCGTCGGAGCCGACCTCGAAATTGATGTTCGCTTCTGCAAGCGCGACGCTGACCTGGTTGAGATCATTGCTCTCCAACCCGACATACAGCGTTTCATAGGAAGGTTTGTTGACGTAAAGCCCGGCAGCGAGAACGATCCCGACTGCGATAACCCCGGCTGAAATCAGCGCGATGAGTTTACCCTGCCCGAGGTTGGCCAGGTTTTTCGTGACCGGCGAAAGTTGATCCAACAGATTCATTCTGTTTCCGCACCCAGTGGCGCATGTTCCGTTCAGGCAACATCGCCCGGGGAGTAAACATGCGCAGATCCAAACATTCGGGCTTACTGGCACAAATCTACCAGTCCCGATTGGCACACTAGAAAACGAAACTTGCGCGAACTTGTCTTGGAAGTCCGCTTTTGGCTGCAGCGCAAAATAGCCGGCCGCTCCAATTAGGCTCAGACGAAACCGCCGCCTCAAGACGATTGTCGAGGCGGCGGCAATAGTGCCGAATGAAACGGAAGCCTGATAGCGGCTAGAAAGCCTCGAAATCGCCGGCCGCTTCCGTCAACGGCTGGGAATGGCCGTGACGGAGCATGCCGTTGCCGAGCGACTTCTGCATGTCGGCAAGCTTGACGAGATTGAGCGCCGTCGTCACGTCGACGAGCCAGGACTGAGGAATCGCCGCCGTTACCGTATCGATGAATTCCGCCAGACCACGTGTCTTCTGGACCGCAAGGTCGATGCCCTGCAGGACCTTGATGCGATCAGCCGATTCCAGAACCGCCTCACCGTGAATATCGCTCAGCATCGGTTCGATCCGCTCGATGAGATAAGCGACGTCGTAAAGCTCGGAGACGATGCGCATCATCACATCGGGGAGCGCCTCGTCGACGTGAGGCATATGGCTCTTCATTTCAGTCAGCATTACTCGCCCTCACGCTGGCAACAAATGCCGTCCGGGACTATCCCGCCGAACGGCTACGCAAAACAATCTGCCAAAGCGCGTCCCGGATTTCGATCCCGGAACGCCGCCCAAGCGCTAGAAAAACTCGATCGCGTTGTCGACCGGCTTCGGCGCAGGCCTTGGGCGCTGCTCCTGGGCCACGGTCTTCTGCGTTTCCACACCCGTCAGGGCGTATTGCCGGGCACGCCCGCTGAGCGGCCAGTATTCAAGCTTGCGACCGTGATCACCGCCCGTGCTCTCGCCCACCACCTGAATGCCTTCGTCCATCAGGAACTGCCGGGCAAACAGTGCGTTCTGTTCGCCGACATTGGAGAAGCGCGCGATCGTCTTCGCACCACCGAAAATCTTCGCCTCCAGCCGTTCACGGCGGGCGCCCTTCTTCAGGAGCCCGTTGATCAGCAGTTCCATCAGATGCACGCCGTAGCGCGTTGCATCGCCGCCTGAGGAAATTGCATCCGCCGAACCCGGCAGAAGGAAATGGTTCATGCCACCGACACCTGCGATCGGATCGCGCATGCACGCAGCCACGCAGGAGCCAAGGATGGTCGAGAGCACTACGTCCGGATCGTTGACCACCTTCCATTCGCCCTGAATGACATGCACACGTTTGATCGCAGCCTCAGTGGTCATTTCAACGCCCCGAACACAGCCTCGATCGCAGCCTTCATCTTTTCGATGGTGAAGGGCTTGGCGAGAACGTTGTTGGCGCCGAGAGCTGCTGCCTTGGTGACCAACGCCCGGTCGCCCTGGGCCGTCAGCATGATGAAGGCAGCCTTCTTCGTCGCCGGATTGTTCCTTACAGCCGCCAGCAGGCCGAGGCCGTCCATCTTCGGCATGTTGAAGTCCGAAATCACCAGATGGTGCGGCTGCTGAGCCATGATCTTGGCACCCTGCTCGCCATCACCCGCGACGGTGATCTGCTTGAAGCCGAGCTGCTGCAGGGCGTCGCCCAGCAACAGGCGACTGGTGACCTGATCGTCGACGATCAGAACTTTGATTTTTTCCGCTAGGGACATTTATTCGCTTCCTTCTCTTCGGGCGGCGGTGCTTTTCAAGACTTCTTCCCCGATTGAGCCGAGGGGTAGTTGGGTTTCGACGGCGCCCAGTTCATAGGCAACCCTCGGCATTCCATACACGACACAGGTTTTTTCATTCTGACCGAATGTGCGGGCACCTGCGTGGCGCATTTTCAAGAGACCGGATGCGCCGTCGCGGCCCATTCCGGTCAGGATCACACCGACTGCGTTGCGGCCTGCGAGTTCCGCGACGGAATCGAACAGCACATCGACCGACGGGCGATGGCCGTTCACCGGCTCGCGATCAAGGAGACGGCAGCTGGGTGAAGACGGGTTGGTGACGACCAGATGGCGCTCGCCACCCGGTGCCAGATAAATCTTGCCGATCTCGAGACGCGCGCCGTCTGTGGCCTCAGTGACGGTGGGCGCACAGAGGCGATTCAGGCGCTCGGAAAAGCTCTTGGTGAAGGTGTGCGGCATGTGCTGCGTGATCACCGTCGGCGGGCAATTGGCCGGAAACTTCTGCAGGACGGCAATCAGCGCTTCGACACCGCCGGTGGACGAACCGATCGCGATGATCTTCCTGCCGGCCCTATAGTCGGAAGACACATTGGCATTGGCGGCGCTCGGCGCCGCAATCTTGTTGCCGGAGATAATTTGCTTGCGCTGCGAACGGGCAGCCGCCTTGACCTTTTCGGCCAGATCGCTGAACGGGCGCGGATCACCCGGCAGCGGCTTGCCCACGCAATCGAAAGCACCGATTTCAAGCGCCGCGATGGAAGCCTCGGCTCCCTTGTGCGTCAGCGTCGAGACCATGATCACCGGCATCGGGCGCAACCGCATGATCTTTTCGAGAAACTCCAGCCCGTTCATGTTGGGCATTTCGATGTCGAGCGTGACGACGTCCGGATCGAGATCCTTGATCGCCTGGCGCGCCTGCATGGCGTCTGCCGCCTGGCCGATGACCTGGACATCCGGGTCGCTGCTGAGGATAGCCGTGATCAAGCCGCGCATGGTTGCGGAATCATCGACAACAAGAACGCGTGCAGCACTCATGAATGTCCTCCATGCGCCTTACCGGTGTAGCGATAGGTGGTGATGCCGATGTTGTCGAAAACCGACTTCGCATCACCGGAAACACGCTCGGAATGGCCGATGTAGAGATGCCCCTTGGAATTAAGCATACCGGCAAACCGTGACCAGATTTTCATCTGGGTCGGTTCGTCGAAATAAATGACGACGTTGCGGCAGAAGATGACATCGAATTGACCCTTGAACGGCCATTGCGCCATCAGGTTCAGCTCGTTGAAGGTGATCAGCTTCTTGACCCGGTCATCGACCTGCCACTTCTGGCGGCCGTTGACATTGGTTTCCGAGAACCACTGCTTGCGCATGGCCGGAGTGACCGTTTCAAGAGCGGTCGCATCATAGGCGCCGGCCCGGGCGAGTGCCAGGATCTTGGGGTCGATGTCGGTGGCAAGAATGCGGAAATCGTAATCCGCCGCGTTCGGCAGCATCGACAGGACCGTGAGCGCGATCGAATAGGGTTCCTGGCCGTCCGAGCAGGCTGCCGACCAGATACGCACCCGGCCACCGTTCTTCGCGCGAGCAATAAGCTCAGGCAGAACGTCGGATTTCAGATGCTCGAAATGGTGGTTCTCGCGGAAGAAACGAGTGAAGTTCGTGGTCAGATGCGAAAGCATGTCGCGGCGCTCAGCGGCCCCTGCCGGCGAGGAAACCAGCTGGCAATATTCGCGAAAACCCTTCAGGCCGAGATTGCGAATGTGTTTCGACAGGCGCGAATAGACGAGCGACGCCTTGGACTCGTTCAGGAAGATGCCGGCGTCGGCATAGATCATTGCAGCGATCTCGGCGAGGTCGCGGCGGGTCACCGGATATTCTCCACTCGCCAGGCACTCGTCCGGGGATAGCTTGCTGTCAAAGGCGGCCGGCATGCTCATGCAGCTTCACTTTCGGAATGAGGAAATACGGCTTCCAGTTCGATCAGGCAGATCATCCGCCCCTCGATCGCCAGGATGCCGCGGGCAAATGTCCGCTCGAACTCGGACGTCATATCCGGCGTCGGCTGGATATCCTCGTCCTTGATCGTCAGAATGTCGGAGACTGCCTCGACGAGGAGCCCGACGACCTTGTCCTTCACCTGCGTCACGATGATGACGTGGCGCACGGTCGGTTCCGCAGGCCTCATGCCAAGCCGTGCCGACAGGTCGATGATCGGCAGGACGGCACCGCGCAGGTTGATCACGCCAAGCACATAACGAGGCGCATGCGGCATCGGCGTTGCCGGCGTCCAGCCGCGGATTTCCCGCACCGACATGACGTTGACGCAGAATTCCTGATCGCCGATGCGGAACGCGATGAGCTCGCGCCCCCCATTCGTCAGATTTTTTGCGAGATAGGTCATTGGCCTTACCCTGCGGCAGCAAGCGACGATTCGAGTTGCAGGGACTGGCCGCGCGAAGCCGAAACAACGGCATCGACATCCAGAATGAGAGCGACGCGGCCATCACCGAGAATGGTGGCGGCAGCAATGCCGGGCACGTGCGTATAGTTGGCCTCAAGGCTCTTGATGACGACCTGGCGCTGGCCCTGGATGGCATCGACCATCAGTGCGCGCTGCCCGCCGCCTTCCGATTCCACCAGAAGGGCAACGCCCTCCACCGGATTGGCCTGAGTGGCCCGGAAATTCAGGATGCGTCCGACGTCAACAAGCGGGCAGAAAGAGTTGCGGATCGAGATCAACCGCTGCGTCGCACCAAACGAATGGATGGCGGCGGCATCCGGCTGCAGGGTTTCGACGATCGCCGTCAGCGGCACGACCAGGGTCTGGCCGGCAACCGTGACGACCATGCCGTCGAGGACGGCCAGCGTCAGCGGCAAGCTCATGGTGAAGACCGAGCCATGACCCGGCTTCGAGGAGATATTGATGCGGCCGCCGAGTGCCTGAATCGAGCGCTTGACCACGTCCATCCCGACGCCGCGGCCGGAAAGGTCGGAAACCTTGTCGGCGGTGGAGAAACCGGCGTGGAAGATCAGGTTGTCGATTTCCTCGTCGGACAGGTTGGCATCGGCGGCGATCAAGTCATTGTCGATCGCCTTCTGACGCACCTTCTCGCGGTTGATACCTGCGCCGTCATCGGAAAGCTCGATGACGATGCGGCCCGAACGATGCTTGGCGGTCAGCTTGACCGTGCCTTCGGCGCTCTTGCCGGCCGCAAGACGCTTTTCCGGCATTTCGAGGCCGTGGTCGACGGCGTTGCGGATCATGTGCGTCAGCGGTTCGGCCAGCTTGTCGATGACCGTCTTGTCGACTTCGGTGTTTTCACCCTCGGTGACGAGGCGAACCGACTTGCCGGTGATATCGGCAATTTCACGGACGGTACGCGCCATGCGCTGGAACACCGGCTTCACCGGTTGCGCGCGAATGGCCATGACCGAGTCCTGGATCTCGCGGGTCAGCTGCTGGAGCTCTTCCAGGCCCATGTTGATCGAGGAAACGCCGTTCGAGTCGTTCTCGATGACGCTCTGCGACAGCATCGCCTGGTTGATGACGAGTTCGCCGACGAGGTTGATCAGGCGGTCGACGCGATCGAGATCGACGCGGATCGTCGGAGCAGCGGCAGACGAGGCCTGCTGCGCATTGTTCTGGGCAGTAGCAGCCGCTGCGGCTGCACTTTTTTCACTGGCGGCGGCGCGCGATGCGTTGCCGGCCATTTGCAAGACATTGCTTGCCGTCTCGGCGGCAGCGACGGCTGCTTCCTGTGCGGCGGCAATCTGCTCTTCCTCTTCGACGACACCGAGAGGCACATCCAGGTCACCGTCAAGCGCCGAAAGGTCGAAGGGAACCGGCTGCATGGGCAGGTCGTCGCTGGAGGCTTCCGAAACTTCGCCCGCTTCGAGTGCCGTCACTTCAAGATCGCAATCCCATTCGGCGAATTCGAACACCGAACGAATGGCATCCTCGCCCTTGTCGGTCTTGATCGACACCTTCCAGGAGAAATAAGCAGCTTCCGGGTCCATCTGGTCGAGCGGCGGCAGGCTGTCCATGTTGCAATGGATGCTCATTTCACCCAGGCGCGAGAGGTCGCGCAGGAGCAGCGTTGCCTCATTGCCCTTGGTGTAGAGTTCCGACTTCGGCTTGAAGACGATGTCGTAAGCCGGAAGATCGTTTACAGTTGCGTCTTCATCTCCGCCGAAATCATCGAATGAGAAAGCGACGGGCGCAAAGCCATGTTCATTGACGACCGGCTCGACCGGTGCGGCCTTGGCAACGGGAGTTGGTTTTGCCGCCACAGCCTTGGGTGCTGCCGGTTCGGCAGCGGAGGCCGCCGGTGGCGCTTCGCCCTTGGCGAGCGCCTCGAGTTCCCGGATCAACTGAGCAGAGCGAGCCTGATCGACGCTCCCGCCATCGCGTGCAACGTTGGTCAAATCGGCCAGAACATCGGCCGATTTCAGCATCACCTTCAGGACTTCCTGGGTCGGTTCCAGCTTGTTGGAACGAACGCAATCAAGAGTGGTCTCAAACACATGTGCGAAAGAGACAAGATCATCCAGCCCGAAAGCCCCGGCACCGCCCTTGATGGAGTGCACCGCGCGGAAAACCGCGTTCACCGTTTCCGGATCACGGTCGCCGTCATTGAGCCGCAGGAGACCGGATTCCAGTTCAGCGAGCTGCTCCTCGCATTCCTGGAAGAAAATCTCTTTGATTTCGTTCATATCCATGGGGAGGAATCCTGGCTTAGGCGGTTACGCGCTCGATGGCATCGATCAGTTTTGTCGGATCGAACGGCTTGACGATCCAGCCGGTCGCACCTGCCTGGCGGGCGCGGTTCTTCTTTTCCGCGTCGCTTTCCGTTGTCAGCACGAGGATCGGGATCGCCCGGAACTTCTCGTTCTTGCGCACGCCTTCGATGAAGCCGAAACCATCGAGACGGGGCATGTTGATGTCGGTGACGATAACGTCCGGATTGGCATCCTCGAGAACCTCAAGACCTTCGATGCCGTCTTCCGCCTGGATCGTTTCGAAACCGGCATTGTTCAGCGTGACGAGAAGCATGTTCCGGATGGTTCTGGAATCATCGACTGTGAGAACTTTCTTTTTCATTTCTCAGATCTCCTTTGCCATCAGGTGATCAATGTTCACCCCGATGAGCTGTGTCGTTTTCGTAAATGCGTCCGACACCTTGGCGAAGGTGAAAGACTGTTTATCCTCTTCCCAGCTTTTCGCTCCGGCCATCAGGACCTGAACGCATAACGCCCCGACGCGCTCCACCGCGGAGGCGTCGATCACGAGGGCGCTGCCGCGCAACCCCATCAGCTTGCCGTGCAGCGCATTGGCCTCGTTCAGATCGAGGACCGGTGCGAGACTTAAACTTTTCCGAGCGGCTTTCTTGGCTGCCATCTCTACTTTCCTTGTCTGACTGGGAGCAATTTACACTGATGGTTCAACTGGTTTTCCGCGCGCGCATTCGATCGGACGCGCTGAAGCTCGAAGATCGCCAACGGCGGCAAAGTGTGTTTATGACGGCTCTGCATCAGCGCCCCCATCCGGCAAGGCGACCCTGCAGGCCGTAGCCGTCGTCGAAGCTGTCATTGGGCTCGTCGACCGCACTGTCCTGCCCCCCAATCGCAACCGCGACGGCAGGCGTCGAAAAGACAGATGCCGCCCTCGGCGCTTGTCGCTGGACATGGAACTGGCGGATCGTCTGGCCAAGCTCGAGGATCACCGTGTGCAGGTCGTCGCAAGTCTCTTTCGTACCGGCGGCCTGCGTGGCGCCTGATCCGATTTCGGTACCAATGCGGCCGAGGTCAGATGTGACCGCTTGAAGGCTTGTGACCTGTTCGGCTGTCTCCGCGGCGATGCCGGCGATGGCATCATTGATGCCGCGAACCTGCTCGACAATACTGCTGATTGCATCCTGTGTACGGCCGACGCGTTCCACGCCCGCCTCGACCTGCGATTTCGTGCTCGATACCAGCTGCTTGATTTCACGCGCTGCGTCGCCAGAACGCTGCGCCAAGGCACGGACTTCCTGGGCTACAACCGCAAAGCCGCGTCCGCTTTCGCCGGCACGCGCAGCTTCGATGCCGGCGTTGAGCGCCAGCAGATTGGTCTGGAAGGCGATCTCGTCGATGACGCCGATGATCTGGCCGATCTTCTCAGCCGAAGCCTCGATGTCGGCCATGGCGGAAATCGCCTGACCGGCGATCTCGCCGCTGTGCTCGGCGGATTGGCGGGTAACGGCAACGCTCTTTTCGGCAGCACGTGTCTGGACTGCGTTGTGTTTGACCCGGTCGACGATGCTGCCGAGCGATTTGGAGGTCTCGCCAAGCGCTTCGGACTGTTCCTGCGCTTTGGCGGCGAAATGTGCGGTTCGGCCAACCAGCGCGTGTGACGACGTTTCTATCGTCACGGCACGGTCTGCAAGGCCGATGACCTCGCGCTGCATGACGTCGAGCGCGCCATTCAGTTCCTGTGCCAAGGGTTGGTAGGCGGCTGAGACGTCATTGGGCGTGCGAATGGAAAGATCGCCGCGGCCGAGAGCCTGGGTGACGTCGCCGAAAAGCGCCAGCGCCTCGGCTTCGCCGGCCTTGCGCTGCTCGGCGAGCTGGCGCTGGTGGCTGTGACGCTGTTCGTTGAAGCGCAGCGAAACGGAGATTTCGGTATCGACGAAGACGGTGCGGACCAAAGCGGCGACAAGGTCTGCAAGTTCCTGCTTGCGCGACTTGCCAAGCGGCAGAACCGATTTCGGCCAGAACTCCTCGATCATCGAACAGACCAAGCGCTCCAGCACGACCGCATGGCCGGCGATCTGCCAGCGCGGGTCGAGACCCATCTTGCTTTCGGTGTCGGAGAGAACCTTGACGCGCTCGGCGTAGAGGCTGTCGAAGCGGGCGTCGGTGAGTACGCTCCAATGGGAGGACTGAAGGTCGTGCAGCCGATCGATCTGGCGATCACTGGTAAAATGGCGGGCGGCCTCGGGGAAGGTCTGGAGGCGCTGGAACAGGTCACGCAACGCCAATTCGACCTGAGCCCCCAGGGATTGGCGGTTCCTGCGCAGAACGTCGGTCTGGCCGTCGTCGAGCCCGGCAAAACGCAAGCGCTCGAGCAGGCTGCCTGCCTGAGCCTTCCTGGTCTGATCTGGCGACGTTTCCTGCCTCAACGCTGTTCCCCGGTCCGGTGCGCAATTCTCGAAAGCCGTTCGGCTTTCAAAAGTATTCCTTAGAAATTCCGACTACTGCAGTATTTCCGCGGGCCTTGAGGCCGCGCGGCTCATACATTCAACGGATTTTCCAAAGGGGCGGTGCCCAAGCGTGCCGCCTTGCAAGATGCGCGTGGATACGGCTGCAACGCCGTCTGGCCACGGCATTCGGCCGCTTCGTTCCCAAGAAATATCCGGTGAAGGTGCATACCGGATCAGAACCGGTTCGTCGGTACGGCGTCATGCCTTGCCGGGAAGTAGATTTTCCCACTCCGACGTGTACGACCATGTTTATGGTTAATTCCTTGCTTGAAGGTTAACGGTTGATCGTCCGTATCTGCTTTCACTAAAATTAGACCCATATTGCTGCAACCGGGCGCAACCGCATGCAGGCCGGAGGGTTGCGCCTGCCGGAGAAACAACAGGTTCTCAATGGTAAAACTTGACAATTGATCTTGAGATACCTGCCCGTTAACTACTGCCTATTCTGACCGGCACAAGCCATGTGCAAGCATAGCCGGCCAAGGTGAAGCGGCATCATGATGATGACGTAGAAGGGACGAGCAATGATTGTTCTGGGACTGAGCGCTACGCTTATCGCCACCCTAACACTGGCAGCGATCTCCATCCTCCTGAATATCGAGGATGACCGCAAGTCTTTGAACTCGCGCGTATTTTGAAGATCGTAGCAATTTCTTCCAGAGCAGCTTAGCTTTCAAACCTGACATTGCTTCGACCGGCGCAATATCATTTTCAAACTGCTTCCGGACAGCCTGCTTCAGTACGCCACTTTTTGGCATAGGCTCTGTAGCCCGCAGGCGTTTCCTCACCAAACTCAACCGTCTGCACCCGCGCCCGGCCGCCGTCGGCAAGGCACGCGGCTCCGAGACTGGTTCCGGTGGCGCTCTGGCTGCCGATCATCACCGGCCGCCCCGTCGCCGCACCCAGCATCCGCAAATAGGTCGCATTCGCAGCAAACGGCCCCTCGACGACGATCTCTCCCTGCGCACCAATCAGATTGAGGCAGGTAGCGGTCATCATTGCCAAGTGAAAGGAAACGACGGCGAGACGCTGCGGGCCGGTCAAGGAAGCCTCGTCGCAAGTCCAGCGTGCCCTCGTATTCGGGAAAGGCCCCGAACCTTCGGGCACGGACGGCAGAAGCATCCATTGCGCGGCAGCCACTTCCGCCTCAATCTCCTTCGAAACCGTGACGATCTGGTCCTTCATCAGCATAGCGAACGCCCGCCCGCCCATGAAACGTGCCGATGGTACGGGATCGCCAAGCGCATTGACGTTGATCAGCGTGTCGCGCGCCTCATCCAGCACCACCTTCCTTGCCCCCATTGCCATCATCACCACCCAGGTTCCAGTGGAGACCACGGAGAAAGGTGCCGGCCGTGTCAGAACATGCGGAAGCAGCGAGGAATTGGAATCGTGGATGCCACAGAACACCGGCAAGCCCTCGGCAAGGCCGCTGTCCCTTGCTGCCTGTGGCGTCAGACCTCCAAGGATATCGCTTGCCCGATGAACAGGCGCAAACAGCCGCCGCCACCCGCGAGCATCGACCATCGTGGAGAAATCGCCGGTGTAGGGGTTCCAGAGGTCGGTATGGCAGCCGAGCGAGGTCAACTCCGTGGAAAGCACACCGCTCAGCCTGTAGGACCAATATTGCGCATAGGTCAGGATGGTCGCGACATTTGCGAACTGTTCAGGAAAGGTCTGTTCTTGCCAGTAAATCTGCGCACCAATATTCAATCCCACCGGCAGCCGCGCCGCACCCGTCTCCGAAAAGGGCGGCCGAACCTTGTCGTAGTTCCCTGCGAGAGTGTCCGGCCCGGCAAATTCATAGTCGAGCAGCGGCAAGGCAAGATCGCCGTTCTTGTCCAGAAGCACGGCCGTTGCGCCGTGGGTAGTCACGGAGATCGCATCAACAGGCGTCTCCGCATTCAATGCGGCGAGGCTCTCTACGATGAAGGCCCAGAGCCTTTCAACGTCGAAATGAGGGTAGAGGCCGTCGGTGGTAACGCCATTGGCGGTCTTGCGGACCGCCGTTTCCTCGAAACGGTCGAGATCGACAAGGGCGACCTTGGCATTCGTCTTGCCGATATCGATGACGGCTATGGTTTTCATGAGATCACTTCATATGAAAGACGGTGGCCAACGGGACGGCGACCGGCTCGTTATCCACCTTCGTCTCCATAATGTCAGCCATATAGGCCCACCATTTCCGCATGATCGGATGGCTGGGCAGATCGGCCATGGTGTGGTCGTCCCGTCGCCAGAGCACGCCAAACAGCAGGTTTGTCTCTTCATCGAGGTGAATGGAATAGTCGGACACGCCGGCAGACCTCAGAAGCTCGGACAACTCCGGCCAGATCGCATCATGCCGGGCCTTGTATTCCTCAGCCATGCCGGGGTTGAGGCGCATGCGAAAGGCGTATTTTTCCATGGAGGTCCTCAGTGTGCAACGCGGCGGCGGGCGCGAGCCCACAAGATCGGTAAGGCGATGACCGAAATCAACAGCACGCCGATGAAGATCGACATCACGATACCCGGTACGTTCAGAAGGCCGAAGCCGAAGGTGACCATGCCCATGATGAAAGCGGCGAGCACGACGCCCGGAATGGTGCCGGAGCCACCGAGGATGCTGACGCCGCCGAGAACCACCATCGTCACCACTTCCAGTTCGACGCCAAGCGCAATCGACGGGCGGGTGGAGCCGAGCCGCGAAGTCAGGCAGATCGAGGCTATGCCGGCCATCAGGCCCGTCAGCAGGAAGAGGATGAACTTGACGCGGCCGACACGCACCCCGGAGAACAGCGCTGCCGTCTGGTTGTTGCCGATGGCATAGACCGCGCGGCCGAAATTCGTCTTGTGCAGCAATACGCTGTAGATCACCGCGAAAAGGACAAAGAGCGCGAACTCGAACGAGAAAACCCACCAGACATAGCCCTGGCCGAAATAGGCGAAGCTCGCCGGATAGCCGGTGAACGCTTGGTCACCGAGGATGATGAAGGACAGACCGCGAAACAGGCTCATCGTGCCGATGGTAACGACGATCGACGGCAGGCCAAGGCCGGTGATCAACAGGCCGTTGACTGCACCGCAGAGAAGCCCCGTGCAGAGACCGACGACAACCAGCATCGGCGTATCGGCGCCCATCGTCACGGCAAGTCCCACGGCTGTTGATGACAGGGCGATGATCGAGGCGACGGAGAGATCGATCTCGCCGGAAATGATGACCAGCGCCATGGCAAAGGCGATCATCGCTTTTTCGGTGAAGTTGAATGTCGCGTCGGACAGGTTCCACGGATCGAGGAAATAGGGCGAGGCGAAGGAGTTGATCGTGAAGATCAGGATCGCCACGACCAGAAGCAGGCTTTCCCAGCTTTTCAGCACACGACTGCCGCGGCTCTGCAGCCGATCCGGAATGACCCGGGGTGAAAGATGTGCTTCCGCCATCAGACCGCCTCCGCTTTCTTCAAGATGACACGACCCTTGCGCTTTTCTGCCCGGGCGTTGACGGCAACCGCGATGATGATCACGGTGCCGGAAATCGCAAGCTGCGCGAACGGCGAGATGTTGACGACCGGTAGCGCATTTTTGATGACGCCGAGGAACAGCGCACCGAGCACCGCGCCCGGTACCGAACCGATGCCGCCGGCGATCGAGATGCCACCGATGACGCAGGCCGCGATGATGTCGAGCTCGAAACCGGCGGCAATATCGACATAGGCGACCGCATAGCGCGAAACCCAAAGATAACCGGACAGACCTGCCAGCGCGCCGGACAGGCAATAGGCAAGAAAGCGCGTGCGGCCGACATCGATGCCGGTATAGACGGCCGCATGCGGATTGCCGCCGACGGCAAAGAAGGCGCGGCCGACTGGCGTGCGCGTTATCAGCAGATAGACGGCGGCGATTGCCAGAACCGAAAGCCACGAAAGGACTGGCAAGCCGGCGAGCGGTGCCCGCGGCAGCGCCTTGAAGGCGTCGCTCATCTGATGGGCATTGATCCAGGCGCCATTGCTCAAAAGGAAGATGGTGCCGCGATAGATGGTGAGCGTGCCGAGCGTCACGACGATTGGCGGGATATCCAGCTTCCAGACCAGCAGGCCGTTGATCGAGCCGAGAGCCGCACCGAGGGCAACGACGACGAGAATGACCAGCGGGATCGGCACGCCCGGAAAAGCCGCATTGATCATCGCCGCAACCATGCCGCAAAGCGCCAGGTTGGCAGCCATGGAAAGGTCGATGCAGCGCGTCAGGATGACGGCCATCTGGCCGAGCGCCAAGATGATCAGGATCGACGTGTCATTATAGACCCGCGCCAGATTGGCAGGCGCGACGAAGCCGGGGAAACGGAGCGCGATCGCGAAAACGAGCGCGATGATAGCTAAGACCAGCAGAATTTCGCGGTTCTTGAGAAGTTTCGCCATCACGCCGCCTCCGCAATGCCGGCAGCGGCGCGCACCAGTTTTTCTGCCGTCAGCTCCGAGCGTTCGAAGCGCCCGGCGATGCGGCCCTCGCGCATGACGATGACACGGTCGGCCATGCCCATGATTTCGGGGATTTCCGACGAGACCATGATGACGCTCAACCCCTGCCCTGCCAGTTCGCTCATGAAGGCGTGCACGGCAGCCTTGGAGCCGATATCGATGCCCTTGGTCGGCTCATCGAGAATGATTACCTTCGGCTGCGTTGCCAGCCACTTGGCGATCACTACCTTCTGCTGATTGCCGCCCGACAGCGTGCCGACATCCTGATCGAGTGAGGCGGCACGCAGATCGAGCCGCTGGGTATACTCGCGCGCCAGCGCGAATTCGTTGGCAAGCTTGAGGAAGCCGGAGCGCGACGTGCGGTGAAGCGACGGCAGCGTGACGTTCTGGAAGATCGGCAGGCCGATAATCGCACCCTGGCGGCCGCGCTCTTCCGGGACATAGACGATGCCGGCCTCGATCGCCTCTGCGGGGGAACGGATGACAAGGACGTCGCCATTCAACTTGACCGCACCGGCAGACGGCCGGGTGATGCCGATCAGCGACTGCATGAACTCCGAACGGCCGGCACCGATCAGGCCATAGAAACCGAGGATCTCGCCGCGGCGAAGCTCGAAATTGATATCCTCGAATTCGGTCGGATGACGATAGCCGGAGACGGTGAGCACCGGTTCGCCGATCGCAACATCCACCTTCGGGAAGACCTGGCCGACATCGCGGCCGACCATCATCTTGACCAGCTGGTCCTGCGTCACGTCGGCGATCAGCCCCTCGCCGACCATACCGCCATCGCGGAACACGGTGTAGCGGTCGGCGATCCGAAAAATCTCATCGAACTTGTGGCTGATGAAGAGGATCGCCTTGCCGTCCGACTTCAGCCGGTCGATCAGTTCGTAAAGCTCGTGGATTTCCTTGTGCGACAGGGCGGCAGTCGGCTCGTCCATGATGACGACGCTAGCGTCGATCGACAACGCGCGCGCGATTGCCACCATATGCTTGTTGGCGATGCCGAGATCGCGCAGCCGGATGGTCGGGTCGATCTCCGCGCCCACCCGGCGCAACAGCTTACGGGCGTTGTCGTTCAGCGTCTTCCAGTCGATCAGGCCGAAGCGATTGCGCGGGGCGTGACCGAGAAAGATATTTTCGGCGACCGACAGTTCATCGAACAGCACCGTTTCCTGATGGATCGCGGTGACACCGGCATGGGCGGCGGAAAGTGCTGTCGGAAAATGGGTTTCTTTACCATCGACCCGAATAGTGCCGCCATCCGGTTGGTAGATGCCGGTCAGGATTTTAACCAGCGTCGACTTTCCGGCACCGTTTTCGCCAATCAGCGCCGTGACGGTACCCGGATAAAGCGTCAGCGAGACGCCGGAGAGTGCGCGCACGCCCGGAAAGGACTTGGAAATGTCCTCAAGAGCGATGGCGGGCTTCATCCGCGATGTGGTCGTTTCCTGCAGCAACAGCCAGTCCACCAGTGTGTTTGAATTTGAAATGTAAAGATCGAGTGAGTGCAACAGCCCGTCACCCTAGCCCTCTCCCCGCAAGCGGGGGGAGGGGACGACTGCGATCAGCCGCATGCCTCCGCATTGCCGGAAAGACGACGGGTGCTGCCGCTTGTCCCTTCTCCCCGTTCACGGGGAGAAGGTGCCCGCCATTCTTCTCAATGAAAAAGGATGGCGGATGAGGGCAGAGCCCAAGAAAATCGCCAGATCAGAAGATCTTGGCGAATTCCTCGACGTTTGAGGCGTCATAGACGAACGGGTCGGCCATGGCGCCTTCGTTGTTGTCGTCGAGCTTGACGGTACCCATGCGGCCCATCTTCAGTTCAGCGCCGGGCTTTGCTTCCGCGCCGCCGATCAGGTCATAGGCGATCATGGTGGCGGAATAGCCGAGGTCGATCGGGTTCCAGATCGCGAAGGACTTGGACGAACCGGCCTTTACGTGACCGGCCATTTCGGACGGCAGCCCGAGGCCCGTGACGTTGATCTGACCAACCTTGCCGGCATCTTCGACAGCCTGTGCGGCAGCAACGATGCCGACCGAAGTCGGAGCGATGATTGCTTTCAGGTTCGGATAGGACTGAATGAGGCCCTGCGTTTCGCGATAGGACTTGTCGGCAAGATCGTCGCCATAGACGGTCGTGACGACATTGATGCCCTTGTAGTTGCCCTGAACCTTCTTCATTTCCTCGATCCAGGTGTTCTGGTTCGTGGCTGTTGCCGAGGCTGAAAGCACGGCGACATCACCGCCGTCCGGAAGCTGATCGGCGGCGAGCTTGATGATCATGTTGCCAATCAGCGGATTGGACGACGGGTTGAGGTGCATTGCCCGGCCTTCCAGTGCGACGCCAGAATCCCACGAAATGACCTTGATGCCGCGATCCATCGCCTTCTTCAGCGCCGGAACCAATGCGTCCTTGTCGTTGGCGGAGATGGCAATGGCATCGACCTTCTGCGCCACCAGCGAATTGATCACTTCGATCTGGCCTTCGGCAGTCGTAGACGTCGGGCCGGTATAGATGATCTCGACGTCGCCGAGTTCCTTGGCGGCTTCCTGCGCGCCCTTGTTGGCTGCCTCGAAGAAGCCGATGCCCAGCGCCTTGACGACGAGGGCAATCTTCTTGTTTTCAGCATGCGCGGTGCCGGCCATCAGCGCCAGCGATACCGCCGTCGTGACCATCAGTGCTTTCAAAATTTTCATGACGTTCTCCTCCCTTTAAAGCCGCATACGGTCACAATGACCGCCTTCATCCGGCTTTGTTCTGTCCGTTCTTGCCTTATCGACCTTGGCGCAAGCTTCGGTCGCACGGCGGTTTACTGCTCCCCCGCTTCTCGCCGGCTCACGCCGACGAGGAAGCATTCTCCTCAAGCGTGCTCGACCTCGTATTGGCGATAACCAAACCGACGCCTGCATCTTCAAGCATCTGGACATGCCTGTCCTCGATGCCCGAATCCGTGATCACCGTGGTGATGCGCTTCAGCCCACAGAGAATGAGGCTGGAGCGTTTGTGAAATTTCGACGAGTCGATCAGCACGACGAGTTCGTCGGCCTGATCGATCAGCTTCTGCTCCGCCTGGATGAGGAGCGGATCGCCTTCCATCAGACCGAGGGGGCCAAGCCCCTGTGCCCCCATGAACATACGGCGCGCATAAAAATTGCGCGTCACGTCATTGTCGAAGGGGCTGAGGATGATGTTCTGCTCACGGTAGATCGTGCCACCCGACAGCATCACGGTGTTCTTGGAGTGCTTGAGCAGATGCTCGGCGATCGGAAAGGAATTGGTGAACACCTGCATCCGGCGGTTCGCCAGGAAATGCACCATCTGGAAGGTCGTGGTGCCGCCATTGATGATGATCGGCTCTCCGTCCTGGCAGAGTGCGACGGCCTCCTTGGCGATCGCCTGCTTCTGGCGGGCATGCAGGCCTTCATTGACGCTGAAGGGACGGCCGGCAAGGCCGACGAACTGTGGTGGATTGATCGCCTCGGCGCCGCCGCGCACCCGGCGCAGCCGCTTCTGCACATGCAGAGCCGCGATATCCCTGCGGATCGTCGCTTCGGAACTATCCGTCAGATCGACCAGTTCAGGCACGGTTATGACCGGCTTGTCCTGGACAGCTGACAGAATGATCCTGTGTCGCTCTTTCTCGTGCATTGCGTTCCTCCAACGTCGCCTATGCTTCCATCACGATCGCGCATTGTCAATCACATTCAGTCATATTTTTTCATTGTGCAGTGCAGTATGATTGTTTTTGATCGTTTATGATTGACATGGGCGCGGATTTTATGTGATCTGATGGCAACGAATGCGCTCTGCCGTCATGGGGCCGCGCAGAATTACCGGGAGGAAATGCAGATGCTCGACAAGCAACAAGGCTCTCGCCTTGCCAACCTTTGGGATGACAGCAAGGCAGCGGCGATGAGCGAACCGGAGCGACTTCTGTACCGCTCGAACCTGCTCGGCTCCGACAAGCGCATCACCAATTACGGCGGCGGCAACACCTCCGCCAAGGTTATGGAGAAGGACCCGCTTGGCGGCGGCATGGTCGAGGTTCTCTGGGTCAAAGGCTCCGGCGGCGACGTCGGCACCATCAAGATGGACGGCTTCTCGACCCTCTACATGGAAAAGCTGGAAGCGCTGAAGGGTCTCTATCGCGGCGTCGAGCATGAAGACGAAATGGTCGGTTACCTGCCGCACTGCACCTTCAACCTCAACCCGCGCGCCGCTTCGATCGACACCCCGCTGCATGCCTATGTGCCGAAGAAGCATGTCGACCACATGCATCCCGACGCGATCATCGCCATTGCAGCTTCGAAGAACAGCCGCGAACTGACGCAGCAGATCTTTGGCGACGACATCGGCTGGCTGCCCTGGAAGCGCCCCGGCTTTGAACTTGGCCTGTTGCTTTCGAAATTCTGCGCTGAGAACCCGAATGCGCGCGGGTTGATCCTTGAAAGCCACGGCCTGTTTACCTGGGGCGATACGGCCAAGGAAGCCTACGAGACGACGATCGAGATCATCAACAAGGCGATTGGCTGGTTCGAAACGACCAACACCGGACCGGCCTTCGGTGGCGCCGTCAAGCCGGTTCTCCCGACCGAGCAACGCCGTGCCATCGCGCAAAAACTGATGCCGGTCATTCGCGGCATGATCAGCGCCGACGAGCGCAAGCTCGGGCATTTTGACGACAGCCAGGCCGTGCTCGATTTCGTCACCTCGAAGAACCTTGCGCCACTGGCGGCACTCGGCACATCCTGCCCGGACCACTTCCTGCGCACCAAGATTTGCCCGCTGGTCATCGATTTCGATCCGGCCAATCCGGATATCGACAAGACGCTGGCTGGCCTTGAGGCGGCCATCGCCGAATACCGTGCCGGTTATGCCGCATATTACGAACGCTGCAAGCGCGACAACAGCCCGGCGATGCGCGACCCCAATGCGGTGGTCTATCTCATTCCCGGCGTCGGCATGATCACCTTCGCCAAGGACAAGGCGACTGCCCGCATTTCCGGCGAATTCTACGTCAACGCCATCAATGTCATGCGCGGCGCCTCCGGCGTTTCGACTTATGTCGGCTTGCCGGAACAGGAAGCCTTCGACATTGAATATTGGCTGCTCGAGGAAGCAAAACTCCAGCGCATGCCGAAGCCGAAGATGCTGGCGGGCAAGATCGCGCTCGTCACCGGCGGCGCCGGCGGCATCGGCAAGGCGACGGCCAATCGCCTGATGCAGGAAGGCGCTTGCGTGGTGCTTGCTGATATCGACGAGGCAGCATTGGCGTCGGCGCTCGCCGAACTCGGTGGGCGTTACGGCAAGGATTTCGTTCGCGCCGTCAACATGAATGTCACCGACGAAGCCGCAGTCGAGAAGAGCTTTGCCGATGCGCTGGTCGAATTCGGTGGCCTCGATATCCTCGTCTCCAATGCGGGCCTTGCCTCCTCAGCCGCGATCGAAGACACGACGCTGGCGCTGTGGAACAAGAACATGGATATCCTGGCGACCGGATATTTCCTTGTCTCGCGCGAAGCCTTCCGTATCTTCCGCCAGCAAAAGGCTGGCGGCAACGTCGTCTTCGTCGCTTCCAAGAACGGTCTTGCCGCGTCTCCCGGCGCATCGGCCTATTGCACGGCAAAGGCTGCCGAAATCCATCTTGCCCGATGCCTGGCGCTGGAAGGCGCATCCGCCCAGATTCGCGTCAACGTCGTCAATCCGGATGCCGTTTTGCGTGGATCAAAAATCTGGAGTGGCGAGTGGAAGGAACAGCGCGCCGCCGTCTACAAGACGGATATGGAAGGGCTGGAGGCGATGTACCGCGAACGCTCAATGCTGAAACTCAGCGTCTTCCCGGAAGACATCGCCGAAGCGATCTATTTCCTCGCCTCCGACATGTCGGCCAAGTCGACCGGCAACATCATCAACGTCGACGCGGGCAATGCCCAGTCGTTCACACGCTGAGCCGGAGAGCGACATGACACTGATGATCAAACAGGACATCATCGACGCCGACAATGCCGCGGGCATTGCCGATCTTAAAGCCGATTACGACTATCTCGGTGCCCAACTGTCGCGCCGAGACATCGATATAGGCGCCATCAAAGCGAAAGTATCCGCTTACGGTGTCGCCGTCCCATCCTGGGGCGTCGGCACCGGCGGCACGCGCTTTGCCCGTTTTCCCGGCACCGGCGAGCCGCGCAATATCTTCGACAAGATCGAGGACTGCTCAGTCATCCAGCAGTTGACGCGCGCGACCCCGACCGTCTCGCTGCATATTCCGTGGGACAAGGTTGATGACCTCAAGGGACTGAAGGAAAAGGGCAACACGCTCGGCCTCGGTTTCGACGCGATGAATTCCAACACCTTCTCCGATGCGCCGGACCAGGCGCATTCCTACAAATTCGGCTCGCTGTCCCACGCTGATGCCGCGACGCGCAGCCAAGCCGTCGAACACAATCTCGAATGTATCGAGATCGGCAAGGCACTTGGCTCCAAGGCGCTGACTGTCTGGATCGGCGACGGCTCCAACTTCCCCGGCCAGAGCAATTTCACCAAGAGTTTTGAGCGCTATCTCGAGGCAATGAAGGCGATCTACAAGAGCCTGCCGGATGACTGGCGGATATTCACCGAACACAAGATGTTCGAACCGGCCTTCTACTCAACCGTCGTGCAGGATTGGGGCACGAACTACCTGATCGCCCGGGAACTGGGACCCAAGGCCTATTGCCTCGTCGACCTCGGCCACCACGCGCCGAACGTCAACATCGAGATGATCGTCGCCCGGCTGATCCAGTTCAAGAAGCTCGGCGGCTTTCACTTCAACGATTCGAAATACGGCGACGACGATCTGGATACAGGCTCGATCGACCCCTACCGCCTGTTCCTCGTCTTCAACGAACTGGTGGATGCGGAAACGCGAAAGGCCGATGGCTTTTCGCCCGCCCATATGCTTGATCAGAGCCACAATGTCACCGACCCCATCGAGAGCCTGATGAACTCCGCGACGGAAGTCAGCCGCGCCTACGCGCAGGCCTTGCTTGTCGATCGCAGGGCGCTGGAAGGGTATCAGGACGACAACGATGCTTTGATGGCAACGGAAACGCTCAAAGCCGCATTCCGCACCCATGTCGAGCCGATCCTGGCGATGGCCCGCTTTGAAGCCGGCGGAGCGATCGCACCAGTTTCCGCCTACCGGGCCAGCGGCTACCGTGCCAAGGTGTCAGCCGAGAGACCGGCATCCAAGAGCGGCGGTGGCGGCATCGTCTGATCTACGCTCAAATCTGAAACGGCCTGGGGATTACCGGGCCGTTTTCTCCATTAAAGCAAGCTTTTCGCTCTTCGTTACCGAAAATACGGCTTTGGCGCCTCATTTCCGAATAACGGACGTAAAAAAGCATCCAAGATCGAATTTCCCCTGTAGCCCAGTTCGCTTTTCGCTCTATCTTGCCTTTGAGATACAACGGAAAGGAACCATCCATGGGTATCGAAAGTATCATCGTTTTTCTGATCGTCGGCGCCATTGCCGGCTGGCTTGCAGGTCTGATCGTCTCCGGCTTCGGCTTTGGCCTGATCGGCAACATCGTTGTCGGCATCGTCGGGGCGTTCATTGCCGGCGCGCTGTTTCCACGGCTCGGATTTGGCGTCGGTGGCGGCGTTCTTTGGGCGATTATTCACGCCACTCTCGGCGCCGTCATCCTGCTTGCGCTAATCAGGATCGTCAAACGCGCCTGACGCAGACCCATGGGAAAGCCCGCGCGATTACGCGGGCTATTCCTGCTTTTCTCAGGAGATATCATGTCCGACCTCTACGATCCCCGGATCGAACAAGCGCTTCAATCCTTCATATCCGATCATCCCGCGATGCAGACGCGCGAGCAGGCCATTGCCGCTGTCCTGATCAACTGGTTCACCAACCATGGCTACCTGCCGCATGACCAGGAAGGGATACGCCCGGAAAATCTTGACGCATCGAATGACGACTGAAAAGATCGATGGATCGCTTCGACAGATTACGAGGCGCGCCGCGTAATTCTATCCAACCCTCTTAACTTCCGGACAAGGCACGCCCGCGGCCGCACTCCGAACGGACCCGCTGCAAAGCCATGAGCCTTTCCTCCGTCAAATCATTCTTCGCTGAAAACGCCCCCGACATCGCCGTTATCGAGTTGGCACAGAGCACGGCAACAGTGACACTTGCCGCCGAAGGACATGGCGTCGAGCCGGCGCAGATCGCCAAGACGCTGGCATTGCGGGTTGCCGACGAGGTCATCCTGATCGTGACGCGCGGCGATGCCCGTCTCGACAACAAGAAGTACAAGGCTCTCTTCTCAACCAAGGCCCGCATGCTCGGCCTCCACGAAGTCGAGGAAGAGACGGGCCACCCCGTCGGCGGCGTCTGCCCGTTCGGACTTGCAAGACCTCACAAGGTCTATTGCGACATTTCACTGAAAGCTTTCGACGAGGTCGTGCCCGCGGCTGGCGCACCCCACGCGGCGGTGCGAATCAATCCCGAGAGGCTGGCTGAACTCGCCTCTGCGGAATGGATCGACGTCTCCGACATTTAAACCAATCTGCCTTTGAATGAACACAAAGGTTTCCTTGAAGTTAACGTCGGACATGGCGGCGCTTCCGCCTGAAGCACCTGTTGCCGTTTGAATTTTCTGACATGACGAAGGAGTTGACGACGCAATGAACAGGCTTGTTTGCCCGCTCTTGCTGGTAGGTGCCTTTGCAGCGCCCGCAGCAGCCATGGATCAGTCACTGGTCAAGCAATTCGAGAAACTGGACCCGCAGACCCGCCTGGAACAACGCTGCGACACCGAGGCCATGTGGAAGATCAATGCCGACAAGACATCCTTCAAGCCCGACAAGGTGATCGCCTATACGTTCGCGGATCCGATCGTCGAGGATGACCAGATTAAAGCGCCGGGCGCTGTTTTTCGCAGCAAGGGGGAATGGTACAAGCTGAAATACAAATGCAGCACCGGCCCTGACCATATCGAGGTGCTGTCGTTCAACTACAAGATCGGTGACCTCATCCCACATGACGAATGGGACGCACACTATCTCTATCCGTGAGCCGGTTCGGCTCAGCTTGCAGTCACAAAACGACGAACAAAATCATGAAGGCGCCGAACGAAAGCGCTGCCATGATGTTCAAGAGCGTCTTCATGATGTGGTCAGTCATGTCGAGCATCCTTTACTCCGCAGGAATGCGGGAGACCCTATGGTTCCCGACCTGCGGCGATCTTCGCCCGCTCCGGCAAGACAATGTTGCCGATTGCGCCAAATCTCCTAGCGGACAACGGATCAGAAGCAGTTTTGATCCGTTCGAAAGGCGACTCTGCTCTAATTTGCGCTTGAATCGTTAAAATAGCGTCACATTCGGCTCAACCATCAGACGTATTTGTTAACCATAAATTCTGATGTGCCACTCGCGCGAAAGACGTTGAGCCGAGCGTGAAACGCCGGGAAATCTCCCCGGCGGACAGGTGGCGATCCTGGATGAAAAAAGGACGGCTACAGTACAACGCGGCGCAACTGGGCGGCATTCATTCTGAACGCAGCTTCACGCACCAAAGTATTCTGATTTTGAGTATGACTTGGCGATGCTCTCTCAAGCGCCCGATTGGATATGCGCGGAAATGTATTCAACGCGCAAGTTCAGCGCATAGCGCGGCGATTTCCGCGAATTTACAGCGCGGCAACCGCAGTCTGCCCACCGGCAGTTCAGGATTTCGGCTTCTGGTCCTCGCGGATGGCCTCGTCATGATACCAGTTGCTGTAATCGACCGTCAGGACATGCTTCGGGCGAAAATCTGCAACTGTCGCGGCCTGCTCGAAGCGGCGGCCGCCCAACTTCCGCCCACCGGCGGGGAACTCATAAATTTTGGCCGTGTCGGCCGGAGACATCATTGCCATAATATCCACTTTTCTTTTTCTCACAGGCCTCACCGGGCCTGCTTGTGCGCACCATAGCAGACTTGCGCGTGATTTGCGCGGATTGATTAAAAAAAAATCATTTAGCCTAAAAAGTAGGCTATTTTTTAGGCATCGAATTTTTCTGGGGTTTTTCGCGGTAAATTTTGTGCGTGTGCACTCAAGTCAAATTGTCGCAAGTTCTGCGTAAAATTTGCGCAATGGACGTTGCTTTTCTCCAAAACCGGGGGCGAAACACGTAGAAAAGATGGAAATTGATAGCTGAAAGCTCAATTTCGTCAGTGATTTCACATTTCCCGACCAACTCTACGTTCGCAGTTCCACCGGAGCCCCGCCTCGCCTCCTTTTCAGCAAAAATCGGCGGACGAGCCATCGCCAGCCCAAACTGGCATGACCCGTGCATATAACTTGCCAGCCGTTGGCGGCGCAGCGCGTTTTAACTTTCCAGTGCTGCGCATCATCAACCCATGAGAGGTTAGAAATGACGAAATTTAAGCTCGAGTATATCTGGCTCGATGGATATACCCCGGTCCCGAACCTTCGCGGCAAGACCCAGATCAAGGAATTCGATACATTCCCGGCGCTCGAGCAGCTGCCGCTCTGGGGCTTCGATGGTTCCTCGACCATGCAGGCCGAAGGCCGCAGCTCGGATTGCGTGCTGAAGCCGGTTGCGATCTACCCGGACCCGGCCCGCACCAACGGCGCTCTCGTCATGTGCGAAGTGATGATGCCGGATGGCGTCACGCCGCACCCGTCCAACAGCCGCGCGACCATCCTTGACGACGAAGGCACATGGTTCGGTTTCGAGCAGGAATATTTCTTCTACAAGAACGGCCGCCCGCTCGGCTTCCCGGAAACCGGCTACCCGGCTCCGCAGGGTCCGTATTACACCGGCGTTGGCTATTCGAGCGTTGGCGATGTCGCCCGTAAGATCGTTGAGGAGCATCTCGATCTCTGCCTCGCAGCCGGCATCAACCACGAAGGCATCAATGCCGAAGTGGCCAAGGGCCAGTGGGAATTCCAGGTTTTCGGCAAGGGCTCCAAGCGCGCTGCCGACGAAATCTGGATGGCACGCTACCTGCTGCAGCGTCTGACGGAAAAATACGGCATCGACATCGAGTTCCATTGCAAGCCACTCGGCGACACCGACTGGAACGGTTCCGGCATGCACGCCAACTTCTCGACCAAGTACATGCGCGAAGTCGGCGGCAAGGAATATTTCGAAGCCCTGATGGCGGCCTTTGAAAAGAACCTGCTGGACCACATCGCCGTTTACGGCCCGGACAACGACAAGCGCCTCACCGGCAAACACGAGACCGCGCCGTGGAACAAGTTCAGCTACGGCGTTGCTGACCGCGGCGCATCGGTCCGCGTTCCGCATTCCTTCGTCAACAACGGCTACAAGGGTTATCTGGAAGACCGCCGCCCGAACAGCCAAGGCTGCCCCTACCAGATCGCCTCCCAAATCCTGAAGACGATCGCCGAAGTTCCGACCGCAGGCAGCGTTTCGGCGGCTGCATAAATAAAGCATATCTCATGGCGTCGGCTCATCGGTCGACGCCATGATTCTATCTGGTTGATGGTCTTTCGTCAGCCGCCCAAAGCTTTGGCAGGCTCGTCTGCCCACCAAGACCGATGCTGGCCACCTGCGTAGGCCAAATAGGCAAATTCCCGCACTGGTATTCCGGCCCCTCCGTCACTAAGTTTACGGTTCGAAACACCGAAGACCATTGATGGGGTGTAGTTATGCAAGTTCCCGCCAGCGCCACTTCCAGCCTGCACCGCGAGAGTGCAGACATAATGCCGGCCGACAGCAGCGGCATCATCGAATGGCTGATGACCGAGACGCGCGACGAGCGTTTCATTGACAATATCTTTGTCGAGATGTGCGACAGGCTCAATCAAGCGGGTATACCGGTCTCCCGTGGTACACTGCATTTCCGCATCCTTCACCCACAATGGCTGGGCGCGCGGATTCTCTGGCTGAAAGGCATGAAGGAGGCAAACATCGAGACGTTCGGTTACGGCGTCGAAGATACCGCCCGATATCGCAACAGCCCGGTAAACGATCTCCACAGCGGCGCAAGCGTGGTTCGACAACGTCTCGAACCCGCCTTCGTGGACGCCCCGCCCTATCCGCTCTATGACGAGCTGCGCGCCGAAGGGCATACCGATTACGTCGCCTGGCCCTTGAAGCACACACTGGGCAAACGCCACATCATCACCTTTTCGAGCAACAGGCCCGGCGGGTTCAGCGATGACGATATTGCTGCTCTGGCCGATCTGCTGCCGGCCTTTGCGCTGGTCAGCGAAATCCGCCTGAAGAACCGCCTCGCCCGGACGCTGCTCGAAACCTATGTCGGCCCGCATGCCAGTGAACAGATTCTCGCGGGCGCCACGACGCGCGGCAGCGGCGTGACGGTCGGCGCGGCCATCCTCATCTGCGACCTGCGCGACTTTACCGGCATCTCGGACATGTGGCCGCGCGATGATGTCATCGAGCTTCTGAACGGCTATTTCGATGCGATGGCGGAACCGATCGAACGGCATGGCGGCGAAATCCTGAAATTCATGGGTGACGGCCTTCTGGCGATCTTCCCGCTCAGCAACGCCAATGCCTGCCGGGATCTTCTCGCAGCCATCCGCGAGGCGCAGACCGCCATGGCGGCGTTGAACGAGGAGAACCTGAAAAAAGGGCACGGGGGCCTCGGGTATGGTATCGGCGTTCATGTGGGCGACGTGATGTATGGCAATATCGGCTCCCGCAGCCGCCTCGACTTCACCGTCATCGGCCCGACCGTCAACATCGCCTCGCGACTCGAAAGCCTGACCAAGGAGATCAAGCGCCCGGTCCTGCTGTCACGGGCATTCGTGGAAATGGCTGGATGCGAGGCAAAACTCGAAAATCTCGGCTCCCACCTGCTGAGGGGCCTGAGCGAGCCAATCGACGTCTTCGGTTTTTGAGATCGACGGAAGGCGTCTATCTGTTCGGATAGGTAGAACCTGCGCCCATCGGATTGATCATGGACCGCATAGTCTCGCCGGTGACGTTCAAAGCCTGGAATGAGACCATTCGGGGAGCCGGCATGGTCAACTTCCCGACGCTGACGTAAAGCAGGAACGAGCCGATCTGATAGGGGAAGATGACGTCGATTTCGGCGAACGCACGCACGAAGAGCAAGGCGGAAATACCGAACAGCACGAGGGGCTCTGAGCCCTGTATCTCACTCAACACCCTCTTCAGATGGCCGAAGAGGCCGGCAACAAGAAGGCCGGCCAGGAGAAAGAGCCCAACCCCGCCGGTTTCCACCATTGTTTCGATGAACGTATTGTGGAAGTGAAAACCGCTACGGGAGCCGATGAAGAACTCCTCCCACAGCCGTTCCGGTTCGGAAAACCCCTGCACCCAATAAGCCTGATAACCGACGCCGATCACCGGCGATGCCATCGCGGCCTCAATCCCCTGCTGCCAGAGATAGGTGCGGCCGGTGAGGGTCGAGTCCTTGCCGAAGGCTCCAAGAACGCTGTCGATCGCGCCGCCGTAGACGGCGCCTATCACTGTAATGACACCGAATACCGCAGCCGCGATGAACAGCAATTTGCGGTTTCTCGGCGGAAGCAGTGAAAAGACCCGCATACCGATGGTGAGGCCGATGACGGCCGCAGTGGTGAGAACGGACGTCGCGGATTGAGAGGCGTGCAGACAGTAGGCGGCGAGAAGACCGACCACGCCGCAAGCCGGAAGCCAGAGCCCACGCTGCCCGAGCATGAAAACGGCTGCGAAACTGAAGAACACAGCAAGCGACGCATAGAATCCGAGCTGGTTCTTGGAGGCAAAAGCGCCAACGAAGCTGACGGTCCCGTCTAGTGGATCGAAGTGATAAACGCCGAACAACAATGAATAGAGCAGCACGACGCCTGCCCCCGCGACCGAGCCGAGCGTCAGGGTCCTGATATCCAGCGTCCGCATGGCAATCAGCGCGCAGATGACATGAGAGAGATATTGTACGCCGGCTCTCGCTGTCGTGCCGGGCGCCGCCGACCAGAATACGGAGAGGCAGGCGAAGACCGCAAAGGCGAAGATCCAGCTGTATTTGACGTAGTTTCCCAGCACCCGCCGGTAATCGATCAGGACCAGAGGCAGCCAGACAGCATAGTAAAGCAGGATCGAGACCTGGCCGAAACGTCCGGAATAGGCGAAGACGAAATAGGAAACAGTGAGGGCGAAAACCCCGTAGAGGAGGTTTTCGCCCGGCCTCACCAGGCTGGCTTTTGCAATCTTCATGCGAACCGCCTTACTGGGTGTTGAGCGCAGGTTCGACCTTTACGACATCACCCGGCTGCACGGGCGTACCCTCATCTGCCGCGATTTTCGTGGATTTCCCGTCCTTCTGGCGAATGATGGAATAACTGATGTCTACGGCATTGCCCGCTCTCGGCGTCTGCGACGCATCGGCCGATTGCAGAAGCGCTTCCGTCATCAGGTCGCGGCTGGTGATCAGCTTCAGAGAAAGCGTATCCAGCTCGGATTCGGTGTTCTGCAGTTCCTCGGCAAGCTGCGCATCCCAGTCGTTGCGCAGGTTGGTTTCGTCCTGGCTTGCCTTGCTGACGTCCTGCTTGGCCTTAAGCGAGGCTGTGTCGATGTCAAGCAAAGCTGCCTGCAGATCGGCCGCCCGCTGCTCGACGGAGAGCTTGCGGGCGCTGAGAGCCAGCCCCTTTTCCGCCAGAACGTCGACGCGGCCTTTGTCTTCGATAACGAGTTCCAATTGCCGGGTCTGGGTGACCGATTTTTTGCCGAGCGCCTCGATTTCACTCTGCAGAAGCGCTTTCAGTTCAGCCAGAGCGGTCAGCTGGAGCTTCTGGCGTTTGTCACGGGAGACCATCAGGGCCTTCTCGCTTTCGACGAGACCGGCGGCATCTGCAGCCCCCTTCAACTCCGGCGGAATAACGATGTCGCTCTTCTCGGCAATTTCCGCCTGCAACCGCGCACGCCGGACAAGCAGCCGGTTTCTTTCGGCGATCTGCACGGAAGAATCGCCCTGTGCATTGATGAAATCGCGCGCAAAGCGCTGGCCGCTTTCGGCGCGACGCAGACCACCACCCAGGCTGACGGCTTTCAGAACCGTCATTTCAGGTGCAAAGGGATATTCGCCAGGCGTCTGAACGTCCCCCGCCAGATAGATCGGCCGGTACTGGGCGAGCTCTACGGAGGCGGACGGGCGGTCCGGCAGGCCGAACAGCTTTTGAAGCTGCAGCCCGACCTCGTCGGCAATTTCAGAAGTCGTCTTTCCGGAAGCAGGCACCGTGCCGAGGAAAGGCAGGGAAATGCCGCCGGATGCGCCGACCGTATAATCGCCGCTGATGGCGGACCAGTCCCTGACGGAACCTTCGGCGGTCTGCCATTCCGCGACGCGTATTCTCAGCTTGTCCATGGCACCGAGCGTATAGTCGTCGGCGAAAGCCGCAGGAACGCCCGTGACGCTGATTGCGAGGGCGAGGGCAGAAAGACGCGCTGCGCCCCAGGCTTTACGGCCAAGGGCGGGAAGTCCTGTAGAAAGACTTCTTTTCATGAAAATTCCTCACTTAATACCAAAGCCGATCCCGGCGTTCTGACGGAAGCGGCTTATTCGAGCTGACACTGTGATCAGTAACTGCCTCGGGACAGGCAGACAGCAGGAATTGTCTTGGCAACGATGACCACATCGTTGAAGAGCGACCAGTTGGTCACGTAATGCGTATCGAAGGCGATACGCGTGGCATAGGAAACATCGTTGCGTCCGCTCACCTGCCAAAGCCCGGTGAGGCCTGGTCGGGATTGCAGATAGAAGACCGCCGAATGCTCGTACAGTTCGAGTTCGTCTTCCACCACCGGGCGCGGTCCCACGACACTCATTTCGCCGCGGATGATATTGATAAGCTGTGGCAGCTCATCCAGGCTGAGTTTGCGCAGGACACTTCCTACGGCAGTGACACGCGGATCGTCCTGCAGTTTGCGGGTCGCCTGCCACTCCTCGTATGCCTTGGGATTCTTGTGCAGATGATCCTGCAGTATCTTGTCGGCGTCCGGCGCCATCGTCCGGAACTTGAGGCAATGGAAGAAGCGGCCGTTATGGCCGATACGACGATGTCCGTAGAATACCTTGCCGCCATCGGAAAACTTCACCAGCGCCATAAGAAGCAGAAAGAGTGGGCTGAAGAAGATGAGCGCCAATGACGCGGCGAAGATATCGAAACCCCTTTTTGATATTCCCCCTATCGGCCGGTGTCCCCCGGTTTCGATGTTTGTAAAATACGGCGAGCTTGCCGATCGAGTCGCAGACTTCATGGGAGATAACTCCATTTGGGTTGGCGATTGGTCGGGTCCCCTGAGGGCACGTGGGTTCAATTGCAGTTTGAATTGCATCTGGGAGTGTAGAGGCAGATTTTGATTTTTAAAGGCAAGGATTAGCCCCCCCTCTCCGCAAATGCAGGTTTGCCACAAAGCTGAAAATCGAAGCCACAATTATTAATTCAAGCGATCGCCTAAGCGCACCATTCATCTGAAATGCAAAATAGCTTAAATTCAAATTCGACTTAGATCACGCAGCGATTACGGTAGACATAACCCTGTTTTAAATCGAATTAGGTCGATGAATATATTTAACATTTCTTATAATTAAAAATTCATACATCAGATATTTTTGCCGATCCAGAAATTTTGCAACGCAGCATTTTTTTCGCACTGCACATTTTTTATTAAGAAATGCTAATTTTGTAACAAAAGTTGATCTCAAATGCGTGTTTATTGCCACTGCCAGATTAAGCAAAACAGAATAACCCGCAAAAATTGTACCCTATAAGGCGATGCACCCGCCAAATGTGGCCGAATCTGTTGTGACATATTCTCGGCCGTGTTCATGGCGTGGCCGTTTGCCCGGAACCTGTCTGCAACGTTGCCGTTGCGACTGCACCAAAAATGTTGCCGATTATCACGCAATCGACAGATGAATTTAAATGCGGGCTAAGAATTCATCCGGTAAACGAGGTAATCATATTGGAACATTCTTGTTTCCGTGGCGGTTGAAACCACAAAGCATGTTCGATATGTTAATAATAGCCTAAGAGGAGAAGGTGGTTTTTTCCATGATGTCTGTAAATCAAGACATAGCCTTGAGGGCGTCCTGATGTTTGCACCACGCGTTTTCGTGAGCATGATCGGGGCGTTGGGCGTCTTTGCCATCGTGACCTTCATACTGACCGGTTCCGCCTGGACGACTGCCTGGCAGACACTGGTCTGTGCAGTGCTCTTGCAGGCCGGATATTTCATTGCTGTTCTGGTATTGGTGGCAAGAGAAAGCAGGGATCGCAGGAAGCTGGTGTCCGGTCAGCCTGCCGCATCCGCATCGGCTGGTGACGACAAGGAGTCGAAAACTCTCCATGTCCCGAACAATCCCGGCCATTTCAACTCCTGAACGCGTTGCTGAACCATCCTCAGCTGCCTGATTTTCGCTGATTCGGTTCGCCTTCGGCATTGCACAGGACATCGCCAACTCTTCGCACATGCAACATAATGCCTTGTCGCACGTCCAAAGCCGACCTAGGTTCGGCATGACAGCGATAGAGGAATGCGATCATGAAACCGAATGCTGACGTCTGCGTCATCATCGCCGCGAAGAACGCGGCCGAGACGATTGGCCGTGCCATTATATCGGCGCTGGCAGAGCCAGAGACCGCGGAGGTTGTCGTCGTCGATGATGGATCAAGCGATGGTACGGCGGATGTTTCCCGCCGGGTGGACGACGGAACCGGCAGGCTGACCGTCGTCAGCTTCGAGGTCAACAAGGGCCCGGCCGCAGCCCGCAATCATGCCATTTCGGCGTCAAAGGCGCCTGTGCTTGCGATCCTTGATGCCGATGATTTCTTTTTTCCAGGCCGGTTGAGCAATCTCCTGTCCCAAACGGAATGGGATTTCATTGCCGACAACATTGCCTTCGTCGATGAGGAAAAGGCATCGAGTGCCCATCTTGCACTTGAGGCCTTCCCGGCGGCGCCCCGCATCCTCGACCTGAGCGAGTTCATCGAGGGCAATATTTCCAAACGCGGAGTCCGGCGCGGAGAGATCGGATTTCTAAAGCCCCTGATGCGGCGTGATTTTCTGGATGCACACCAGCTTCGTTATCAGGAAAGCCTGCGGCTGGGCGAAGACTACGACCTCTACGCCCGCGCGCTGACAAAGGGCGCGCGCTACAAGATCATCCACAGTTGTGGTTACGGTGCCGTCGTTCGCGGTGATTCGCTAAGCAGCAGCCACCGTACGATCGATCTCAAGCGCCTTTACGAGGCCGACAGGGCAATTCTGACGCAGACGGACCTTTCGCCCCAGGCGAGAGCGCTGATTGCCCAGCATGAGCGTCATATTCGCGGGCGATACGAGCTTCGGGAATTCCTCGACATCAAGCGGCAGTCCGGTTCAAAAGCCGCCTTGCTCTATGCACTTGGCAAGCCGTCCGCGATCCCGGCGATCGCCGGCGGGATATTCGCCGACAAGACGGAACGCTTCCGCCAGCGGTCCGATGCGGCACCTGTGGCTCTGGGCGGGTCGGGAGGTTTGCGCTACCTCCTGCAGCCGCCATCACCTGCCGTATGAGGCAAGGGTGACGACGGGCAAGTGTGAAGTGTGGCCGCGGCTTAGAAATAGTCGCGACGTACGCTCTCGATAACCGCCAGAAAACGTACTTTTCGCTCGGCCAGAACGTCATCTGCGCTGAGTTGCGGAGCGGCGCGTGCCGCCTGCCATAGCGACAGGGCCGATGGCGCTGCGAGTAGCTGCTTGGTGGCAACGCGCAGCGACGTCTGCTTGGGGTCGCGCACGGCAATCATCGCACTGTCGTCGATCTGCCGTTTGTTCGGATCCTCCAGCGCCGGCTGCTTGCTGTCGAAGCCCATGCCCCAGAAACGCGCGCCCTTGGCGATTGCTTCGGCTCGAGTTGATACCGGAACGTGACGTGGACGATAGGTTACACCAACGGTCTGGGCCCAGTCGCTCCATTTGAAGCTGTTGATACTGCTTGAGGTCGTGACCGCCACCCACGGCACGCGGAAGGCATCGGCGAGAATCGCGCCGTGCATCGATTCCGCGACGATCAATTCCGACTGGGCAATGTCGCGAATGACCTCCTTGGCGTCGCCGCGCGGGTCGATGTAGTGCAGGCCAACGGCTCCGCAAATGACCGGCCATATGCCGGCAGCGGCCGATTCCCAATGGGGAACGAAACTCTTCTTGTGCTTCTTCGGCAGGTTTTTGAACTCGGGCATTTCGGCGACCATGATGGCCGGGTCGATGATGCCGAGCTTTGGATCAATGCCCACCTTCTGCGCAGTCAGAGGCCCGCGAACGCAGCGGATGTCCCATTCGTTTTTGTCACTCATATCCGGCAGCGTGCCGTAGCCGAAGCCACTGCCGAGCACCAGCTTGTGCCTGCCCTCCGGCAGAAGCACGCGATTGAGCACCGTACCGACGCCGACGAGAAGGGTTTCGGCGTGAACGTCACGAAAGCCCGGGATCAAGAAATCCCATAGCCACAGATTGAGGTCGTCGCCAAAATTTCCGTGCTGCGATTCCCAGTAATAGGGGTCCATGACCATCTCCGTCTGCATTGCCAAGGGGCTTGAAAAGACACGACATGCCTGAGCCGTCGCATACCTCCGTTGTGCACAGCAAAAAAATGCTGCACCTGCGAAGGTTAACGTGATAATTTGCCGACGGCAAGCTGAAGCGCGCTTTGCAACAGTCTGGGGTCGCGCCAGACCCAACGTGCAAGGAGATTAAACTGCGGCATCTTCCGTCGCTTGACCAGACGCGCCTGACTCCAGAGAGCCTGTTTCCTTGCGGTACGCTTGTAGGAGTGGATGGAGGCGGCCTCCGCTGTTCTGCTTGGAAAGCGCCCTTCCAATGTATCGAGTGCAACCCAGGTATTGAACTGCTGCGACAGAAACTGCGGAGAATCGCTATCGATACTGTGGAAGATATTGACGCCCTCTCCCCGCACCGCACCTGGCTCGTTGCACAGGATGACCCGTCTGGCAGCAATGGCGCAATCGCAGAAGAAAAGAACGTCTTCCGCCGCCAGGCGAAGCGCCGCTTCGAAGCGGACGGTCTCGAACAGCTCTCGCCCGATGACCATGCAGGACAGATGCAGAAAGCTCCAATCCCGGAGCATGACCTTGGGAAATTCCGGAATTTCAAGAACCAGCGGGCGTTCGGAAAGCCGCGTGACCTTCTCCGTCTTTTCCAATTCGACCATGTCATAGTGATAGTAGAAGTCGTCACCGCCGGTGATCGATGCCCAATAGCAGTCCGATCCGAAGCGTGTCATCGTCTCCTGCGCATTCTGCAGATGATCGCTCGTCCACAGATCGTCGGAATCGAGGAAGGCAACAAAATCGGTTTGCGCCGTAACATTGTTGAGGCCCGTGTTACGCGCTCCGCCCGGCCCGGCGTTCGGCTGTTTGATCACGCTGATGCGCGCGCGCTGTTTCTCCGGCAGGCTATCGAGATCGCCTTCTATCGGGAAAGGGGACTGATCATCGACGATGATGATATCGAAATTCTGGTAACTCTGCGCGAAAACGGACTCCAGCGCCCGTTGCAGAATTCCAGCCTGTTTCTGGTAGTAAGGAATGATAACCGTAAATTTCGCCATCTTTTCGTCCTTGCGGTTTGTCTAGAAGATGTTGCTGGTCTCCTCCCTCAGGCTGCGCCTCCCGCGCCTCTCTCCCCTGCCTTGATCCTCCCCATCGCTACACAGGATTTACGCCATGCCCCCTACAGTTAACGTCAAATCCGTCACGAGCAATGTCGGTTGGAGCATTTTATCCAAGACAAGTACATTCGGGCTTAAGTTTGTCACCGTGCCAATTCTGGCCCGTATTCTTACCCCGGAGGAGTTCGGCGCTGTCGCCGTGGCGCTCACGGTGGTGCAGTTTCTGGCCATGATAGGCGGGGCCGGACTGACCTCGGCGCTGGTCATCCAGCGCGAGGAAGAGATGGAAACGGTCCACTCCGTCTTCTGGGCAAACCTCGCGATTTCCTGCCTGATGGCCCTTGGGCTTTTCATCTGGGCGGACTTCTTTGCCGCACTTCTGGGCGCTCCGGAAGCGGCTTACCTGCTGAAAGTCATGAGTTTTCTTATTCCGCTTCAACTCGGCGGCGACGTTGCCTATTCGCTGCTCGCCCGGCGCATGAACTTCAGCAAGGATGCCGTCTGGAGCATGATTTCCGAATCGCTCGGCGCAATCGTTGCCGTCGTCCTGGCAATTTTCGGATGGGGCGTCTGGGCGTTGATGGCACAGCTTTTCGTCTCCGCTCTTGTGCGCCTGTGCGGGCTCTACGCTGTCTCGCACTATATGCCGCGCTTCGTCTTCCACCCCGGGCGCGTCCTCGGATTGAGCCGGTTCAGCCTCGGTATGATGGGTTCGGAAGTTGCCAACTTCATCACCTTCCAGTCCCCGATGGTGATCATCTCGCGCTATCTCGGCCTTGCCGATGCCGGTGCCTATTCGGCCGCAAACCGGTTTGCCAGCATTCCGAACCAAGTCGTGCTTTCGGCTGTCATGGGCGTTCTGTTTCCCGCCTTCAGCGGTATGATGGACGACAAGGAGCGCCGGTCGCAAGCGCTGATGTTCTCGACGCAGGTGACCACGGTGCTTCTGGCACCAATGATGTTCGGCCTTTGGGCACTGGCCGAGCCGTCCATGCGCGTGCTCTTCGGCCAGCAATGGGCCTATGCGTGGCCGGTGCTCGGATTGCTGGCTCTTTCCAAGGGCATCCTCACGCCCTGCAGCACCTTCATTCCCTATCTCAAAGGCGTTGGCCATGGCCGGGCACTGTTCTGGTCGGCCATCATCCGCGCGATCGTGACCACCGCCGCGGTCGCCTATGGCGCAAGCACGGGCACTCTGATCGACGCGATGATCTGGCTCTGCATCGTCAATGCCGTGACGCTGGTCGGTTATTCGTGGGCGGTCTTCCGGGCGGACGGGACGCCGTTCTTCACGGGCCTGTATATCAGCAGCCGCCCGATGCTGATGGCACTGGCGATGGCGCTCGCGGTTCGCTACCTGCTCGATACTTTCGGCTCTCTCATGCCAAATCCAGTCCTGCAAATTCTCGTAGGTGCCGTCATCGGCGGATTGATCTATGTCGTCTTCGTGCTTCTTTCTGAGCGTCCGCTGCTGATGAAAATCTACCAGCTCGTCAAAAACAGGCGAGGTCGCGGCGGGGCAAAAAACACTCCCGCGTGAACCATGGCAAAGCATGTCCGTGAGGTTGCACAGGCGCCTTATTTCGACACACGCTCACACGCACCGGAACGAGTTCATAAACCGAGACGTGCAAAATGGCGCATTTCCATAGCTAATTTTCGCGCGGGGACATCGCTGCCAGTGCGCCTCTATTGGAATATTCTGATATTCCGCAACACCATACCCTCACGCAATTTTTCGGGATGCCGAGCGGAAATCGAACATTCCCTGCCGACAGTTTTTCTCTCCATGATTGCGTGCATTGCAGCATAAAACTGAATTTTTCTGCTGCATCGCCATATTTTTCGAGGAGTACTGCCCTATCTTTCGAGATGCAGGTTGAAGCCTGCTCTGGTTGAAACCGCTGCTTTGGGGAGAGAGCGGCCGAACAGAGGGTGTCGTCTTGGTTATCGACGCGAACATATCATCGCGGATCAATCTGATGCGCATCTTGCTCATCTCTGGAATTGTCTTCGTACACGTTCCCTATGATCCGCAGACCAGCCCATTTCTCGGCGACAACGGCTTCGTCGACTGGATCCGTGTCTTCCTGGGCGACAGTCTTTTCCGCGTCGGCGTGCCGTGTCTGAGCGCGATTTCCGGCTATCTTCTGTTCCGGCGAGGGCTTGATGCCTTCGACTACGGCAAGACGATTCGCTCGAAGGCACGAACGGTTCTGCTCCCATTCCTGATCTGGAATCTCTCCTTTCTGGCACTTGTTCTCATCGTGCAGAGAAGCGGTCTCGGTTTTGGCTATCTTCCCGACGCAATCAACGCGACACCGCGCGAACTGGTGACGCTCGCCTTTGCGATCGAAGGTCTGCCGATCAACGTTCCGCTCTATTTCCTGCGAGACCTGGTACTCTGTATCCTGCTCGCGCCCATTCTCGGCATTCTGATCAAGCGGTACCCGCTAACTATGCTGGCGATCTTCTTCGTCTACGCGGTGTTTCCGGTCCCCAACGGCATTTTTCTGAAAAAGTCGATCCTGTTCGGTTTCAGTTGCGGCATCTATGCGAGCCTGCACAAGATCGATATCCGGATGCTTGATCCGCATGCGGAAAAAGTAGCCGCCCTGTTTCTCGCGGCAGCCGTGACGCTGGCGACCGCGCTTTACTGGACAGGCCCCGACTATCCGGTCTGGATCGACATGTTGCGCAGCCTGACGGCGATTTGCGGCATTGTCGGCTCCTGGGCAATCTCGGCGATCCTCATTCGCTCACGCCTCGGACAACGGCTCTCCCAATCGGAAGGCCTGAGCTTCTGGATCTTTTGCGCCCATTACCCGCTGCTGATCGCGTTCTGGATGATCTGGAACCGGGCGGCACATCCCGGGCTCTATCCGCTCTTCTACTTTTCGACGCCGATCCTTGCCCTCCTCATTCTCGTCGCCTCGCACAATGTCGCAAAGCGCATGACGCCGCGGCTGCATGCCGTTTTGACCGGTAGTCGAGCGGGCGGTTCCCGTTCCGCACCGAAGCGGACGCAGGAGAGCGGGGCAAGCCAGAAGGGCTGGTCCGATACCTATTCCCCAGAGGAAAAAGTGACACGATGACACAATCGATCTCAAAAACGCTCGCCACTCTTGCGGTTCTCTTCGCGGGACTTCCCGTGTCGGCCTTTGCGCAGGACGCAAACGCAGGCACCTCCTTCGTCGAGAATTTCGACAAGATCGATAGAAAGATCTGGTACGTTTCGGACGGCTGGGACAATGGCGCCCATCAGAACTGCACCTGGTCGAAAAAGCAGGTCTCGGTTCAAAACGGTGTGCTCGAGCTAGCCTTCGAACAACGCAAAACTGGCAAGCGCGACTACGCCTGTGGCGAGATCCAGACCCGCAAGCGCTTCGGCTACGGCACTTATGAGGCGCGCATCAAGACGGCCGATGGCTCCGGCCTGAACTCCGCCTTCTTCACCTATATCGGACCGACGGACAAGAAGCCCCATGACGAGATCGACTTCGAGGTGCTCGGCAAGGATTCCGGCAAGGTCCAGGTCAACCAGTATATTTCCGCCAAGGGCGGCAACGAGAAGCTGGTGGATATCGCTGGCGGCGCCAATGCTGACTTCAACGATTATGCCTTTGTCTGGGAGAAGGGCCGGCTGCGTTACTACCTCAACGGCACTCTGGTGCAGGATGTTACCGATCCTGCAAAGATTCCCGTCAACGACCAGAAAATCTTCTTCAGCCTCTGGGGTACCGACACCCTGAGCGACTGGATGGGCAAGTTCGACTATCAGGGCCTCGCAAAGATGCAGATCGACCGCGTCGCCTTCACGACACCCGGCGAAAAATGCCTGTTTCCGGAATCCATCACCTGCACACTCGACTGAAGCTTGTTCGCATCCGCAACAGGAATGTTGCGGCGCACAAAAAACTGAACTAGGCTTAGCGCAGGCTGAGCGGAAAACAGGAAGTTTTCATGCTGGACGTATTGTACCTGGCACATGATGTAGCAGACCCGGCGATCAGACGCAGGACCCTGACGCTTGAGGCGGGTGGTGCAAAGGTGACAGTGGCGGGCTTCCGGCGCGGCGCGGACACCCTTGCCGCGAGCGGTGTCATCGAACTCGGCGTCACCAAGGACGGACGGTTTGGCCAGAGGATCGCCGCAGTCGCCAAGGCGGCGATGCTTCTGCGCCGCAAACTTCGCGGGGCCAAGAAGCCCGATATCGTCATCGCCCGCAATCTCGAAATGCTTGCCCTTGCCAATAGGGCAAATGCGATTTTTGGCGGCGATGTTCCGATCATCTACGAGTGCCTGGACATTCACCGCCTCCTGTTGCGCAAGGACTTTGCCGGCCGAACCCTTCGTGCCGCCGAACAGTATCTGGGGCGGAATGTCAGCCTGCTGGTCACCAGCTCGCCGGCCTTCGTCGAGAATTATTTCCGGCCGATCTCCCGGCTGAAAGCGCCGACGCTGCTTCTGGAAAACCAGGTGATCGAGCTCACTGACAGCGCAGCGATACAAACCGCCCGCCCCCGTCCGCCGCAGCCCGGTGAGCCTTGGAAGATCGGCTGGTTTGGCGCCTTGCGATGCCGGAAGTCGCTGAAGCTGCTCGCCGAATTCACCCGCGCGATGGACGGAAAATTCGAAGTCGTGCTGCGCGGTCGTCCCGCCTATTCGGAATTCGACGACTTTGACGGCTTCGTCGAAAACGAACCGTTCATGAGTTTTCATGGGGCCTACAAGAATCCGGAGGACCTTGCCCGGATCTATGACGAAGTGCAGTTTTCCTGGGGTATCGACTTCTTTGAAGAAGGTTTGAACTCGAGCTGGCTCCTGCCGAACCGGCTTTACGAGGGATGCCGCTACAATGCCGTTCCGATTGCCATGCGCGGTACGGAAACCGCGCGCTTTATCAGTGCAAAGCACATCGGCCTCGTACTGGACCGTGCCGAAAACTCGGCACTTGCTGCTCTTTTGGCCGACATGACGCCGGAACGCTATCTCCAGGAATTTGGCAAGGTCGCAGCGACGGGTTCGCAAAGCTGGGTCTTCGACCGTGCTGATTGCCAGCGGCTGGTCAACCGGCTGGCAGCGCTCCGCGCGAACGACACCCATTCCGCATCGATGCAAGAGCTTTCCCAAACGCAAAGCAACAAGGGTGGACTGCTATGAAAGCCGATGATCTGAAGCATGGCCGCGGCCTTATCGTCATCCCCTGTCTCAACGAGGCAAAGTATATCGAAGCCTTGATCGCCAAGCTCGCTGGCGCAATGCAAGACCTCGATGCCGATCTCGTCGTGGTCGATGGCGGAAGCACCGACGGCACGCGCGACATCGTCCAGCGGATCGCCGTCGTCAATCCGAAGGTCAGGCTGCTCGACAACCCGAAGAAGATTCAGAGTGCTGCCGTCAATCTCGCTGTCGGAACGCTTGGCGCGGATTACGAATATATGATCCGCATCGATGCGCATGGCGAATATCCGGCGGATTATTGCCAGCGCCTGATGGAGGATGCGATTGCGACCGGTGCGGACTCCGTGGTGGTGGCGATGCAGACCGTCGGCTTCAGCACATTCCAGAAGGCTACGGCCTATGCGCAGAATTCCAAGCTCGGCAATGGCGGCTCAAAGCATCGCACGGGCGCTGCCGGCCACTGGGCCGATCATGGTCATCATGCCCTGATGCGGATTTCCGCGTTCCAGTCCGTCGGCGGCTATGACGAGATGTTCAGCCACAACGAGGACGCCGAATTCGACTACCGCCTCAACAAGGCCGGTTACCGGATCTGGATGACTGACAAGACCAGCATGATCTACTATCCGCGCAGCACGGCAGTCACGTTGTTCCGCCAGTATTTCGGCTATGGCCGCGGTCGGGCAAAGAATTTCATGAAACACCGCGCCATGCCGAGCATCCGTCAGATGCTGCCGCTGGCCGTCGCGCCGGTTGTGGCCGGTGCATTGCTCGCGATCATCAATTGGGCCGCCGTCATTCCGTTTGGCCTCTGGGCCATCGCCTGCCTCGGCTACGGCGTGTGGATGGCGCTCGGTGAAAAGAACCCCTACGGCCCGCTCGCCGCCGTTTCCGCGATGGTGATGCATTTCGCCTGGTCTGCAGGTTTCTGGCGCGAACTTCTCGACTTCCGCAATCGCCGGGTTGCCTCATGAGGACAGATATGGATCGGAAAGAGCATAGCCTCCGCATCGATATCGGAGTGTGCACCTATCGGCGACCGGAGCTGGAGCAGACGCTGCGCTCGCTTGCTGTTGTGGCCGTTCCCGATGGTGCGGATATCCGGATCATTGTGGCGGATAACGACGACACGCCAAGTGCGGAAGGCCGGGTGAATGCCTTGCGCGCCTCCGTGCCGCACGAAATCGTCTATGTTCACTGCCCGTCTTCCAATATCTCGATTGCCCGCAATGCCTGCCTCGACAATGCCAAGGGGGATTTCCTTGCATTTATCGATGATGACGAGACGGCCAGCGAAGACTGGATCATCAGGCTGATCGAAACGGCAGAGGCGACCCACGCGGATGTTGTGCTTGGCCCGGTCAAGGCGGTCTACAGCAAGGACGCCCCGCGCTGGATGCGCCGGGGCGACTTTCATTCGACATTTCCGGTCTGGGTCGGCGACCGGATCGTCACCGGCTACACCTGCAATGCGCTTCTGCGCCTCGCCGCGCCATCGCTGGCCGGGCGGCGCTTCAATCTCGCGCTCGGTCGCAGCGGCGGAGAGGATACCGAGTTCTTCACGCATATGCACCGGATGGGAGGCAAGATTGCCTATGCGCCGGCCGCCTGGGTTCAGGAGCCGGTGCCGGCCAAGCGCGCGGCCTTTTCGTGGCTTGCCAAACGCAAGTTCCGCTTCGGCCAGACGCATGGCCGCCTGATTGATGCGGGGTCCGGCCTGGCGGGCAAAATTCGCCAGCTGGCGCTTGCCTCTGCCAAGAGCGGTTTCTGCGCGCTCGCCAGCGCAGCGTTCATCTTTTCGCCCGTTCGCCGGAACCAATATTTCCTGCGTTGCTCGATGCATGCCGGTGTCGTCATCGGGCTTCTCGGCGTGCGGGAAATCGAGCAGTACGGCACAGCCGAGGCAAGGTCGTCCTGATGGAGCAGCACCCGCAAGCAACATTCATCCTCGCCGCGTTCAAGTCGCAAGATACGATCGAACGGGCTATCGACAGCGCGCTGGCGCAGACCGGCGTCAGCGTCGAAGTCATCGTCATCGACGATTGCTCTCCGGATGACACCGCCGAGATCGTCAATGCCTACACCGATCCGCGGGTACGGCTGATCCGGCTGGAAAAGAACCGCGGCCCCGGCGGCGCACGCAATGCGGGCCTAGCGGCCGCGCGCGGCGACTGGATCGTCATTCTCGATTCCGACGACGCGATTTCACCGGGCCGCACGGCGCGGATGATTGCGCGGGCACAGCAGGCCGATGCGCAGATCGTCGTCGACAATATTGACGTCATTTCGCTCGACGGCGAAACGCGGAGAATGTTTGAAGACGCGCAGCTTTCCGCTCTGGACACTCTGACGCTTCCCGCGTTCATCGGTTCGAACGTGCTGTTCCAGTCAGAGCACAATTACGGCTACATGAAGCCGATCTTCGAGCGACGCTTCCTCGAAGAGCACGGCCTTCGTTTCGACGAAACCCTGCCGATCGGCGAGGATTACCTGCTTCTGGCATCGGCCCTTGCGAAGGGCGGGCGCTGTGCCGTCGAGCCCAGCGCCGGTTATACCTACTACATCAGAACCGGCTCCATTTCCCGGGTGCTGAAGCTGCATCAGGTGGATGCGATGCTGGCCGCCGATGTCGAGTTTCTGAAAAATCACCGGCTGGACGCGGCATCCATGGAAGCCCAGATCCGCCGCCAGCGAAGCATCGAGGACGCACGCTCCTTCGTCATCCTGGTCGATCAGATCAAGGCACGATCCCTTTCCGGCGCGGTGAAAACCGCGTGGAGAAATCCGGCGGCAATTCGGCATCTGCGGATGCCCATTGCCGTCAGACTGCGGCGCCTGATGGCGCCGTTCAATGCAATTCGCCCTTTCGGTACCCCGCCGAAAACGATGAATAGAACCACCCCGGGCAGCCGCCCGCACAAAAACAAAGGATAGTTCTATGGCTCCTGTCAAAACCGTTCGCAAAGCCGTCATTCCTGTTGCCGGAAACGGCACGCGATTTCTGCCCGCAACCAAGGCGATGCCGAAGGAAATGCTGACCATCGTCGACCGGCCCGTCGTGCAGTATGCAGTCGAGGAAGCGATGCAGGCAGGCATCGAGCACATCGTCTTCGTCACTGGCCGCAATAAGCAGGCCATCGAAGATCATTTTGACGATGTGCCGGAGCTGATCTCGTCGCTGACGCGATCGGGCAAGGATGCCCAGATTTCCGAGCTGACACGCATGCTGCCGGCTGCCGGCTCTGTCAGCTTCACGCGCCAGCAGGCGCCACTTGGCCTTGGGCACGCGGTCTGGTGTGCCCGCGACCTGATCGGCGACGAACCGTTTGCGCTGCTTTTGCCCGATATGATTTCCTATGGCGCCCGCGGCTGTATGGCCGGCCTGATGGATCTCTACAATGATGTCGGCGGCAACGTCGTTGCAGTCGAGCAATGCGCTCTTGAAGAGACCTCGAAATACGGCATCGTCGGCATGGGCGAGAAGACCCGCCATGGGTTTGAAGTCACACAGATGGTCGAGAAGCCGCCTGTCACAGAGGCGCCGTCCACCTATTATCTGAATGGCCGCTACATCCTGCAGCCGGAAATCTTCTCGATCCTCGCCCATCAGCAACGCGGTGCCGGCAACGAGATCCAGTTGACCGACGGCATGCTGCGCCTTTCGGCGACCCAGTCGTTCCACGCCCATCCCTACGAAGGTCGGACCTTCGATTGCGGCTCCAAGCAGGGCTTTATCGAGGCCAATGTCGCCTTTGCCCTTTCGCGCGCAGACATTGGCAATCTCGTCTTCGAATCCGTTCGCGAGATGGTGCTGTCTCACGAACAGGCAATACAGGCGGCCTGAATACGATGATTTTTCGGCGGTTTGGCGCCGTCGAAAAATCTGGTCTCACCCCTGCCGTGTTTTGGGGTGAGATACGACCACGCAAAAGTACCCGGAGACTAAACGGCTCATGAATCAAAGACCTCTTCCGTTGAACACTGTCCCATCGCTCCGCAGCGATGAGTCCGACTCGTTCATCGATCTGAACCGGCTGACCGCGATTGCGCTGCGCCGTTCGAGGGTCGTGGCTGTTTGTGTTATCGCGTGTTTCCTCCTGGGTGCCACCTACCTTTTGTTTGCAACCCCGGTCTACACGTCGCAGACGCAGATCCTGCTCGATGACAATCTGTCGAAATATGCCGAAGAGGCTCCTTCGCCCCAGAGCGCCCAGCAGGCCGACACGCAGCTTTCCAGCGCCGTCGAAATTCTGAAATCCGGCGAGCTGGCACTGCGCGTCACCGAAGCGGAAAAACTCGACGGAAACGAGACCGTTCTCAATCCGCCGCAATCCCTGATGTCGATCGTGAAATCGGCAGCCAGATCAGTCGTCGGGATCTTCGGCGGCCGGCCTGAAATTTCCGAAGCGGCCGCACGGAACGTCAAGCGTGAAATGGCAGCGGCCTATATTCAGCAGGGGCTGACGGTCGAACGGGTGGCCAGAAGCTCGGTTGTCGCGCTGTCCTACAAATCGACCGATCCAAAGGTTGCCGCCATCGTCACCCGCGCTTATGCCAACGCCTATCTGACCGATCAATTGAACGCGAATTTCGACGCCACGGAGCGCGCCTCCGTCTGGCTGCAGGAGCGGTTGACCGACCTTCGCCAGCGCGCGCAGGCAGCCTCTCTGGAAGCTGAAAAATTCAAGGCAGACAATGGCCTGACTTCCGCCCGCGGCGAATTGATGTCCGAGCAGCAACTGTCAGATCTCAACAGCCAGCTGATCGTCGCGCAGGCGGATAGCGCCAGCGCTTCCGCCCGCTACAACCAGTTCAAGTCGATCATCGACCAGGGCGCCGAAAACGCCGTGAACAATGCAACCATTTCCTCGAACCAGACCGACAACTCGGTCATTCAGGATTTGCGGACGCGTTACCTGACCGTGAGCAAGCGGGAGCAGGTCATCGTCCAGAATTTCTCAGCCGATCATCCCCAGGCGGTGGCTCTCAGGGCTGAAAAATCGGAGCTTGCCGGCCAGATTTTCCGGGAACTGCAGCAGATCACCGCCAGCTACAAAAACGAATTCGAAGTCGCAAAATCGCGCGAAGCATCCTTGCGCCAGAGCATCGAGGGCGTCGTCGGCAGCAATTCGCAGGCCAACCGGTCGCTGGTAGACCTGCGCGAGCTGGAGCAAAGGGCGACAGCGCTGAAGACGCTTTATGAATCCTATCTCGGCCGTTATGAGGAAGCAGCCCAGCAACGCTCCTTCCCGATCGCGAAAGCGCGAATCATCTCTGATGCCGGCATTCCCACGGCACCATCCAGCCCTAAGAAGACGATGGTTCTTGCTCTTTCCATTGTGCTTGGCTTCATGCTGGGTGCCGTCATCGCCGGCCTGCAGGAATTTCGCGAACGCTTCTTCCGCCTGGAAGAAGACGTCCGCTTCGTTCTCGGCCACAAATCACTCGGCTATCTGCCGTTGATCGGAAAAAAGACCGATACTCTTTGGAAAAAGACACGAGAGCGCCTTTCCAAGCCGGAACCGGATAAAGCCGATCCGCAGGTCGATGCCAAAATTCCGCTGACGCGCATGACCCGGATTGCCGTCGAAGCGCCGCGGTCGGCGTTTGCCGAAACGCTACGCAATGCCAAGCTTGCAAGCGACGTCATCCTGCAAGGCCGCCCCAACCGGGTGATCGGTGTCGTCTCGGCGCTGCCAGGCGAAGGAAAATCGACCATTGCCGCAAATTTTGCCGGGCTGCTTGCCGCCAGCGGCAAACGCACGCTCCTGATCGACGCCGACCTCAGGAATCCGGCGATCAGCAAAATGATTTCTCCGGCACCGAAAACAGGTTTGGTGGAAGCCGTTCTGGGTGAAGAAGAATGGACTGCGGGGCTGAGAGTCGATCCGCAGACCCGGCTTGCAATCCTGCCGATTGCGCCGCGCGAACATCTCTACCATACGAACGAACTGCTTGCCTCGCAAGGCATGGAAAATCTGATCGCGAATGCGCGCAAGAGCTTCGACTATGTCATCGTCGATCTCGCCCCGCTCGCTCCCGTCATCGACGCCAAGGCGTTTTCGCCCTTTGCCGACGGTTTTCTGATGGTCATCGAATGGGGCAAGACCCCGTCCCGCCTGGTCCGGGACGTGCTGCATTCCGATCCGATATTCAACGCCAAGATTCTCGGCGTGATGCTCAACAAGACAGATATGGACGAGCTCGGGAAATACAGCGATTTCGGCGCGGCGGAAAAATATCGCAAGAGTTACGAGAGCTATTATATCGAGCAGCCCTTGAGGGCAGCGCGCTGACCACTCCGTGTCAACGCATGCTTGGCTGACGCTCTGCATCAAGCCCGAATACCGAAACGATCGCCATCAGAAACAAAACGATGGCAATCGCGGCAGCGCAGACGATGTACGCGAGGAGGAATTCCAGGAAGCACGGCAGATACAGCAGCGCCCTGATGAAAACGGGCTGCGACCGCGCCCAGCCGCGCATGCCGTTCCTCATGTAGTTTTCGAAACGGCGTGTGATGCTCGGCATGCGGAGATCGCTCCATCAGTCCTGTCGACATTTAGGAAAAATTTACCAAAACTGCCGACCACACGCAACCGAACTCCTGCCCTGAAATCTGCTAAACCAGCCTGCCTCGTCCTTCCCCACAGCGTTCCTATCTGGCGTCGTGGAAGATGATCCCGACAGTATGCCGCATGCCAAAGCGCACACGGCTGACGCCATGCCGCAGATTGACGCGATAATTGCCCTTGGAGCCCTTAACCGGCCGGTTGTGAACCGCGAAGGCGACCGCATCGCCCTGTCGTAAAGGCACGACCTCAACCCGGCTCTGCATGCGCGGACGTTGCTCTGTCAGAACGAACTCGCCACCCGTGAAATCCTTCCCGGGTTCGGAGAGAAGGATCGCCACCTGGATCGGGAATGCGAGATCGCCGTACAGATCCTGATGCAGGCAATTGAAATCGCCGGAAACGTATTGCAGCAGCAGCGGCGTCGGCCGGGTCTGGCCGACCTCATGACACTGTTTGAGGAATGCCGTGTGATCGGGCGGGTAGCGCTCGTCGACGCCCATGCGTTCGTTCCATTCGTTGGCAACGCTGGAAAGGTGCGGATAGAGCGCGGTGCGCAAAGTCCCGACGAGGTCCGGCAGCGGATATTTGAAATAGCGATACTCACCCTTGCCGAAGCCGTGGCGAGCCATTTGGATATGACTGCGGAAGTGTTCCTCCTGGCGGTAGAGTGCGGCGACCATCCGGCACTCCTCCGGCGACAGAAGGTTTTCGATGACCACACAACCGAAATCGCTCAGTTCATCGGCAAGAATTCTCCAGTCATAGCCTGCGACACGCGCCTCTGCGGACGTCATGCCGACCAACCTCGGAATGGTGACCGAATGGGTTTTCATGACATCGCCTCTCTGATCATCGCTGTTGGCGCTTGCCTGAAAATTCGAGCAAGCACGATTGTTGCCATGATCATTGGCCATGCGGTCTTCCGGCGCCACCCGTTTCCTGCGCCGCCGTGACGACCAAGCGACCGAGAAGCCTTTCCATTCTTATATCCGTAATATTTTGCTTACATTCCAATCACGCAGGCACCGCCTGTCAGCCCCGCGCCCGCCGCGGTCAGCAGCAATTTCTCGCCTGGAACGAGGGGCTTGGCATGATGGGCAAGCGAAAGCGAAAGCGGGATCGTCGCAGCGGAAGAGTTCCCATAGTCCGCGATCGTACGGACCGTCTTTTCAGGATCGATGCCGAGATTGGCGCAAACCGCATCAAAAATACGCGCATTGGCCTGATGGGGAACAAAGCGATCAACATCCGCCGCACCTAACCCCGCATTTTGGAGCGCTCGGCTTGCACAGAGGCTCATCATCCCAACGGCTTGAGTGAACATCTCCCGACCGTCACGCATCGTCATCAGGCATTCATCAGCCTGCAGGTCTGCCGCAAATGGCCGGTTGCTACCACCGGCCGGGATCGAGATCAGATCATAGCGGCTGCCGTCGGAGGCTAGATCTATACCGAGAAGGCCCTGTTCCGGATCCTGCGAGGGCATCAGAACGACGGCGCCCGCCGCGTCGGCAAACAGCACGGCACTTGCCCGCTCGGCAGGGTTTATCCTTCGACTGAGGATATTGGCTGCGACCACCAGCACCGGGCGACCTTGCGCACGGACAAAGCCGTCGGCGAGCGTCAGCGCGTAGAGGAAGCCGGAACAGGCACCAGCGAGATCGATCGCGCCGGAATTGGCAATACCCAAGAGATGGGCAAGCAACGGGGCCGAAGGCGGCAATAGATGATCGGGCGTCGACGTGGCGAGAAGCGTCAGGGCAATGTCGTCTCGGGAGATACCGGCACTTTCGATGGCTGCCGCTCCGGCGCTTGCCGCAAGGCCGGACAGCGTATCGCCCGGTTCGGCCCAGTGCCGTGTCCTGATTCCGGTCCGGCGCTCGATCCAGCCCGGTTCGAGGGCAAGCCTTTCCTCGATCTCGGCATTTTCCACGCGCCGCGCCGGGACGGAATGGCCGAAGCCGGCAAGGCGGGAGGAGCGGACGGTTCTCACAGCCGGCCCGCCGCAAAACATGCCGCCGCTTCATCGATCGCATCATAGGCTCGATCGAGTTCGGCGGAGGTGACGCAGTAAGGTGGCATCAGATAGATCACGTTGCCGAGCGGCCGGATCAGCAATTTCCTTTCGCGAAAGAACGCCCTGAGCCGTGGTCCAACCTCCGAAAGATAACCGCCTGCCGGCACGTTGAGATCGAGCGCGGTGATCGTACCCGCTTGGCGGATGTTGGCGAAGCGTGGATTGGTCTGAAAGCGGGCGAGCCTTTCCTCCTGCATCTGCTGCAGCAACCGGATGCGCTCGCGCACCGGCTCATCATTCCACACCGCCAGATTGGCGACTGCGGCGGCGCAGGCGATCGGATTGGCCGTATAGGAACTCGAGTGGAAAAATGTCCGGCGGCGATCCGTCGAGAGATGCGCATCGAAAATTTCTGCCGTGCATAGGGTTGCGGCCAGTGGCAGGGCGCCACCGGTCAACCCCTTGGAGGTACAGAGAATATCAGGCGTCACGCCAGCCTGCTCGCAAGCAAAGAGGGTACCAGTGCGACCCCAGCCGGTCATCACTTCGTCCACGATCATCAAAGCGTCATGCCGCTCGGCAATCCGTTTCAACTCGCTGAGGATGGATGCCGGATAGGTCCGCATGCCGCCCGCCCCCAGAACCAGCGGCTCGATCAGCAACGCGGCCACTTCGCCGGTGGCGCAGAAGCTCTCGAATGCGTCGAGCGTGTCCTGTTCACGGCCGGATTCCGGAAATGGCAGGCGATCGACGCCAAAGAGCAACGGCTCATAGGCGGCATTGAAGACACCGCGCTCCCCGGTCGACATCGTGCCGATCGTATCGCCATGATAGCCGTGCTCCATGACGCAGATGCGGCGGCGTGGCACACCCGAATTGTGGAAGAAGCCGAGGGCCATTTTCAGCGCGACCTCGACGCAGGTCGATCCGCTGTCGGCGTAGAACACGTGCTCAAGGCCGGCAGGTGCGATCTTGACCAGGCCTCGCGCAAGTTCCTCGGCCGGTTCATGGGTATATTCGGCAAAGATGATCTGGTCGTAGGTTTCGCAGCCCGCCTGGATCGCTGCCATGATGGTCGGGTGCCGATGGCCATGGGTGATCACCCACCAGGAGGAAATGGCATCGAGGATGCGCGAGCCGTCTTCATCGATCAGGCAGGCGCCATCGGTTCGCACAATGCGCTTCATCGGCGGTTCCAGCGCATGCTGGGTGAAGGGGTGCCAGACGGGCGAGGTCATGTCGTCCTCTCGTGGAAGGAGGAAATGAGGAAATGATCGCGAAAGGCCCGGAGCAGGCTTTCAGGCGTCAGAGGATCAAGTCTTGGCAGGCGGCCGAGAACCCGCACCTGTCCCATCGCGGCGATGATACGCTGGGATTCGGCTTGCTCTTCGCCGATGAAAGCAACACCGGAAACAGGGATGGAGCGGCTGCGCAGCGCTTCGAGCGACAGCAGCGTGTGATTGATCGTGCCGAGGCCGGTGCGGGCGCAAAGGATGACGGGGATCTGCCACCGCGCAAAGACATCGGCGAACACTTCCGTTTCCGTCAATGGCACCAACAGTCCACCGGCCCCCTCGATGACGAGTGGGGCGTCCGTCACGGCCGGCGTCAGTGTCTCGGGGGCAATCGCGACATCGTCGAGGCGTGCCGCGAGATGCGGCGAGGCTGGCGTCCGCAACCTGTAGGCTTCCGGCAGGATGCGCGCCGGGGGCAGCCTGCCAAGCCGGCTAACGATCTGGCTGTCGGTTTCTTCCTCGAGGCCGGATTGGACCGGTTTCCAGTAGTAGCCCTCGAGCGCGGCAGCAAGGGCGGCCGAAAACACCGTCTTGCCGATGCCGGTGTCCGTCCCGGTGATGACAAAGCGCATCATGGCTTCTCCTCCGCCATGATCGCCGCCAGCCGGGTAAACATGCGGGTGATCGTCGGCCTGTCGACGTTGAGCGTTATCGCGACCCGGAGCCTTGCGGTCCCTTCGGGAACGGTCGGCGGACGAATGGCCCGGATGTCGAAGCCTTCTGCCCGCATCCGCGCGGCAATCCGCACCGCCCGGCCATTGTCGCCGATCATCACCGGCAGGATCTGCGATCCGCTGCCCTCCATGCCGAGTTTCCGGGTAAGCTCGGCATTGGCAAAGGTCCGCAACGCGTCGAAATCCGCACGGCGCTGCGGTTCGTCCGTGAGCATTCTCAACGCTTCACGCACGGCTGCGGCCATCAGAGGCGATGGCGCGGTCGAATAGATGAACCCGCGCGCCCGGTTGACAAGGTAGTCGCAGAGCGTTGCGCTTGCACCGAGCAACGCGCCGGAGACACCAAGCGCCTTGCCGCAGGTATGCAGCACGATGACATTGCCATGTTTTTCCAGATCGGCGGCGAAACCGCGCCCGCCGGAGCCGAAGACCCCGGTCGCATGCGCCTCGTCGATTACCAGAAATCCCTCGTGCCGGTCGGCAAGTGCCGCAAGTGCTGCGAGCGGTGCGCGATCGCCATCCATCGAATAGAGGCTCTCGACTGCGATCCACGGGTGGCCGTTTCCACCACCGCTCCGCCACTGCTCGATTGCGCGCGCAAAGGCTTCGACATCGTTGTGCACTGCCGGCACCGCCTGTGCCCGGCTCGCCTGCATGCCCTCGTGGGCACTGGCATGCACCAGCGCGTCATGCACGATGAGATCGCCGCGCTGCGGCAGGGTTGAGAAAAGCGCGGCATTGGCGGTAAAGCCGGTGCTAAAGTAAAGGACCCGCTCGGCCCCGAAAAAGGCAGCAGCCTCTTCCTCCAGCGCCTCGTGTTCCGGATGATTGCCGCGCAGCAGGCGCGAACCGCCGGCACCGACGGGCACTCCGCGTTGAACGGCAGCGGTGACGGCCGCAGCCAGACGCGTCGAACCGGCAAAGGCCAGATAGTCGTTCGAGCTGAAATCGACGCCGTCCTGCGTGATCAACGTCCGCCGCCGTCCTTTGCGCTCCAGCCCAGCCAACGTCGTTTCGTAGCGGGCGAGGCCCGTAGGCATCATTCGGCTTGCTCCAGCTCCATCGGCTTCAAGCCAAGGCGCCGGAAGAGTGCCGCGTCGTGATCCTCGCCCGGATTTTCGGCCGTCAGCAGAGTGTCGCCGGCAAAGATCGAATTGGCGCCGGCGAAGAAACAGAGCGCCTGCATTTCGTCGCTCATCTGCGTGCGTCCGGCCGAGAGGCGCACATGCGCACGCGACATGAGGATGCGGGCGAGCGCAATAGTCCTGACGAACTCGATCGGATCGACCGGCTCGGCGTCGGCAAGCTGGGAACCGGGGATCGGGATCAGCATGTTGACCGGCACGCTTTCGGGCGGCTCGGGAAGATTGGCGAGCGTCACCAGCATGGAGATGCGATCGTCCGTTGTCTCCCCCATCCCGAGAATGCCGCCGGCACAAACCTTCATGCCTGCCTCGCGCACATTGGCGAGCGTTTCCAGCCGGTCGGCAAAGGTGCGGGTGGTGATGATCTGCGGATAGAATTCTTCCGAGGTATCGATGTTGTGGTTGTAATAATCGAGCCCGGCCTCGGCCAGAGCACCCGCCTGGCCTGGGGACAACATGCCGAGCGTCATGCAGGTTTCCATGCCCAATGCCTTGACACTTGCGACCATCGCGACCAGCGTTTCCATGTCGCGGTCCTTCGGGCTGCGCCAGGCCGCACCCATGCAATAGCGGGTGGCTCCTTCGTCCTTGGCCTTGCGTGCTTCGGCGACAACCTTTTCGACCATCATCAGCTTCGAGGCCTTCAGGCCAGTCGGAGAATGCGCCGACTGGCTGCAATAGCCGCAATCCTCGGCGCAGCCGCCAGTCTTGATCGACAGCAGCCGGCTGATCTGCACGGCGTTTGGATCAAAGTTTGCCCTGTGAACCGTTTGCGCCCGGAACAGCAGATCGTTGAACGGATAATTATAGATAATTTTTGCTTCGGCGAGAGTGATCTTCTCCATCAGAGCTGCGCGATGCGTTCCAACGTGATCTGCGGCAGTGATTTCATGCAGCATTTCCGATTTCTCCCTGTCTTGCAGCCACGGCGGCAACATAAATATAGATAAGACTCTATATTATCTATAATTTCCTATGGCATGCCTCGACGCAACCACGCCATCGTTGAGGCGCGTTTAAATTTTCAACCATGAGGGGATTAAAATCACCGTTGCGCAAAGCAGCATTCGCATATGCCGGCGGGGCAACACTTAAAAAACAGAGGTTGAAGGCGGCCTTTAGCCCACGATCGCGAAAGCGTCGCGTGTCGTGCCCGAGGCATTCCGGACCGGCTTTTGCCCGATCCATTGCACATGGCGTTCCAGAACGGCTGCGGCGTTGTCGACATTGCCCTGCCGCAAGAATGTCAGGATGGCGCGATGATCGTGATCGGTGCGGACTTCCCATTCAGACCGCCAACTCGCGAACAGAAAACGGGCGCTGGCAGCATGCAGGTCATTGATCGCGGCCAGCAGACGCGGCATGCCGCAGGGCGTGACGATCAAGGTATGAAAGCGCCGGTTCGCCTCCTCCCAGGATCGAACATCGCGGGAATTGTCGCCGGCGACGGTCGCCTCCTCCGCAAGATCGAGAATTGAGGGGGTCAGATGCGGCGCCGCGTGCCGAAGCGCCAGAACCTCGAGCGCCGCGCGCATTTGCGCGACCTCGCGGACCTCCTTGAGATCGAAGGAAGCGACCCTGACGCCGCGGCGCGGCTCGCTGACAGCAAGGCCCTGCGCCTCCAGCCGGCGAAAGGCTTCGCGCACGGGCACGTGGCTGGTTCCGAACTCCTCGGCAATATGATCCTGCCGGAGCTTCGTGCCCGGATCAATCTGTCCGGTCACGATCCTGTCGGCAAGGATGCGGCTGATGCGGCTGGCAATCGTGTCTTCGCTCGTCGAGGTCATTTTTTATAGATAATTTGGCGGGGCACCGCTGTCGAGGCCGAGACTGCATTCGCTATAGATTGATGGTCGCAATAACACCCAATGTCCCCAGCGAATGTGTGTCCAGGATCAGAACCCTGGCATCTTACCGCCCCTGCCCGCCCAACGGCATTGCAATCGGCTCGGCGCCGATCAGCAGCCAATGGCTCTTGACGCAGCTTGGCTAACCGTGCCTTACTTGACGCATTGACCAGGGGGGTCCCGACAAGGGGCTGAGATTCTGCTGGCGTGATCGGTGGCTTTGCCGCCCTCAAGCAGCGCAGTGACCCGTTGAACCTGATCCAGTTCATACTGGCGTAGGGACGGTGCAAGCGCTGTAGCGACTCGGATTCCCTTTGCGGATTCGCGTCAGCGGCTTTTCATCATTCCGGCTCTGATGACTGGGTCTCCAACTTTTGGAGCCTCAACCATGAATATTGCCGCAAAGAACCTCACCCCCACAGTCACCACCGGCCCTCTGCCCGCCTCCCGGAAGGTCCATGTTCCGGGTGAACTGCATCCGGAGATCCGCGTGCCGATGCGCGAGATTTCCGTGCATCCGACGTCGGGTGAACCACCAGTCACCGTCTACGATCCGTCCGGTCCCTACACGGATCCTGCCCACACCGTTTCGATCGATGCCGGCCTGCCGCGCCTGCGCCAGGAATGGCTCGTCGCACGCGGCGACCTCGAAGCCTATGACGGCCGACACGTGAAACCCGAAGACAACGGCTTTGCCACCGGCGAGCGGTTGACGCCGGAATTTCCCATTCGGAACCGGCAGCTGAAGGCAAGGGACGGCAAGGCCGTCACACAGCTCGCCTATGCCCGGGCCGGCATCATCACGCCGGAGATGGAATATATCGCCATCCGCGAAAACCTTGGCCGCAAGGCTGCCAAGGAAGCACTTGTCCGCGACGGTGAAAGTTTTGGCGCCCGCATTCCCGATCACGTCACGGCCGAATTCGTCCGGCAGGAAATCGCGCGCGGACGGGCGGTCATCCCCGCCAACATCAACCATCCGGAATCCGAACCGATGATCATCGGCCGGAATTTCCTGGTGAAGATCAACGCCAATATCGGCAATTCCGCCGTCACGTCCTCGATGGCCGAAGAAGTCGAAAAAATGGTCTGGGCGACGCGCTGGGGTGCCGATACTGTCATGGACCTGTCGACGGGTCGCAACATCCACAACATCCGCGAATGGATCATCCGCAACTCGCCGGTGCCGATCGGCACCGTGCCGCTCTATCAGGCTCTGGAAAAGGTCAACGGCATTGCCGAGGACCTCAACTGGGAAGTTTATCGCGACACGCTGATCGAGCAGGCCGAACAGGGCGTCGACTACTTCACTATCCACGCCGGTGTACGCCTGCACTACATTCCGCTGACGGTTAACCGGGTGACCGGCATCGTTTCGCGCGGCGGCTCGATCATGGCCAAGTGGTGTCTGCATCACCACAAGGAGAGTTTTCTCTACGAGCATTTCGACGAGATCTGCGACATCGCCCGTGCCTATGACGTCACCTTCTCGCTCGGCGACGGTTTGCGACCCGGTTCGATTGCCGATGCGAACGACGCCGCGCAATTTGCAGAGTTGGAGACGCTTGGCGAACTGACGCAGATCGCCTGGGCCAAGGACTGCCAGGTCATGATCGAAGGCCCCGGCCATGTGCCGATGCACAAGATCAAGGAAAACATGGATAAGCAGCTGGAAGTCTGCGGCGAGGCCCCTTTCTACACGCTTGGGCCGCTCACCACCGATATCGCCCCCGGCTATGACCACATCACGTCGGGCATCGGGGCTGCGATGATCGGCTGGTTTGGCACGGCCATGCTCTGCTACGTCACGCCGAAGGAACACCTGGGCCTGCCGGATCGCAACGACGTCAAGGTAGGCGTCATCACCTACAAGATCGCCGCCCATGCGGCTGATCTCGCCAAGGGACATCCGGCCGCGCAGCTCCGCGACGACGCCTTGTCGCGTGCCCGCTTCGAGTTCCGTTGGGAAGACCAGTTCAACCTCTCGCTCGATCCGGAAACCGCACGTTCCTTCCACGACGAAACCCTGCCGAAGGAAGCCCACAAGGTGGCGCATTTCTGCTCCATGTGCGGACCGAAATTCTGCTCCATGCGGATATCCCACGACATCCGCGCCGAAGCGCAGAAGGAGGGGCTGGAGGCGATGGCCGCCAAGTTCCAGGCGGGCGGCGATCTCTATATGCCGCTTGGGCCTGATGGGACCACGCCGCCAGCCGGAGAGTGACCATGCGCGTCCTGATCAGGGGGGCCGGCGTTGCCGGCCTCACGATTGCCCATGAACTTGCCTCGAAAGGTGCCGAGGTCGAGGTGGCGGAGACGGCGGCGCGCGCCGGCGGCGGTGCGTCGTGGTTTGCCGGCGGCATGCTGGCGCCCTGGTGCGAGCGTGAAAGCGCCCCCGACGCGGTACTGACGCTCGGGCGCGGCGGTGCCGACTGGTGGGATGCCGCCCTGCCCGGCCATGTCGTGCGCAACGGCACGCTGGTGATCGCTCCGCCGCGCGACACCGCCGAACTCGCCCGTTTCGCTGCCCGGACCACCGGTTCCGAGTGGCTGGATACCGAGAGCATCGAAACGGTGGAGCCGGGCATTGCCGGGCGTTTCCGCAAAGCCCTATTCTTTCGCGAGGAAGCGCATCTCGACCCGCGACGGGCGATAGCGGCGTTGCAAGAAAAGCTGGTGACGATGGGCGTGTGCTTCCGTTTCGGCGCTGCTGCGGATTTCTCGGATGCAAGTTTCGACCGGGTTGTCGATTGCACCGGCGCGTGCGCTATCGGCAAGGCAACGGATATGCGCGGCGTGCGCGGAGAAATGCTGATACTGGAAACGCCGGAGGTGAGGCTGTCGCGCCCGGTCCGGCTGCTTCATCCGCGCATTCCGCTCTATATTGTGCCGCGCGAAAATAACCGTTTCATGGTCGGCGCGACCATGATCGAGAGCGACGACAGCGGTCCGATCAGTGCCCGATCGATGATGGAGCTTCTGAACGCCGCCTATGCGCTTCACCCGGCATTCGGCGAGGCTCGGGTGATCGAGACTGGAGCCGGCGTGCGCCCTGCCTACCCGGACAACCTGCCCCGCATCGGGGTCGGTGGCCGCATCATCCACGTCAACGGTTTTTACCGTCACGGATTCCTTCTTGCCCCATCCGTCGCCAAGGATGTTGCCGCGCAAATCATCGCATCATCGAAAGTGAAATTCGCCACATCCGCCGGTCTGTTCAAACCGGCGTTCCCGACAGAACACAGAAATGCCAACCCTTTGGAGATTGGAGCAAGCCGATGAAACTGACGATCAACGGCGAGGACCATCAGACCGACATCTCCGTCCTTTCGGAGCTTCTTGTCTCGCTGGAATATGAAGGCGACTGGCTGGCGACAGCCGTCAATGGCGAGCTGGTGCACCGCGAGGATCGCCCCGGCTTTGCCCTCAACGACCTTGATCGCATCGAGATTCTCTCGCCGATGCAGGGAGGCTGAACATGCTTGATCTCTATGGAACGTCCGTTTCCTCCCGCTTGCTGCTGGGGACCGCACGGTATCCCTCGCCCGCCATCCTCGCCGAGGCTGTCCGTGCTTCCAAAACGGATATCGTTACCGTGTCGCTGCGCCGGGAAACGGCTGGCAACCGGACAGGCGGCGCCTTCTTCGAATTGATCCGCACACTCGGCGTCAAGGTCTTGCCGAACACCGCCGGCTGCCACACCGTTCAAGAAGCGGTCCTGACGGCAAAGATGGCGCGGGAAGTCTTTGCCACGGACTGGATCAAGCTCGAGGTGATCGGTAACCATGACACGCTGCAACCCGATGTCTTCGCACTGGTGGAGGCGGCGCGCATTCTAACGGGCGAAGGATTCAAGGTCTTTCCCTACACCACCGACGACCTGATCGTGGCGGAACGGCTGCTGGAGGCGGGCTGCGAAGTGCTGATGCCCTGGTGTGCGCCCATCGGCTCGGCCATGGGTCCGATCAACCTGCCGGCTTTACGCAGCATGCGCTCGCATTTTCCGGATGTCCCGCTGATCGTCGATGCCGGGATCGGTCGGCCGTCCCATGCAGCCATTGTCATGGAACTCGGCTTCGACGCCGTTCTCCTCAACACCGCGGTCGCCGGTGCTGCCGATCCCGCAGCGATGGCCGCGGCGTTCACGGGCGCAATAGAGGCGGGCCGTATCGCCTTCCACGCCGGGATGATCGAGCCGCGCGACATGGCGGTCCCCTCGACGCCGGTCATCGGCAAGGCGGTGTTTTCGTGAAGCTCGATCCTTTTTACCTCATCGTCGACAGTGCCCGATGGATCGAACGTCTCGTGCCGCTCGGCGTAAAGCTGGTGCAGCTGCGCATGAAGGATTGCGATGAGACGCAGTTGCGCGAAAATGTGCGTCACACGAAAGCGATCTGCGCCGAGCATGGCTGCCAGCTGATCATCAACGACTACTGGCAGCTGGCGATCGAGGAAGGGTGCGATTTCGTTCATCTTGGTCAGGAGGACGTAGCCCGGGCCGATATCGCCGCCATTCGCGCTGCCGGCATCAAGCTCGGGCTCTCGACCCATGACGAAACTGAGCTGGAGACCGCGCTCACAGCCGCGCCGGACTATGTGGCGCTGGGGCCGGTCTGGCCCACAATCCTGAAGCAGATGAAATGGGCGCCGCAGGGGCTGGACAGGCTGCGCGACTGGAAGACCCGCATCGGTGCCCTGCCACTCGTCGCCATCGGTGGTCTCAATACCGATCGCATCGACGGCGTCTTTGCCTATGGCGCCGACAGCGCCGCCGTCGTCACCGATATCACCCTCAACGCTGATCCGGAGGCGCGCACGCGCGAATGGATCAAGCGAACGGCACGGTTTCGATGAAAAACACCCCGCATGTCCTTGTCGTTGCTGGCTCCGATTCCTCCGGGGGAGCCGGCATTGTCCGCGATATCGAGACGCTGGCTGCGTTCGGGGTCAAGGCTTCGGTCGCGATCACCGCGGTGACCGTCCAGACCCATCAAGGTGTTTTGCATGTCGATGCCGTTCCGTCTGAACGTGTCGCGCAGCAGATGCGTGCGGCGCTAACAGCCAATCCCATCCGCGCAATCAAAATCGGCATGCTGGCGACCGCCGCGACGATTGTTGCCGTTGCGGATGTGCTAGCGGACTATCGCGAAATTCCGGTAGTGCTCGATCCTGTTCTGGTCTCCACCTCGGGCAGCACGCTGCTGACACCGGACTCGGTGGCTGCATTGCGTGATCTGTTTGCGTCCTGCATGCTCGTTACGCCGAATCTGCCGGAACTTTTATGCCTGGGGGCGGTTGAGACAGCTGGAGCATCAGAAAATACCGTCGATCAGGCTCGGCGCTTGATTGCAGCAGGTGCGCAGGGCGTGTTGATCAAGGGCGGCCACGGCGACGGGGCGGAATCCGCCGATATCCTCGTCCGGGCCGGGCATGTCATTCAATCCTTCACCGCACCTCGCGTTGCCGCCTCGATGCGCGGCACCGGCTGTATGCTGGCAAGCGCGATCGCCGCCCGTCTGGGATTTGGTGATGATCTTGCGATCGCAATTTCCAAGGCAAAGGCCTTCGTCCATGTCAAGCTCAGCGCGATATGATCCGGACAATGCAGGGCCACCCTTCGGCGGCGACGCCGGTACGCAGATCGGCTGAATAGCTTCGCACCACGCTCCACTGATAATCTTTAGTAGGGGGAGCGCCTCGGACGCGCTATATTTCGGAGGTCGAGACAGTGTTGGAGAGATTCGCGCCGATGCCGCATCAAAAAAACGGCAAAAACAACCAGCGTGCAGAAACAGACGACGAGCAGCCTTTTCGCGATCAGTTACGCATGATGCAGCGGGCCTTTATCGCCTCGCCTGTCCGCAGACCGATTATCTGGCTTGCAATCGGAATCGTCACTGTCATTCTGGCAACAGCGTTCGGCCAGATCGTGCTCAACAGATGGTACAAGCCTTTCTACGATACGCTGGAGCGACGCGATCTCTCTGCTTTCCTGACGCAGCTCGTCGTCTTTGCCGAGATTGCCGGCGTTCTTTTGGTTCTCAACGTGATGCAGACCTGGCTCAGCCAGTGGATTCGGATCAAGCTGAGGGAAGGCCTGACACTTGACCTGATCAACGAATGGATGAAACCAGCACGCGCCTTCCGGCTCGCCAATGCCGGCTCCATCGGCATCAATCCTGACCAGCGGGTCCACGAGGATGCACGCCATCTTGCCGACCTGACGGCGGGCCTCACCATTGGCCTGTTCCAGTCGGGTATTCTGCTTGCCAGTTTCGTCGGTGTCCTTTGGTCACTTTCGGCCGGTTTTGTCTTCCATGTCGGCGGCTACGACCTTAATATTCCCGGCTACATGGTTTGGGCTGCGTTCCTCTACGCTGCGACCGCCGCGACCTTGAGCTGGTTCGTCGGCCGGCCGCTCGTCAAGATCAACGGTGAACATTATTCGCGGGAGGCGGCGCTGCGCTTCTCCCTGATGCGGGTGAACGAACATATCGAAGCGGTCTCGCTGTCCTCCGGCGAGGCGAACGAAAAACGCCGTCTTCAGCGCGACCTCGCCTCGGTGCTGGAAATCAGCAGCAAGCTGATGCTCGCCCTCACCCGGCTGACCTGGGTCACGTCCGGCTATGGCTGGATCACCGTCGTCGCGCCCATCGTGATTGCCGCTCCTGTCTATTTCAACGGGGACCTCAGTTTTGGCGGCCTTATGATGGCAGTGGGTGCGTTCAATCAGGTGAATACGTCATTGCGCTGGTTCGTCGACAACATCGACAGCATCGCCGACTGGCGGGCAACGCTCCTCCGCGTCGCCGCCTTCCGCTCCGCGATCCTGATGACCGATGAACGACACGAAAACGACAAGCGGATCGAATTTGCCAAAGCCGACGGTCATCGTTTGACGATCGACCGCCTGGAGATTGCCCTGCCTTCCGGATGCATCAAACTTTCCGATCAGCATGTCGAAATACGGCCAGGCGATCGTGTCCTGGTGACAAGTGCCGCGGATGTGGAAAAGGCGCCCTTCTTCCGCTCCATCGCGGGTCTCTGGCCATGGGGACACGGGCGCATTGCGCTGCCTGATGGCAACGACATGGCCTTCGTGCCGCGAACGCCCTATTTCCCGCCGGGCACACTGGAAGAAGTCCTTAGCTACCCAGAAAATCCGGGTAGTTTCAAAAAGACCGCGATGATGTCGGTCCTGACCAAAGTAGGTCTCGGCAAGCTGAACAGCGGCCTCGATCAGGATATGCGGACGAAGCTGAAACTCAACGAACTCGAAATGAGGCTTCTTTCCATTGCCCGGCTTGGTTTGCACAAACCACGATGGATCATCATCGACGAGGCACTCGATACGCTGGAACGCGACGCATACCACACCGTTCTAACCTTCCTGGAACAGGAGCTTGGCGATGCGGCAGTCGTGAATATCGGCAGGATGGTGTCCGGAGGCCGCTTCTTTACGCGGGTGTTGCAGCTCCAGAGCGATCCGGTCGGCAAATCTCTGCGATTGCTCAGACCGAAAAGCCTGCGCACCGGCAATCCTGAATTGGCTGATTGAAATCGCTGCAGGCACCAGGACCGGGGTCCCGCGCTGCGATATGAGCAGTGCAGCAACGCTTTCTTGCGGGCAAACACCGGAGTTGTTCGTTGGAAAGCCCCGCCCCTCCGCGAAAATGGAGGGGCAGAACAGAAGTGTATTAGTTTACAGCCGTCAGCGTCATCGAGGAACCACCGGCAGCAATGTTGAGGCCGAGCTGGCCCGTCACGCTGATCGTCTGAAGATGGATCGAACCTGAGGTGCCGCCAACCATAATGTTGGCACCGACGCCCGCCCCGACCGTAGCTTCCGCAGTGGCGCCCTGATAGAGACCGCTGAGCGAGCCTCGGTGATAACCCGCGGTCGGTGCCAGGACAGCCCAAACGAGCCTGCTGCGCGTCGTGAAACCCAGATCGACGCCCATTTTTCTGAAAGCGCCGGTATAGTGATCCGTACGCTCGCTGCCGACGCTCGAATGGAAGGTGCAATCGATCTCCTTGGCCGAACCGAGGACGTAACCGGCACCGCCGCCGACATCGCATTCGAGGTAGCCGATCTTCACGCCGCCGCTCACATCGCTCTCTTCGTAGCTGGGGGCGGGTGCACCATTCGCCAAATCGGCGGCATTGGCGACAAACACGCCCGTGAGAGCCAGGGACGCTGTGGTAAGTGCCAAAGCGAGGGTCTTCTTCATCATTTTTTCCTTCTCAAACCGTGACCGGGCAACGGCATCCGGCCATCCAGTCGGTAAATTTTGCAACTAACAGTGCACAATTCACCTTTCATTAGGACATTTCGAAGGCGGCGCACCCGCCGCCTGCCTCAGTCCACAACCACGCACCGGCAATGGTTTCTATCTCTTAAAATCCCAATGATTGCTGTGCCGATTCTGGCGGTCCGACATGGACGCCTTCCAGTTCGAGCATGCGCGTCTTGGCAGACGAACCGCCCGGCGCTGAAAAGCCGCCAATCTTGCCGCCGGCGGCGAGCACACGATGGCAGGGGATGATCAGTGCAACCGGGTTTTTCGCCATGGCCTGACCAACGTCGCGTGCGGCTTCCGGTCCTGCTCCAAGTTGTTTCGCCAGAGCACCATAGGTGGTGGTCTTACCCCAGGAAATCTGCCGCGCGGCGCTGTATACCTGCTCGAAGAACGGATCCTGTTCACCAAGATCGAGTTTCAAGCCGGAAAAATCGGTCTGCTCACCGTCGAAATAGCGCTTCACGGCCGCAACCGCTTCAGACACCTGCGCCGTCGGCAAACCGGTCTCGGCACCGGGTATCCGCCGGAGCAGCAGCCGTTCGGTGGATTCGGCGCTTTTTGTCGGCAATTGGAAGCGTGTGATGCCGACCGTATTCCAGGCGATGCCGCAGAAACCGCCCGCAGTTTCGAAGATAAGATATTGGTGCGCTGCCTGACCCATGACATGGCCTCCATGTTTCCGTGCCATGAAAATCGTATGGCCAGGCATTCAATTCAACCCGTTTCTTGCGCGATCCGACTTGCCGGTGCTCAGGATGGGCTGCATTTAGCTCTCGCAAGGCACTGCCAACCCGACCTTCACTCGATCCATGGTGACGAATGTCCGGAATTTCTTGACGTTGTTGTTTTCAAAAAACAGCCGGCGCGTCAGCGCCTCGTAGTCCGTCATCGTGGGTACAACGATAACGAGGATGAAATCGGCCTCTCCCGTGACATAGTAGCATTGCTGGACTTCCGCAGCCGCCGAGAGCTCTTTCTTCGCCGCATCGATCAGGTCGGCGGTCTCGCTGATCACCTCAACTTCGACGAAAATAGTGATCGGCTGCCCGACCTTTGCCGGGTTGACGACCGCGACATTGGCCGTGATCACACCTGTTTCTTCCATCCGCTTGATCCGTCGCTGCACGGCGGGGGCCGAAAGATTGACGGCCTCGCCGATGGTCCGCTGCGGGGTCGTGTTGTCCCGCTGCAGGATGTTCAGGATGGCGAGGTCGAAGGCATCAAGCGCTGGGAGGGAAGAAACTCTGGCCATGGTTCTCACGAAACAAACTTGCATTTTAGGGCCGCTAATTCAGCGCATTTTTCGTGGGATATGCAATATATATTCGGCGACCTGAACAACGAGGACGCCCGATGTTTCTTACCAACCCCCATCCCAACCACAATGCGCCGCTGGAACCGGTCGACGCCGAAACCCTTGGCATGGCTGCCGCTGAAAAGGTCGAGCGATACCTCAGCCATCGCGACAACCACGCTGAAACACCGCTACTTTCCCTTCCGGCCATGGCCAATGCGCTTGGCATCGGCGCACTCCATGTCAAAGACGAGGGGTTCCGGCTCGGGCTCGGCAGCTTCAAGGCGTTGGGCGGCTCGTACGCAGTCATCCGCCTGGTGCTGGAGGAGGCCGGCCGGCAGCTGGGTCGCAACATCGACATTGCCGAACTGCATGCGCCGGAGGTGAAGGCTGTTGCCGCCGGGATGACAATGGCCTGCGCTACCGACGGCAATCACGGCCGTTCCGTGGCACAAGGGGCAGAACTGGTCGGCGCCAAGGCCGCGATCTTCGTGCATGCCGGCGTCAGCGACGAGCGCGTCGCAGCGATCGCCCGCTTTGGCGCGCAGATGATCCGTGTCGAGGGGACCTATGACGACTCGGTCAGGGAAGCAGCCCGCGTCGCGACCGAAAATGGCTGGACGATCGTCTCCGACACGTCCTGGCCGGGTTACGAACGCATTCCCGGACTGGTGATGCAAGGTTACACGGCCATGGTGCGGGAATCCCTGCGCCAAGCGCCAAAGCCACCAACCCATGTCTTCGTGCAATCGGGCGTCGGCGGTGTTGCGGCAGCTGTCGCCGGGCATCTCTCGATCGCATTTGGGAAGAAGCGACCAGTTTTCGTGGTCGTCGATCCCGCCCGTGCCGCCTGCATCGTCGAGACCGCCCGGGTCGGACATCCGGTAAAGATCGCACATGGCGAGCCGACCGTCATGGCCATGCTCGAATGCTACGAACCGTCGCTCGTTGCCTGGCGAATCCTGTCGCGCGTCGCCGATGCCTTCATGACCGTCGATGACGAAGACGCCGTTACCGTCATGAATCGCCTGGCACGGCCTTCCGGTGATGATCCGGCGATCGTCGCAGGCGAGAGCGGCGGCGCGGGACTGGCCGGCCTGATCCGGGCAATAGCGGATCCGGAAATCAAGGCCGCTCTCGGGCTCAACGCCGCGTCGCGCGTTCTGGTCATCAACACCGAGGGCGCAACCGATCCGAAGCGCTACACCGAACTCGTCGGCATCAAGCCTGAAGAAGTCCGCGCCCAAAATGCCGTGGGAGTAGGCGTATGACCGGCTTTTCCGTCAATGCAGAACGGCTTGTCGCCCGCATTCGCGACCTTGGCGCAATCGGCCGGGATACCGACGGCAGGCTCACCAGGCTCGCCGCGTCGGAGACCGAGAAGGCCGGCCGGGACCAGTTCTCCGCCTGGGTGCGGAACGCCGGGCTTGAGATCGCCATCGACCGCATCGGCAATATTTTCGGCATTTGGCGCTCGAACGAAAACAGGCACGAAGCGCCGGTTCTCATCGGCTCGCATATCGACACAGTGATCAACGCGGGCATCTATGATGGTTGTTATGGCGTTCTGTCGGGGCTGGAGGTCATCGAGACGTTGAAGGCGGAAGGTTTTGCTCCCACACGACCTATTGTCGTCGCAGCCTTCACCAATGAGGAAGGCGTTCGCTACGCACCGGACATGATGGGATCGCTCGTTTGTGCCGGCGGCCTGCCTGCCGACGAGGCGCTGGCGGTGGTCGGAACGGACGGCACGACGCTTGGAGAGGAATTGCAACGCATCGGGTACGCTGGAAGCGAAGAGCCAGGCTTTCTCAAACCGTCCGCGTATGTGGAACTGCATATCGAGCAGGGACCTGTCCTCGAGCGAGAGGGAGTGTCGATCGGGGCGGTGGAGAACCTGCAAGGTATCTCGTGGCAGCGCGTCACCATTGATGGTGTCGCCAACCATGCCGGCACGACGCCAATGTCGATGCGGCGAGACGCAGGACACGCCGCAGCCCGCGTTATTACCTTCTTGCACGACCGGGCAACAGCCTCGAATACACCAACGGTCGCGACAGTCGGCTGCATCAACTTTGAGCCAAACGCGGTCAACGTTATCCCGTCACGCGCGACTTTCACGGTGGATCTGCGCGATCCCGATGAGGACCGATTGAAGGCCGAAGAAGCGGCGCTTGCCGGCTATCTGACGGAGCTTGCGGCAGCCGGGGACCTGACGATTAGCGTCGAAAGACTGGCAAGGTTCGAGCCGGTGATATTCGACAAACATATTGTCGAACTGATCGAAACCATGGCCGGCAAGCGCGGCCTGAATTCAAAGCGAATGACTTCCGGCGCCGGACACGATGCGCAGATGATCGCGCGGATTGCCCCTTCGGCGATGATCTTCGTACCGTCGATCGGCGGAATCAGCCACAATCCGCACGAATACACGCCGGATACAGATCTGATCGCTGGAGCCAATATCCTGCTCGACGTCGTGCAACGCCTTGCAACCGGATAATAAGAGGAAGAAGCATGGTGGATCTAGCGTCACTTGAAGAAGACATGACCGCATGGCGGCAGGATCTGCATGCCCATCCGGAATTCGGTTTCGAGGAGAAACGAACCTCTTTCTTCGTTGCCGCCAAACTTCGGGAATTCGGCTTCGACGATGTGGCTGAGGGCATTGGCGGCACGGGCGTCGTCGGCACACTGAAACGCGGCACCGGCAACCGCTCGATCGCGCTGCGGGCAGACATGGATGCCCTGCGTATCGCTGAACAAGGGACGATGGCCTACCGCTCACAGAACCCCGGCGTCATGCACGCTTGCGGCCATGACGGTCACACGGCCATGCTGTTGGGGGCCGCAAGGATGCTGGCCGAGGAAGCCGGTTTTGACGGCACCGTGCGCTTCATTTTCCAGCCGGCGGAAGAATGGGGCAAAGGCGCACTCGCCATGCTCGACGATGGGCTGATGGAGCGGTTTCCGTTCGAGGAAATCTACGGCCTTCACAATATGCCCGGTCTGCCGGTCGGACATTTCGAAACCCGCGCCGGCCCGATCATGTCGGCGGAGGACAACTTCGAGATCATCCTGAAGGGCGTCGGTGGCCACGCGGCGCGGCCGCATTGGGGCAACGAGGTTCTGGTTGCGGCCTGCGCGCTGGTCACCAACCTGCAGACTATCGTCTCGCGCCGCCTCAACCCCACGGATATCGGCGTCGTCTCGGTGACGGAACTCATTACCGACGGCACGAGAAACGCGCTTCCGGGTCTGGCTCGCGTTCTCGGCGATTGCCGCAGTTTTCGGCCGGAGATCAGCGCAGAGATCGAAAAACAGATGCGGATCATCGCCGAGGGCACGGCACTTTCCTACAATGTGACGGCCGAGGTGACGTACACGCGGGAATTCGTGCCGCTGCTGAATGACACTCTCCTGGTCGAGGAAGCCTTCGCCGCGGCGCTATCCATACTCGACGCGGACCATATTGCGACCGCGCAGGAACCGATGACCGCATCAGAGGATTTTGCGCGGTTCCTCAAGCATGCGCCGGGCTGCTTCGTCTTCCTCGGCAATGGCACGGAATCGGCGCCGCTGCACAACCCGAACTACAACTTCAACGATGCCGGCCTGCTCTTCGGTGCGCGCTTCCATGCCGCTATCGTCCGGCGACGGTTGCCATTGCCTTGAGGCAAGACCGGCGTTGGAAACGCAGATTCCGCACGTGCGGCGCTACGACACGGGCTGGCGGCGTTCCTTGCCCGGCGTCGCGCCCTGATCCGGCGACGGCGCAGCATTTCCCGCCGATGTTTCGAAATCGAAGAGCTTTTGCGTGACCAGCGCCGCGGCGCCTCTCGCCCAGGAATTGTCCTCCCAGTCCGGCAGGACCGGCGGCGGCGGGCGAAACGTGGTTTTCTCGAGCGCCGTGCGCAGCGGTCCAAACAGCGCATCACCGAAGGACACCGCCTCTCCACCGACGACGATGACCTCCGGATCGGTGATGTTGACGAGATTTGCGAGATGCCGGCCGATGCCGCTTCCTGCCTCTTCCAGAATGGCAGTCGCCTCCGGCTCGCCCATCTTCAAGGCAGCCAGCAATTCGGATCTGCCGGCGCCCTCTCCGCGCCCGGTCGCATCGCGCCAAGCCCTGAGGATCGCCGGCTCGGCATAGTAGGCCATGAGACAACCGCGCTTGCCGCATTCGCACAGACGTCCATTCTCCTCGTAGGAAACATGGCCGAACTTGCCGGCGGCGCCATTTGCCCCGCGATAGAGCTTGCCGTCGAATATCTGGGCACAGGCTATGCCGACGCCGATTGCCAGCACCGCCATGTTCCGATGCTGGCGCCCTTGGCCAAAAAGCTGCTGGGCAATGGCATAGGCATTTGTATCGTCCTCCAGCCAGACGGGAACATTGACCCGTTCGGCCATCATGCGGCCGAGCGGCACGTTGTCCCAGTTGTAGCGATGGCTGCGAATGCAGATTGCCTTGTGATTGTCGACGACGCCGGGTATCGAGATACCGATGCCCACCAGGCGCGCCTCCGGCCGATCGACGATCGATATGAGTTGAGGCACAGCCTCGGCCAGGGTCGTTGTGATGTGATCCGGATCGTGACCGGATAGCGGCAGGCGCATCGAGCCCAGCGGATTGGTGGCAAGATCGGTGACGACGCATTCGACCGAGCCGACCATCAGCTTGAAGCCGATCGCAAGTCCGCCCGCATAGTTGATGTCAACCGGAATGGGGCGGCGCCCGGCCGACCCGGCGACAGTCTTGCCTTCGATCAGCAGGCCTTCATCGATCAGATCGGCCACCACGAAGGTCACCGCGGCCGGGCTGAGCCCTGTCACAGAGGCGATATCGGCGCGGCTGCGCGGCCCCTCCTGCCGCAGGAGATTGAGGATCAAACGGCGGTTCATCGCCCGGGCCGTGCTCTGGTCACCTTTCAGCTTCACAGATTTTCTTTCTTTATTTTGTAAATTAATTATTGCGTCTGATTTGAACATATGCAAACTTTGCCCGACTGATCAACACCCGAACCGGGTTCAGCGAAAATTAATCCGGTTCATCCCGGCAGCACGATCCGAAAGGAGCGGGCAAGCATGTGCTTTGTCCGAGGAGATGCTGTGCTTTGCCGGGGCTCGCGACGGCCATTGAGGAGAACGGCCGCGCATACGGGAATGGTGATGAAGCGACAACAAAGGGAGGAGTAACAATGACATTCAAGTGGATCGAGCAGGCATCGACAAGACGTACGTTCCTCAAGGCTGCAGGCGGCGTTTCCGCGGCGGCGCTGACAGGCTTCTCAATGCCGGCCCTTGCCCAATCGGGCGAGGTCACGGTCATTGCGGCCGAAAACAATGCCAATGCGCTGGAAGTCCTGCGGCGGATCGCGGCCGACTTCGAAAAGCAGTCGGGTACCAAGGTCGTGATCAACAACATGGACCACGAGGCGCACAAGACGGCGATCCGCAACTATCTGGTCGCCGGCGCCCCCGATGTTTGCTTCTGGTTTTCCGGAAACCGCATGAAGGCCTTCGTTAATCGCGGCCTGTTCGACGACATCTCGGACCTTTTCGAGAAGGAAAAATACAAGGACGTACTGGGCGCCACCACCGGCGCCGTGACGGTCGATGGCAAGCAGTACGGCCTGCCGACCGGCGGCACGATGTGGGGCATGTTCTACCGCAAGGACGTCTTTGCCGAGCACGGCCTGACCGTGCCTGCGACCTGGGACGAATTCCTTGCCTATGGCCAGAAATCCAAGGATGCAGGCCTCGCACCAGTTGCGATCGGCACCAAGGAGCTTTGGCCTGCGGCCGGCTGGTTCGACCAGATGAACCTGCGCATCAACGGCCTGGACAAGCATTTCGCCCTGATGAACGGCGAGATGGCCTATACCGACGCGACGCTGAAGCCCGTCTTCGATCACTGGGAAGAATTGATCAAGCAGGGCTTCTTCACGCCCGACCACACGTCGTTCGGCTGGCAGGAGGCCGGTGCTTTCCTCGCCCAGAAGAAGGCCGGCATGATGAACCTCGGTGCCTTCGTCAAATATGCTTTCCCGGAGCAGGATGTCGAGCAACTGACATTCGCCCCCTTCCCCAAGATCGAAGGCATCGATCGCTACGAGGAGTTTTCGGTCAACTCGGTCCACATTCCCACCAACGCCAAGAACAAGGCGGGTGCCCGCGAATTTCTCGCATTCTTCTACCAACCGGAAAATCTCAACGCCTATCTGGAGCCCGGCGGCAACGTTCCGCCGCGCAGCGATCTTCCGGCCAGCAAGGACCCGCTGGTCAACGCCGCGGTAGAAAGCCTGAAGACCGTGGCCGGCACGTCGCAATATTACGACCGCGATACCGATCCGGACATGGCCCAGGCGGGGCTCACCGGCTTCCAGGAATTCATGGCAAAGCCGGAACGCAGGGATGCCATCCTTCAGCGTCTGGAAGGAACACGACGCCGGATCTTCAAGATCTAGCGCCTCCCGGCGGACGGGAGCGGGACCATGTCCCGCTCCCCGACGCTTGCCCACATCCATGCCGTGAATGAGGTACCCCAAGGATGACGAACCTTTGGCGCCGCCATCGATGGTGGCTGACACCGACCCTTCTGATCATGCCCGCCGCTGTCCTGTTTTCCGTCGTCATCCTGGCGTCTTCGGTACAAAGCCTATGGATCAGCCTGCATGAATGGGACGGCTTCGGCCCGATGACCTGGATCGGCTTCGACAATTATCGCGAACTGTTCAACGATCCGCAGTTCTATGTCTCGCTGAAGAACAACGTCATCTGGCTGGTGATGTTCATGCTGGCGCCGCCGCTTGGCCTTGCGATCGCGCTTCTGGTCAACCAGAAAATTCGCGGCATGCGGTTTCTGAAGTCGCTGTTTTTCATCCCGCTAGTGCTGGCTTCAGTCGCCGTTGGCGTCGTCTTTTCCTGGGTCTACACGCCGCAATTCGGGCTTCTGGCGCTGATTTTCCGCTTCTTCGGCGCGACCGCGCCGGCTGTTTTGTCGGACGAGCATTTCGTCACCTTCGCGGTCGTCATCGCAGCCCTCTGGCCTCAGACCGCTTTCTGCATGGTGCTCTATCTCGCCGGCCTTAACAACCTGAGCGAAGACTTGATCGGCGCCGGCCGGGTCGATGGCGCCAGGGGCTGGAACATGCTGCGCCACATCGTCCTGCCACAGCTGACGCAGGTGACCTTCATCGCCATTGCCGTCACCGTCGTCGGCGCCCTGCGCTCCTTCGACATGATCTCGGTGATGACCAGCGGCGGGCCGTTCGGTTCTTCCTCGGTGCTTGCCTACCAGATGTTCGAGCAATCGATCTTTTCCTACCGCTTCGGTTATGGCGCCGCGATCGCCTCCATCCTCTTCATGATCATGGCCGTGTTCATCGTCTGGTACCTCACGCGCATCATCCGCGCCGAAGAAAGGGGTGCCTGATGTATCCTCGTCCCATTCCCGAAACCGCCGTCTGGCAGCGCCGCTTCTATGTCGCGGTCATCGTCGGTATCCTCGTGATCTGGCTCGGACCTCTCTTTGCCGTCATCCTCACATCGTTCCGCTCCATGCAGGACGTGATGGGCGGCAATCTCTGGGGCTGGCCAACACAGTTCGGCCTGATCGAAAATTACACCGCCGTCTTCACGCAAACGCCGATGTCCCAGTATTTTCTCAACAGCCTCGTCATCACCATTCCCTCGGTGATTGGCGTCCTGATCCTGAGCACGCTCGCCGGCTTCGTGCTGTCACGCTACCGGTTTCCCGGCAACATGCTCGTCTTCGCACTCTTCGTCGGCGGCAACTTCCTGCCGCATCAGATCATGATGATCCCGGTGCGCGACCTGATGGTGCGGCTCAATCTCTACGACACGACGATGGCGCTGATCATCTTCCACGTCGCCTTCCAGACCGGCTTTGCAACGCTGTTCATGCGCAACTTCATCGCCGCCCTGCCGGACGAACTGTTCCAGGCCGCACGCGCCGAGGGCGCGACGCCCTTCCAGACGCTGGTGCATGTGGTGATCCCGCTGGTGCGCCCGGCGCTGGCGGCGCTCGCCATCCTGCTCTTCACCTTCATCTGGAACGACTATTTCTGGGCGGTGGTGCTGACCATCAGCGACAGCGTCAAGCCGGTCACTGCCGGCCTTGCCAACCTGCGCGGTGAATGGGTCTCCGCCTGGAATCTCATTTCGGCCGGAACCATCGTCGTCGCCGTGCCGCCAGTGATCATGTTCTTCCTGATGCAGAAGCACTTCATCGCCGGTCTCACCATGGGAGCGGTCAAGGGATGATGAATACTCACCTCGACACTTTGACCGACAGACCTGAAACCGAAATTCGCAAGCAGGATGCCATGACCAGTCTCCAACTCCGCCAGATCCAGAAGAGCTACGGCGCCTATCACGCGCTGCGCGGCATCGACCTTTCCGTCGAGCAGGGCGAATTCATCGTCATGGTCGGCCCCTCCGGCTGCGGCAAGTCCACACTGTTGAAGACGATCGCCGGACTTGAGACGATCTCGTCGGGCCAGATCCTCATCAACGGCCGCGATGTCAGCAATACCGAGCCGGGCGAACGCGGCATCGCCATGGTCTTCCAGTCCTATGCGCTTTATCCACACATGACGGTGGCGGAAAACATGGGCTTCGGCCTGCGCATGGCCCACCGGCCGAAAGCCGAGATCGACGCCGCCGTGATGCGAGCTGCGAAAATCCTGCGCATCACCGATCAACTCGACAAGCGGCCGAAGCAGCTTTCCGGCGGCCAGCGCCAGCGCGTCGCCATCGGCCGGGCGATCACCCGCTCGCCGGATGTCTTCCTCTTCGACGAACCGCTTTCGAACCTCGATGCGGCATTGCGCACGCAGATGCGCGTCGAGCTTTCCAGCCTGCACGCCAAGCTCGGCGCGACAATGGTCTACGTCACCCATGACCAGGTCGAGGCAATGACCATGGCAAGCCGCATCGTCGTGCTCAACCACGGCTCGATCGAGCAGGTCGGCTCTCCGCTCGAACTCTACCGCAACCCGGCCAATCTCTTCGTCGCCGGCTTCCTCGGTGCACCACGCGTGAACTTCTTCGAGGTAGCCGTAGATTCCGTCTCTGGCCGCAGCGCCGCCGTCTCGACGGCCGGGCTTGCTCCCTTGACCGTCGAACTCGCTGACGGTGCGTCGGTTCAGAGGGGCGATAAATTGACGATGGGAATACGCCCGGAAAACCTGAGCGTCGTTTCCAGCCCCGAAACAGCAAGCTTCTCCGGACAGGTCCGGTTGGTCGAGCATCTCGGCCGTGAAACCATCCTCTATGTCGATGCGGGTTCGTTGCAATGCGTCAGTTCCGAAAGCGGCAACGGCAATGTCACCGTCCAGATCGGCCATGTGACCGCCGTCTCCAATGATGCAGCCATTGGCCTGAGGGTCGATCCCCGCGACATCTACCTGTTTTCCTCCGGCGACGCGCGGACGATCAGCACCCGCAAATCCATCCTCGCCGACTGACCTGCCATTTCAGGAGTATTTCATGACGAAGCCATCCGCCGCCCTTTCCGTCTGGCGCACCATCGACACGGACCGCTTTCTCGTCGGCACGCCGCACTATCCCGAGCATGTGGACGAGAGCTATTGGGGCAACGATGCCCGGCGTATGGCCGAGGCCGGTTTCAATGCCGCCCGCCTTGGCGAATTCGCCTGGCACATCTTCGAGCCGCGCGAAGGCACTTTCGATTTCGACCTGTTCGACCGGGCGATCGCCGGGCTTGGCCGCCACGGGATCAAGACGATCCTGTGCACGCCAACGGCCACGCCGCCACGATGGCTGACCGTAAAGCATCCCGAAATCCTGCGCGTCGACGGCAACGGCCGATCGATGAGCCACGGCTCGCGCCAACATGCCGATACGTCGAGCCCGGTCTTTCGCGACTACAGCCGCAAGATCACCCGCGCGATGGCCGAGCACTATCGCGACAACCCCGACGTCATCGGCTGGCAGACGGACAACGAGCTCAACACCAGCATGCCGGAATCCTACTCGGCCTCGGCGCTCAAGGAATTCCAAGCCTATCTCGAAGGCACCTACAAGACCATCGACAAGCTCAATTTCGCCTGGGGCGGCGACTTCTGGGCGACGGCTTACGATGATTTCAGCCAGATCGTCTTCCCGCAGGATTTCGCGCCGACCTTTCCGGGGCCTGGTCATCTACAGGACTACCACCGCTTCCTCGCCTTCTCGACCGCACGCTTCCAACACGACCAGGTCGAGATTCTGCGGGCGACGAACAAGGACTGGTTCATCTTCCACAATCTTGGAGGCCTGCGCGACATTGATTTCCGCGGCCAGTTTTCGACCGATCTCGATTTCGTCGGCTACGACATCTATCCGCTCCTCTATGACGAGTTTTTCCGGTTCGGCGACCATGCGAAGGCCCAGGCGCTGCATCTCGACGTCTGCCGGGGATTTTCGGGCAACTACATCGTGCCAGAACAGCAATCCGGCTTCGGCGCCCAGCCGGGCTTCTGCACGCTGACGCCGGAGCCGGGCGAAATGCGCCGCATGGCGATGTCGTCGGTCGCGCGCGGTGCCGACGGCGTCATGTTCTTCCGCTGGCGCCCGGCCCATTTCGGCGCCGAGATTTACTGGATGGGCGTCATCGATCACGATGACGTTGCCCGCCATCGCTATGACGAGGCAAGGCAGTTCGCGACCGAGATGACGGCGCTGAAGGACAAGATCCTTGGCACCTGGGTACGCATGGACGTCGGCATAGCCGGCTCCGATTTCGACAACCAGGAAGCCCACAAGACCTTCCCGATCGGCCTGCCGAGCCCGCAGGACGACGCCATCCTGCTCCACCAGTATTGCTACGATCGCGGCATCGCTTGCGGCTTCATCCACCCGGAAGACGACCTGTCGAAGCTTAAGGTCTTCTATGTCCCGCATTGGGTGATCTGGAAGGACGGCTGGACGGAGCGGCTGGAAACCTTCGCACGGAACGGCGGCACCGTCATCATCGGTGCCCGCACCGGCACGCGCGACGAAAACAATCACGTCATCCGCGAAACGGCGCCAGGCACCTCGTTGTCGAAGCTGACCGGAGTGCGCGTCGAGGATTTCGGGCGGCTGGCTGCGCCCGATGCCAAAGGACTTTTCACCACCATGACCCGCTCCGGCGGTCTCGTCATTCCTCCCGACAGGCCGGCCGAATCCAGCCGCCGCATCCGCCGTTTCACGTTTGGAAACCGCGAACTCGATGCCGGCTATTTCTATGAGAATCTTGCCACCGAAGCGGATGTCGAAGCGATCGGTGTGTGGTCCAACCGCTACGCCGAGGGTACGCCCGTCATCACCTCGCGTACCGTCGGCAAAGGCCGCGTGCTCTACGTCGGCACGTACCTGACCCCGGATCTCACCCACCAGCTCGCGACCCGCACCTTTGCTGACGCTCATGTGGCGCCGCTGGTCACCGATCTGCCTGATGGCGTTGAGGTGACGATGCGCGAGAACGAAGAGCGCCGCCTGCTCTTCCTGCAGAACATCAAGGACACACCAGCCGAAGTGACGGGCGTCCCGTCGGGCAAAAATCTCCCCGACAACAACAAGGTCATCTCCGGTGCGCTGACACTCGCCGGCTATGGCTGCGCCATCGTCGAATTGAACTGAACACTGAGGGCTAGAGCCGGCCCGGCAACGATCGCCGCCGCCGAAACCTGCGTCTGAAAAGGAATATAAGCATGACCGCCACAAGCAAAATCCGCTGGGGCATTCTCGGCCCAGGCACAATCGCCAAGGACTTCTTCGCCGGTGCCACACAGTCGGACAATGGTCCGGTCGAGGCCATCGGCACCCGCAATCCCGGCAAGCCCGGCCTTGCGGAAAGCTTTCCCGGCACGCGGATCATCGGTGGTTACGAGGCACTCCTTGCCGACCCCGATATCGACGCCGTCTATATCGCCATTCCCCACCCCGGCCATGCCGAATGGGCGATCAAGGCCGCGGAAGCCGGCAAGCACGTGCTCTGCGAAAAGCCGATGGGCCTTTCGGCAGCCGAAGCCGAAGCCATGCAGGAAGCGGCCCGCAAGGCCGGCACCTTCCTCGGCGAGGCCTATATGTACCGCCTGCATCCGCTGACGATCAAACTGATCGAACTGCTGAAGGCAAAAACTATCGGCGATATCAGAATGATCAAGTCGAGCTTCGGCTTTGCCAAGCTGCCCTTCGATCCGGAACACCGGCTGTTTTCCAACGCGCTCGCCGGCGGCGGCATCCTTGATGTCGGCGGTTATCCCGTCTCGATGGCACGGCTGATCGCCGGCATCGAAGAAGCCTCCGGCTTTCTCGATCCCGACAAGGTGACCGCGGTCGGCCATCTCGGCGAAACCGGTGTCGATGAATGGACCTCCGCGCTCCTGCATTTCCCGAATGGCATCATCGCCGAAGTCTCCTGCTCCGTGTCGCTGGCGCAGGACAATGTTCTGAGGATCGTCGGCACAAAGGGCCGCATCGAGCTCGAGCAGTTCTGGTTTGCTGGCGGCAAGCAGGGCGGCAGGAGTACGATCCGCGTCATCGGTTCAGACGGCAGCCACAGCGAAGTCGATATCGACGAGCCGCGTCACCTCTACAGCTTCGAAGTCGATGCCGCGAGCGATGCTATCCGCGCGGGGCGCAATGAATTCGGTTATCCCGGCATGAGCCGTGCCGACACGCTCGGAAATCTGCGCGTGATGGACAAATGGCGCACGGCGATCGGGCTCGAATACGAGAGCGAAAAGTACACATCCCGCACGCGAACGCTGAGGGGTGATGCGCTAGCCCGCAAGGCAGACAAGATCGCTCGGGGCCGGATCGGAGGCTTGCCCAAGGAAATGTCACTCGCCGCCCTTGGCCTGATGGAGTTTTCCACATTCTCAGGCGCAGCCATCGTTCTCGATGCCTTCTTCGAGGCCGGCGGAAATCTCGTCGATACCGCTTTTGGTTACGGCAACGGGCTGCAAGATCGCCTGGTTGGTGAATGGATCCGCAGCCGCGGCATACGCGAGGAGACCGTCGTGATCGGCAAGGGCGTTCATACGCCGCTCTGCTATCCCGACGTGATCGCCAAGCAACTCACCGTCAGCCTCGATCGTATGAAGGCGGATTACGTCGATATCTACTTCATGCACCGCGACAATCCCGACATTCCGGTTGGAGAGTTCGTCGACGCGATGGATGCCGAGGTGCAGGCAGGGCGCATCCGCGGCCCCTTCGGCGGCTCCAACTGGACGCGCGAGCGCTTCGACGAAGCGATCGCCTATGCCGAGCGGACAGGCAAGACCCGCCCGAGTGTCCTGTCGAACAACTTCTCGCTGGCAGAGATGGTCGATCCCGTTTGGGCCGGTTGCATCGCATCGACTGGCAAGGACTGGATAGACTGGCTTGGGGAAAAGAAGGTCACCAACTTCGCGTGGTCCAGCCAAGCACGGGGTTTCTTCACCGACCGGGCCGGGCGCGGCAAGCTGGACGACACGGAGCTGGCGCGTTCCTGGTACTCCGAAGGCAATTTCGCCCGCCGCGACCGCGCCATCGAACTGGGCAAGCGTCTCGGCAAGGATCCAATCCAGGTCGCACTTGCCTATGTGCTGGCGCAGCAGGGCCGCGTCGTGCCGCTGATCGGTCCGCGCTCGCTCGCCGAACTCAACCACAGCGTGGAAGCCTTCGCCATCCGGCTTTCGCAGGATGACGTCCGCTGGCTTGAAAGGGGTGACAAATGAGTTCCGGCACGTCATCACTATCGCCGCGTATCGAGGAGGAAACCGTGCGACGAATCGGAGTGAGCATCATCGGCTGCGGCAATATTTCGGACGCGTATCTCAAGGCCGCGCCGAAATTCCCCGTGCTCGACATTGTCGGCGTCGCCGATATCAACAGCGCTGCGGCCGAAGCGAAGGCGGCAACCTACGGCGTCGCCGCCATGAGCATCGGCGCCCTACTCGCCGATCCGCGCATCGAGATCGTCCTCAACCTGACTACGCCGCAGCATCATGTGCCGGTCGGCCTTCAGGCCGTGGAGCATGGCAAGCATGTCTATTCGGAAAAGCCGCTGGCGACGACCCTTGCGGATGCGGAGCGGCTGGTCTCGGCGGCTCGGGAAAAGGGCGTGCGCGTCGGTTGCGCGCCCGATACGTTCCTCGGCGGCTCGCACCAGACGGCCCGGCGTGTAGTTGACGATGGTACGATCGGCACCGTCGTTGCCGGTTCAGCCTTCATGCAGGTGCCGGGTCATGAACTCTGGCATCCGAACCCCGATTTCTACTACCAGCCCGGCGGCGGGCCGATGCTCGACATGGGTCCCTACTACCTGACCTGCTTGGTCAACCTGCTGGGGCCGGTTAAATCGGTGACAGGTCAGGCAAAGGCTTCATACGCCACCCGCACGATCGGCTCGGGAGCCCGCGAAGGCCAGACGGTCGCCGTCGAGGTGCCGACACATATCTCCGGCCTGCTCGATTTCGAGAACGGCGCGGCGATCTCGATCACCACCAGCTTCGACGTCTGGAAACACGAGCACAACCACATTGAACTCTATGGCACGACCGGCTCGATGATCGTTTCCGATCCGAACCAGTTCCAGGGCGAAATCCGAACGAGCATCCGCAAGGGGGACTGGACCGTTGCCGAGCAGGTCCACTCGTATGGCGACGGCAACTACCGCATCCTTGGGCTTGCCGATATGACGCAGGCGATCGTTTCCGGCCGCGAGCATCGCGCCAACCTTGGCCTTTCGCTGCATGTGCTGGAGATCATGGAATCGATCATTCGTTCAGCCGAGACCGGTCAACGAATAAACTTGAAGCATGGCTGCGACCGCCCGGCCCCCATGCGCTCCGACCTGCCCTTCGGAATTTTGGAATAGGAAAGACATCATGAGCAAGACAGCACTGATCTTCTGGGGCGGCTGGGAAGGCCACACCCCTGCCCGCAGCGCCAATATCGTCAAGGATATCCTGACCGGTCACGGCTTCGACGTGCGGCTGGAGCAGGGAACGGCGGTACTTGCCGATCCTGAAATCGCGCAACTGGACCTCATTGTCCCCGTCATCACCATGTCCTCGATCGAGAAGCCGGAACTGGAAAACCTCGTCGCTGCGGTTCGCGGCGGCACCGGCCTTGTTGGTTTCCACGGCACGATGGGCGACAGTTTCCGCAACGAGACCGAATACCAGTTCATGGTGGGCGGCCAATGGGTTTCCCACCCCGGCAACATCATCGACTACAGGATCGATATCGCCAAATCGGACGACCCTATCGTTGCTGGCCTCGACGGCTTCGCATACCGCTCCGAGCAATATTACATGCATGTCGATCCGAGCAACGAGGTGCTGGCAACGACAACCTTTACCGGCGAACATTTCAGTTCCATCGATGGCGTCGTCATGCCGGTGGTCTGGAAGCGCCGCTATGGCAAGGGGCGCGTGTTCTACAGCGCGCTTGGTCATACGGCCGACGAATTTGACGTGCCGCAGATGAAGACGATGTTCGAGCGCGGTGCACTCTGGGCAAGCAGATAGGTGAACTGATGAGCGAGATCGGCCGGGCTATATTTTCAGGCCGAGGCTCGCTCTCCTGACCAGCGACGGCTCCATCAGGATATGGGTTGCCGCCGTGCGGCCCTCTATCCTTGAAAGCAGGGTCCGCGTTGCCATCTCACCGAGATGTCTTCCCGACTGATCGATACTCGCAAGATTGACGAGGCTCAGCCCGGATGTCGGCGAGTTGTCATAGCCGACCACCGCCAGATCCTCTGGAACACGGATTTTCAGTTCCGCGGCTAGACTTAGAATGGTGACCGCATCGAGATCGCTCCAGCAGAAGATCGCCCGCGGCCTGTTCTCGGAAGTCAGGAACGCCCGCATCGCATCCTCGCGATCGGGGGAGCCGACTGAAATATTGACGATTTTCGGCTCTCCTTCGAAACCGGAAAGCTGCATCGCCTGTCGATAGCCGATTTCGCGTTGGCGGACAACGGAGACCTTGTGCCCTTCTCGCTGACCCAGGCTCAGCATCGCGATGTCGCGATAGCCACACTCCAGCAAAGCCTCGACGGCAAGCTCAGCACCACGCTGGTCGTCGGTATTGACCGTATCGAACGCCTCCGCGGAGGCATCGTGGTATCCCAGCGCGACAATCGGGATCTGGGTCGCGAAGGCCGCGACGATCTCGGAGGGCAGTCGCGGCGCGACGAGGATCAGACCATCCATCTTGTAGTCGATCATCGTTTCGATCAGCGAGGTCTCCAGCTGGGTTTGCGCTTCCCCCACCCCGATCATCGCCTGGTAATGCGACGGCGCCAGAACGCCATTGACGCCGGCGATCACACCCGGAAGAAACGGGTTGCCGATTTCGACGAGCAGGAGCCCGATGGTGAATGTCTGACCGCGAAGGCCGCGTGCGGTGCGTGAAGGACGGTAGCCAAGCTCCTGGATCGATCCCGTCACCTTACCGCGCAGGTTATCACTGACACCATAGGCGTTGCGAAGCACTTTGGACACAGCAGCAACGGAAACGCCGGCGTGCGACGCAACGGTGCGAATGGTAACGCGGTCTGTCTTGGCAGTCTTCTGCCCGTCTTTCGGCGACATGAATTTCCCTACGGCAAGCGATGCCAAGCCTTTGAAAACGGCTTTCCGGAACACCATGACAGGTTGCCCGGAAAATTTCTATTGCACTTCGCAAAAAAATGTAGAACGTTATACGGAGAACGTTCTACACAATGAGCGTGCAGGGAGGAATTGATGGATTTTCAGCCGGCAGCCGTCAAAGGCGATATCATTTCACGCAACTGGAAGGCGGACATGATCGTGCCACTCGTAGATCAGGGCGAAGGCACCCGTGCCAGCTTCGTGGCAAAGAATTTCATTCTTACGACGGTCCCGGCAGCGGCCAAGGTGCACATCTCCGCCCTCGGCCTCTATCGCTGCTTCATCAACGGCAAGCGCGTCGGCGACGATCTCCTGACGCCCGGCTGGACCAACTACGATCACCGTATCGCGTATCAGGCCTATGACGTGGCCAATCTTTTGCAGGAAGGCGAAAACCGCCTTGAAATCTGGCTCGGCGACGGCTGGTACCGTTCGCCCATCATGTGGAGCGACAAGGCCATCCCCAATTGCTGGGGCAACCGGACGGCGGCAATCGCAGAGCTTTCCGGCACGGACGGCATCATCCTATCGACGGATTCCAGCTGGGTCAGCGGTGGCCTCCCCGTTGTGAAATCCGGCATCTATTTTGGCGAAATCTACGACGCCCGGGACGAGACCCGCATCGACAGCCACGGCACGGAAATTATCGATTTCGACAAGACGCTTCTCGTTGCTCATGAAACGAAACCGGTTCGCGAAATGGCACCTATCTCGCCCATCGATTCATGGATCGATGACGAAGGCCGGGCGGTCTATGACTTCGGCCAGAACGTCGGCGGTTACGTGCGCTATACGGTAACCGGCGCTGCGGGTGCTCAGGTTCGTGTCGAACATTCCGAGGTTCTCGGCCCCGATCGTTACTTCGACAATCGCAACTACCGGACAGCCGCCGCTCACACCATCTACACGTTAAGCGGCAAGGGTGAGGAAACCTATGCGCCCTATTTCACCTTCCAGGGTTTTCGCTATGCCCGACTGACCATCACGGGCGACGCGAAAATCGTTGCCATCGCGTCCATTCCGATTTCCTCCGTGCCGAACGTGGCTGCCGGTTTCACCTCCGGAAACCTGCTGGTCAACCGTCTGGTTGAAAACACTATCTGGTCGCAGCGCGCCAATTTCATCGAGGTACCGACCGATTGCCCGCAGCGAGACGAACGCCTGGGCTGGACCGGCGACGCGCAGGTCTTTGCTGCAACGGCCTGCTGGCTGACCGACAGCCAGAGCTTCCTGCGCAAATATCTGCGCGATGTGATGGCCGACCAGCGTGAAGACGGCGCGGTCTCGCACTTTTCTCCCGATCCGACCCGCCTGCATCCGAAGAACTTTCCGGGCTTTGCCGGCTCGACCGGTTGGGGCGACGCTATCGTTGTCATTCCCTGGGTTCTCTACACGCATTACGGCGATCGCGCCGTGCTGTCGGAATGCCTCGAATCTATGGTGCGCTGGGTCAATTTCGTCTGGTCGATCTCGGAAGGTCCGGTTGTTCGGCCGCCATCCCATTGGGGTGATCGCGGCTTCACCTTCGGCGATTGGCTGCAGCCGGTCGGAGACAACCGTAAGCCGCGGCCGACGATCTCGGACGATTGCGCCGCGACGCTCTATCATTTCATCGCAACGGATCTGTTGGCAAAAATTGCTGGAGTGCTCGGCGAAACGACACTTCAGGGCCAGATGGCAGCCCGCGCCGACGACATCCGCAGCGCCTTCGCCTACGAATTCATCGCGCCCTCCGGCCGGCTGGCGCATAACGACCAGACATCCTATGCACTCGCTTTTCTCTACGACCTGATCCCATCGCAACACCACAAGGCCGCCAAGCGGCACTTCAAGACGCTGATCGAGGACGCCGACTACAAGATCGGCACCGGCTTCATCGGTACGCCGGCCCTTCTGCCGGCCTTGACCAAGCTCGGACTGGACGAGGTGGCAGGGAAAGTCTTCCTGCAGCAGGATGTGCCGGGCTGGCTCTATCAGGTTTCCCAGGGCGCTACGACAATCTGGGAGCGTTGGGATTCGATGGCGCCGGATGGCACCATCTACGAACCCGACATGAACAGCTACAACCACTATGCCTACGGCGCAGTCTGCCAATGGCTATTCGAAAGCGTGGCCGGCATTTCGCCCACACCGCAGGCGCCGGGCTTTGCCGAGGTCATCGTCGATCCCGCCCCCATCCCTGCACTATCGCCGGTGTCCGCCTATCATGATGTGGCCCAGGGCCGGATCCAGGCCAAATGGGAATGCGATGGCGACGTGGTCACCTACACGCTGACGCTACCCGAGGGCTGCAGCGGGCGTTTCCGGCCGGGAGCGCGGCATGGCGCGCCCGTCCTGAACGGCGAAGCGGTCACCGGGGAGGCCATCCTTCCGCCTGGAAAACACCGTCTCACCTTCACGCTGCAAGGATTTTAAGAAGCATTCATCGAAAGGCCAACGTCAAACCGTTCGGAGGAGGAACGTCATGACCATTCACATCAAAGCCTATCTCGCATCCACTGCTCTTATTGCACTGATTGTCACCGCCCCGGCTCACGCCGAGGTGACGCTGTCTTTCCTAGTCGACAACAGCCCGGATACCGTCGCAGCCGCGGAGGCACTCGTCGAGGCGTATCAACAGAAAGCCCCCGACGTGACGATCGAGATCGAGCAGCGGCCGGGGGGTGGCGAAGGCGACAATATCGTCAAGACCCGGCTTGCGACAGGCGAAATGTCCGATGTCTTCCTCTACAATTCCGGATCCCTACTGCAGGCTCTGAAGCCGCAGCAAACGCTTGCCGATCTGACCGACGTGCCTGCCCAGGCAAAGGTCGACCAGGGGTTCAAATCCGTGGTCAGCGCCGACGGAAAGATTTACGGCGTCCCCTTCGGCACAGCGATGGGCGGCGGTATACTCTACAACAGGGCAATCTATCAGGAACTCGGACTTTCCGTTCCCAAGACCTGGGCCGAGTTCATGGCCAACAACGAAAAGATCAAGGCGGCCGGCAAGGTTGCGGTTGCGCAGACCTATCGCGACACCTGGACGTCTCAACTGTTCGTCCTGGCGGACTACTACAATGTTCAGGCCGCTGTCCCGAATTTCGCCGACGACTATACCAACAATAAAGCGAAATACGCGACCACGCCGGCCGCCATGAAGGGGTTCGATCATCTGAAGGAGGCCCACGACGCAGGCCTTTTCAACGAGGATTTCGGGGCTGCGAGCTATGACGACGGCTTGAGGATGGTCGCAACAGGAGAAGCTGCCCACTATCCGATGCTAACCTTCGCGATCGGCGCACTGAAGCAGAACTATCCCGAAAACCTTGGCGACGTTGGCTTCTTCGCGCAGCCGGGTGAGGATGCGGCGAAAAACGGCCTGACCGTCTGGATGCCTCCGGCCATCTATATTCCGGCGGCCAGCGAAAAGATCGACGAGGCGAAGAAGTTCGCCGATTTCGTCGGCAGCGTCGAAGGCTGCAAGATCATGACCGACATCAACACGGTGCAGGGACCGCCGCTCATCGACGGTTGCCCGCTGCCGGCCGACGTGCCCCCGGCGGTCACCGATATGCTTCCCTATTTCAAGACACAAGGGTTGACGGCACCGGCGCTCGAATTCGTCTCGCCGATCAAGGGGCCGGCACTGGAACAGATCACCGTCGAGGTCGGCTCCGGCATCCGCGGGCCGGCTGAAGCGGCAGCCCTCTACGACGAAGACGTGCGCAAGCAGGCAAAACAGCTCGGCTTGTCCAACTGGTAATGGCATCCTCCGGGAAAGCCGGTCCCGCCCTCTCGTGATGGGCGGGACTTTCCTGCACGAAGAGGTAGCCATGGCTCAGACCAGTCCGCGCTCGCAAAAATCTCCCTATCCGCTGTGGTTCTTCGTTCCAGCTGCGGTCATCTACGGCGTCTTCTTTCTGGCGCCGACCGTGACGTCCTTCTGGTACAGCCTCACCCGTTGGGACCTCTCGACGGCCGAGTTCATCGGGCTTGAAAATTTCCGGCAGTTTTTCTCCGAACCCTTTCTGGTTCAGGGCCTCGTCAACACACTGATCTATGCGGTGACGACATCGGGCTTGAAGACCGTATGCGGGCTTTTACTGGCCGTGCTTCTGACCGGCAATATCTTTGCGCGCGGCTTCCTGCGCACGGTCGTGTTCTTCCCGGTGCTGGTCTCTACCATCGGCATCGGCATTACATTCACCGTCATGATGCACCCGACCAGGGGCATCATCAACGTCGCTCTCGATACACTGGGCATCGACGGTCCGGGCTGGCTCACAAATCCTTCGCTCGCTCTGTTTTCCGTGGCACTTGTCGATCTGTGGAAAGGCGTCGGCCTTGCGACACTCATCTTCATCGCCGGTCTCGCTGCGATCAGCACTGACTACTATGAGGCTGCACGGATCGACGGGGCGACGCGCTTCCAGCAGTTCTGGAGGATTACGCTGCCGCTGGTGCGGCCGGCCACGGTGACGGTGGTGACGCTGTCCCTGATCGGTGGCTTAAGATCTTTCGATCTCATCTGGGCGATGACCAGAGGAGGTCCCGGCTTTTCCTCCGATGTCGTCGCATCCGTTATCTACAAACAGTACCAGGCCGGATTCTACGGTCTGTCGACCGCCGGCAATGTCATTCTGTTTGCCCTGATCGTGGCGATCATCCTGCCGTTGACGCTCTGGTTCAACCGCCGCGAGGTTTCTCAATGAGACACATCCGGCCCTACATCACCGGCGGGATTGCGCTTCTGTTCGCAGCCGTGATCTTCATTCTTCCCTTCCTGTTCATTGCCATCCAGGCAATGAAATCAAAATCCGAGGCCTCGCGCCTCAATTTCTCACTGCCGCAGGAATGGCTGTTCTGGCAAAACCTGATCGCTGTCTTCAAGGCGCGGGACTACCAGCTTCTGCTCGCCTATTTCAATTCGACGCTGATCACCGTCGCCTCCGTTTCCGTCCTGGTCATTCTGTCGGCGATGGTCGGCTATATCATGCAGCGACGGCGCACGAGCTGGAATGCCATAGCACAGATCGCGCTGTTCATGGGCCTGATGATGCCGCCGGCTGTCGTGCCGACAATCGGGCTCTTGCAGGATCTCGGCCTGTTCAAGACCATTCACGGCATGGTGCTGATCCAGGTCGCGTACAACCTCTCCTTCTCGACGCTGCTCTATCGGTCGTTCATATCGACCATACCGCGCGATCTCGACGAGGCAGCACTCATCGACGGGGCCAAGCCCTGGCAGATCTTCTTCCGGGTCATCCTGCCGCTGTTGAAGCCGGTCACGGTTACCAACATCGTCGTGCAGTCCATCGCCATCTTCAACGACTTCACCAACCCGCTCTACTACCTGCCGGGCAAGGAGAACGTCACCGTGCAGCTGACGCTCTATAATTTCCAGAGCATGTATACGAGCCAGTACAATCTCCTGTTCATGAACATCCTGCTCGTCACCATCCCTCCCCTGATCGTCTTTATCTTCTTCAACCGGCAGATCGTCGCGGGGATGACCGCCGGTGCAGTGAAAGGCTGACAGCATGACCGACCTTACACTAACGCAGATCAGAAAAGCCTTCGGCGCGCTGGAAGTCATCAAGGGCATCGATCTCGACGTCCGTTCCGGCGAGTTCGTCGTCTTCGTCGGTCCATCCGGCTGCGGAAAATCGACGCTGCTCCGGATGATCGCCGGGCTTGAGGAGGCAAGCTCCGGTACAATCGACATCGGCGGCGCGGATGTTACCTATGCAGAACCGTCAAAGCGCGGCATCGCCATGGTCTTCCAAAGCTACGCGCTCTATCCGCACATGACCGTCGCCGAAAATATCGGCTTCGGCCTTTCGCTCGCCCGCCGCCCGAAAGCCGAAATCGAGGCGAAGGTCCGGGCTGCTGCCGAGACGCTGCAACTCACCCATCTTCTCGACCGCAAGCCGAAGGCGCTTTCGGGCGGCCAGCGCCAGCGCGTCGCCATCGGCCGCGCCATCGTGCGCGATCCGAAGGTCTTTCTGTTCGACGAACCGCTTTCCAATCTCGATGCCTCGCTCCGAGCACAGATGCGGCTTGAGATCGCCGAACTGCACGCGCGGCTAAAGGCGACGATGATTTATGTCACCCACGACCAGACGGAGGCCATGACCATGGCAGACAAGATTGTCGTGCTGAACGGTGGCCGGATCGAGCAGGTGGGCAGCCCGATGGAGCTTTACCGCAACCCGGAGACCCCCTTTGTGGCGGGGTTTATCGGCAGCCCGAAGATGAACCTCTATGGCGGCCCCGTCGCAGAACGCATGGGCTGTACCACCTACGGCATCCGCCCCGAGCATATCCGCCTCTCCAACGAAGCCGGAACATGGCAGGGCCGCGTCCGGCACATCGAACGCCTCGGCGCCGACGCCATTCTCTATCTCGATGTGGCTGAATTGGGAGAAATGATCGTCCGCACGGAGGGTGAAACGCCTTTCTCCCCCGGCACCACCTTGTGGGCGAGCCCGATCAGCGGCGCGGAACACAAATTCACGGCATAGGTAGAGGCGGCAGGATCACCGTCCATCACGGAATGGCATAGACCGGGATCTCGCGCGCAATGCCCTTCAGCGCGGCATTGTGGGAGACCGGTTTCAGGTCTTTCGCAAAGAGCAGATCCGCCGCCTTGGCATCGCCGACAACCTCGCCGGTCACGAAGATCGCCTGCGATGTCGCAAGGCCCTGGACACGCGAAGCGATGTTGACGGTCTGGCCAAAATAATCCTGGCGCTCATTCATCGTCACTGCAATGCAAGGGCCGGTGTGAACGCCGATCTTGAGAATCAGATCTTCGCGCCCGCTTTTCTCGTTCAGCACCTGCATCGCCTCGCGCATCCTCAAGGCGGCTGCAACGGCCCGATCCGGTGTTGGAAACGTTGCCATGACGGCGTCACCGATCGTCTTCACCACGGCGCCGGCCTCGGCGGCAACGATTTCGTGCAGCACCTGGAAATGGGCACGCACCAGATCGAACGCGACGAGGTCACCGACCCGCTCGTACAATTCGGTCGAGGCCCGCAGGTCGGTGAACAGGAAGGTCAGGCTGGTGATTTTCAGACGCTGGTCGACATCGAGCGTATCGGTCCGGTAGAGGTCGCGGAACGTCTGGTTGGTGAGCAGCCGCTTGGCCGTCAGGAAAGGCCTTCGCTTGCCGAGCAGGTCATGGAGGACGTCGCCGGCGATGAAGACGGTCGGCAGAACCCGCGTATCGGTTCGGTTCTCAAGCGCGATGCGCAACGGGCCCGGGTGCATTTCGATGCTCTGGCTTTGCGTATGCTCCCTGTCGAAGACCAGCGCAAGGTTCTGCCGGTCTCGGGTTACCTCCCCCTTGATGTCAAGGAACTGCGCGCAATGGGTCACCGGCTCGAACACGATGATGAATTCGGACGGCAATTGCAGCGACAGGACAGCCTTCTCTCCCGGAGCAAGCTCGACATCCTCAAGTATGAACCCTTCCACCAATGCCTCGAAATTATCTTCGGGAAGATCGGCACCCGACCCCCAGTAGATCTGGCGAAAATATTCGATCATCGGCAGTTCGTGCGGATTGTGGGCGGCGATCTTGCGGACCCGCGGGCTGACCGTGAATGTCACCTCGACCATCTCGTCGAGCGTTGCAGAATAGTTGCTGGCACACAGCGCACAGACATAGCAGTCCTTCTGCATTGTCTTCAGCGTGGCATTGGAATCGAGAACACCGCCACATCCGGGGCAGAGCACGTTCCATGAAATGTCGAAAATGCCGACCTGCGCGGCATGCAGGAACGCCGCGATCGTGCGCTCCTCATCGAGTTGATGACGCGCTGCGAAAGCCAACGCATTGATCCTGCAGAGATGCCTGTCGAGACCGTCTGCAACGACCCGCTGCATCGCCTCGACGGCAGCCGAATAGACGCCGTTCGATTGGCTGAGCAGCGAGAACATAGCCTGGGTTTCGGTTTCGCTCATGACGTCACCTTTATGTCGCAGCATTCGATATCTGGAGCAAAAAATCACGGAGCCGCACATTGTCGCAGTTCCGGAGGATTCGCTCGGCCTGTCCTGTTCTACACCCCTTTATGCGGGCTGGCACGTGTCGAATGCCGGCCGACTGTCATCATTCTGAACAGATTTTCGTGTGATCGCCCTGAAAATGGCGAGCAGCCGCAAACCACTGGCTTTCTGTCATCCCGATCCTGTTGCACAATCCTGGCGATACCTGCCAGCCATCGGGATTAGAGCCGGAAAACTCCAGCTTCCGGCGGTCCAGGGTTTGGGCTCGGAGCACCGCCGATGTTTCTATTCCTACGGAGGTGAAACGGCGATCAATGGCGTTGCTTGTCGGCGAGCCCCTTGCCAGGGGAAAGTTACGCTGCTCGGCGGGAACGGTGTGTGACGCTCTCTCTCAGGGCAGATCTGTTTTCTGCTGCGAGTGTGAACTGAGAGATCAGCTCCTTGAGATGGTTGGATTCCTGCGCGAGGGTAGCGCCTGCCGCATTCATTTCTTCAACCATAGCCGCGTTCTGCTGCGTGACCTGGTCCATCTGATTTACTGCAGTGTTGACTTCGGCGAGCCCCACAGATTGCTCGCGAGATGAAAGCGCGATGGCGTCCATGTGCTGGTTAATCGTGACCACATAGTCTCCAATGACCTTCAGCGCATTGCCAGTGTCGCGCACCAGCTTGACGCCGTTGTCAACTTCCACGCTGGAATTCCGGATCAGCTCTTTGATTTCCTTAGCCGCTTTTGCCGAGCGCTGAGCGAGTTCGCGCACCTCCTGTGCGACAACGGCAAAACCCTTGCCTGCCTCACCGGCCCGGGCCGCTTCCACACCGGCATTCAGCGCCAGCAGATTTGTCTGGAAGGCGATTTCATCGATCACCGAGATGATGCTGGAGATTTGGCCTGAAGATTGCTCGATGCGCTCCATGGCGTTGACCGCATTGGCAACAACCGAGCCGGACTGGGTGGCGCTTGCAGTGGCCTGAACCGCGATCTGTCTCGCCTCTTCCGCACGTTGCGAGGAGTTGGAGACGTTCGCTGTGATCTGGTCGAGTGCGGCCGCAGTCTCTTCGAGCGATGCGGCCTGCTGTTCGGTTCGTTTCGACAGATCGTCGGAGCTCTGGCTAATTTCCCGTGAGCCACTGTCGATTGACTGTGCTGCAGTTGTTACAGATTGGAGTGTCTGTGCCAACTGAAGAACGGAAGCGTTGAAATTCTTCCTCAGCGCTTCGAAGTCCGGCGCAAAATCTTGGTTGAGCTGGAAGGAAAGATCACCTGCTGCCAGATGCGAGAGGCCGTCCGCCAGTCCGGCCGTCGCCATTTCCATCTCCTCCGCCTTGACACGTGCAGCTTCCGCATTCCGCCGCCGCTCGCTCTCGGTCATATTTCGTTCACTTGCCGCTTCGGCTTCAAGCTGGATGTTCGCCAGCGCATTGGCCTTGAACACCGCCACTGCCGCCGCCATGGCGCCGATTTCGTCTGCTCTTCCTTCGAACGGGATCGTCGTCGATGTGTCGCCCGCTGCAAGCGTCTTCATCGATCCGGTGATTGCCTCGATCGGTTTGGCAATCCCGGCGAGCGCAAAATAGATGCCCCCTGCGATGATCGAAAGGCCAATAGCGACAGCAACCATGGTAATGATCATCGTTGTCTGGAAGACTTGCTTGCTGATCTCGTATGAGCGCTGCGATCCTTCTGTTTTAATCTTGACGATTTTGTCAACGAGGCCGGTCAGCTCTGCAGCGGCAGGCCGGACCTTCGTCTGCTGATCGACTTTCGCCTCATCGATTTTTCCCGCGCGCGAAAGGGCGAGCATCGGCTCGGCCAATTGCTGAAGGGCTGCGAACTTCGTTTGGATGTCCTTCGCCAGAGAATGCTGGTCCGCATCGCTGTTGGTAGCTTCGTTTATGGTCAACTCCTCAAGAAAGTGCTTGGCATCTGTATCCAGCGCCTGCTCGACGGTCTTCCGGCTAGCGTCATCCAGAGCCATCACGTGGTTGAGGTAGTTGCGGCGCATCGAAGCCAGTGCCAAGTTCATTTCCTTGGCGACAGAAACCCCCGGCAACCAATTCGTCGCCATCTCGGCAACGCTGTTGTTCAGTGTGTTCATGCTTTGAATGGCGAAACCAGCAAATGATAGGAACACGATGCCAATCAGCATTAATACAGCGGTCAAGGCGGTCTTGATCTTTGGGCGGGACACAATAGCCTCCTGGAGGGGTAGCTCGAACGCAACCGTTCCATGACATCATGTCAACGCCGGTGGCAGACCATCCGATGGGGCATCTCGGAACGAGAGAATGTAACTCTGGATATACTTAACGATTGCATAATGTGCCGTGGCAACCACCTGAAATAGGACAGACTTCACAATCTTAAGTTGCTATTGTGGCTGCGTATTGCCCGAGGATTGTCCTAACGATCGCACGGCGAACAAGCACATTGCTTTGTCGGATTGGTCTCTTCTACCTGACACGCGCCGCGTGCCGAAAGAAATGATGCCAGGGAACATGCCATCGATGCGTTAACCAATGTGTCTCGCCGTGCCAAAACTAACACCAATCTGTGCCAAAGCTGTCGCAGCACCACATGACCGATTATAAACACAGGGAAAATGGTGCCCGGAGGCGGATTTGAACCACCGACACGCGGATTTTCAATCCGCTGCTCTACCAACTGAGCTATCCGGGCATCCTGCCTTGAAGGCAATGGTTCCGCTTGAAGAACCGTGGGGCGGTTGGTTGCGCCCCGGAAGCGAGCGGGGTTATAACATCTTGTTCGGCGGTGTCCAGCACCAAATGACGTTTTTTCGACAGGAAAATGTCAATCGGTGCAAATATCTGAAAAACAACGGATATCCCGCAAAAATCAGTGCGCCGTCATTCCTCGTCGTTGGCCTTTGATTCATCGTCTGCCACCGGAATGGCGTAGGAACCGGTCAGCCATCTGTTGAGATCGACGTTGCGGCAGCGGTCCGAGCAGAAGGGGTAATGTTCGCGGTGCGATGGCCGCTTGCATTCGGGGCAAGGCACGGTCCTGCGCAGCGGCGCCACGTTCGATGCGCCCTTGTTGTCTTCGGAACTCATGGCCTCAGCCCTTCATCCAGCTGTCATGCACGTCATAGCCCTCGCCTGCCAGGAGGTTCACGGTCTCGTAGAGCGGCAGTCCAACGACATTGGTGTAGGAACCGACCAGCTTGACCACGAAGCTGCCGGCGATGCCCTGGATGCCGTAGGCACCCGCCTTGCCCCGCCACTGGCCCGACGCGAGGTAGCTGTCGATATCGTGGCTGGAGAGCCGCTTGAAGCGGACCTTCGTATCGATGACCTTCTGGCGCACCGTGCGGTCAGGCGTGATCAGGCAGACGCCTGTATAAACGCGGTGGCTGCGGCCTGAGAGCAAATGCAGCGCGCTTGAGGCTTCGCTCACCAGTTCCGGCTTGCCGAGGATACGGCGGCCAACGGAGACGACGGTATCGGCGGCAAGGATATAGCTGCCCTCCCAGCCGGGCTCGCCCTTGATGGCGGCGAGTGCTGCGCGCGCCTTCTCGGACGAAAGCCGCCAAGCGAGAGAGCGCGGGTGCTCCGTGCGCTTCGGCGTCTCGTCGAGGTCCATCGGCATCAGGCGCTGAGGCTCGATGCCCGCCTGCGCGAGCAGTTCGACACGCCGCGGCGAACCGGAGGCCAGGATCAGCTTATGTGTCAATGCCATAGCAACAAGGCCATCGATCTTGAGTTTTGCGGCGGACAGGCCGCTCCGCGCTTACTTGAAGCGATAGGTGATACGGCCCTTGGTCAGGTCGTACGGCGTCATTTCGACAAGCACCTTGTCGCCGGCAAGAACGCGGATACGGTTCTTGCGCATGCGGCCAGCCGTGTGGGCAATGATTTCATGTTCGTTTTCAAGTTTGACGCGGAACGTCGCATTCGGCAGCAATTCGGTAACGACGCCCGGGAATTCGAGGACTTCTTCTTTCGCCATGTAGGGTATTTCTTTCTGTGCTTCGATACGGACGCGTGCGCGTCCTTCAAAAATTTGGCGGAAACTACACAATCGCCGCGGTTTTGTGAACAGCGGCGATCCCACTTTTCCGGTTTTGCCGCCTTTTCCGGATTTATCAGGGCGCTATGCCATCTTGTCCGGCATTTGTCCAAGCAAACGATGCTTGAGCAGGCTTGCAATGTGATTTCGGACCTCGCGATAGGCCGAAACGATCTGTTCGCGCGTGCCGGTCGCGACCGTCGGATCTGGTGTCGGCCAGTATACCACATCGATCGCCATCGATCGCGTCAGCTCGAGCGCCGCATGATGGGCCTCCGGCGCCAGCGTGACGATCAGGTCGAAATAATCGTCTTCCAGCTCGTCCAGCGTATGTGGCTGATGCCGCCCGACCGTCAATCCGATTTCCTCCAGCACCACGTCGACGAAGGGATCGCGCTCGCCCGGCCGGACCCCGGCCGAGGCGATATAGGTGCCTGGCGGCAGCATCGCCTTTGCCAGCACCTCGGCCATGGGCGACCGGATCGCGTTCATCCCACACATGAACAGCACCGAACCCGGCGATTTCGCGCTGCGCTGCGGCACGTGTGGGGAAGCGGCGACCGTCACGCTCACCCCCGCCAATAGAGCACGCAGACCAGCGTGAACAGACGCCGCGCCGTATCGAAATCAAGCTTGATCTTGCCCGACAGCCTGTCCATCAGGGTCTGCGAGCCTTCGTTGTGGATGCCGCGCCGGCCCATGTCGATCGCCTCGATCTGGCTCGGCGTCGAGGAGCGGATCGCCTCGTAATAGCTTTCGCAGATCATGAAATAATCCTTGACGATCCGCCGGAAAGGCGTGAGCGACAGGATATGGGTAGCGACACCTGAGCCCTCCTCGGTGGTGATCGCAAAGACGAGCTTTGAGTCGATCAGCGACAGGTTGAGCCGGTAGGGGCCACCGACGTGGCCGGCAGGCTCGAAGAAGTTCTCCTCGATCAGATCGAAGATCGCCACCGCCCGCTCGTGTTCGACATCCGGCGTTGAGCGGCCGATGGTTTCATCCAGCACGACATCGCAGAGGCGGTGGCTGACCGTCATCCTTCGCCCCCGAGATTGAGGCGGATGGCGACCGAGCGTGCATGGGCTTCCAGGCCTTCGGAACGGGCAAGCGCGATGGCCGCTGGTCCAAGATCGCGCAACTGGTCGGAACCGAGGCGCAGGATCGAGGTGCGCTTCATATAATCGAGTACGCCAAGGCCGGAGGAAAACCGGGCCGAGCGCGCCGTCGGCAGCACGTGGTTGGAGCCGCCGACATAATCGCCGATCACTTCCGGCGTATGGCGGCCGACAAAGATGGCCCCGGCATTGCGGATCTTCGGGACCATCGCATCGGCATCGGCAAGGGCGAGTTCCAGATGCTCGGCCGCAATGCGGTTGGCGAGCGGCACGGCGACCTCAAGATCAGGCACAAGAATGACCGCGCCGAAATCGCGCCAGCTGGCACTCGCGGTTTCGGCCCGCGGCAGCGTGCGGAGCTGGCGCTCGACGGCCGCTTCGACCGCGGCGGCAAAGGGCGCATCGTCGGTGATGAGGATCGATTGGGCGCCGACATCGTGCTCAGCCTGGGCCAAGAGATCGGCGGCAATCCAGTCCGGATCATTGTCGCGGTCGGCGATGACGAGCACTTCCGAAGGGCCGGCGATCATGTCGATGCCGACGGTGCCGAAAACCTGGCGCTTGGCGGCGGCGACATAGGCATTGCCCGGCCCCATGATCTTGGCGACCGGCGCGATCGTCGCCGTACCGTAGGCAAGCGCCGCGATCGCCTGGGCGCCGCCGATGCGGTAGATTTCCTCGACGCCGGCCATGCGCGCGGCGGCCAGGACCGCCGGATTGATGACGCCGCCATTGGCCGGCACGACCATGACGATGCGCTCGACACCGGCGACCTTGGCCGGCAGTGCATTCATCAGCACCGAACTCGGATAGCTCGCGGTACCGCCCGGCACATAGAGGCCGACCGCGTCGATCGCCGTCCAGCGCGAGCCGAGGCCAACGCCCATCGAATCCTCGTATATATCGTCCTTCGGCCTTTGCCGGGTGTGGTGCGCCTCGATGCGCACGGCCGCAACCTTGAGGGCACCAAGGACTTCGGACGGTACGGCGTTGATCGCCGCATCGATCTCGTCTGCCGTGACGGCCATGCCGGTGACAGCGAAATCGAGGCCGTCGAATTTCTTGGTATAGTCGGCCAGCGCCGCATCGCCGCGTGCCCGCACGTCATCGATAATGGTCTTGACGACCGCGTTCACATCTTCGGAAACTTCCCGCTTGGTCGTCAGAAAGGCTGCGAACTCATCTTCGAAGCCGGGTGTCAGATAATCGAGGCGGATGGCCAATGGAAAACGTCCTTGTGGGTGGTCGACAGAAGCACGCGGCCGCGAAAAGCCAGCGAAGATCAGGCTCCAGCGGGATGGCGAGGCTTGAAACCGGTTTCCCATGCGCCGCCGGTATCTGCAAGCTGAACCTCGATACATTCCACATCGAGCATGATTGAGGCGCCGCCCGACAGCACGAACTCGACGGTTCCGTCCGGCCCCTCGCCGTTCTGCTCGAACTGGATGGCCAGCAACGAGAGAACCGCCTCATCGTCCTTCCTGTCGAAACCGATGGAGCGGACGGAATTGACGCGCTTGAAGGCAAGCAGGCTGCGGCGGCGCTCAAAGGACTTGCCGCGTCCCTCCGCCGTCTCCCAGACGAAGCGGTTGATCACCAGCGACAGCTGCCTGGAACGCGGCGCATAATCAAGACCGGAAACCTTGAAGACCGCGTCCTGCACATGGGCGGACACGATCTCCAGATCCTCCTGATCCAGCGCCATCAGCTTCAAAACGTCCATGCCATCCATCCCTTGCCTGTGCAGCCAGAAGCTGCCGTCATCATGACAAAGGACATAGGACGCTGGCATCAAATCCGCAACAGCAAGCGCTGATGCAAAGCGGCCGATCAGTCGCTGACGCGCTCCACATTGGCGCCGCAGCGATTGAGCTTTTCTTCCAGCCGTTCGAAGCCACGGTCGAGATGATAAACGCGCGACACCATGGTCTCGCCTTCGGCCACCAGCCCGGCGATCACCAGCGACACCGAAGCCCTGAGGTCGGTCGCCATGACCGGCGCACCCTTCAGTCGCTGGACACCCTCGATCTTCGCCGTCTGGCCCGACAGCGTAATCTTGGCGCCGAGGCGGGCCAGTTCCTGCACGTGCATGAAGCGGTTTTCGAAGATGGTCTCGGTGATGTGCGAGATGCCGCTCGACTTGGTCATCAGGCCCATGAACTGCGCCTGCAGGTCTGTCGGGAAACCCGGGAAGGGATCGGTCACCACGTCCACCGGCTTGATGCCGCCGCCGTTACGCACGACGCGAAGGCCGGTCTCGGTCTCGGTGATTTCGGCGCCGGCGCGGCGGATGGCCTCGATCGCGGTATCCAGCAGCTTGGCATTCGTGCCTTCGAGCACGACATCGCCGCCGGTCATCGCAACGGCCATGGCATAGGTGCCGGTCTCGATGCGGTCGGGAAGGACGCGGTGGCGTGCGCCCGACAGGGACGTGACACCTTCGATCGTGATCGTCGCGGTGCCGGCACCGGTGATCTTCGCGCCCATGGCATTGAGGCAGCGGGCAAGGTCAGCCACTTCCGGCTCGCGTGCGGCATTGCCGATCACCGTCGTGCCATTGGCAAGCGTTGCCGCCATCATCATCACATGCGTCGCGCCGACGGAAACCTTCGGGAAGACATAGCGCGCGCCGATCAGGCCGCCCTTCGGCGCGGTCGCATTGATATAGCCGCTGTCGATCTCGATATTGGCGCCGAGCGCCGTCAGGCCCTCGATGAACAGATCGACCGGCCGCGTGCCGATGGCGCAGCCGCCGGGCAGCGAGACGCGGGCCTTGCCCTCACGCGCCAGAAGCGGGCCGATGACCCAGAAGCTCGCCCGCATCTTGGAGACCAGCTCGTAAGGAGCAGTCGTATCGACGATGTTGCGCGAGGTGAAATGGATGGTGCGTGAGTAACCTTCGCCCTGGCTCTCGCGGCGGCCATTGACGGAGATGTCGGCGCCGTGATTGCCGAGAATGCGGATCAACTGCTCGACGTCAGCCAGATGCGGAACATTCTCGAGCGTCAGCGTGTCATCCGTCAGAAGCGATGCGATCATGAGCGGAAGTGCTGCGTTCTTGGCGCCGGAAATCGGGATGATGCCGCGAAGCTCGTTGCCGCCGGTAATTCTGATGCGATCCATAGGGTACCTTACGGGCGCCGCCCGCCTTTCCTGACATTCCGTGCTTTTAGAGATTGGCGCCTCCATAAAGGATGCGCCGTGAAATGAGAAGCGAATTGAACAATCACCGGGAAGCGTATCCGCAGGGATACAGGAACGACACCGGCCCGGTCTAAATGATCGCTCTCGGCCTGCGCCCTTCACCATTCCAGGCGAGGCACCAACCGCGAAACGACAAGAATGCCAACCATCCGCGATCCGCCCCCGGATCCCCTCGATGGTGCTGGCGCAGATTATTCCGCAGATTCGTCCGTTTTTGCGGCAGGAAGGCCGGATGTTTCATCGGCAGCGCCTGCACGCCGCGCCCGGCCCTGCTGCTTGCGCCGTAGAAGGTTATCGCGCAGGGTCTTCGCCGCCCGCTGCCGGCGCGCCTCGGCCTGCCGCTCGGCCTCATGCCCGGGCTCCAGCCTGCCGGATGCCGCAGCGTCGTTGCGTGTATGATCGTTCTCGTCTTGCATGACGGCTCAAATACCGCAAAACCGCGCCGTCCGGAAGGGTCGCCCTCATTTCCAACAGCCCGTCCAAGGAAAACTTCGATTTGCGGCTTGCGCTCCGCAACAAGCTATGGCAATAGGCCCTCGCTCGCGCCGGACAAACACCGTGCCGCACGATGCTGCTATAGCTCAGGGGTAGAGCACTCCCTTGGTAAGGGAGAGGCCGAGAGTTCAAATCTCTCTAGCAGCACCATTTTTCCCCAGACAATTCAATAAATTAGGCGATACATAACGGGTATTTAGTCTACGAAAACCAGACGAATGCGCGGAACACTCCTAGAATTGCACGGCTGAAGGCCTTAGGCATCGACTGCAAAACCGGGATTAAGGCAAATTCACGGGAATCGATAGGGTTTGTCCCGACGATCAAGCAAGATATCGACCGTTAAAAAAACTCGCTACGCTGCTGCCATGCCCTCCGTTGTATGTTTTCCAGCCGCCAGATTCCCTCCCTTGGAGAAGAGTCAGCCTCGACGCTGCGCCGGGCCTCAGCAGCGATCTATTGAATGGGTGCCGGGACTTCTCATTAAACCATCTGTTAGCCCAGAGCTGAGGGAAACCGGAGCGCGGTAGTCTCGGATCACCTGTATCCACATTTTGCGGGGCGCCGCCGCATCACTGCGAACGGCGCCCCATATCTCATTTAATCACCCCCGCCCCTTTCCACGACGCCAGGGCGCATCCCTCTGCCAGTCGCCGGCCATGATGCTCCCGTAGGGGATCACCTCGTCGACGATTTCGGCAAGGCCGTAGTGTTCGATCTGCAACCGGACATTGGCGGCATTCTTGTACGCGCTCGGCAGCTCCGAAATATCGGGGATGCCGGAGAAGAAGCGGGCGTCGAGGCCCGATGTTTCCCTCTCCATGACATCCGCGATGTTGTTCGGGCTGAGACCCCTGCTATCGGCTCCGAATTCCTCGCCGAGGCGGCGCATATGCGCCGTCCGCGAGAAATTGCGCCCCGCGCCATGCGGGGAGAAGCCGAGGCCGTGGGCCGCGTTCGAGCCGCGCACGATCAGGATCGGTTCCGCCATGTTGAGCGGGATGATCGTCAGATCGGTCGCGTCTTCGGCCCAGTTGTCGAAGGCCGGCGTTGCACCCTTGCCGTGGTAGAACAGGCCGTCGGACTTGCGGAAGACGAAGTTGTGCTCGTTCCAGAAACGATCGCTCACCTTCGCCGCCAGCTTTTCCGCCGTCATGTCATGGATGGCGTAGTGGTTTTCCTTCGTCCACTGGCGGATCGTCTGCAGCGCCGACCAATACATTTCTCCTTCTTCGCTCTCGGCCGGGATCCAGGCATTCTCCCGGTGCGTTTCCGGCGAAAGCACTTCCCGGAACCGGTTGGCGATCTTCATGCCGCGATCATAGAGTTTGGCACCGGGGGCACGCGATCCATGATGGGTCACAAGCGCCGTCTCGCCGGTCGATTTCATCTGGCCGACATAGGCAAAGTGGTTGCCGTCGCCCTGCGTGGCGAAGTGATCGATACCGATACTGAGGATCTCCTTCAGCAAAGGATTCTCCTGGAACGCCGACAGCGTCGACTCCGAAGGCTTGATCTGGGCGCCGCGCGGACGCCCGCCCGGACCGAAATGCGTCACCGCATGCACGGCATCGAGCAGCGCCTTCTGCTCCACGCCGGGGAAGATCGAGATCGCCATCGAGCAGCAGATATCGGCGGAATGCATGCCGGGATGGATCGCCTCTGAGGCGACCACGCCACCGACCGGGATCGTTCCTACCGGCCCGGAGGGGCAGGCATCGGGCATGATCGCGGCTGCGCGAACGACCGGCGTGCGGGCAAGCTCGCGCATCGTCGCGCTTACCTTTTCGATATTGTCCTGCTCATGGGCGTCTTCGGCGCGGATGTTCATGTGGATCAGCACGTCATTCGGTGCCTTGAGCGGCAGGGTCGGTCCCGGCTGATAGCCGCGCGCAGCCGCCAGCGCATCGGCTGTCGAGCCGCCATCGCTCAGCACCTGGTTGGCCGCTTCCAGCGCGTCGCGAAACCACTTGCCCTGGCTCATGCCCGCATCGATCAAATCCTGTCCGCTCATTACCTCTGTCATTGTCTTTTCTGCGTTTGCAGTCCTTCTGATTCAGTTTCGTTTCGTCACATCGCCCGGGCGACGAGCGTTGGCCGAGACATAACTGTACGCGTTCCATCAGCGATGGCGCTCTCACAGCCCGTGTAGTCTCCAGCGGCATTCGCCCAGGGTTTTCCCCGGCGACGAGCTTTGGCAGGACAGTTTACTGAGCTACGCGCTTCCTCTCGAAAACACGGGATGGATCGAACATCCGACCTGCCCGCCGGAATCCCGGCTGGCCGCTCTATCCCTGTAGTCCTGTCGGCATTCGCCGGGCATTCCGTTCATTCAAGCCCCGGCAACAAAAGTGGCAGGACAGTATTATCTGAGCTACGCGTTCCCTGCGGGAACCCGGGATGATTTGAACATCCGACACACCGACCGGAACCCCGGTCGGCTGCTCTACCTGTAGTCCTACCGGCATTTGCCGGGGTATTTCATTCCCGCGAGGCGGGGATAGTGCAAGCGTTGCAGCGGCGACGAGGGTGGACGAAACCGGATGGCCCCGCTCGTGCCAGAGAGCGTATGCCCAGGAGGAGTCGAACCTGCCAGGCCATCCAACTGTTGGAGGCTGTAGTTCCGCCCGGCATTCGCCGCTGCAATTTCAGTCATGGCGACCAGCGTTCAAGGAAACTCCGCTACCAAAATGGGAACGTGAATTCCCCTCGCAGGGTTTGAACCTGCCGCGGCCGTGTAGTTTCCTTTGCATTCGCCATGTCATTCCATTCGTCCGTGACGACGAGGTGTGGAGAAACGTCCTGCTCTATCCGCTGAGCTACGGGGCCATAAAATGGAGGCCCCGGCGGGACTCGAACCCGCGACCTGGAGGGTGATAGCCTGTAGTTTCATCCTGCATTCGTCACGGTCCCCGCGCCGTTCACGGCGGCGCGGGGGTATTGCTTCCTGCGTCAGAGTTCGATCGCCTCGATGGTCTTCACCCAGCCGTCCGCCCCGTTCGTGTTGGCCGCGAAGGACGTGATTACTCCGTAGACGGCATCCGAGAAGCCGCCGATGTTGAGCACGTCGTCCCGCGTCGGCGCCTGTGTGGTGGCATGGGGCTGGATATCGAGGCAGACCAGCTTTGCAGCCGGGTTGACCCGCTTGATCCGTGCCCATTCCGTCATCACAGCCGTCGGCTGGCCGTTCTTGCCGGCATCCACCCAGGATTCGTTGTCCGAGATGAACACGACGAGATCGACCTTGGCCCTCTCGTTTGCGAGCTTCCTCAGCGGCGCGGAGCAGTTTGTTCCGCCGCCGCCGATGGCAGCCAGCTTGCCGGCATTGGTCATCACCGAATCCCGCCGGTTGAGCGAGACGTTCACCACGTCGTTCTCGAACGGCAGCACCCGCGCCTTTGGGTTGCGCTTCAGGAACGCTGCGGTCATCAGACCGGCGACATCAATGCAGCGCACAGCGGACGTCGCGCCCTTGCGGAAACCGGTCACGGGCGAACCCATCGAGCCGGAAACATCCGGGCAGAGCACCACATTTCCGGCAAGCGACGGCACATTGGCAATGGCAACATCCATCGCGTCCTGCAGCGCATCGCGCACGACATCCGGAACCTGGTCATCGACCATCTTCCATGCCATCATCAGCTGATAGGGGAAGACCTTGGCCTTGCGGACCTCGTCCGGATCGGCCAACCGCGCAGCCATCGCCTCGGCAAACCCCGCCACCTCAAACACGCCATTGCGTGCGAAGGTGTTGAGGTTCTGCCGCACCATCTGCCAGCCGCCCTTTTCGGCGATCTCGACCCAGTGCTCCCGCGTCAGCGGCAGCGAGGTCAGCATCTGGAACGGCACGTCCGGCACCGCACCCGTCTGGTCGCGCCGGAAGGCTTCCAGCGCCTTGACGAGTTCCGGCAGCGCCGCGTAGTCGTGCGGCTTGCCGATCGCCCAGGCATAGAGCGCCTTGCGTTCTTCCGACGCCGGCTTCGGGTGCACCATGCGGATCACGTCGGCGAGCGAAGGGTCGTTACCGACCATCGCACGCAGGATCTGTTCGGTGCTTGCCCGTTCCAGCCATGCCTGCACCAGCTTCTTCGGCCGCGTACCGAGCGACTTGCGTCCCGTGGCACCCGAGCGCATCACGTGGACGAAGCCGCGCAGCATCTTGCCGCTCTTGACCACGCGCGGAAACGCACGGGCAAACGCGTCGCTCTGAAGACCGGAAAGCATGGCCAGCAACGTCACCGGCATGTTTTTCATATGCCCCTTCTCGGCGGCATGGACCGCCACCTTGGCCAGGAACTCCGGCTCGACCTGAAGTGCAAGCGCCTTGACCGCCTCCAGCTGCTCGGCCCCATCCGTATAGAAGGTTCCGTTGAACGTGCCTGTCACGGCATACTGCGCCAGCGCCTCGCGCGGCGTCAGCCTGTAGGCCGGCGCAGCTTCGTGGTTTTTCGTGTCCGTGCCCGGAAGCAGCTTTCCGAGGTAGGTTTTGAAGATCGCCTTGTTGACCATGACAGCACCTCTTTGTTGGTTCATGCCAGATACATTTCAAGACGCGTGCCAGTTTGACGAAACGGCTCCTCGGCGCGGTTAATTTTCATCTATCCAACTGTTATTACTTATGAAAAATTATCATCGACCAAAGGTATCCAGAAATTGCAAAAATTTCACATATCCATTATCGTATCTAAAATTATCGTTATTTATAAAATTGGATAAGACATGAAGCGGCGTGTTGCCATCAGTATATTGGGAACCACCCTGGATATGGGGAAATGGGACAATCGCTGGAGCCGCTGGCGGCCCAACGTCGGGCTCTGCCAGCAATCCGGTCTTTTCATCGACCGGCTGGAACTCATCCACGACAACCACGCGAGCGCACTCGCCAACCGCATCATCGCTGACATCGCGACAGTGTCGCCGGCAACGGAGGTGCGCAGCAATGTCATCAACTTCCGCGATCCGTGGGATTTTTCAGAGGTCTACACAAACCTTCGAGACTTCGCCCGCGGTTTCAGCTTCGATCCGGACACCGAGGATTACTTCGTCAACATCACCACCGGGACGCATGTGGCGCAGATTTGCTGGTTCCTTTTGACCGAGGCCCGCATCATTCCCGGCCGGCTGCTGCAGTTGTCGCCACCCCGCGATCGGGATCCCGGCGAGGATTTTGCCGGCACGCACCGGATCATCGACCTCGACCTCTCGCGCTACGACGAGATCGCCAAGCGCTTCGCCTCGGAGCGTGAAGATGCTGCATCTTTCCTCAAATCGGGGATTTCGACCCGCAACGTCGCCTTCAACCGGATGATCGACGAGATTGAGCGGGTGGTGATCCGCTCGTCGGCTCCCGTTCTGCTCACCGGCCCGACCGGAGCCGGAAAATCCCAGCTTGCCCGCAAGATCTATGAACTCAAGAAAAGCCAGCGCAAGGTCAGCGGCCCGTTCATCGAGGTCAACTGCGCGACGCTGCGCGGCGACCAAGCGATGTCCACCCTGTTCGGCCACGTGAAAGGCGCCTTCACCGGGGCGGCAAGCGAGCGATCCGGACTGCTGAAATCCGCGGACAAGGGCGTGCTGTTCCTGGATGAGATCGGCGAACTCGGCCTCGACGAACAGGCCATGTGCCTGCGCGCGATCGAGGAGAAGCGTTTCCTTCCCGTCGGCGCCGACCGGGAAGTATCCGCCGACTTCCAGCTGCTCGCCGGCACCAACCGCGATCTCGGAGAGGACGTGCGCAAGGGCAAATTCCGCGAGGATCTCTACGCCCGCCTGAACCTGTGGACCTTCCAGTTGCCCGCCCTGCGCGAGCGCAAGGAGGATATCGAGCCCAATCTCGATTTCGAATTGAAGCGTTATCTCGAACGCGAGGGCGAGAGCGTCACGTTCAACAAGGAAGCACGCGACCGCTATCTCGCCTTTGCGACAGGCCCGCAAGGGGTCTGGAGCGCGAATTTTCGGGACTTGTCGGCTTCTGTCACCCGTATGGCGACGCTCGCACCCCATGGGCGCATCACGACCGATGTCGTCGATGACGAGGTTCGGCGGCTGAATGCCTTCTGGCGCCTCTCGAATGACAATGGTGCAGCGGATTCAATCATCGGAGAAGTCCTGGGCAACGAAGCCGCCACTCGCCTCGACCGCTTCGACGCGACCCAACTTGCCACCGTTCTGCGCACCTGTCGTGATCACGCGACTGCAAGCGCCGCCGGTCGAGCCTTGTTCGCAAACTCGCGACTGGAGAAAAAGAGCAGCAACGACGCCGACCGGCTCGTCAAATACCTTGCCCGCTTCGGTCTCAAGTTTGACGATGTCGCAATCCGAAAACCGACCTAAAGCGCAAACTCTTGACTGTCCTCCAAAATTAGAACATAACATGAACATAGGAAACTATACGGGTCTCACGCACATCACCCGTGATCGGCACGATTACCTCGCAGCCCAACCTTTGAGGTCAGAAATGAGCCATGTTGATGAAATTACCGCGCGGACGCAGGCGGTTCTAGCCCGCTCAAGAGCCTTTCGGGAACGCTCCCAAGCCATGAGGGAAGAGCACAAGGCGCTGATCGAGCGAGCCTCGATCAAATCCGGCCAGCTTCATTTTGTGTTTCCGGCCTCGAGTTCGGACAGTCCGAAACATTAAAGAACGGCATTGCGGATTGTGGTGCCACGTCATGCCAGAGCCGAATAGTCGCCTGCGAGGGTCGACGCTGCATTCAGACTGTCATGATCTGGCGCACCGGTGTTGATTGCGCGCCCGCACAGGTTTACTTAAGCCGAATTGAAACAAGTCCCTGAGTCCCCATAATGGCAATTTCCGACCTGATCCTGCAACTCCAGCACGCCAAAGAACCGAGCAACGAACTCGATATCTCAATCGGGATCGTCATGGGTTACAAACGGCACGTAAAGACGGTGGACAAAGCAGATGGGGGGGAGAAGGAGCGGAAAGTCGTCTGGCTCTATCCCAACAATGGCAACGAAAGCAGCTTGCCTGCTTTTACAGCCAAACTGGATGATGCCTACTTCCTGGCTCAAAGCCTAGTCCCCGGTTGCGTCGGCGGTGTCAGCTGGGATTCGCGCGGCGGGACGGCAAGAATCGACGACGGTCCTTATTTTACCGCCACCACACCTGCCTTGGCACTTTGCATTGCAGCGCTCAGCGTCAAGCACTTCCAGCAGGACAGCGAAACGAAGTAGTCCATTGCGGTTAGATTGGCTGCTTCAGCAGGGACGGAAGCCACCGGCATCTTGAATGCTTGGCCTATCACGTTACATGCTCTTCAAACGTGTCCCCCGCGGAGTAGGCCCCGATGAAATCTCTCGTATTCCTGAGTGTATTCGCGCTGATGCTTGCATCGTGCACCACGCCGGAGGTCGAGCCTATCCCGGGGAGTATCACCTATGGCGGCCAGCCGCGTACCAAGCTGACGAAATCACCGATCGGCAGCGTCGTGCACAACTCGTTCCGCACAGTTACCGGCGTCGCCTACGAGACCTATATCATTCAGCCGGACCGCTCGCTGAAACTTATCCGGCGCGAAATTCGCAGCGACTTTTTCGACCAGAATTAGACCCTCGCGTCAGGCCGCCGCGTTTCTCGGCGCCGCCGCTACGATCCGTGCATAGTCGATTGCCGAAAGCATGTTGGCGTGGTTGGCTTTGCCGGTGCCCGCAATATCGAATGCGGTGCCATGATCGACCGAAACACGGTCGATCGGCAGCCCAAGCGAGACGTTGACTGCAGTCTCGAAGGCGACAAGCTTGATCGGAATATGTCCTTGGTCGTGATATTGCGCCACCACCAGATCGAATGCGCCGCCATAGGCGCGGGCATAGACGGTATCCGCTGAGATCGGACCTACGACGTCGATGCCCTTGGCCCTTGCCAATTCGACCGCCGGCGCCAGAAACGTCGTGTCCTCATCACCGAACAGACCGCCCTCGCCGCAGTGTGGATTGATTCCAGCCACCGCGATGCGCGCCTTGCGGCCGAGACGCAGAAAATGCTTGTGACCGGCCTCGATCGTCGCCAGAACCCGCTCGACGGTCGCGCGGTCGATGGCGGTGCGCAGCGACACGTGCGTGGACACATGGATTGTGTTCAGCCGCTCGGATGCCAGGAGCATGAAGGAGCTTTTCGATCCGGTCAGATGGGCAAGCAGGCCGGTATGGCCATCGAAGTGATGGCCCGCAAGGTTCATCGCCTCCTTATTGATCGGCGCCGTGACGATGCAATCAACGGCGCCGGACATGGCAAGTTCGACGGCGCGTTTGATGTAGCGCACGGACGCATCGCCAGCCACCGGGCTGACCTTGCCGATCTCGGGGAGGCTGCCGCCGATGGAGACTTCATCGACGACAATAGCCCCAGCGGAGGGCGATACAGAAAAGCGCAGATTCGTTCCCGTCACCTTGTTCGCCCGTTCCAGAGCCTCGACATTGCCGACGACGATGAAATTCGATCGATCGGAGTCTGGCAGCGCGGCCAGCGCTTTGACGATGACTTCCGGGCCAACGCCTGACGGATCCCCCAGCGTGACGGCTACGCGCGATGTGCTCATGGCTTGTTATCCTTCTTGGTGGCGGCCAGCGCTTCCTGCGATCCGGCGTGCCGCAGGGCTCGGGCCTCAGTATGCGGCTTGATAGATCGAAAGAATGTCGTTCCGGCCGAGATCGCGCGGGTTGTTGTCGAGAAGACGGCGAATGGCGAAGGCGTCGTCTGCCATCACGCCGAGATCGGCCTCGGGCACGCCGAGCGCAGAAAGCCGCATTTCAATACCAAGGGCAGCGCAGAAACCGAACGCGGCGTCGAAGACGGACGCCTGGTCTGTCCCGGCGTTCACGTTCAGCGCTTCGATCACCCGCACCGTCTTCTCAGGCGCGGCGGGCGTGTTGAAGGCAAGCACATGCGGAAAGATCAGGGCGTTGGCGGCACCATGGGCCACATGCCACCGTGTCCCGAGCGGATAGGCAAGCGCATGGCCGCCGGCGGTATTGACCGGGCCGAGACAGAAACCGCCATACAGCGAGGCAAGTGAAAGGCCTGCCCGCGCTTCAGCATCCGAACCATCCGTTACGGCGCGAGCCAGATAGCGCCCGACAAGCCGCACTCCCTCGATCGCATAGAGATCGATCATCGGGTGCGCCTTGCGGTTGGTGAAGGCCTCGACGCAATGTGCCATAGCATCGACGCCGGTGGCAGCGGTGGTCGCGGCAGGCACCGTAAAGGTCAGGCCTGGATCGATCACGGCGATATCAGCCAGCATATGGATACTTTCGACGGCAAGCTTGGCCTGCGTTGCCGGATCCGTCACCAGCGCGCGAATACCCGCCTCGCTACCAGTTCCCGACGTCGTCGGAACCTGCGCAAGCCCCACCCGGCGGCGATCCGCAACCTTTCCTGCTCCGACGACATCGCGCAATGTCTGCGTCGATCCCGAAAGAACGGATGCCAGCTTGGCAAGATCCATGGCACTACCGCCGCCAAATCCGACAATCAGGTCTGCTTGCGCCGCACGGGCGGCAGCCAGAACGAGATCCAGATTGTGCGTATCCGGCTCGGGCTTCACTTGCGAAAACACGGCGACATCGCCCGGTAATTCCAGAATGTCCACACGCGACGCATTGAAGGCGTCGGATACGACCAGTGTGCGCGCAAACCCCTGTGCCGCAGCCCATTTTCCAAGCTTTGCAGCCACACCGACGCCGAACTCGATGATCTCCGGCCGGACGATCGTGATAGGTGCGCTCAAACTGTTCATGGACATGTCCTCACCGTTTCAGCCTCTGCACCATCAAAGGTGCGGTGCATACTTGTAAATTTGTTACATAAAGCAGTCTTTCTTGGCAATAGCCAAAGCTTTCACATCATCTTTTTTCTGCGCTCTGGCATTCAAGAAAATTAATATGCGCGTAAAAATCATTATATATCAACATATTAATTGATACGCAACTTTCTGGAATCTCAAGATGACAACGCGCGTGACGACCAATCAAACGACGAAAGCCAATGCCGCCATCTGCAAGATGTATAATTTTCAAAGGTTTTTGAGCCCAAAAAGCTCGAATACCGGCTTTGCGGGGAGTCACGTTCCTGCATTTGTAAAAACCTGGCTCAATCTTCCGATCGCGCAGACTGCACTCTGGTGACGTTCGGACAGCCTTTATCCCGCGTAACCAGGCTCCAGCCGCACATATGTGATGGCGCGACGATAGTAGGTGTAGGCAACGTGAAGCACGCCGTCAGGCCCCGCAACGATCGACGGATAGGAATATTCCCGATTGAGAGCGTCCTTGGAGTTATTGGTCAGGCAATAGCCGTCGCCGGTTTCCAGATAGCGCGGAGCATCGAAGGTTTTCCCGCCATCTTCCGAAAATACCAGGCTCATCGGCGACCGTGGCACGCCCCATATTGCCTTGGGTCTACCGCCGGAGTCGGCAGGCTCCGTCTTTGGCTGCGCGTCTGGCATAGTCTCTTCCGCCTCGATCTCATCGTAGAGCGAATGACGCCGGTCTTTGGACGTCAACGCATTGGAATGATTATAGATCATGCCAATACGACCATCGGCAAACGCCGTTGCCTGGATCGACGAATTGTTGTTGGGCAACTCGGTCGGTTCGGGTGCGCTCCAGTTTATCCCGCCGTCGAGCGAGATGCTGCGCAGAATCTGCGCGGCAAACCGGTTGCGGAAGAACGCGACCATCCGTCCGCTGTCCTGCGGGATGATGTTCATATGAACGGCACCGACACTATCGGGTACAGCGATCATATCCCAGCGGGCACCGGCATTGCGCGACACCAGAACCGCAGCCGTATCGACATCGCCGGTCCAGCGCTGGCCCGGCTCGCCGACGCAGCGGAACACGGGCAGAAGCCAGTCGCCCTCGTTGTTGACGACAATGGGCTGACGCACGAACGTGCCCGGAATGTCACAAAGGATCTCCACAGGCCCGAAGGTCCGCCCGCCATCCTCGGAGATCCGCCGCTTGATGACGGCACCGTCCTGATTTCCCGAAGTCTGCGACGTGAAGATCAGCCAGACCCTGCCATCCGGAGACGTAAACAGCAGGGGATTCTGCTCGGATTTCTGCGGATCATCCGACATTTTTTCAGGTTCCGACCACTGAGCAGATCCGACCGCCAGCCGCGACATATAGATCGATATATCGCCCATGCCTTCCATCGTGCCGCCAAACCAGACGCAGGCCAGCGTGCCGTCGGGCAGGAAGGCGAGATTTGCCGCATGGTTCTGCACACAGGGTGACGGAAGAAAGGCGTCGAAGCGATGTGCTTCAAGCCCATGCGGTTGGATCACACCATTCATAAGTGGCGGTATTTCTTCATGTTTCAGGCCGGAACCGAATGACATCAGCGCCTCTCCTATGGCAATTGCGCAAACTTGACTGCCAGATCCGCCTGGTCCGCAGCACTGAGCGCCATCAGCGGTGGCCGTGGCCGCGCCCAGGCAGAATTGCCATTCTTCAACCCCACCATCGCCTTGATCGTCGGGATCTGCACGTAAGAATTGGAGAGAGACCGGTAGGCGTTGATGCGTGCCTGCGCCACCTCTACCTCATCTGCACGAGCAGGGTCGTTGGCATGGTCGTAGACGGTCCGCAGTGAATTGGCGACGAGGTTGGAGGTCGCAGTAATGCAGCCCGCGCCGCCAGCCTTGACGAGCGGCAGCAGTAACGGATCTGCCCCCGCAAGGACCGAGAAGCCTGGGAAGGCGGCCAGAAGCGCCTGCATATTGGCGAAATCTCCGGCGGAATCCTTGATACCGACCACCGTATCCGGGAAGGCTTCGATCAACCGGCCAATCAGCGGAAGCGACAACGGAATGCCGGAAACCTGCGGAATGTGATAAAGGACGATGCGCAGGCGATCGTCGGCGATCGTCTCGATGATCCGCGAATAGGCTGCAAACAAACCCTCGTCCGAAACTCCCTTGTAATAGAAGGGCGGCAGCATGACGACGCGGGTAACGCCGACCGACAACGCATGCCGCGTCAGTTCGATCGTGTCCGGGATCGCGGCAACGCCCGTGCCGGGCATCAATTGATTAGGCGCAACACCGGCCTTCAGCGCGGCCTCCAGGATTTCGCTGCGTTCAGCCGATGAAAAGGAATTCGCCTCGCCCGTCGTACCCAGTAGCGCCACGCCGTGGCACCCCTCATCGAGGAGGCGCCGGCAGTGCGCTGTAAACAGACCGAGATCAGGCGTATCGTCAGCATTCAGCGGCGTTGTGGCAGCGCTGTAGACGCCGGTTATCCTGTGATTTGTCATCCTCGAACCCCTCCTGCCCTTTCAGGCGGCTTTACCGAGAGCGCCATGGGCACCCGCTTTTTTCTCCAATCATGACAAGTTGTCAAGGATAATTCGACAGAGGAAATTTCGACATTAAAATATCTAATTGAAAAATATGAATTTTATTCTGCAATCAATTGCACTTAGGAATATTTCGAAGGATTCGTGTTGACATATTTACAATAACGATCCAGTGTCCATCCTCATCATGGCGCGGCAATCTGTCAGAAACCGGCAGTCGGAGGGCGCGATGACAGCATCTATTGGAGGATCAGATGTCTAATCAGAACAACGTACCCGGCTCTTCGCAGCCGCAGATGACGCGCCGCAACGCCCTGAAACTCGGCCTCGGCACCAGCGTGGCCCTTGGCCTGTTCGGCCTGAATGCCCGGATCGTCGTCGCGCAGGAAGGCCAGGTACTTAAGGTCGCGAACCCTGCCTTCAACCAGGATTGGTCACCTTTACGCGGCGGCGGCGTGCCCTATCGCTGGAATTCCGCCTGGTGGGCATCGCCGATGTATTTCGACAGCAAGGGCGAATTGCACCCTTACGTCTTTACAAGCTGGGAACATGACGCCGACAACAAGACCTGGACCTTCAAGATCGACCCGAAGGCCGTCTTCTCGGACGGCAGCAAGATTACCGCCGAAGACGTGAAGGGTTCATGGAACGTCTCGGCCATGCCGAACACCAAGAACCAGCGCGCCGATCAGGTGCTGAGCAAGGTTGCCGGCTATGCCGATGTCAGCGCCGGCAAGGCGAAGGAAATTTCAGGCATTGCCACGCCCGACGAAGGCACGGTCGTCGTCACATTGTCGGAATCCGATCCGATCTTCTTCATGCGTCTCGGCAATCACATTGCCCCGATCACCAAGGCGTCACAGTCGCGCGGCGAAGACGGCGAGGAAGTGGCCGACTGGTACATGCCGACCAGCAGCGCCGTCTATTCCGGCCCGTTCAAGCTGACCAGCATCGATCTCGATGCCGGCAAGCTCGTATTCGAGCCGAACGAGAATTTCTTCGGCCCCAAGCCGAAGCTCGTCCGTATTGAGATCGACTCGATCGAAGACAACGTCACCGCAACATCGCTCCTGAAGTCCGGTGAGTACAACGCCCACACGGAACTCGTGACATCGACGATCGTGCAGGATCTCGGCGCCAGCTTCGCGGAAGGCCCGCTCATCCCGACCAGCCAGCATTTCTGGTTCAACGCCTCCCGCGCTCCGATGGACGATCCGAAGGTTCGCCAAGCCCTGATCATGGCTGTCGACCGGGAGGGCCTGATGAAGGCCTCCTTCCCGGATGGCCCGCACAAGAAGACAGATCAGGTCATCAACTCGGTTCCGGGCGCCGACAATTCCGGGTTCGAGCCTTATCCCTATGATCCGGAAGGCGCAAAGAAGCTCCTGGCCGAATCCAGCTATGGCGGACCGGAGCGGCTTCCGAAGCTCCTTTTCGTCGGCGTTTCCGGTCCTGCGATTGAAGCTGCGGCGCAGTTCATCGCCGAACAGTGGCGCCAGAACCTCGGCATCACCGCCGTCGACATGAAGCCGCAGCAGGACGCCTATGCTGGCCCCGACCAGAATGCGGTGCAAATCTTCCGCGACGACGTCGGCACTCGCGTCCCGGATGCGGTTTCCTATCTCGCCGGTTCCATCGCCTCGACCTCGTCGAATGCGCAGAACAAGCTCGGTGGGTACAAAAACGACAAGGTCGACAGCCTGCTGGCAGAGGCGGCGACCAAGGCGGCGGACGATCCACAGCGCGTCGCGCTGGCACTGGAAGCCCAGAAGGCGTTCCGCGAGGACTGGAGTTTCATCCCCTGGTACGCACAAGCCATGTCACGCTGGGCAACAGACAAGGTTTCCGGCATGGACAAGAACCTCGACTGGCAGGTCGTGGCGCCCTGGGACATTTCCGTCGCTTAAGCTGACCTGAAAACCACTCCGTGCGGAGGGGAAACGCTTCCGCACGGCTTGCGAATGCTGGAGTATGATTGCGGGACTTCGCCGCAGGGCAAGGCTCGAAGCATCATCTTCTGAAACGAACGGTGGGAGACTGCCATGCTGCGTTACATAACGACCCGTTTCCTTGTCTGGATCCCATCCGTCCTACTCGTCATGCTCGGCGTCTACGCGCTAGCCTATTACGGCGCCGGCGACCCGATCAAGCTGATCTTCCTGCGCGCGCCGGGCGACGTCGCCTACAATCCTGAGCGCATCGAGGCGATCCGTGAAAGTGCAGGCCTCAACCGGCCGTTCCTCGTCCAGTTCGGCAGCTACATCTGGAATCTGCTGCATGGCAATTTCGGCAATTCGCTGAGTTCCGGGCGCTCGGTCTGGGCCATGGTTTCGGCAGCTGCCCCCGTTTCCTTCAAGCTGGCTCTCTGTTCCGTCATCCTGACCGCGGTCGTTGCCATCCCGCTCGGGCTGATCGCAGCGCTGAACCAGAACACCCGCACGGACTATGCCATCCTCGGCTCAGCCCTGTTTCTCTGGGCGATCCCGGCTTATGTCGCCGGCCCGATGCTGATGGTCATGCTGATCATGATCCTGCCGGGTTCCGCGGTCCCTTATGGCTGGGGCGGCGTCTTCGACATGCGCATCCTGCTGCCCTTGCTCGTACTCTCCTTCCAGCCGATCGCACTCATCGTTCGCCAGACCCGCGCGGCCGTCATCGAGGTCCTGTCGGAAGATTTCGTCCGCACCGCCCGCGCCAAGGGTGTTCCGGAAGTGATGGTGGCGCTGCGCCATATCCTGCGCCCTGTGTTGACGCCCGTCGTCACCCAGCTCGGCCTGATCATGATCACCATCGTCAACGGCGCCATCTTCGTCGAACTCGTCTTCGGCCTGCCCGGTCTTGGCCGCCTGACGGTGCAGGCGCTGACGAACACCGACTACCCGGTCATTCTCGCCATTACGCTGATCGGCTCTTTCCTGGTGATGATCTCCAACCTGCTCGTCGATGTGCTCTATCCGCTGCTCGATCCGCGCGCCAACGACACCAGAAGGAGCCGCTGACCATGTCCGTCGTTCCCATGACCACCACTCCGATCGAGATAGAACCGCCCGTCAGCCTCTGGCGCGACGCCTGGCATCGGCTGCGCCGCAACAGGCTCGCCGTCTTCGGCCTCGCCGTCGTCGTCATCCTTGCCTTCACCGCCGTCTTCGGACCCTACCTCACGCCCTACGATTTCCTCAGCCAGGACCTGAATTCGCGCAACATGGCGCCGTCGCTCACCCACTTCTTCGGCACTGACGACCTGGGGCGCGACGTGTTCAGCCGTGTCATTTACGGCACGCGCACGGCCTTCCTCGTGGCGATCGTCGTCACCTTCATCGCCGTGCTGATCGGGGTAACGCTCGGCGCACTGGCGGGTTTCTTCGGCGGCTGGCTGGACAGGATCGTCATGTGGCTGACCGACATGACCATGTCGATCCCAAACCTGCTTCTCGTCGTCGTCATCAATGCTTCACTGAAATCGCCGATCGCCAGCTGGATGGAAAGCCGCTATCTGGCGACGCTGAACCCCTTCTATCGTGAGACGATCTGGGTGGATTTTCTCCTTGTCTTCGGATCCATGGCGTTGATCTCCTGGCCGCCCTATGCGCGCCTTGTTCGGGCGCAGGTCCTGTCGATCCGCTCGCGGCCCTATATCACGGCCGCCCAGGCGCTGGGCCTCACCAACCGCATCATCCTGATGCGCTATGTCGTGCCAAATGCGCTGGGGCCGCTGATCGTCGCCGTCAGCGCCGGTCTTGGCACCGCCATGGTGCTGGAAAGCGCCTTCTCGTTCCTTGGCGTCGGCGTCAATCCGCCAACCCCCAGCTGGGGCAACATGATCTCCGACGGCCTGCGCGTCTGGCAGCATTATCCGCATCTCCTGGCTGCCCCCGCCGCCGTTCTCGGTCTCGCCTCCGTCGCCTTCTCCTTCCTCGGCGATGGGCTCAATGATGCCCTCAATCCACGCGGAGCGAAGTGATGATGATGGCCAATGACATTCGCCCCGAACCGACGCCTAAGGCCCGCGAGCGCCTGCTCGATGTCAAGGGCCTGACGATCGAGATCGAGACCCGCAATGGTCCCGCGACCATCGTCGACGGCATCGATCTTCACGTCGACAAGGGTGAAACCCTCGGCATCGTCGGTGAATCCGGCTGCGGCAAGAGCCTGACCATGCTCAGCATGATGCGGCTCTTGCCCAACAAGATCCGTGTTACCAAGGGCGAAGCCAATTTTGGCGGACGCGACCTCCAGAAGATGTCGAATGCCGATCTCCGCAAGGTGCGCGGCGGCGAAGTCGGCTTCATCTTCCAGGACCCGATGACCTCTCTCAACCCGGTGATGCGCATCGGCCAGCAGCTGGCCGAACCGCTGATCTATCATCGCGGCATGACAAAAGCAGAGGCACGCAAACGGGCCGGCGAACTTCTGAAGCTCGTCGGCATTCCCGGTGCCGAGGACCGGCTCGACGCCTACCCGCACGAACTGTCCGGCGGCATGCGCCAGCGTGTGATGATCGCCATCGGTCTTGCCTGCAATCCGCAGCTTCTGATCGCCGACGAACCGACCACCGCACTCGACGTCACCATCCAGGCGCAAATCGTCGATCTGGTGAAGGAGCTGCGCGACAAGCTCGGAATGTCTGTCGTCTGGATCACCCATGACCTGGCGTTGATCGCAGGCCTCGTCGACCGCATCAACGTTCTTTATGCCGGCACTGTGGTCGAGGACGCGCCGGTCGATGCGCTGTTTGCCAACCCCAGCCATCCATACACACAGGGACTTCTCGCTTCGATCCCGAAACTGTCCGACGAGCGCTCGACGCGTTTGAGTTCCATCGGCGGTACGCCACCGGAACCGGGACGCCGTCCAAAGGGCTGTCCCTTCGCGCCACGCTGCCCGCTGGTCGAGCAGGTTTGTCACGACCGCGTACCCTCGCTCGAAGGTGTCGGTCAAGCCGGCGCGCACCGCGTCGCCTGCTTCGTGGCGCAACGAAAACTGGAGGCTGCGTGATGGGCGCCCAACCACTGATGCGCATCGAAAATCTGGTCAAGCACTTCCATGTCCGGCTCGGCGCCTTCGGCGAGCGCGCCGCGACGGTGCATGCACTGGATGACGTCAATTTCGACATTCTCGAAGGCGAGACGTTGAGCCTTGTGGGCGAATCCGGCTGCGGCAAGTCGACCACCGGCTTCACGCTTCTGAACCTGCACAGGGCGACCGAAGGCAAGGTGATCTATCAGGGCAAGAATATAGTCGAACTCGACGAGAAGGCGATGCGGCCCTATCGGCGCCAATTGCAGATCGTCTTTCAGGACCCCTATTCGACGCTTAATCCGCGCATGACGATCGGCGAGGCGGTCGGCGAGCCGATCCTGTTCCACAAGCTCGCCACCAAGGCCGAACTGAAGGACCGGATTGCCACGCTGCTGGCTGATGTCGGCCTACCGCCACGCTTTGCCTCTCGCTATCCGCACGAACTGTCCGGCGGCCAGCGCCAGCGTGTGGCGATTGCGCGCGCCCTTGCCTGCCAGCCGAAATTCATCGTCTGCGACGAAGCGATCTCGGCGCTCGATGTTTCCGTCCAGGCGCAGATCATCAACCTTTTGCTCGACCTGCAGGAGAAATACGGACTGACCTATCTTTTCATCGCCCATGACCTTGCCGTGGTGCGCCATATCAGCGACCGTGTCGGCGTCATGTATCTCGGCCGTCTCGCGGAGCTTGCAACGCGCGAAGAGCTGTTCGAACACCCGCTGCATCCCTACACCAAGGCGTTGCTCTCCGCAGTGCCTGAGGCTGATCCTGCGCATGAACGCAGCCGCAAGCGACAGATCCTGCAGGGCGATGTTCCGAGTCCGCTGTCGCCGCCCTCCGGCTGCCGCTTCCACACCCGCTGCCCGATCGCCATGGATGTCTGCGGCAAGGTCGTGCCTGAATGGCGCTTGGCCCGACCGGGTCACATGGTCGCCTGCCATGCCGTCACTGAAGGGTTGCCCGGATGACGCTGAAGGTCGCCATCATTGCCGATGACCTGACGGGCGCGCTCGATACCGGTGCGCCCTTCGTCGAGGCTGGCCTGAAGGTGGTGGTAGCGATCGAGGTTGGTGTGCTCGGCGACGCATTGTCGCGAACGCCGGATGTGGTGGTGGTCAACACTGCATCGCGTGCTCTGCCTCCCGATCAAGCTGCCCAAAGGATCGAGGCGGTTCTGGCTGTCTTAGGCCCGGCACGGCCTGCCATTCTTTTCAAGAAGATCGATTCCCGTCTCAAGGGCAACGTCGCCGCCGAAAGCCTGGCGCTCGGCAGAGCAGCTGGCCGCGGCACGATCGTCATCGCTCCGGCCATTCCCGACCAGCAGCGTTTCACGATCAATGGTGCAGTCTCGGGCCGCGGCGTTGAAGTCCCGCTACCGATCCGGCCGTTGTTTCCCGCCAACTCTTTCTCGATAGACGTTCACGATGCTTCCAGCGATGGCGATCTGGACGAACTCGTTCGGCACATCGATTGGTCCGCCGCGATCGCCGTTGGAGCGCGCGGCCTTGGCAGCGCCATTGCCCGTTCGCTGGCACGTTCGACGCCGTCAATTCCGGCATTTTCGCCATCAGAAGATACGCTGTTCGCCTTTGGGTCACGCGATCCGATAACAGCAGCCCAGATCGCGTATCTCACCAACCGGTGCCAGACCGTGCTTGTCGTTGAGGCGCCTGACGGCGATCTGGCGGCAAAGGCCATCATGCAGCTTCCAGCCATCGTACAGTGCTCGGGCGAGCAAACCGCGCGACCGGAAGAGGTCGCTGCCCGCTTTGCCCAAGGCGTCCGCGATATGGTCGAGCGAATGAAACCCGAAATGGTTCTGATGGGCGGCGGCGACACCGCGCTTGCCATCCTGAAGGAACTCGACGCCCGCGTGCTGATCCCGAATGGTGAAATCGAAGCGGGCATTCCCTGGTTCGAGATCGAAGATGCGCATGGCCGCACGATCCGTTGCGCGGTAAAATCGGGGGGCTTCGGCAATATCAATTCTTTGCTAAAACTCGTTCCTGAGAATCTGCTAAGTCAAACGACGTCCGAGAGGACAAGGATCGAAAAACAGGCGTGGTGAAGAACATGGCGCAAGACGCCCCCTCAATCGGAGAGCCCGGCCAAAACGCCAAACCAGAGCGTGTCAAATCGGTGAGACTGGTCGATCGCGTCGTCGATCAGCTGCGCGAACGCATCCGTTCCGGCAACTACCCACCGGACTCCCGCCTGCCGGGCGAACATGAACTGGCGTCGATCGTGGGCGTCTCCCGGCCGATCGTGCGCGATGCGCTGGGCCGCTTGCGCGAAGAGGGCATGGTCTATTCGCGCCAGGGTGCCGGTACCTTCGTCAGCGCGCAAGCATCGCCCGCGACACATCTTGCCTATTCGCCGGTCAAGACGATCGCCGACATCCAGCGCTGTTACGAATTCCGCCTGACAATCGAGCCGGCCGCGGCCTTCTTTGCCGCGCAAAGACGCGACGAAGCCGCCATCCAGAAGATCGCCGCTGCCCTTGCCGATCTGCGCGAAGCAACCAGTCATCAGCTTCACCGCACCGATGCCGATTTCGTCTTCCACAGATGCGTGACGGAAGCCGCCAACAATCATTATTATACGGCCTCCATCGAGGCCCTGAAGCCGCACATCGCTGTCGGCATGCATTTGCACGGCCTATCGCTGATGGGGCCACGGCTTGGACTGGAAAAAGTCTTCGAAGAGCACAACGCCATTTATCAGGCGATCGCCGACGGCCGTGCGGAGGATGCGCAGAAGGCGATGCGGCTTCATCTCGAAGGCTCCCGCAACCGCCTCTTCGAAGACCGCGTCCTCGATCTTTCCTTCTGAAGTCGTTCTATCTGACAAAAGAAAAAGCCGGCCCTGTGACGGGGCCGGCTTTTTTCAATGCATTATACGCCTGAGAGTGCCTACGGCATATCAATCGCCGAGGCGTTCCACATTTCGCACAGCGCTCGTTGCGCCGCTTGCCACGCCGATCGGTCGTGCGACGATCGACAGGAACTTGACGAAATCGACGGACGGATGACGCGACGCGTAGATGACGTCACGGCTCTTGACCGGGAAGGTCTGGCCGACGATCAGGCTGTCGGGATGCGTCATGTCAAGACGATAGACGATCGGGTAGCGACCCATGCTGTCCGGCGTCATGCCCTTGTTCAGCATGGCGTTGAAGCGCTCGTTGCCAAGCAGGCTCATGACGACATCCGGCTCCTCGTAGCGGAAGACGAAATAGCCCTTCGCATCGATGGTGTCATCATTGCCGCCACCGGCAAGCGCCACTGCCTCAAGCAGGTTGAGATCGTTTGCGCCGAATTCGACGCGCCTGTTGATCTTGGTCGACCCCAGAACGGTGAAGGTGCGCGGATCACGGGTTACGTAAATCTGGTCGCCGGGCTGGACGCGGACGTTTTCCGACGGATTTTCGATGATCGACTTCAACAGCGCCGTGCCGGTCTTTTTGCCGCGAACCAGCGTGACATAGGTTTCATACGGCTGGGCGGACGGACCGCCCGCTTTCGCGATGACCTCGTTGATCGTTTCGCTGACAAGACTGAGCGGCACGACGGCGGAGTGGCCGACAGCGCCCGAGACGGTGACGTTGCGCGACGCGGTCGCCATGCTGGTGACAATGACGTCAGGCTCGACGGCCTTCTTGACCAGGGCATCGAGAATTGTCTGGCGCGCCTGCTCCAGGGTCTTTCCGGCAAATTGAACCGGGCCGACATATGGGATCGAGGCCATGCCGTTCGGCTGAACCACCAGGTCCAGGTTGGTCTGCTTCGAATCTGTTGTGGAAAACAGTCCGTCGCTGCCGGCTTCGAAGATGGTTACCTTCAGCGCATCGCCAACCCCGATCACGACGCGGCCAACGCCGCCGCCGATGCCAAACCGGCGATTGAGCGCGGTTGCGACATAATCGGAAACCAGACGAGCCGAGCGAGCGTCAACATCGACCACGTCATAAGCGACCGTGTTTTTCCGGCCTAATTCCTGCCCTGAAAGGCCTGCGTCCTCGGTGATTGCGGAAGATAGCGGGCCTTCGCCCGGAACTGCCTGACATCCCGTCAGAAGGGCGCAAATCAGGATTGCATTCAAACGGTTCAATTAAAGCACTCCGAAATCGACCCCATTAATGGCATTTGAAATACCATCGGCGCCGCTGCATTCTAATAACCGGAATCCCGATCGCCCTTTGAAAAGCACAATCATTGTCCCACAACAAGCCATCCACGGTCACATCCGCTCAAATAATTCGCAGTGCGCCTTTCCGGCAATAGTTTTGTCCACAACGGTTACGGTGTGTTTCCATAAGTGTGTTGGACCCGTCTGCGCCCCGTGTATGTTCGCATAACAGGGTTGAAAGCTAGTGAACATGGGTTAAAAGGACGCTAATATAGCTGGCGTCGTAGTGAAGACGAGACGATCCTGCGGGTCGGGGGGAAGAGGTTCCGATTGCTTTTTCGCGTATCAAGTGCAATCAGCAAGACAACCAACAGCAGTTTAGAGCGTTCGATAGAATATGACAGTTGAAATCATAGGGCGCGCATGTCTCGCCCCGGGAGCGAATTCGCCACAGGCGTTGTTTCGAATTTTGCGCCAGGGCAAATGCACCGTCACACGCATTCCATCCGACCGTTGGGACCTTGCTCGCTTTTGGCATCCAGTCATTGGCAATCCGGGCAAGACCTATTCCTTCGCCGCTGGTGTGCTCGATAGCATCTATGATTTCGACCCGGCTGCCTTCGGCATGTCGCAACGCGAAGCCATGTACATGGACCCGCAGCAGCGCGTCCTGTTACAGTTGGCTTGGCGCGCGCTCGAAGATGCGAACATCTCGATCCCTTCACTGCATGGCGAAAATGTCGGCGTCTATATCGGCGCGTCGAGCCTCGACCATGCCAATCTGACTGTCGAGGATCCGGCGGCGGCCGGTCCTTATTTCATGACCGGAAACACGCTCTCGATCGTTTCCAATCGCATTTCCCACATTTTCGGCCTGAGCGGCCCAAGCATGACGGTCGATACCGCCTGCTCCTCGTCGCTGGTCGCGCTCGATCAGGCGATGCGCGCGCTGAACGCAGGCGAAATCGACACGGCCATCGTTGGCGGCGTCAATGTTCTGGCTCACCCGCTTCCTTTCGTCGGCTTTGCCCAGGCGCGCATGCTTTCGCCCGAAGGGCTCTGCCGCGCCTATGACAATGACGGCGCCGGCTACGTGCGCGCCGAAGGCGGCGTCGTCTTCGTTCTGCGCCGCTCAGACAGGGCACGACAGGAGAAGGACCGCAGCTACGCCAAGATCGTTGCAACCGGCGTCAATTCCGCCGGGCGCACCAACGGTATTTCGCTGCCGTCGCGCGAGGCTCAGGCCAATCTGCTGCGCGCCATCTACGAAGGTAACAATATCGATTCCAACCAGGTCGCCTTCGTCGAAGGCCATGGCACCGGCACCAAGGTGGGCGATCCCTCCGAAGTCTGGTCGATCGGTACGGTTATCGGCGCCAACCGGCGTGCGCCGGTCCCGATCGGCTCGATCAAGTCGAATATCGGCCATACTGAGCCCGCTTCCGGTCTGTTCGGCATGCTCAAGGCCGTGATGGCGCTTGAGAACAACTACCTGCCGGCATCGCTGCATTTCGACACGCCGAATGAAAACATCGATTTCGATGGGTTGAACGTTCGCGTTACGGCAAACCCGATCGAACTCCTGCGTGGAAAGCGCGCGCGCCTTGCCGGCATCAACTCCTTCGGCTTCGGTGGCGCCAATGCGCACGTCGTCATCAGCGATCCCGATCCCATTCAGGACGAGCGCAACCGCAACAACGCCACCGGCCATGTGTTCATGGCAAGCGCCCATACGGTCAACAGCCTCGAAGAACTGTTGAAGTCTTACAAATCGACGTTTGCCAAAGCCTCGAAGGAGGAAGCGCGCGCCGTGATCGCCGCTTCCGGCGCCAACCGCACGCAGATGCGCCATCGCTTTGCCGCCCGCAGCGACCATCCCGAAGACATCATCCGCGCCATTGCCAGCCACCTCGAGAAACCAGCGTCCGACATCGGCGAAACCGGCGAAGCGGTGACGAAGGACGCAAAGGTCGCCTTCGTCTTTTCCGGAAACGGCTCGCAATGGGCCGGCATGGGTGTCGAGGCCTTCCGCGAAAACCTGCATTTCCGCCAGTGCTTCACGTCGGTCAGCGCGCTGTTCAAGTTCCACTCGGACATCGTTCTCACCGATCTGCTGACCGATCCGGATCTGGACAAGAAACTGTCCGATACGAAGTTCGCCCAGCCGCTGCTGTTTGCCGTGCAGGCCGCTCTGTCGGATTCGCTCGTTGCCATGGGCATCAAGCCAACGGCGGTCTTTGGTCATTCCGTCGGTGAAATCGCAGCCGCCTATGCGGCTGGCGCCCTTTCGCTCGTCGACGCGGTGTCGATCGTCGCCAAGCGCTCGCTGCATCAGGATCTCCTGGCCGGCCAGGGCACTATGGCCGCTGCAATGCTCGGGGAAGAGGCTGCCAGTGCTTTTGCCAAGGCACGCGGTCTCGAGCACATCTGCGTCGCAGCGATCAACGCCCATAATTCGGTGACGATCTCGGGACCGGCGCATGAGGTTTCCGCTTTCCGCGACGCGGCTCGCAAGGCGAAGATTCCTGTCCAGATTCTCGACATCAACTATCCGTTCCATCATCCGATCATCGACCGGGCCAAGAAGGCTTTCCTTGCCGACATCCCGGACATTGCACCGCGCAAATCGGAGTTGGCCTATCTGTCGACCGTCACCGGCGCGCGGATGGATGGCACGCAGCTCGATCCGGACTATTGGTGGAAAAACGTTCGCGAGCCGGTCCGCTTCCAGGCCGCGACAGAGGCTGCCATCGAACTCGGTTGCAGCCTGTTCATAGAAATCTCGCCCCGCCCGATCCTGTCGTCCTATCTGAAGGAAACGGTCAAGCAGGCGTCCATCCCGGGCATGGTCGTTCCGACGCTGTTGCGTGATGCCGGCGAAAAGGGTCAGGACCCCATCTCGCGCGCCATGGCGCGCGCGATTGCTCACGGGGCCGCCTTCGACGAAGCGCGCCTGTTCGGCAAGCGCAACGCTTTTGTCCGCCTTCCGAACCTGCCGTTCGAACAGAGCGAACTTCGTCCGCCATCGACCAGCGATGCGACCGATCTGTTTGGCCGCGGCTCCAAGGCCCCTTATACCCTGACGGGCTGGCGCTCTGATCTGAACAGCGGCAGTTGGAAGAACCATATCGACGCGCATCTGTTTCCGGATCTCGCGGAACATATCGTCGACGGCAAGGCCATCCTGCCGGGCAGCGGCTTCATCGAGATCGCCATCTCCGCCGCACAGCAGTATTACGGCACGTCTGAGGTCGATATCACCAATCTGGAAATCGTGCGGCCGCTGGAGCTTGCCGACAACCGGATGATGGAACTCTCGACCATCCTGTCGCCGGAAACCGGCGATATCGAGATCCGCTCGCGTGAACGTCTTTCGGAAGACGATTGGGCTGTGCATGCCGTGGCGCGAAGCCGCAAGCCCATCCCAGCGGACGAGGCCGCTTCCGGCAATGTCTTCGCCGGTCTTGAAAAAACGGCAACTGTGACGCCAGCGAAAGCCTATGAGACTGCCCGTCAGTTCGGTCTCGACTACGGTCCGCGTTTCCAGCTGATGTCCAAGGCCGTCTCCTACGGCGACCGCTTCATCGATGTCGAGCTGAAGGATCCGGAACAGGCAGGAAACCCCTTTGTTTCCTACAGTCTCAACCCGATTTCCGTGGACGCAACGTTCCACGGGCTGGTTGCGCTGTTTGATCGCTTTACCGGCGAGGCTGGCGGCGCTCCCTATATTCCGGTGCGCTTCGGATCGGTGCGTGTCACCAACTCTGGCACGACCGTCAAGCGGGCACTGGTCGAGATCGAGCGCATCAGCGCCAACTCGATCAAGGCGAAATTCCGCTTCTTCGGCAAGGGCGGCGAACTCATCGCAGCCTTTGACGATTGCCGTTTCCGCCGTACCTATCTGCGCCAGCACAAGACGCTGGACATGCTGTCGTTCCATTATGAGGCCGTCCCGTCGGATCGGGCTGCTCCGCTCGCGACGCTGGCGCGTTCAAACGCGCTGCCGTTGCCGCTGATTGCCGCGACGGAAGACAACGGCATCGACAATACGACGCTTCTGTTCAACGCTGCGATCTATCGCGCCTGCCACGAAATCGCGCTCAAACTCGGCAAGGGGACCGCCAAGATCGACACGCGGTCGCTCCCAGGCGACTTCGCCTTCCGCTGCTTCCTGGCCAACTGTCTCTATGTCCTGGAAGATGCCGGACTGTGCGAACACAAAGCTGGCAGCTGGAAGATCGCCCCCGAATATTCGCTCCCCCCCGTCGGCGACATTCTGAAGGAACTCTATGGCGAACGCTCCGAGCGGGCGGTAGAGGCCGTGCTGATCAACAATTCCTACGCGGAAGCGCTCGATCGCATCGACGCCCTCTTTGCCTCTGAAAATTTGGGCAATGAAGCTGACGCAACAGCCAGGCCGCAAGGCTTCATCAGCGATGCGACGCTCGACCATCAGACAGTTCATTCCGAATCCACGCGCCAGAGAATGGACTTGGTGCTGGCTGCGGTCGAGAAGGCGCTCGCAAGCGAAGACGGCAAAACCGACCTGCGTATTGTTGAAGCCGGCACGGTATCCGCCGGCTTCACGCGGAAGCTCGCCACGCTGGCTGCGAAATACAATGCCGGGCTGATCGTTGTCGAACCACGCGAAAATGCTCAACGCAATCTCGAAATCGCCTTCGAAGAAGATGCGCATGTGCGCGTCCTGAAGAAGGATGCTTTCGCGACGCTTCCGGCTTTCGATCTCGTCGTCAGCGCGTCGGATACGATTTTCACGCTGATCGACGAAGACGGCGCCATCCGCAACGCGTTGCGCGTCTGCCTGCAGGAAAACGGTGCTCTTGTTGCCGCTACCAATGCGCCGACGGTCTTCAGCGATTTTGCTTACGGATTGACCGAGGGCTGGTTTGCCCGCACCCAGGCCGTCGAATTCCCGATCGGCAAGCTTGCAACCGTCACACAATGGCAGAAGGACCTGACCGACCTCGGTTTGCGCAATATTTCCGTCGAAGACCGCGAATTGTCACATGGCAATATCATCACGGTCGAGGCGCAGGGCGGCCAATTTACCGATGCCGCGCAGGCAACGGATGCACAGTCTGCGGACATTTCGAGCCCGGTTCTCGTCCTGCACGAAGGCAGCGTTTCAAGCCTGCACAGCATGTTACCCTCGGGCAAGGATGCCATCCAGGCGCCTCTCGTCCCGGTTCAACTGACGGGCGATTTCGATGCCGACAAGGATAAGATCGCCGAAGCCATCGAAGGGCTCAACGAGAAGCCAGTACGCGCAGTTTACCTGTCGTCCGCAACATCTGCGGACCGCAGCCAGGATTCGGCTGTTCTGCAAAACCGCGTCCTGTCGCTGAGCGCCTTTGCCGAGGCCCTGCGCCAATATTATTCCAATGTAGAGCCGGCAGCCGATCACCGTCCACGCCTTGTGATCGCGGCTCCCGGCGGAGCGCCGGTGACGGTGGCGTCGCGCGACAAGGATGCACCCGGTTCGAGCATCAACAGCGGCCTATGGGTATTCGCTCGCGTGCTGCAGAACGAATATGACTTCCTGGATATCCATTCGCTCGATTTCACCGGCGCAAAGGCCGGTACTGGCAATCAGCTCGCCGCCGCGCTTTCGATGATCGAGGACCAAAGCGGCAACCGCGAATGGCTGCTTGATGGAACCACCGGCATCCTCTCGGAAATCCGCGCCGTTCCCGGTCCGGTCGATCAGGGTCTGCGCAAGACCACTGATTTCAGGGCAGCGACCATCCGCCAGCGCGTCAGCTCGCAGGTCGGTAGCATTGCCTGGGAAGAATCCGACATCCCGCAGGCTGGTCCGGACGATGTCGTCGTGGCGGTTGCCGCAACCGGCCTGAACTTCCGTGACGTCATGTGGGCAATGGGGCTTCTGCCGGAAGAAGCGCTGGAGGACGGCTTTGCCGGAGCAACGATCGGCATGGAGCTTTCCGGCCATGTCGTCGCCATCGGCAGTGCCGTCAAGGACCTTTCGGTCGGCGACGCCGTGATGGCGATTGCGCCTGCCGCCTTTTCGACCCATGCCGTCGTTTCGCGCTCGGGCGTTGCCCGACTGCCGGAAACCGTCAGCCCTGTTGCCGCTGCAACCGTGCCGGTCGCTTTCCTCACCGCCTATTACGCGATGATGGAACTCGGTCGCATTCGCGCCGGTGAAACAATCCTCATCCATGGCGCTGCCGGCGGTGTCGGTCTGGCAGCCCTGCAGGTTGCCAAACTCGCCGGTGCCAAGGTCATCGCTACAGCAGGAACGCGCGAAAAGCGCCGCTTTCTCAAGATGCTCGGCGCTGACCACGTCTTTGATTCCCGTTCGCTGGCCTTCGTCAACGACATCCTCGGCGTCACCGGCGGCGAAGGCGTGGATCTGGTTCTGAATTCGCTGTTTGCAGAAGCCATGGAACAGAGCCTCTCGCTCGTGAAGCCGTTCGGCCGCTTCCTCGAACTCGGTAAGCGCGACTACTACGCCGACAGCAAGATCGGCCTGCGGCCGTTCCGCCGCAACATCAGCTATTTCGGCATCGATGCCGATCAGTTGCTGGTCAATGCCCCGGATCTGACGAAGCGGATCTTCACCGAAATCGGTGCGCTGTTCGAAGAGGGCAAGCTTGTGCCCCTGCCCTACCGCGCCTTTGGTTTCGACGAAATCGGCAACGCCTTCCGGCTGATGCAGAACGCCGGCCACATTGGCAAGATCGTCGTGCTGCCGCCTGTTGCCGGACGCGACGAAGTCGCCACCCGGCCGGCCGGCCGCATGTCGGTCGATAGCCAAGGCGTGCATCTGGTGGTTGGCGGTATCGGCGGTTTCGGTCTTGCTGCGGCGAACTGGCTGGTCGACAAGGGCGCGCGCAATATCGCGCTAGCGACACGCCGGGGCATTGCCGACATTGAAACTCTCGAAGCCATCAAGCGTTGGGAGAACAAGGGCGTTTCGGCGACCGTACATGCCTGCGACGTGACCGATGAAGCAGCGGCCGATCTTCTGCTGAAAACGCTTCGGCAGATCGGACCGCTGAAAACCGTCGTACACGCTGCCATGGTTCTCGACGACGCGCTGATCAACAATCTCAACCGCGAACGCAACCGTCCAGTCATCGACGTGAAGGCCAAGGGTGCCGCCGTTCTCGACCGGTTGACGCGTTCCGATGCGCTTGAGCATTTCATCATGTTCTCGTCGGCAACGACGCTGGTCGGCAATCCCGGCCAGGCCAACTATGTGGCTGCCAACGGCTATCTCGAAGGTCTTGCCCGCGCACGCCGGCTTGAAGGTCTGCCGGGTTTGGCGATCGGCTTCGGCGCGATCGCCGACAAGGGCTATCTGGCGCAGAACACCGACGTCAACGACCTGCTCTCGAAGCGTATCGGCAAGACGGCACTCAAGGCGCAGTCCGCCCTCAATCAGGTCGAGAGCTACATTCGCTCCGATCCGGGCACGGTGGATGCCGCCGTGGCGATGATTTCGGAACTGGACTGGGCGGCGGCGCGCAATCTGCCGGTGGTTCGCAACGCTCTCTTCGAGGTAATCCTGCGGACGGCCGATCAGCACTCTTCGGGCAGTGACGGCAAGACCATGGATCTTGTGGCGATGATCGAAGGAAAATCGCCGCAGGAAGCCGAAGATATCCTCTACGATCTGGTTGCCGGCGAAATCGCTGCTATCCTGCGTGTGTCGAAGGATACGATTTCGCGCAACAAAATCCTGAAGGAAATCGGCCTCGACAGCCTGATGGCTGTGGAACTCGGGATCAGCTTCCAGCAGAATACCGGCTTCGACATGCCGTTGAGTGGCGTTGCCGACAACACGACCGTTGGCGATGTTGCCCGCAAGCTCTATGACAAAGTCAGCAAGCGGGACCACGGCAGCGAAGAAGACAGCGAGCCAACCGACAACAAGATCGTCAACGAGCTCACTCAGCGCCACATCGGCAACGGTACCGGAACTGGCACGGAGAAGGCAGCAAGCCAATGAGCAAGAACGAGGAACGTCACAACGTTTCGAAGATGAACAGCAGCCTGAAGGAAAACCTCCTGGACAGGATGCGAAATGCGCATCAGTCTTCGGAGCGAAACCGCATGGCTCGTTCCGAGCGCGACGTTCCTCCACCGGTCAGGCGCAAGCAGACCAAGTTCGAGGACCTGCCGGAATACAAGCAGGTCCAGACGCAGAAGGTCGCAAGCGAACAGCTCGGCATCGACAATCCCTTCTACCGCGCTCACCAGACGGCGGCCGGTGCAACTACGGTGATCGATGGCCGCAAGCTGATCAACTTCGCCTCCTATGACTATCTCGGCCTCAACCGGCATCCGCATGTGCTTGCCCAGGCGCGCGACACCATCAACACCTTCGGCATCTCGGCATCCGCCAGCCGGCTGGTGGCTGGCGAGCGCCCTGTTCACGCCGAACTGGAAGAGCGCATTGCCGCCTTCTACGGCGTCGAGGCGTCCGTCTGCTTCGTCAGCGGCTATCTGACCAATGTCGCGGCGATCAGCTGCCTCATGGGTCCGAAGGACCTCGTGGTCCATGACGAGTTCATCCACAACAGTGCTCTCGCCGGCATCAAGCTCTCCGGCGCCACACGCCGTCTCTTCAAGCACAATGATGCGAACGATCTGGAACACGTGCTGCGCACCGTCGCCGGTGACTATCGTCGTATCCTGGTGATCGTCGAAGGCGTCTATTCGATGGACGGCGATATCGCCAACCTGCCGGCGATCATGAAGCTGAAAGCCGAATATGGTTTCTGGCTGATGGTCGACGAAGCGCATGCGCTCGGCATTCTCGGAAAGCGCGGCAAGGGCACGTTCGAGCATTTCGGTATAGATCCGCGTCAGGTCGATATCTGGATGGGTACGCTTTCCAAGACGACGTCCAGCTGCGGCGGGTATATCGCCGGCAGCGGCGCCCTGGCAGCCGTTCTCAAGGCAACCGCCGGCGGCTTCGTCTACAGCGTCGGCTTGGCACCTGTGCTGACGGCATCTGCGATCGCGAGCCTCGATATTCTGGAAGGCGAACCGGAGCGTGTCGCGGCGTTGAAGCGCAACGGCGCACTCTTCCTCAAGCTTGCCCAGGAAGCCGGTCTCGATACAGGCCTGAGCGCCGGCTTCTCCGTGGTTCCGGTTCTGGTCGGGGACTCGCTTCGCGCCGTACAGCTGTCGAACGATCTGCTTGCGGCCGGCATCAACGCATTGCCGATCATCCATCCGGCGGTACCCGAAGGCATGGCGCGCTTGCGTTTCTTCATCACCAGCGAGCACACCGAAGAGCAGATTCGCCAAACCGTGGCGTTGACGGCTGAAAAACTGAAGGATCTCACCGAGCGGAATTTTGGTCTCGCATCGATCGATGTCCAGCAGATGATGAAGATGCTCGCCTCGCGATAGGCCCGACATTTCCGGAGCAACCACGCGAATTTCCATGAACCGAACCGGTCCTGCGGCATGACTCACGTGATCATTACGGGCGGCTCAAGCGGGATCGGCCTGGCAGTTGCCCGTATTTATGCCTCGCGAGGAGCGCGTGTTTCGCTGCTCGCACGAACGGTATCGGCCCTCGAAGCGGCGCAAAACGAACTTGCCAAAGGTCGCGGCACAGACACGATCCGCATCGAAAGCGCTAATGTGGCAGACGAAAGCCAGACGGTAGCGGCAATCCGCCGATGCGAAGATGCCTTCGGCCCCTGCGACATCCTGGTCACGTCTGCCGGCATCGTTGAACCAGGACTGTTCGAGACACTTTCATCGGATGCGTTCGATCGCCAGATCCAGACAAATCTTTCTGGCAGCATCCATGCCGTCCGTGCGGTCTACGCGGGTATGAAGAAGCGGCGTTCCGGCCGGATCATGCTGGTTTCCTCCGGCGCCGGATTGATCGGCATCTACGGCTATGCAGCCTACTCCGCCTCGAAATTCGCCCTTCATGGCTTTGCCGAGGCGCTGCGCTCGGAGGCCAAACCCCATGCGGTCCGCATCTCCGTCTGCTTCCCGCCCGATACTGAAACCCCGCAATTCGCCCGCGAACTGGAAAACCGCCCGCTCGAAGCGGCGGTGATCATGGGACGTGTTGCTCCCTGGCCTTCCGATGCCGTCGCCGGCCGTATCGTGCGCGCTATCGACAGAGGTAATTTCGAGGTCTTTTTCGGCTGGACGCTGCATGCGCTGGGTCGCTTCGGCTCGACGGTGAGGCCCTTTCTCAACTGGTGGTTCGATCGTGCTATCCAGCGGATCAGCCGCCGCCCCTGAACAGGCATAGCCCGCTTGTATCTGCCGTAAATAGGATTTAAGTGTCGCTCTGCCACGGCGGTGCATGAAGACTGTCGGCAGATGAAAGATCGTGAAGGTATCCGTTTGGCGTTGACGTCACTCAACATGCATGACCATCCCGTAACGCTGACTTTTTTCTGCTACGCCTTGGCCTGCGCTGTCATCTTGTTCACGGACAAGTTTGCCTTGCCCACACGTGAGCGCAGGAAGAGTCGGCCACTGTTCAGCCGCAGGCGGGCAGCCGTGGATATTCTGGCGCGGCTTCCGGTCATAGCCCTGGTCTTCGCGGGATTCTTCTCGATTTCCTGGCGCCCGCTCTATGCAGGCGCCGGCGCCATGAGCTTCTTCATCATCTTCACCGGCATATCGCGCGCGAAGTACAAATTCATTCGCGAGCCTCTGGTCTTTTCCGACATCGCGCTGGTCGCCGATGTTTTCAAATACAAATCGATCTTCTACGCCAATTCACTCAACATCGTCTTCTGGACGGTCGCCTTCTCGTATGTGTTCGGTGTCTCGGCGCTCTACATGTATTTCGAACCGAACATCCTGCCGCCGAGCCACAAGTTCGGCTGGATCGTGCTCATGATCCTGATTGCCGACCTTCCCTGGATTCTGCTGTTCTACGGTCCAGTCAACCGGCCGGTGGCGGACTTCGTGCAGCACCTCGTTGGCAAACCGAACGTCAAGGTGAGCACCACCCGCTTTGGTACGTTCGCTTCCGTTGTCTTCCATTTCATTCTATGGCTCGGTCGCCGACGTGAGAAGATTGTTGCCGAACTATCCGAACGATTCTTTGCCGCGGTACAGGACCTGATTGGCCACGACTCGAACAACAAGGCGCCGCTCGTCATCGTCTGGCAGTCGGAATCCTTCATCGACATGCGCCATTGCGGCGTGGAGAGCGTCAAGCTGCCGACAATCGACCGCCTTCAGAAACTGGCCGTGCAATGGGGTCGCCTCGCAACCGTCTTCGAAGGCGGCTATACGCTCAGAACGGAATTCGCGGTCCTGAGCGGGCTTGTTCCCGACGACCTGCACATCGATGCGAGCTACCCCTATCTGCGCGCCAGCCACTACACCAACGTGGTCTGGCCGACCAAGCTGAAGAATGCGGGCTGGAGCACGCATTTCATGCACCCCTACGACCGGACATTCTTCCTTCGTCACAAGGCCATGCCGCAGCTCGGCTTCGAGAAGATGACCATGCTCGATGAATTCGATCATGATCCGCTTCAGGACGGTCCCTATGTCTCGGATGCCGCATTGACCCGCAAGGTCATCGCGGATGTAGAAAGCCAGACGGATGCCAAGGGCAGCTTTCTTTTCGTCGCTTCAATGGCCAACCATGGACCGTGGGAACCCAATCGTGTCGAGGGGATGACGGACCCGGTTTCCATCTATCTTGATATCCTGCAGCAGTCGGACAAGGCACTGGGCGAGCTCGTCGATCATCTGAACAGGCTTGATCGTCCTGTCTGGCTGGTTTTCTATGGTGACCATGCGCCGCTTTTGAAATCCTTCGCCGATCCCTTCCCTGACCCCCGGACAGACTATTTCATCGTGCCTCTGGCAGCGGCTCGCAAACCGCATCATGCCCCCGATTTTCCACGCAACGAGGAGCCCTGGAAGCTGCTCGAAGCGATGCTCAAGCACGCTAATCTGCAAAAGGATGATCTGCGATAGTGCCGGCGCTGCTCCTTGAAGGTCTGTGACGATGGCTTTGCAAAACAAGCCAGAGCAGCGCGTCTTCCTTTTCCTGCAGGGACCATCCTCGCCGATCTTTGCCAAGATCGCCGACCGGCTTGAGACGCAGGGCCATCGCTGCCTCAGGATCAACCTCAATCCCGGCGACCAGATTTTCTGGCGCCGCCGAGGCGGATACAATTATCGCGGCCGCGGCGGCAAAGACTGGCGCGATCATGTCGCCTCCTTCATGGGCCGGCATGCTGTTACCGATCTCGTTTTGCTGGGCGAGGAGCGCCCCTATCATCAGGTTGCGATCGAGGCCGCCAGAGGCCGCGATGTAGAAGTTTCGATCGTCGAGATGGGCTATCTGCGGCCGGACTGGCTGACACTCGAACGCAACGGTATGTCATCCAACTCACACTTTCCTGCCGATCCTCGGCAGATCGTCGATGCGGCCCGCACACTTCCCGAGCCAGATTGGAAGAGGCGTTATACGCAAACCTTCGTCGCCGAAGCGGGCTACGATCTCCTCTACAATCTGCCGAATGTTTTCCTGTGGTTCCTCTTTCCGCACTATCGCCGCCATGCCCTCTTCCACCCGCTGGCTGAGTATGCTGGCTGGGTGATGCGTCTGTCGGGCGGCAAGAAAAGGAACATGGCCGCAACGGCACTTATCAGGAGCCTGCTCGCCAGCGACACCCAGTTTTTTGTTTTCCCATTGCAGCTGCAAACCGATTTCCAGCTGCGCGCCCACTCGCCCTATAACGACCAGCGTGAGGCGATCAGCCAGATTCTGACCTCCTTTGCCAATCATGCGCCTCGCAAGGCACATCTCGTCGTCAAGATACATCCCCTCGACAACGGTCTGATCAACTGGCGGGCATATATCGAGGATTTCGCAATCAGTCTCGATATCCGCCAGCGCGTGCAACTTCTCGACGGGGGCGACTTGAACGCGCTGCTGGACAAGGCAGCAGGCACTATTACGGTCAACTCAACCGTCGGCCTTCAGGCGCTGCAACTGGGCAAACCAGTCAAAGTGCTGGGAGCGGCGGTCTTCGACATTGTGGGCCTCAGCGATCAGGCCGAGCTCGATCAGTTCTGGAGCAACCCGACTCCGCCGAAGGAGCCGATGCGTACCGCCTTTTTCCGCCTGCTTGCCGCAACGATCCAGGTCAGGGGCAACTTCTATTCGGCCGCCGGCACGGATGCGGGCGCCGAGGCGATCGCGGAGAGACTACACAACCGTACGGTCAATCAACCCGACGCTTTCGTAGAGCCCCCGCCGCGAAAACGGCCGCAGAAAATCACTCGTCTTCGTCGTTGACCTGTTCGCAGAAGCGCCAAGCCTCCATCTCCTCCTGTGACAAACGGCGTTTTCGCTGTCTGCTCCAGGTGACGCCTCGCTTGACGATGGCTGCCGGTGTGCCGGCAAGAACCACTCCGCTTTCGGTGAACGCCTTGTTGACGAAAGACTTGGCACCAACAACGCAATCTTCCGGGATCACAGTTCCCTTGTTCAGCATGGAACCGAGGCCAACCCAGACGTGATCGCCCACAACCACGGGCGCTGCCCGGTTCAATCGGCGGCCGTCTCTTCTGCGAACCAGCGAATGGGAATCACTCGTGCGTACTTCGATTCCCCGGGAAAACATGCACCACCGTCCGATGGTGATATCACAACGTTCCAAGCTGAGCACGTAGACCGATTCGAATGTGGTGCCCTCGCCGATCGTCACGGTCTGGTCGACACCCTTGATGATGAATTCGCCCGCCAACCGGCAATTCTCGCCGATCAGGATGCGATTTCCCTGGCCCTTGACGGTTATATGGCCGGTAAAGGACGACGTCCCGGGCAGTTCAATCCGATTTCCGCTGCCATAAAGGCGTATCGTCGCAATCAGCCGGCCTTTCGCATCAACGGCATTTGCATGCCCCCAATCGAGCCTGATGGCGAAAGGCCAGGAAAAGCGAACTCGCGGCAGCGACTTGATAAATCTGCCCGCCTTCACAAAAAAACTCATTATCGAAACCGTGCACGCTTTGAGGTGGCGTTCATACTCTATGAATGGAAACGCCGACACAGCTCAAAACGGCCTTGATCAGACGAACTTCAGCAAGGCCAGCCCGGCCTTGCTCATAGGCAATTGTCGGCAAAAATCAGGTCCGGTCGCGGATGTTGTAATAACCCATCACGAACACAGCCCAAGCGAACAGCAGGCCGAGCGCTACCAGAAACGAGTTGAGGATCCGCGTCGGGTACTGAGCCATCTGGGAGAGAGTCGGCTCGATGAAGACGGCGAGATAACGCTGCTTGTTGGTTGCGTCCAGACGAGCCTTTTCGATGCTGGCCAGGGATGCAGTGTAGGCCCGCTCGGCAAATTCGCGCTCCGTCTCCAGCGCTTCGAACTGCTGGATTCGACCTGCAACATCGCTGCCGGCGGCACTTGTCTCGGAATTGCCGGACGCGTTTCCACTTCCCAGCCGCTGACGTTCGGAACCGAGCTGCTCCTCCACGCTGGCAATGCGTGCCTTGAGCACCCGGATGCGAGGCGTGTCATCGCTCATCTGCGACTTTGCGGTCGCCAGATCAGCATTCATCTGAACCAGTTGAGCCTCCAACCCACCGATCAACTGAGCGGCGAGCTTCGCGCCTTCGACAGGATCAACCTCCTGGGAGGCGTCCCGATACTTGCGCACAGCGACACGAGCCTTGGTAAGGCGGTCCTCTGCCAGCTGCACCTCATCCTGGGCGGAGCGCAGCACGCCGTTGCGGGCGGATGAGGACAGATTATTCACCAGCCCGTCGCTCTGCTCGATAATGAACTTGGCAAGCTCCTGCGACTCCACCGGGTCGAATGCCTTGACCTGAAGCTGCATAATCCCCGATGCGTGATCGAAATTCACATCGACCATGTCGCGCCAGTATCTGAGCTTGTCTTCAACCGGCATGCCCGCCGCCATTCCGTAGAAATAGTCGAGGCCACGCGTGGCATAGATCTTTTCGAGATCGAATTTCTTTTCGACCTCTTCCAACATCCTCTCGCTGCGGATGAAATCCATCAGGATATAGCTATCGGTGAGCGTACTCCCCGTTGACGCCTGGGTGAACATGCCAAGAATATCTGAGGAACCAGCCGCCTCGATGCTGCGCACGGAGAAGGAGGACGTGCTGTGATATTGATTGGAAGCGAGGAAGAGCATGTAGAAGGATGCAAGAGCCGCCGGAATCGCGACGAAAACAAAAAAGCTCACCAGGATCACGGCGTGGCGCAGGCGGAGTGAACGCAGCCAACCGCGTTTCTGTACTTTCTCCGTGATCGTCGTGTGGAACTTGTTGCGACCCTCAGGCTTTGCCCTTGGCATAAGCATGCGGTCGTCGTTGCCCAGCAGCCCCTCAAGCAGGTGCACGCTCTTCGACTTGACCACATCCTGGCTGATCGGCCGGTCTACAGCGATATCCTTTCGCGCAGCAATCGGTGCTGCATTCCTGATGATCGCCATTATCGTTCCTTCATATTGCCGTTGTGAGCGCGGATCGCATCCGCAATATCATCATAATAGGTTAATTTGCCATTTTCCATAACCACCCCGCTATCACAATAATCGCGAATGGTTGTTGTACTGTGAGAAACCATGATCACGTCGGAACCCTGCAACCGGCTGTCAAACACTGCGCGGCACTTTTTCTTGAAATTCGCGTCACCGACAGCGGTGATTTCATCGACAAGGTAATAGTCGAAATTCACACCCATGCTCAAGCCGAAGGCGAGCCTGGCCCTCATGCCCGACGAATAGGTCCCGACCGGTGCCTTGAAGAAAGGACCGAGTTCCGCAAAGTCTTCGACATAATCGATCAGTTCGCGCGTGTCGACACCGTAGATGCGCGCGACAAAACGAACGTTCTGCTCACCGGTCATTGTTGCCTGGAAACTCCCCTGGAAACCGAGCGGCCATGAGACTTTCCCGCGCCGGATGATCTTGCCGCTGTCCAGTCTGATCGTTCCGGCGATCAGACGGAGCAAGGTGGATTTGCCCGCACCGTTTCGGCCAAGCAGGCCGATGCTCTTCCCCCGCTCCAAAACGAGAGAAACACCATCGATAATCGGCTTGTTAATGCCTCTCGTACGCGCGAACTTGGTCGCTTGCTCAAGCCTGATCATTCATTTCTCAATAGTGTGGAAGACGCAGAGAATAATATCATTCCAAAAAACAATGTCAAAAATGCGAAAGTGTAGGTGTATCCCATGTCGAGGCCTATGGCCCGATATTCGTCGTAGAACCCCGTTCGGAAGCGCATGATCACATGGACGAGCGGATTGAGAAGCACGATATCCCGGTAAGGAGGCGGGATCATATCCGGCAGGAAGAAGATGCCGGAGATCATGTAGAGCGGTCGGTTGACGATGCCGAAAACCTTTTCGTAGAGCGGATACTTCACGAACATGACATTGTTGATCAACCCGACCCCTAGCCCCAGCATGCTGCCGGCAGAGACTGCTTCAAGGATTGGCAGCCAGGACAATTCCGGCGGCACCCGCATCCAGGCGGTTATGGTGCCGAGCACAACGACAGCAACCGTGATCGTCGTCGTAAACTGCAGGACATAGCGGGCGACGACCGTGTCGATCGGTGCGACGTTGGGATAGCTGAGCAGTGACCTGTTTGCCTTTACGGCTGCGTTCAGATAGGACACCATCGCCTGGTAGAACTGGAAGGCGATGTATCCTGTTGCAAAGAACAGCGGAAAGCTTGTGCCGAGTGCCGGCGTCCGCGCGATCGCCTGAAAAGCAATGGTCAGCACCAGCACATGCGCGGCAGGATCAAGCAAGGCCCACACGTAACCGCCGGGCTTGCTGCCGAACCGCGCTTCCATTTCGCGGATCAGCAGGGCGCTTACGACCCGCATATGTGTGACGACATGTCCCAACGAAGCGGCTTTCCCTTGCAACAAGACGCAAACAACGTCATTCGGGGTCAACTGAAGCCTTCGGCCCGAAATGTCTCTGCGCTGGTCTCGCCTTACGAAGCTTGAACTGTATTTCAGTTGACATCTATAGACCCGATTTCAGGGTGAATGTCACCAAACTTGCTATCTGTCGAACGGATACAGGATGCGACCAATCAGCCGGTATCTCGGACTGGAGAGTTCCCGGAAGAACTGAATGGGATCTTCCTGATAGTTTTCCGTATCGCGGTGATGACCTATCCGGGCGATGATGGAAGACACCACCGGCGTCAGCAGATGCCGCCAGCCGAGAATACCGTAGGGGCCCCATGCCTGCCAACGGGGGCCTGTTGCAGGTCGGCGCGGCTCGTCGAGCACCTTCATCGTGGCAAAATATCGCCTTATGCTGTCGACCGTCTCCTCAAAAGACATTCTCCTGCCGGTCTGAGGGTCGAAGTAGAGGGGATAGAGAAGGTAGGCGCCGGCAAACAGGGCCTCGATCGTCAGAACTCGCCCGCGGCGCGGATTGGGCTGGCGATCGTCCGTCAGTCCCCAGCCGGCATAAAACGGACATCCGTAGGCAGTGACTTTTATTCCCCGCAACAGGGCCTCGAAGCCGGCGAGCGACGTAATCGTATAGACATGATCGACTGTCTCGAAGGCCTGGGCCATCGGCAAGGGCTGCGTGAGAATCTGGCAGAGATGGCGAACTTCGTCCGGGTCGGACTGCGCCAGGCGTACGCGGCTGAGGATATCCGGATGCGGTTTGTAGATGATCTGCGCGTCCGGGTTCTCCTCAGCCGCGAGCCGGACCAGATCGTTGTTGGTAATCGCCGGCAGGCAGCCGAACTGAATGGAGGCATCGTCCTCGACCTGGCCGATGACCAGCACGCGCTTGCCTGATTTCGGACCGTAGAGACTGTCAATGTCGATTTTGGCGTCGCTGTTGTACTTGCTAACGCCGGTTTCCAGCAAAAAGCCGATACCCGCCGCCGCCCGCGTCAAGAGCTCCGGCTCACTGTCGAAGTCGTAGGTAACGAGCAAACGCTCAAGATCCGACGGCGTTCGGCAATCGAAATAGGCGGTCCCGCTGTCGAGAGCGAGGGAAAGCGGCGGCGTCCGGCTGGCATTGGCCTCTACCGAGCGGATGAACCCATCCTCGATGAAGAAGACAGGAATGTCGTGCTTCTCGGCAAAAGCGCGCAATCCGCGCGGGGCCCTTTGGCTCCAGACGAATATATGCGGATTCTCCGCCTTCAGGATCCGGCCGGCCCATTCCTGTTCGAAGTCGTTGTCCCTCGCGTACATGGGCACGAAGGTGAAAGCACGTTCAGGAAAATAACGTTGAAAGGTCGCCTGCTTCCAGCCGTGGATGTGGAAGGCAAATGTGGTAATTTTGCCCTTCGGGGTCATCCGGTCCAAATCCGGCTGAGGGGAGTGCTGCAGATCAGGCAAGGGGAGCTCGCAAAGCCGTTTTTCCAATTCCACCTGCCAGGAGCGGCGCGATATCAAAATACATCGCCGTTCTGCAGGGCAACGCGGGAACAGCGATTCACGCTTTCACCGTGACCAAACCGTTCCAATCACGCAACGCCGGCACGCAGCAGATCGTGGATGTGCAATATACCACTGGGAAGGCCGAGGTCATCGACCAAAAACAGTACAGTCACCTTCTGCGCCTGCATGATTTCCATGGCAGCACTTGCCAGCACGCTACCCTTGATAACCCGCGGCTTGTGCGACATCACGGCATCGACCGTTTCAAGAAGCAGGTCGCGCGACATATGCCGCCGCAGGTCGCCGTCGGTGATGACGCCGACCAGCTTGCCCACGTCATCGATGATGCCGACGACACCGAAACCCTTGGAGGACATCTGGATAACCGCGTCACCCATCGGGCTGCCGAGCGGCAGCAGCGGAATGGCATCGCCGTCATGGGCGAGTTCATGGACCAGAAGTAGTTGCGAACCGAGTTTACCGCCCGGATGGAACGTCTTGAAGTCCTGTGCTGAAAATCCACGCCGCTCCAGAAGCGCTATTGCCAAGGCGTCACCAACGGCCAACTGCAACATTGCCGATGTCGTCGGTGCCAAACCGTGTGGGCAGGCTTCCTGAACCTTCGGCAAGGTGATGGCGACACTGGAATTGCGTGCGAGCAGGCTTTCGGCGTTGGACGTCACGGACACGACTGGGACATTGAAGCGCTTGGCATAGGCCAGCATGTTTCCGAGCTCGACTGTCTCTCCGGACCATGAGAGAAGAATGAGCAGATCTTCCGACGTGATCATGCCGAGATCGCCGTGGCTGGCTTCCGTCGGATGAACGAAATAGGCAGATGTGCCGGTGGATGCCATGGTTGCCGCGATCTTGCGGCCGATATGCCCGCTCTTTCCGACACCAGAGACGACGACACGGCCATGGCCGCGCGCGATCAGTTCGACGGCATCGACAAGGCTGCGCGAGAGCGACTGGTCAGCGGTAAAGCGGGCAGCAAGCGCGTTGATGCCATCCACGGCCGTGGTGATGGACCGGCCGATCGATTCGATCACGGCACGTTCTTCCGGGGTGTTCATATCAACTTGCCTGAGACCCATCATTGCCGCTCCAAGACCATAGTTCAGTATCCGGTATAGCCGGAGCGCTCCCAGATCAAATTAAAATGGTCAAAACATACGTTTTTCCGACTATTCCGCCAAAATCGGCGAGATAACCACAGGAAAACAGGCTTCCTGGCGTCAGCTCGCGTGTTTCACGACGATTTCGTCTTCCGAAAGGATCATCTGGCCGGGATTGCTGACAAAAGCTTCCAGCGTCATCGTGTCCAGGATATCGGCGATGGCATCGCGAACGGTCGTCATCGACCGGCGAACCTCGCAGGTATCCGGATCGTTGCAATCATCACAGACTTCGTAGGCCGTGCGGCTGGCACAGCGGATCGGAGCCAACGGGCCGTCCAATGTGCGAACGACCTGGCCGATGCGGATTTCCGACGCCGGACGCGACAGGGAATAGCCACCACCGGGCCCCTTCTTCGAACGCAGGATACCGGCGTTTCGCAGTTCCAGGAGAATCGTGTCGAGAAACTTCTTCGGAATGTTGTTGCGGCTTGCAATCTCGGTAATGAAGGCGGTTTCGCCCGGATCAAGTCTGGCCAGATCGACCAAGGCCTTCAATCCGTATTTTCCTTTTTTCGTCAGCATCGCAGTTCGCTCTTTTCACAAACAGGCGCCGAAAACAGCGCCTACCTGCTGATTGCCATCACATAACCCGGCATATCACATGAGAAGCCGTGCCAATATACCGATTTAGTGAAAAGATGGCCAAACTGCGGTTTTCACGCATATTTATCGTTTACGCAGCAGCATATACCGCCGATGTGTCAGCGGAATGCACCACCGGCGGCCGGCCGGTCTGCGAAACCATCAATTGACGTACGGCAGCCCTTGCCTCATCGGCCGAGCGGAAGTGCCGCGAATCCAGATCCCAGACGTGATACTTCACGGCAACGAACTTCAGCCGGCCCGCATCCGGGACCACCACACCGACGGCTTCTCCGCCGTATTCTATAACCTGCTTGTTCATGGAATAACGCTCCTTCCACGCCCAGGCGCGGATCATTCAAATCGTGCAAAATTCAAGGAAAGGACTGTTTGGAATTCACATTCGCCAGAAGGGGCGAAGGCAAAGGTCTTTCGTTGCGCGACAATAGGAATGCGTGCCGCGGAAAGCAGCGATGCGGGCATTGTCAGACATGGCTCTCTCCTTCAGCAAAGGCCCGGTCGGATGCTTTCCGGGCAAGTTACAGGCATCCACTCTGGTTCGTCCCATCAGCGGATGATCACAAAATAGAATAGACCACCAATTTAGTCAAATAAAATTGGCTAGTTACGAAAAATAATACTCATTAGTTCGCCATTACCATCAAATGCAGCAGAAAAAATTCGATGACTGCAACATCGTAGAATGACGATCTAATTCCGAGCACCGTCTCCCGTTGGTCCGAGGACATTATGTAGTCCCTTCATGGGACGAAAAAAGGGCAGCCGAAGCTGCCCTTTTTATTTTTCCGTATCTCGACTGCTCAGTTCTTGGCCAGTTCAGTCCCCGGAGCGCGGGTCGCCTCGCGGTCTTTCCACCAGCGGCTGAGGAAGAGCAGGATCGGGCCGCCGATGTAGATCGACGAGGTCGTCGCGACGATCACGCCAAAAATCATCGGCCACGCGAAGCTTTTCACTGCGTCGCCGCCCCAGATTGCCATCGGCACCAGCGACAGCGCGGTTGCCATCGAGGTGAAGATGCATCGTGCCAGCACCTGGTTGATCGACATGTCGATCAGGTCGGAGAATGGCATCGTTTTGTACTTGCGCAGGTTTTCACGCATGCGATCGTAAACCACGACCTTGTCGTTCACTGAATAGCCGATCATTGTCAGCAATGCAGCAATGGCCGTCAGGTTGAAGTCGATGCCGGTCAGCGAGAAGAAGCCGATCGTCTTGGTGATGTCGAGAAGCAGCACCGCAATCGCGCCGACCGCAAAGTGCCACTCGAACCGCCACCAGATGTAGAGCAGGATCGCCAGCATCGCGAGCGCGACGGCGAGGAAGCCAGAACGCGCAAGCTCCGTCGAGATTGTCGGACCGACGACTTCGGTGCGCTCGAAGCTTGCGTCCGGAATGACCTGGGCCACACCGTCCTTGATCTTGTTCAAGGCAACGGTCTGCTCCTGTTCGCCACCGGGCTGACGCTGGACGCGAATCAACACCGACTGGTTTTGGCCGAATTCCTGCAGCGCCACTTCTCCAAGGTTCAGACCTTCGAGTTTTTCGCGCAGTTTTGGCAGGTCGAGCACGGATTTCGAGGTCGCTTCCACCTGGATACCACCGACGAAGTCAATGCCGTAGTTCAGGCCCGGATGGAAGAACAGAACCACCGAACTGACCGACAGGAAGGCCGACATGCCGATGGCAACGAAGCGTCCCTTCATGAAGGAAATCTGTGGCAGATGCGGCACGCCGCCGAACAGCGACGGGATTTCCAGCTTCTTCATCTTGCGGCGAACGACCATTTCGCGCATCGCCAGACGAACGACGGTGATAGAGGTGAACATCGAGATGACGATGCCGAGCATCATGGTGATCGCGAAACCGCGAACCGGGCCGGTGCCGAACATAAAGAGCAGGATCGTGCCGGAGAGCGTGGTGACGTTACTGTCGATGATGGTCGCATAGGCCTTGTTGAAGCCGATATCGAGCGCCTTCATCGCCCCTGCCCCGCCTTCTGTTTCCTCTCGGATACGGGCGTTGATCAGAATGTTGGCGTCGACCGCCATACCGATACCAAGAATGATACCGGCGATACCGGGTAGCGTCAGCGTCGATCCGAGCATGCCGAGCACGCCGATCGTCAGGATGGTGTGGAGCAGCAGGCCGAGGTTGGCGATCATGCCCCAGGCGCCGTAGAGTAGCACCATGAGCGTGACGACGAGGGCGAAACCGGCAAGACCGGTGTAGATGCCCATGCGGATGGAGTCGGAACCAAGATTCGGGCCGACGGAGCGTTCCTCGATGATGGTCAGCGGTGCTGGCAGGGCGCCAGAGCGCAGCAGTGCCGACAGGACGGTTGCTTCCTGCGCGGTGAAATTGCCGCTGATCTGGCCCTGGCCACCCGGGATCGGTTCGTTGATGCGCGGCGCGGTCAGGACCTTGCCATCAAGCACGATGGCGAAAGGCAAGCCGACATTGTCGCGGGTGATTTCGGCAAACTGGCGTGCGCCCTGGCTGTCGAAGGTGAAGGAAACAATGGGTTCGTTGGTCTGCTGATTGAAGCCGGCCTTGGCATCCGCCAACCGCTCGCCGGCGATGGCAACGCGGCTTTCGACGGCATATTTGCCGCCGTCATTGGCGCCCGGAAGGATATCGACGCCGCGCGGCGGCGGGTTCGGCGAGTTCGGATCGACTGACGTATCGACCATGTGGAAACTCATCTGCGCCACCGAGCCGAGCAGCTTGCGCAGGCCGGTCGGATCCTGCAGGCCGGGCAGCTGGACGAGAATGCGGTCCGAGCCGACGCGTTGGATCAGCGGTTCGGCAACGCCGACCTGGTCGACGCGGCGACGGATGATTTCAAGGCTCTGATCGACGGCTGCGGTCATCCGTTCGGCAAGGCCCGCCTCCGTGAGCTTGACCGTGATCGTGTCATCCACCGTCGTGATCTCGATGTCCGAGGTAGACGTGCCGAAGCCGAGCGTCCCCGTGGGGGCCGCCAGTTCCTGGATCTTCGGCATGACTTTGTCCCGATCAGCCTGATCGGCGATCTTGACGGCGATCGAGTCGCCGGCAATGCGGGCCGATGACGTCGGCACCCGTTCGGCGCGAAGCGCGCCGCGGATATCATCGAGAAGCGTGTTGAGGCGAGCCTGACGCAGGCCTGCCGCGTCGACTTCCAGAACCAGATGGGAGCCACCCTTCAGGTCGAGGCCGAGCGTGACCGGCTTGACCGGCAGGAAGGACGCATACTGCTGCTGGACGGCCACCGGCAGTACGTTGGGTAGCGCCGCGAGTATCCCGAAGAGGGTAATCGCGACATAGGCCAGAACGGCCCATTTCGAAGTGCGCATTTTGATGTTCCATTATAGCCCGCGTCCATCCGGCAAAGCCTTGGACGGCAGGGGGGATGCGTAAAGGAAAGGCGCGCCGAAGCGCAAAGACTGTCCGCAGGGACAGCTATCAGGCGCCGAGCGCCGGGGGTCCACGAACGCGGACAATATCGCCACGCCCGCCTGTAACGACGGCTTGCGAAAATGCCACGACGGGCATGCCGCCGTAGGATACAGCCGCCATAGCGACTGCAGCGGGCAGAACGAAGGGTCCGGGTCCACCGGGAGAGGCCTTGCCATCGGCGCGATCGGCGGTAAACCTGAGATCGGCCACGGGGAAAGCCCGCATGACATGCCGCGAAACAGCCGTATCGGAAGTGCCGCTTTCGGGAATCGAGAAGTTCCCGGCACTCTGCTGCGTCGAGAACCGCGACGAGAACCCTTGTGCCGAAACGACGAACTGCATGGCAAGGGCGGCCGCCAGAATCCACAGCACGGCAAAAAGCTTGCCTGCCTGGCTGCGACCGATCCTGTTGCCGTTCATGTCCATAGAGGACATCGTCCTTCCCGTTGGCGTGCAGTTTTCACCACAAGTCGCCGAACTGCGCGCCGATTCAGCGCACAAGCCAGCCTAAAAACCATCGCCCGTCACCAAAGTCAAATCTTACCATCAGGCGTGCCCGTTGAACATCCTGAGCGCCGCCCGTCTCAGGCGGTTACCCCCGCCGTGCGCGTCTGGTGGACTTCGATCAGCGACGGTCCGCCCCGTTTGCGGGCCTCGGTCAGAGCGGTGGCCAGCTCGCCGACCGTCGAAAGCCGCACTGCGGGCAGACCGTAGGCGCTGGCGGCCAGTAGAAAGTCCGGAGCCGACGGCTTTACGCCTTCCGGTGTCACCCCCACCTCGACCATGAAGCTCTCGATCTCCTGATAGCCGTCGTTGTTCCAGACGAGGAAGATGACATTGGCGTTGATATCGGCCGCCGATCCCAGTTCCGCCAGCGAAAACTGGATGCCGCCATCACCGACCAGGCAAATGACCGGCTTGCCCGCATCCGCCACCGCCGCACCCACAGCTGCCGGCGGCGCATAACCGAGTGCGCCATAGCCGGTCGCAGAATTGAACCAGGATTTCGCCCTTGGAGCATCACAATAGAGATTGCCGGCATAGACGGCCTGGGTGGAATCCCCGACGATCGTGGCATCAGGTAAGGCCTGATAGATCGCATCGATCACGGCGATTTCCACCCGCATCTTTGCAGTCAGCTCGGTCATGGCGGCCTTGCGCGTCGCAGCCGCGCGTTCCTTGCCCTTGCCCGCAGGTTTTGCGGTCAGAAACACCAGCATGCCCGCGGTCGCAGCCTTGGCGCCGGACAGAATCGACAAAGCCGCATGCGGTCCGCGCGCCAGTTGCGCCGCGTCGATGTCGGTGCGGATGAGATTGCCGAGGATCGGAAATCCACCGTCGGCATACATGTCGTAGTCGGTCTGGCCCATTTCCGTGCCCAGCGCGATGACCAGATCGGCATCGGAGATCAGTGAGCGTACAGCCTTCAGACTGGGGCTTGCCGGAACCCGGAGCGGATGGCCCGCCAGCATGCCGCGCGCATTGACTGTCATGACGACAGGTGCGCCGATCCGTTCGGCCAATTCCTGGATCTCGGCCTCGGCGGTGATCGCGCCGCCGCCACAGATGATCACCGGCCGGCTGGCGTCGCCGCAGAGAATGGCGGCTTTTTGCAGCGTCTCGGCATCGGCCCTGGGCCGCGTCGCCGTCGCTTTTCGCAAGGGCGGCGCGGCGATCCGGGCCGTCATCACGTCGGTCGGGATCTCGATATGCACCGGCCCAGGCCTGCCGGAAGTGAGGATGGCGAATGCGCGCTCGACCACCGGCCCAAGGTCCGCCGGGTTGAGCAGCGTCTGCGAGAAGAGCGCCAGCGTCTTGATCATGCCGTGCTGGTCCGGCAACTCGTGCAGCAGACCCCTGCCATGGCCGAGCGAATCCCGCCGGTTGACCCCGGAAATCACCAGCATCGGGATCGAATCCTGCCGCGCCTGCGCCATCGCCGTGATCGTGTTGGTCAGTCCCGGTCCGGTGATCACCAAAGCCACGCCCGGTTTGCCGCTGACACGGGCATAACCATCCGCCATGAAGCCTGCACCCTGCTCGTGGCGCGGCGTCACGTGGCGGATCTTCGAGGCGGCAAGACCGCGATAAAGCTCGACCGTATGGACGCCCGGAATACCGAAGACGACTTCGACGCCGTTTGCCTCGAGCAGATCGACCAGCACTTCTCCGACGGTTTTCATTGTTTCGCTCATGCCCGGCGCTCCTTGGGCGCCAGAAGCCGGATCGCCAGCTTGGTGATTCGGTCGCAGGCTTCCTGGATCACCGCATCCGGCACCGTCAGGCTGACACGCACGAAGGAGGTCGCCTCGTTGCCGAAGGATGCTCCCGGCATGACGGCGACATGTTCCTGTTCCAGAAGCATCCAGGCGAAGGCTTCGCCCGTCAGGCCGGTGCCTGCCACGTCAATGAGCGTGAACATGCCGGCTTCGGGCGGCAGCGGCACGATGCCCGGCACATTCGAGAGCCCCTCGACGATCAGGTCGGCCCGCGTCTTGTAGGCTGCGCGCATGGCGGCAGATGTTCCGATTTCATGCGTCAGAGCATAGGCCGTCATGTCGGCGATAAAGGGCTGCACGCCGAACAGCATGGTTTCCGACACCGGCAGCAGCCGGCTGGCGAACTCCACCGGTCCGACGGCCCAGCCGCTGCGGAAGCCGGGGGCGGCATGCGACTTCGATATCGACGACACCACGATCGTGCGCTCCGCAAGATCCGGATTGTCAAAGGGCGAGGCAAACGGGCCATTGAAGATCAGTTCCTCATAGACCTCGTCGCAGACAATCCAGAGATCGTGCCTGCGGCAGATTTCGCCGATTGCCGTGATCTCTTCGGCCGTGAGGACGGCCCCGGTCGGATTGTGCGGTGTATTGAGCAACAGGACACGGCATTTCGGCGTAACCGCCTTTTCCAGATCGGCCGCCTGCATGTGAAACCCATGCTCTGGCCGCAACGGCACGGTGATGCGATGCGCACCGGTCGACTGAATGACGCCGTCATAAGTGGCGTAGAGCGGATCGCCGACGAGCACGCCGTCACCGGCCTCGACGAGACCGAGCATCACGGCAAACAGCGCAGTCTGCGTGCCCGGGAAGCACAAGACGTTTTCCGCCGTCACGTCCGCCCGGCGCTTGGCATAGCGGGCGGTCAGGGCGTTGACTACCGAAGGTTCACCGCGACCATTGGAATAACGGTAGCGGCCCGCATTCATCGCCCGTTGCGCTTCGGCAAGCAGGGAGGCATCCGGCGGCATATCGGGCTCGCCGATGGTCAACTGGATGATATCGGTTCCATTTGCCTGCATCTGCCGTGCGCGGATATGCAATGCCCATTTTTCCGATCCGAGATCGGCCAGGCGGTCGGTGATCGATGAGTAACGCATGGTGTCTCCTGCCCTCAGTCAATTTGTTGCGGCATTCCTGCCGGGTCTTGGCCGCTACGCAGCGGCCGTGTCTTCATCCCGCCCGAGCGACAGGCCGAGCAGCGCCTCGATCGATGTCAATGCGATGGCCACCAGTTCCTCTTCACCGAAGAGTTCGCCCGCGAGGCAGCCTTCCAGCCACAATCCGTCGATCATGCCGTTGATGGCGATCGCATGACGGCGGCAGTCGGCATCACCGGCATTCCGGCTTTCCGCTTCGAGGAAATCGCGGATCAGCCCCTGCAGGTCGTTGCGAAAGCCGAGATAGCCTTCGCGGTGGATGGCGGCAAGCTCCGGGTCCAGCCGAACCTGGCTGATGAACGATGCCCAGAGCGACAGGCTGCGGCCATTGGCGACCGGAGCCGTGAGGTTGAGCGTGATGAACCGCCTCAGCCGTGCCCGCGGGTCACCGGCAATATCGGCCGCCCTGGCGGCAAAAGTGGCGAGGACCGAGCGATAGGCCTCTTCCACCATCTGGTCCTTCGAGGCGAAATAGTGTCGCACCAGTCCCGCCGTCACCCCTGCCCGAATGGCGATCTGACGAACCGTCGCACCCTTCAGCCCGACCTCGGCGATCGTATCGAGCGTCGCATCGATCAGTTCCTGCCGCCGCTCCCCCTCCGGCGCGCGATGGAACGTCCGGCGGTTCATGCAGCCCGCCGCAGAACCGGCCGGGTCAGGCAGGTCGGGCCGCCCTCGCAGGCAATGCAGAGCGCGTCGGCCTCGAAAGTCTCGACCTTGCAGCCGGCCGCTTCCATCGCAGCCTTGGTCTTGGGGAAGCCCGCGACCATGATGACTTCGTTCGGCCGGACCGGCAGCACATTGAGGCTGAGGCCGTTGCTGGCGTGGAACTCGTCGGCCGGAGCCTCGATCAACGTGATGCCCCATTCCTTCAAGAGCTGGTAGAACGACGCCGGCAAGAGCGGCGCGAACACCAGTGCCAGATCACGCGACAGCGGGCTAATCACCGACATCAGGTGCAGGCAGGCCTCTTCCCCATGCCAGAGCGGCAGATCATAGCCAAGCACGGTAATGCCATGCGGCTCGAGCATCTCGCTGAGCTGCGAGATGCCTTCCTCGTTCGTGCGCACGCCGCGTCCGACAACCAGCGTCTCTGCATCGAGCCAGACACAGTCCCCGCCTTCAACCGTGCCCGGCGCCACGATGCGACCGAGGATCGGGATACCGGCCTTCCTGTAGGCTGCCTCATGCAGCGCCGTTTCCTTTTCGCGCAACGGCTTGCCCATGCGCAGGAGGATGGCGCCATGGTTGGACATCAGCGACGGATCGTGGGTGAACATGGCGTCGGCCAGACCGTCGCCCTTGTCTTCCAGCCAAAGAATCTCGGCACCGGACTTTTCCACCAGACGGGCGAATTCCGCGTACTGATGCACGGCCTTTTCGCCATCGAAGGTCGGCCCATAGTGCCACTTCGCAGGATCGGCGGAGGCTAGGCTTTCGCCGGGTCGGCGCATCAGCACACGCGTCAGATTGGCCGACATCTCCTGCGAACCATAAGCCGTCATCGTCTACTCCTGTTGGAAATTTGATCATGTGGAGGGACTGCCAGAAAAAGCAGCGTCGGCGTTATTATACGGTTGAATAATTTCTGCACAAGTGCCACGATGGTTTTCATGGAACAGCGTGACAGGCAAAAATGCCGCACGAAAAGAAAATCAGGGGAACTGTTTTCATGCGTTCAATGTCGGCTCTCTGCCTCATCGGGGCAGATATTTCATGACGAAACCAGCCCAGGCGATTGCGGTTACTAACCTCCACAAACGTTTCGGGCCGCTCGAAGTGCTCAAGGGCGTTTCACTGACCGCGAACGAAGGCGACGTCATCGCCATCATCGGCGGCAGCGGCTCCGGCAAGTCGACCTTCCTGCGCTGTATCAACATGCTGGAACTGCCGACATCCGGGTCGGTGACGGTGCATGGCGAAACCATCGCCATGAAGAAGGACGGCCACGGCGGCCTGATGCCTTCGGACCGCAAACAGGTGCAGCGCCTGCGCACCCAGCTCGGCATGGTCTTCCAGAGCTTCAATCTCTGGCAGCACATGACCATCCTCCAGAACGTCATCGAAGTGCCTATCCACGTGCTTGGCAAGTCCAAGGATGAGGCCATTGCTACCGGCGAGGCCCTGCTGCGCCGCGTCGGCCTGTTCGAGAAACGCGATGCCTATCCGGCCTTCCTGTCAGGCGGCCAGCAGCAGCGCGCGGCCATTGCCCGCGCCTTGGCAATCCAACCGCTGGTGATGCTGTTCGATGAGCCGACCTCGGCGCTCGATCCGCAACTGGTCGGCGAAGTGCTCACCGTCATCGGCGACCTGGCCCGGGAAAAGCGCACGATGATCCTCGTCACGCACGAGATGAAGTTCGCCCGCAACGTAGCCAACCACATCGTCTTTCTGGCAGACGGCGTCATCGACGAACAGGGGTCGCCGGACGAGATCTTCGGCAATCCCAGATCGGAACGCCTGAAAAAATTCATCAGCTCCATCCACTAGTGCCTAACAACCAAAAACAGGGAAACAGCATGAAAAAGACGCTCAAAACCATCGCATTGTCGCTCGCCCTCGGCATCGCTGCCGCTGGCGCCGCATCAGCAGAACAGGTCAAGGTCGGCTTTGCCGCCGAGCCCTACCCGCCCTTCACCTCGCCGGACGCGTCCGGCAACTGGGAAGGCTGGGAAGTGGAATTCCAGAAGGCTATCTGCGCCGAGGCCAAGCTTGACTGCGTGATCACGCCCGTCGCCTGGGACGGTATCATTCCGGCGCTGACCTCGAAGAAGATCGACATGATCATCGGCTCGATGTCGATCACCGAGGAACGCCTGAAGACCATCGATTTCTCCGACAAGTATTACAACACCCCGACCGGCGTCATCGGCCCGAAGAGCGAAACCTTCGAAGCCACACCGGAAGGCCTGAAGGGCAAGACCATCGGCGTTCAGGTCTCGACCATTCATCAGGTCTATGCGGCGAAATATTTCGGTGAGAACGGCGCCACCGTGAAGGAATACCAGACGCAGGACGAAGCCAACAACGACCTCGCCGCCGGCCGTCTCGATGCGGTCCAGGCCGACAGCATCGCGCTCGGTGCTTTCCTGCAGAGCGACCAGGGCAAGGAATGCTGCGACCTCAAGGGCATGGTCAAGGACGACCCGACTATCCTCGGCGCCGGCGTCGGCATCGGCATTCGCAAGGGTGAGGACGAGCTGAAGGGCAAGCTGAATGCTGCCATCAAGGCGATCCGCGCCAACGGCACTTACGACACCTTCTCCAAGAAGTATTTCGACTTCAACATCTACGGCGAGTGACACGACAGTATGAGGTGGCTGAAAGCCCCTCATCCGGCCTGTCGGCCACCTTCTCCCCGTTTGGACGGGGAGAAGGGACTTGCGGCCAACTCCGTCATCCCCTCTCCCCGCGTGCGGGGAGAGGGCTAGGGTGAGGGGCAACCACAGAGGCGAAGACTAAATTCAATGGCCGATCCTGTATCCTTCATAAACTGGAGCCTTCTGGCACTGGAGCCCCCCGGCTGGGGTGGCGTGCTGTTGCGCGGCCTGATGAATTCAATCGAGATTGCCATCGGCGGATATGCCTTCGGCCTGCTGCTCGGTATCGGAGGCGCGTGCGGCAAGCTCTATGGCGGACCGATTACCCGCGACCTGATGGAATGCTACACGACGATCGTGCGCGCCGTGCCGGAGCTGGTTCTGATCCTGCTTCTTTATTACGCCGGAACCGATGCTCTCAACTATGTCCTCGGCCTTGTGGGGATCGGCGAGGTCGACATCAGCGGATTGGTCGCCGGCATCTTCGTCATCGGTGTTGTGCAGGGCGCCTATACGACCGAGGTGCTGCGCGGCGCCATCAAGGCCGTGCCCGCCGGGCAGATCGAAGCGGCCCGCGCCTACGGCATGTCGCCTTTCAAGGTGATGACCCGCGTCACCCTGCCGGCCATGCTGCCCTATGCCATTCCCGGCCTGTCCAATCTCTGGCTGATCGCCACCAAGGACACCGCCCTTCTCGCCGTCGTCGGCTTCTCCGAACTGACGCTCGTCACCCGCCAGGCCGCCGGGGCGACCAAGTCCTATATCCTGTTCTTCTGTGCTGCAGGCGTTCTCTATCTGGCGCTGACGCTTGTTTCTGATTTCATTATCAAGATCATCGAGCGCCGCGCCCGGCGCGGCTTCGTGGAGCAGTCATGACCGACACGACGCCTCCCGATGTCACAACCCATGCCATGGCATTCACACCGGAAGACCTGCCGACGGCAGACAGCTTCTTCAAGCCCCATCGCATCGTGCTTCTTCTCATTGCCGCCGCCCTCGTCTTCTGCATCGTCTGGTTCATGCGCTGGGATTGGGTGCCGCAATATCTGCCGCGGCTCGGCTACGGCATCCTGGTCACGCTTGCCATGCTGTTCAGCACGGCAATCCTCGGTTTTATCCTGGCCGTGCCGCTCGGGCTCGTGCAGGTCACCGGTCCCTGGCCTCTGAAGGCACTTGCCAAGATCTTCTGCACCGTTATTCGCGGCACGCCGTTACTGCTACAGCTCTGGCTTCTCTATTACGGGCTTGGCTCGCTGTTTCCGCAGTTTCCGGCCATCCGCCATTCCTTTCTTTGGCCGTATCTGCGCGAATCCTGGCCCTATGGCGTCGCCGCGCTGACCATTTCGTTCGCCGCCTATGAGGGCGAAGTGATGCGCGGCGCCTTTGCCGGCGTTCCGGCAGGCGAGATCGAAGCCGCCCGCGCCTATGGCATGAACCGCTGGACGGTGTTCCGCCGCATCTGGCTGCCACGCGCCATCCACCGGGCACTGCCGACGCTGAACGGCGAGACCGTGCTGCAGCTGAAGGCCACGCCTCTGGTCGCCACGATCACCGTCATCGATGTCTATGCCGTCATCTCGAAAGTGCGACAGGATACCTACATCACCTACGAGCCGCTTCTGCTGCTCGCGCTCATCTATATGTGCCTGACAGGAATTCTTGTCATAGCCTTCCGCTATCTTGAAAATCGCATACCAACCCGTGGTGCCTGATATGACCTTGAACGTGAACCTGACCAACTCCATGCCGGAACTGGTCGCCATCCGCCATGACCTTCACGCCCATCCGGAACTGGGGCTCGAAGAGGTCCGCACCTCCAATTTCGTCGCCACCTGTCTCGAAGGCCTCGGCTATACCGTCACGCGCGGACTGGCAAGGACCGGCCTCGTCGCCACGCTGAAAAACGGCACCAGCGACCGCTCGATCGGTATCCGGGCCGACATGGACGCCCTGCCGATCTTCGAGGAAACCGGCCTCGACTATGCCTCCAAGACCCCCGGCCTGATGCACGCCTGCGGCCATGACGGGCATACGACGATGCTTCTCGGTGCCGCCCGCGCGATCGCCGAACGGAAGAATTTCGACGGCACCGTGCATCTGATCTTCCAACCGGCCGAGGAGAATTTCGGCGGCGCCAAGATCATGATGGATGAAGGCCTGTTCGATAAATTCCCCTGCGACGCCGTCTTTGCGCTCCACAACGAGCCCGGCCTGCCCTTCGGCCAGTTCGCGCTTCGGGAAGGCCCGATCATGGCCGCGGTCGACGAGGCGAAGATCACCGTTCACGGCCTGGGCGGCCATGGCGCCGAACCGCAGGAAACCGCCGATCCAATCGTCTGCGGCGCCTCGATCGTCATGGCCCTGCAGTCGATCGTCTCCCGCAACATCCACCCAATGGACCCGACCGTCATCACCGTCGGTTCGTTCCACAGCGGCTCTGCCAGCAACATCATTCCGGAACGCGCCGAGATCGTCGTCGGCATCCGCTCCTTCGACCCGAAGGTCCGTGACGAACTCGAACGCCGCATCCGGCTGATTGCGGAAAACCAGGCGGAAAGCTTCGGCATGAGAGCGACGGTCGACTATCATCGCAGCTATGACGCGACGATCAACCACAAGGCAGAAACCGATTTCGTTCGCGAACTCGCCGTGCGTTTTGCCGGCGCCGACATGGTCGTCGATCTCGAACGCCCCTTCATGGGCAGCGAGGACTTCGCCTATATGCTGAAAGACCGGCCGGGTACCTATTTCTTCCTAGGCTCCAGCGTGACCGGCACCGAAAAATCGCTGCATCACCCCGGCTACAATTTCAACGACGACCTGCTGCCGATCGGCGCGGCCTTCTGGACGGAACTGGCGGAAGCTTACCTGGCGCGCAAGTAGCCGCTCCAAAACGAAAAAGGCCGCAGGAAGGGACATTCCTGCGGCAAGTCGGGACAGTTTCAGGCAAAATCCGGATCGCTTCTGGGAGCGGGATGCGGGCGGAAAACCGCGCACACTTTTCCTCATCCCGCTCGCGCGATCAATCGAAGAAGCGCACCGTGTTCAGGGCGGCAAAGCTGTAGCCGGTATCGCGGCGCTTCATGACTGAAGCCTGGCGATGGTCGAGAACGAACTCGCCGGTCGAGGTGGCTATGACGAGAACCGAATGGCTGCGGCCTTCCGGTGTCGTGACACTGGCGACGCGGAGTGCGCCTGCCGGCAGGCCGGCGCGGATCAGGTGACTACGCTTCATCATCGCATAATCATCGCTGGCGCCAGACAGCGGGGTGAGCGACAGGAATTCGCGGCGCGCCCGGATATCCGGCATCATCCGGTTGACGCTCCGGTTGACCGAGGCGAGCACGGTGCGCAGCTTGCTGGTATAGGCGACGACGTTGCGGCTCGATGTGCGGCACTCGTTGCCATACTGCAGGCAGAAGAGCTGATAGGAAAACTTGGTTCGCTCGCTGAACTCGACATTGCGCACCGGCATGGTGGCGCTGATGGAGCGGGCGGCGGAAGAAATGCTCATGGCCTGTGACGGCGCTGTAGCCGTGGCGGCGATACCGATCGACACGGCGATCGCAACAAAAATTCGTTTCAACATGACCCTGTCCCTGGTTTGTCCCGTCCGTCAGCCCCTGTCCGGGCAGCGTCGGTTTTTTTGTTACCGGTTTCGTTCTCCGATGAGAGGACCATAGCCGGGACAGTTTGCGGGCCGCTTAAATCGATATCTACAATTTTACGCAATTCGCACTTTTAAGAAAATCAGATTCAAAACAGCCGACAAGTTGATGAAAATGCGAGCCGCCTCGCCTGGTGATCAGCCGGATGCAACTTTGCCGCAGGCGGGCGATTGTCGCAGTGTGACACTATGGTTGCAGCGGCGTCATTGACCTTTCGCACCGTTGCCGCAGATTATGTTTCAAGGGTTCAGGCGCCGCATTCATCCGCCCCGGCCGGGGACAGGCCATGGCGGGCGGAGAGGCCAAGAGACGGCGACCACACCCTCTGAAAGGATTGTGCCGTGTTCGAAAGCTTTGACGCGACGTTGCTCGCCCGTATCCAATTTGCCTTCACCGTGTCGTTTCACATCATCTTCCCCGCGTTCTCCATCGGTCTTGCGAGCTATCTCGCCGTGCTGGAGGCGCTGTGGCTGTGGAAGAAGGATCAGGTCTACATGGACCTGTTCAACTTCTGGAAGACGATCTTCGCCGTTGCCTTCGGCATGGGCGTGGTCTCGGGCATCGTCATGTCCTACCAGTTCGGTACCAACTGGAGCGTCTTTTCGGACAAGGCCGGACCGATCATCGGTCCGCTGATGGGTTACGAGGTGCTGACGGCCTTTTTCCTCGAAGCCGGCTTCCTCGGCGTGATGCTCTTCGGCCTGCACCGCGTCGGCCCGAAACTGCATTTCCTTGCCACCTTCATGGTCGCCTTCGGGACCCTGATCTCGGCCACCTGGATCCTCGCGGTGAACTCCTGGATGCAGACGCCGGCCGGTTTCGGCATGAACGAGGCCGGACAATTCATTCCGCTCGACTGGTGGAAGGTGATCTTCAACCCGTCCTTCCCTTACCGCCTCGTCCATATGGTGCTTGCCGCCTACCTCACCACGGCCTTCGTCGTCGGCGCGGTCGGAGCCTGGCACCTCCTGAAAAACACCGCACCCCGGCGCTCGCGCACGATGTTCTCGATGGCGATGTGGATGGCGACGATCGTCGCGCCGATCCAGATCTTCGCCGGCGACGCCCATGGCCTGAATACGCTCGAACACCAGCCCGCCAAGGTCATGGCGATGGAAGGCCACTATCAGAGCCATCCGGACGGTGCGCCGCTCATCCTGTTCGGCCTGCCCAATTCGGCGGAAAAGCGGGTCGATTACGCGATAGAAATCCCGAAGCTCTCCAGCCTCATCCTGAAACATGACCTCAACGCGCCTCTGGCCGGTCTCGATACCATCCCCGACAATCTCCATCCGCCCGTCGTGGTGGTGTTCTGGTCGTTCCGCGTCATGGTCGGCATCGGCTTCGCCATGCTGGGCATCGGCCTCTGGAGCCTGTGGTGTCGGTATCGCGGCACGCTCGACAGCAGCGACTGGCTGCATCGCGCCGCTGTATTGATGGGACCCGCTGGTTTCGTCGCCGTGCTTGCCGGCTGGATCACCACTGAAGTCGGCCGCCAGCCATATACGATCTACGGACAACTCCTGACCGCCGACTCGATTTCGCCGATCGCAGCCCCCGCCGTCGCCCTATCGCTGATCGCCTTCATCATCGTCTATTTCCTCGTCTTCGGTGCCGGCACCTTTTACATCCTGCGGCTGATGAAGCGCCTGCCGCGTGATCCGATGCCCGATCTCGACGACGGACCGATCAGAACGTCAGGCATCATGCCCGGCCCGGCAACCGGACACGCACATGGGAGCGCACATCATGGCCATTGATCTTCCCTTCATCTGGGCCGCCATCATCGCCTTTGCCGTGCTCGCCTATGTCATTCTCGACGGCTTCGATCTCGGTATCGGCATCCTCTTTCCGTTCTTTCCGGAAAAGCGCGACCGCGATGTGATGATGAACTCCGTCGCCCCCGTCTGGGACGGCAACGAGACCTGGCTGGTGCTCGGCGGCGGTGGCCTGCTTGCGGTCTTTCCGCTGGCCTATTCGATCATCCTGCCGGCCCTCTATGCGCCGATCATCGCCATGCTGCTCGGCCTGATCTTCCGCGGCGTCGCCTTTGAATACCGCTGGCGCACGAAGCGTGGCGAGTTTCTGTGGAACTGGGCCTTCGCCGGTGGCTCGATGCTCGCCGCCTTTTCGCAAGGCATCGCGCTTGGCGCGCTGGTGCAGGGCATTCCCGTCGTCAACCGCGCCTATGCAGGCGCCTGGTGGGACTGGTTGACACCGTTCTCGATTGCCACCGGCTTTGCCATCCTGATCGGCTATGCTCTGCTTGGCTCGACCTGGCTGATCATGAGGACCACCGGCGAACTCGCCGAAAAAGCCCGCAGGATCGCACTGCGCACCTGCTTTGCCACCGTCGCCGCCATGGGCATCGTCAGCCTGTGGACGCCGTTCCTGAGGCCTATCTATCTGGAACGCTGGTTCAGCTGGCCGACCGCCATCTTCAGCGTCATCGTCCCGGTTCTCGTGCTCGGCTGCTTCGCGTTGCTTCTGACGGGCATCCGCAGCAAGCGCGATGCGCAGCCATTCCTGGCGGCCCTCAGCCTGTTCGTGCTTGGCTTTGCCGGTATCGGTATCAGCTTTTATCCCTACATGGTGCCGCCATCGGTCACCATCTGGGATGCAGCAGCGCCGGATTCGAGCTTGGCGTTCCTGTTATGGGGCGCCGCCTTCCTCGTGCCGATCATCCTGATCTATACGGGCTACGCCTATTGGGTTTTCCGCGGAAAGATCGATCCCGAGGAGGGCTATCACTGATGCCAAGCGAGAACAGCCTGCCGAAGAAACTCCTGTGGTTCGTCGGTCTCTGGCTTCTCGGCGTGCTGACGGTCACCATTGTCGGCTTCGCCATCAAGCTCTCGCTCGGCGCATGACGCGCCGGGCAGCCCGTCTCATGCAAAGCCTCGCTCAAGTTTCCCGCGCTACCTCTAAAGCACACGTCAGCAGGCAATGGCTTCCAGCGGAAGACAGGACCGCACCCTCCTTCGCGCAGATGCTACTTGCCTGCTGATGTGACCATCTTCCGAACTTGCCGCTCGCGGTGGCGGTTCGGCAGGGACCGCGACACGCACGAGGCACGCCATGACCAAACTCTCGATCTGCATCCCCGTGGAAACCGCCGCGCAAGATGCCCTGCCGTTGGTGATGGTGCTTCTGGAAAACCAACATGCCGATCTTGAGATCGTCATTGCAAAGCCCGCGGATATCGCGCTCTCAGGCACCCTTCTCAGCATCGCAGCCACCGACGCGCGCATCACGATCGCCAACGCAGAACAGGGCATCTCCCGTCAGCACCTCTGGCGCCACGCGGTTTCGACCGCCAAGGGCGACTGGGTGACGCTGGTCAATCCCGGCGACATGATCGAGAGCGAACTCGCGACGATGGTCACCTTTCTCGAAACCAGCTCGCCCGGCGTCGATGCCCTCGCCTGGAACGTCTTCCAGATCGACCGTCATGCGGAACCCGGCAAGGCAAGCTCGGTCGCAATACCGGCGAGCTACCATATCGATACGCTCGACAAGACGGCGATGCTGAGATCTTTCTTCTATTGGGAAAACAGCCTGAACAGCCCGAAAATGCCGTTCGGCCTCTATCATGCCGCCATTCGCCGCTCGCTTGTCGATGCGCTGCTGCAATTGCCGGTACCGCAGGACTGGTCGACACCGGTGCCGCAATATGAATGGGCGGCCAAGGTGCTTTTGTTTGCCAACGAGCTGGCCTTCTGCGCGCGGCCCATGTCGGCTGTCAGCGCGCAGCCTTTCACCGTTCAGGTACCATTGCATCCCTGGAACTTCCCGTTCCATTCCGGTCTTGGCTTTACCGGCGCAGTGGCCGAAGTACAGTTCCATGTCCTGCGCGAACTCGAAACACCCTGGTCCGGTGGGTGCGAAGCATTCGTCCGTGCCACCATGATCGACTGCATGATGGAAACCGACAGGGATTCCTACAAAACCAAGGGCAATGCCTATTTCGCCGCGCTCAAGGAATTTGAAGGCGGACACCTCGCGCCGCTCTTCCGTCCGGAATTCCACGAAGTTCGCGCAAAGGATACACGGCGCGGCCTGCATGGCAGCGCGCTGCTGGTCGATCGCTTTCTGGGCGGGGCACGCGACGCCAGGGAATTCTACACGACAGTCAAGCTGATGATGGCCCCGGTCGGCTTGATCTGCGGCGGCACGCTGCGCGATGAGAACGGCAAAGCCGCATGAACGCGAAGACGGCAAGAATTTCCTATACCAAACCCTCGATCACCGAACTCGAAGTGGCCTATGCCGCCGACGCGGCGGCGAACGGCTGGGGCGAACGTTGTTACGACTATATCGTCCGCTTCGAGGACGGCTTTCGCAGGCACCTTGGCGCCGGCCATGCGATCGCCACATCGAGCTGCACCGGCGCCATGCACATGGGCCTTGCAGCACTTGGCATCGGAGTGGGTGACGAGGTCATTCTCGCCGATACCAACTGGATTGCGACGGCGGCACCCGTGGTCCATCTCGGCGCTACGCCGGTTTTCGTCGATATCCTGCCCGACAGCTGGTGCATCGATCCGGCCGACGCGGAGCGCCACATCACGCCGAAGACGAAGGCGATCATCGCCACCCATATCTACGGCAATCTCTGCGACATGGACCGCCTGCTCGACATCGGCCGCCGCCACGGCATTCCGGTAATCGAGGATGCGGCCGAGGCAATCGGCTCCGAATGGCATGGCCGACGCGCCGGCGCGATGGGCCTCTTCGGCACCTTCTCCTTCCACGGCACCAAGACACTGACGACCGGCGAAGGCGGCATGTTCGTCACCAGCGACGACGCCCTGTTCGAAAAGGTCCTGACGCTCAGCAACCATGGCCGTGCACGCAACCAGAAAAAGCAGTTCTGGCCCGACGATGTCGGCTTCAAATACAAGATGTCGAACATCCAGGCAGCCCTTGGTTGCGGCCAACTGGAACGCATCGAGGGTCTGATTGCCCGTAAACGCGAGATATTGGCAAGCTATGCTGAAAGACTCAAAGCCTATCAAAGCATCAGCCTCAATCCTGAAAATGCCGGCACGGTGAACGGCGCCTGGATGCCGACCGCCGTCTTCGACCGCGATATGGGGATTACCCGCGAATTGCTGCAGCAGGCCTTCAGCGCGGCGAATATTGACGCCCGCGTGTTCTTCCATCCGCTGACCAGCCTGCCGATGTTTGACGAGAAACGCAGCAACCGGCACGCCTGGGACATTCCGGAGCGCGCCATCAACCTGCCCAGCTACCACGATATGACCGAGGACGAGATAAGCCGCGTAACGGACGTGATCGTCGGCCTGATCGACAGCCGTACCGCCGGCGCGCCGCCCTTGGCGAAATCCGCTTGAAATAACGGCGTATCGCTCGCCGCCTTCCACACGGCCTTAGACAGCCATTTTGAAAGACAAAGGCGCTAATTCACATGACAACCAAAGACGATCGCCAGGAATTCGAAGCGCACAAGCAAGAGATGTGCCTGGCGCTTGGCAAGGATAACGAGGCGTTTCGCCAGTCCGTCGATGCGCTCGTGACCCTCGACAAATATGACTACTCCTATCTTTGGTCCTTTCTCGGCGTGCCAATCATCCAGATGCCGGCCGACGTGATGGCGACGCAAGAAGTCATCTGGGCGACGAAGCCGGACGTCATCATAGAGACCGGCGTTGCGCGCGGCGGCTCGATGATCATGATGGCGGCCATGCTGAAACTCATCGGCAAGGGCAAAGTGGTCGGCGTGGATATCGATATCCGCGCTCACAATCGCGAAGCGATCGAAACGCACCCGATGTCGCCGTTGATCGAGCTGATCGAAGGGCCGTCGACGTCTGCCAAAACGCTTGCCAAGGTTCGGGAAGCCATTCCTCAAGGTGCCTCGGTCATGGTGGTGCTGGACAGCGACCACAGCCGCGATCATGTCCTTGACGAACTGCGCCACTACGGCCCGCTGGTGACCGAGGGACAGTTTCTCGTCGTTGCCGACACGTTGCTCGGGCGCGTGGAAGCAGCGCAGACGCCGACAAAGCGCTCCAAGATCTGGCATCCGGGCGACGAGCCTCTGACGGCGCTGAACACCTATCTGGGCGAGACCGACCGCTTCCAGCCGGACGATGTCGTCAACGGTAAACTCGTCTTCTCCAGTTCACCTGGAGGGTATCTCCGGTGTATCCGCGATTGAGCGAGCGCCAATTCTCCGTTGAAGGGCCGATTGTCTTTCGCCAGCCTCTGGATACGGATTTTCCTGACTTGGCCAGTATTCGGCGCGATCCCACCATTCAATCGATGCTGATGGCCATTCCGGAAGCGACTGACGATGCGGCAGTGGTAGACTGGATCGAACGACGCCGAAGCGACCCGGGCGGTGCGTTCCGGATCGTTGCCGACACCGCCACCGGCGAGGCGCTGGGATTCGTCCAGATCAGCCAGGTTCACCGCCGCAACCGCCACGGCTATGGTGGGCTTGCCCTTCTCGGACGCGCGCAAGGACGCGGGCTTGGCCATGCCATCGTACATTCGCTGATCCGGCTGGCATCCGGCGAACTGGCCCTCACGAAACTTCTTCTGGAGGTGCGCGCCGATAACCTCGCCGCCCTCAAGATATACCGCGCGGCGGGTTTCCGCATGGTCGGAACGCTGGAAAGGCATTTTCGCGACCGTGACGACCGGATGCATGATGTTCTACTTTTCGAACGACATCTGACGGACACGTAACACACCCGATTGGGCAACGCGAAACGACCGCGATCTATGTGGTGAACTCCTTCCAGCCGATCGTTCCAGAGCGGATCATCCGCGCGCCGTCCACACCGCAATTGGCGACGAGGTCGAGGGCGGTCACATAGGGGGTGAAGTCGCCGTTCAATTGCGGATAGGGTGTCCGCTCATACTGCATGTATTCGACGGAGATGCCCTTTTCCTCGAAAAGCGCATGGTTCAGATAATTCCGGGCGCCATGCCCGGTGATGTAGACCGTGCCCTCGAGGTGCTCGACGATATCGCAGACACGTTCGCTGCTCGCACCGGGAATGGGGAGCGATTGCGACGAGAGGAATTTCGGCCGGTCGAGACCAAAATAGGCTGCAAGCTCAAGCATGGACTGCCGCGAAATATCGGCGACGGTGACGAGGTTCTGCGCAAAGACGCGGTCCACTAAGGCCAACATCTCATTCCTGAACGGCGCCTTCAGATAGGCCTGCCGCAGGATTTCCCGATGTTTGCCGCGCCAATCCGACCGGTCGTCAAGCATCACTTCATCGATCCGCTGCCCGAAATGGAATTCGCGCAGCGGCAGCGTCAGCCAGGTGACGCCGCTGGCGCCCTTCACCTGGACACGATTGCTGAAGCTGCCCTTGGAATATTGCACGTCGTCGTAATGGACAAAGATATCCGCCAGCCGAATCTGCTCCAGCAGACCCACCCAGGGAAAATACATTGACTGTGAAATAACGATATTCCGGCTCATGATCCGTTCAAGCATTGGCCGACGTTTATCCGCAGAGGTCGCCACCATAGCGGCCGTCACCAGATAATTTCGTCAAGGCGAAACTATCGCCAAAGCCTTTCGCGAGGCTGGCTGTTGTTGCTCCGTTCAGCCGTCGATCCAGACAAGATCCAGTCCGGGGCGATGCAGTGCCGCCTGACCAGCGATGGCGGCGCGGGCCTTCAGCGGATTGAGGCCGACGAAGACCACATCGACATCCTGATCGAGGTTTGCTGGCGCCAGAACCGGGCGATTGAAATGGGTCGATCCCTGCAGTTGCGGGTTCTGGTCAAGGAAGACACGGAAATCGACATCCGCTTCGATGCGGCTGCAGATCCAGCTGCCATAGAAGCCGGAGCCGTAGACTGCCGCGCGTTTGCCGGAAAACTGCTTGGCCGCACCGTCGAGTCTTCTGGTCGCTTGCTTCCAGAAGTCACAGATTTCCCTGGCCTTTGCCGCAGCTGCCGCGATTTCCTGCCGGTCACCGTCGATCGCCATCGCCACCGGTTCTTCCGAACGCAGGGCAACCGCGAAAAATGCGCCCGGGAAAGCGTCGCTATCGATCGTTTCGAGCGCAAAGCCCGAAAGCTGGAGCGCTCGGTTCAGCGATGCTCGGCTGAAATGGTTGAGATGGTCGGCGACTGTCATGTCGCCCGGATTGGCGGCAACGTCCGGCATCGACAGAAGCACGCGTCCGCCCGGCGCCAGAAGCGCCCGCAGCGTCTTGAGGAAGCCGACGGGTTCGGCGACGTGCTCGATGACGAAATGGCTGATAATAGCGTCGAACCGGCCGACCCAGGCCTCCGGCACGGTATAGGTCGCCTGATCTTCGGCCACGACCCAGCCATCCCACGCCGGCATGTAGTCCCGGCTGACATCGAAGACATGCGGATGCAGGTCCGGCCGCGCCACGCACATCTTGCGCAAGGTCGTGGCCTTGCCCGCACCATAGTCGAGAATGGAAGCCTCTTGCGGTAGGTCCAGCAGACGCAGTCCGATGGCGGCCTGATGGTCGGTACGGTAGATCGGGCTGCCGTCCGCAGCGACCGCGAAAATCTGGTCGTGATCGTCCGATTCCAGCGAGATGCGGTAGGTGGTGTCGTAGAAGGTCTCGATATCAGGCAGATCCGCGCATTGCGCATGGCCGCAGCCTTCGCAGACATAGGCGAGCGTCGGAATATCGATGAAGGCCATCATCGACGTCAATGCCGGTGCCGATGCCTCATAGGAAGCCTTGACGATATGCGATCCACAAACGCGGCAAGCCGTCATGCCGCGTTCTCCCCGTCCGTCACCAGTTCCGGCAGAATCTTCGAAAAATCGACGCCGGCGGCGAACGAACCAACCCAGCCGATGCGCGTTCCGAGCGGATCGGCGAAGTTGAAATAGCGAAACTGTATGCTCCAGCGCGGCATGGCGGACACATTGTGGCCACCCTGGTGCATGGTCAGGAAATCCATCAGGATCAGGTCGCCCGGCTGCGTCAACGGCGCCACCGTCTGATATTTTGCCAGCCGCTCATCGCAGTTGTCCATGAACAGCGCGTAGGCTCCGCTCTTTCCGAGACCGGCGTCATTGCGGTAGACCGGAATCAGGCCTTCGGCGTGCGAGCCTTCGGCAATCTGGACCGGCCCCATATCGGGCGTCACCGGCAGAAGCGGCGTCCAGAAGACAATGCCGTCGAGGCTGCGAAGCTGGCCCGGAAATTCCTGATGCCATTGCGCGCGGAACTTTTCCTCGCCGGGATTGTCGATGCGGATGCCGTAGCCGCCGGCCGCGATGCCCGGAACGGAGCCCGGATGCAGATGTTGAAAGACGGTCTGGTTCACCGCCTTGGTGACGAGCTGCATGAAAGCCGGGATTTGCTTGACCGCATCATAGACCTCGCCGCCCCAGGCGCGGTTCTTGGCAATCAGCGCCGGGTACGCCTTCGTCATCGCATTCCAGGCCGTATCTGTCGGCTCGTCGACGGCGTATTTGCGGCAGAGCAGTTCCAGAATGATCCGGATACCCTCCTGGATCGGCGCCACGTCGCGCTGCGCATCGTAGAACTGCGGCAGCATGGTGTAGCCCTTGGCCTCGAATTCTTCTCTTGCCGCGGCCGGAATGATCACTTCGTTCTGGATCATGCTTTCAATCCTTTTCGATATCGAAATTCCCGCGGACAGGCGGGACAACGCGGATACGACATCACGCGGCCTTGAAATGCTCGTCGAAATTCAGGGGGAGGTCTTGTGGCCGCGTGATCATCTGGTCGACCAGCTGATAGAGCTCCGCCGGGGTTTCGACACCGGCGATCTCCTCGTCGATCAGCAGATGCTCGTCGGCCACGCCCATGAAGAATTGGACGCCCGTCGGGTCGCTAAAGGCGGCCGGCTTGAAGTATTCAAGATATTTGCCGCCATGCCACCGGGAAAAGGCGTCGCGATAACCTTCGACCACCGTGTCGTAAGCTGCCTGGTTGCCCATCATGCCGCAGTTGATGCCGCAGGCTTCGGCGAAATTCGCTTCCCAGCCCTTGATCGGGCTATAGCCATAGGTCGTCAGGAACCAATGCTGGGTCTGGGCGATGCAGGCGGCAAGACCGAGAATCGACGGGAAGGGAAAGTCCTTCATATGCGGGTCGTCGTCGATGTTGCGGCCGGTCTCGGCCATGAAGGCGGCGTGCTGCTCTTTGATCTTCTCGATGACCTTGATCTTGGCGGAGTTGCTTTCCGCGCAGGAACCGAGAACCGAGAAAGGCCGCTCCGAATAGAACATGTTTTCCGCCGTCACGAGAACCTTGCAGACGTTCTCGAAATCGACGACCGGATATTCGCAATATTTTTCGCCAAACTTCGCCTTGATCTTGTCCATCACCCGCTTGGAGACGGCGCCGTGATAGAAGCCGAAGGCCATGTTGGGGCTTGCCTTGCCGCCCTTCCAGGAAAAGAATTCCTGGTAGAGCATCGCGCGCGGCAGCCGGTGCACGCCGGTTTTTAAGGGCACCGAGACGCTGCAGTGATTAGGGCGGTTGCCCGGCCAGTTGTAGGTCAACCGGTTCCAGACGAAGACGTCGATGAGCGCGTGTTCGACCTGCGAGCGGATGATGAGATCCGCAACGTTGACGTCGACATAGTCGTCGTCGCCGATCATGCAAATGAATTCGCCGGTCGCCGCTTCGACGCACCGATCCCAGTTCTCGACCATCGGATACACCCGGTCGCCCGAGGCCAGGTATTTGACACGCGGATCGGCAATCACGTCTTCCATGAAGCTGTTCATGATCGAGGCATCGTCCGAATTGTCGGCGAAAACGAACTCCACGTCCGTGCGCATGTTCGCAAGATGGCTTCTGATGGTTTCCTGGAAATAACGCTGGCGGTTACGCGAGGGCACACAAATCGTCAGTTTCGGCTGGGCGAACATGAAATTTCTCCGTTTGCCACACACTAGCGGCAAGGGCTTTCGCGAAGCTTGCCCGCGGCCCTTTGAACCTGCGTCGGGTTTTCGGCTTTTCAGGAGCGGTCTCGCTTGATAAGCAGCGTCGCATGCGGCCTTGCGATGCAGCAAACGCCGCGATGAAGATACCCGGAGACCCAGCATGCAGAAAAATCCGGCAGACTGCGCCTCAATGGCCGAGATCCGCGTCGAGATCGACCGGATCGACCAGGCCTTGATCGCCCTGTTTCAGGAGCGCTGGGGCTATATCGGGCGCGCGGCTGAGATCAAGAAGCCGGCTGGGCTCAAGGCGGACATACCGGCCCGCGTCGACGAAGTCAGGCGCAACGCGCGGGACAATGCGCTGAAAGCCGGGCTCGACCCCGATTTCTACGAAGACATCTGGGCGCGGCTCATCCAGCATTCGATCGAGCATGAAATGAACATCCTCGGCGAAAGCGGCAAGTAGCCTGTATTCGGTGTTCAGCCGATCTTGAGACTGGATGTTTCGGCCTTCTTCACCGGGACATCGACTGCGACTTCGGGCAGGTCGACGATCGCGTTATCAACTACGGATGCACCGTCAGCGTCGGCACTGCCGTCACGAACTTGCCACCCCAATCGCTGATATACGAAAGCTGCTGTTTGATTTCGGCCTGAAGGTTCCATGGCAGTATCACCACTCTTTCCGGTTTTTCGGCTTTGAGAAATTCTTCCGTGACAACCGGGATACGGCTGCCAGGAAGCAGGAGTCCCTGCTTGGCCGGGTTCTTGTCGACGACGAACGGCATGAGATCGGGTTTGACGCCGGCGAAGTTGAGAAGCGTGTTGCCCTTCGCCGCCGCGCCATAGGCAGCGACTTTAAGACCAGCGCGCCTGCTCTCGATGAGGAAGGTCAGGAATTCATCGCGCACGGTTTGCGCGGCCTTCTGAAAGCTGGTGTAGAAGACATCGTCGAGCATGCCAGCTTCGCGCTCGGCCGCAAGCGTTGCGGCTACGGCGGCGGTGACCAGATGCGTTCCGCTGTCGCTGCGCTGTGCGAACACACGCAAGCTGCCGCCATGCCAGGGCGTCGTCTCGACGTCAAAGACGGAAAGCCCGTTCGCCTCGAAGACACGGCTCACCGCTGTCAGCGACAGGTAGGAATAATGCTCGTGATAAGCCGTATCGAACTGCGCTTCGCGCACCATATTGAGCAAGTGCGGAAACTCGAACGTCGCAACGCCATTCGCCTTCAGCAGCCGCGCGAAACCGGCGACAAAATCGTTGATATCGGGGACATGAGCCAGCACGTTGTTGGCGGCCGTCAGGTCGGCGGAACGGCCCTCTGCCGCCAGCTCCCCGCCAAGCTCGGTCCCGAAGAATTTCTCGACGATCTCGATGCCCTTCGCCCGCGCCGCCGCGGCCGTACTTGCCGTCGGTTCAATGCCAAGGCAACCGATGCCGCGCTCCTTGGCATATTGCAGCAGATAACCGTCATTGGCGGCGATCTCGACGATATGCGACGCTTCAGTCAGACCGAAACGGGCCTGCATATCGGCGACATAACGCTTGGCATGATTGAGCCAGGAGGTCGAGAACGAGCTGAAATAGGCATAGCTCGAGGAAAAGAATGTCTCCCGATCGGCGAAATCCTCGGTCTGGACCAGACGGCATTCGCGGCAGCAGCGAATGACCAGCGGATACCACAGTTCCGGCATATGTCGCTCGTTCGCACTGACATAGGAGTTCGACGGCGGCGCGGTGCCGAGATCGAGAAACGGCACCATATGCGTCGATCCGCAGTGACGGCATTTCATGCGGCTACTCCACGATAGTCCTGCGACAGCAAGGGATGCGCCGCATCGCGCGGCGAAAGATTGATGACCGGCAGCGGCCAGTCGATGCCGAGCGCCGGGTCTTGCGGGTTCAGGCCGCCTTCCGCGTCGGCGGCATAAGGTTCGGAATGGGCGTAGATCATCCGCACATCATCCGTCAGCGCCTGGAAACCATGCGCGAAACCCTTGGGAATCAACAGCGAGCAGGCGTTGTCTTCGGACAATTCGGCGGCGAAATGCTGCAGGAACGTCGGCGATTGCGCGCGGATATCGACGGCCACATCGAGGATACGGCCACGGGTGCAGGTAACGAGCTTGATCTCCGAATGCGGCGGACGCTGAAAGTGCATACCGCGCACCGTGCCCTTGTGGAGCGTACCCGTCTCGTTGAGTTGCGCCAGACGCCCCTGCCAACCAAAGGCGACGAGGTCTTCGTCGCAGAACAGGCGCGACAGGAAGCCGCGCTCATCCGACATGGTTTTGCGGCTGACGACGAAAAGCCCCTGAAGCGGCGTTTCGTGCGCCGTGAACCGCGCACTCATCCGGCGGCCCTCAAAGGCTCGTGCTCGGTCGCAAGACCGGCGAAATCCCGGATATCGGCAAGGCAGAGATCGCGTGCGGCCTTTCCGTCGCATTGCGCCCGGTACCACTCCATCGTCCGTTTGACGGTTTCAGCCAAACGCCAGCGCGGCCGGTAGCCAAGATCAGCGCGCGCCTTCGCGCTGTCGAGCACCAGATAGCCCGCCTCGTGCGGACCGTCCGTTCCATCGCCCAACATCATCGCGCCGCCGCCGAAATGCCGCTCTGCCATCTTCAGGACGGCGCCGACAGACGCCGCCTCACCATGGTCCGGCCCGAAATTGTAGCTCTCGATACCCTCGGGCGCCTGCCAGAGACGCTCGGCAAGTCCCATATAGCCGCCAAGCGGTTCCAGCACGTGCTGCCAGGGACGCACAGCGCGGGGACGCCGCACCTGCAATATCTCGTCGCTCTGCCAGGCCCGCACAGCATCCGGGATCAAGCGGTCTTCCGCCCAGTCGCCGCCGCCGATGACATTGCCGGCACGCGCGGTGGCAAGGCCGATCCGGCGGGCGGCGAAGAAGGATGCGCGGTAACTTGCGGCGACGATTTCCGCTGCTGCCTTGCTGGCGCTGTAGGGATCGTGGCCCCCGAGCGGATCGCTTTCCATGAAGGCGAGACCCGTCTCGGCGTTGTGATAGACCTTGTCCGTCGTTACCACGACGATCGAGCGCACATCTTCCGACACCCGCAAGGCATCGAGCAGATTGGCCGTGCCGATGACATTGACGTCGTAGGTTTCGGCCGGACTGCGATAGCCCGCCCGCACCAGAGCCTGCGCCGCGAGATGGAAGACGACCTGCGGCTTGGTCTTCAACACGTGATGCAGGACGGCCTCGCGATTGCGGATGTCGATGATGCCCGGACCGTCCCTGCCGCCACCGAGAAGCAGGTGCAGCGAGGGCTCCGTCTGCGGCGCCAGCGACAGGCCGGAGACGTCAGCCCCGAGTTCGCGCAACCACAGTGTCAGCCAACTGCCCTTGAAGCCGGTATGCCCGGTGACCAATACGCGTTTTCCGCGCCAGAATTCGTTTGTCATGGAAATCACCAGCTCTTCCACGGCGGGGCGCCGCTCTGCCACAGGCTTTCAAGATGATTCTTGTCGCGCAGCGTATCCATCGGCTGCCAGAAGCCTTCATGGAAATAGGCCTGCAGCTCGCCGTCCCTTGCCAGCCCCATCAATGGCTCCCCTTCCCAGCTTGAATGATCCGCCTCGATCCGGTCGATGACGCGCGGCGAAAGCACGAAGAAGCCGCCATTGATGAAGCCGCCCTCGCCCTCCGGCTTTTCGATGAAGCCCTGCACTTCGTTGCCGTCCAATTGCAACGCGCCATAGCGGGCCGGCGGACGCACTGCCGTCACCGTCGCCTGCTTGCCGTGACTCTTGTGGAAAGCGATGGTCTTGCCGATATCGACATTGCTGACGCCGTCGCCATAGGTGAAGCAGAAGGCTTCCTCGTTCTTGAGATAGGAGGAAACCCGCTTGAGGCGGCCGCCGGTCATCGAGTTCTCGCCCGTATCGATCAGCGTCACGCGCCAGTTTTCGGCGCTCTGGCGATGGAATTCGATCGAGTTCTGCGACAGGTCGAAAGTGATGTCCGACATGTGCAGGCCGTAGTTGGCGAAATATTCCTTGATCATGTAGCCCTTGAAGCCACAGCAGATGATGAAGTCGCGCACGCCATGGGCGTAATAGAGCTTCATGATGTGCCAGAGGATCGGCCGACCGCCGATCTCGATCATCGGCTTTGGCCGCAGATGCGTTTCCTCCGCAATGCGCGACCCAAGACCACCGGCGAGAATGACAGCTTTCATCCGACCCTCCGGTTACGCGCAAAGGCGATCGCAGGCAGCGCCGGCGATGACTTCACGGAGGGAAAACAGGTTGGGAATGGACCGCGATTGCGCAGGGTCCGGCCTGCACGCCGCCAGCGACCGCGCAGCCTTGGGCTTTGCCGTCATACGGTTTCTAAGGCGGGAAAACTCCATGATGCTCCGGGTCCAGTCAGTCTATCCTGACCGGCACTCTAGAGACTGAAACTGTCGTCAAACTGGAGAGGCCATGCGGCTCAAAACCGGACCTTTCCCTTGTGGCCCGGCATCAGGCCGAAAAGACCCCGACCGTGCCCGATATCAAAAGGAATTCTTCCGCATCAGGTGCTGTTCCCAATCGAGAGCGCTGCGGATGATGCCGTTCAGATCGTCATATTCCGGCACCCAGCCGAGCTCTTTTTTGGCGAGCGCGGGGTTGGCGACGATCATTGCGGGATCGCCCGCGCGGCGTTCGGAAAACGTGACGGGAAAGTCTTGTCCATGCACCTTGCGCACGGCATCGAGCACCTCAAGTACCGAGAACCCATGCCCATAGCCGCAATTGGCGGCCAGCGAGCCGCCGCCGGCGCGCATGCGCTGCAAGGCCTTCAGATGCGCCTGCACCAGATCCCAGACATGGATATAGTCGCGCACGCAGGTTCCGTCCGGCGTCGAATAATCGGTGCCGAAGACGCTCATTGACTGGCGCTTGCCGAGAGCCGTGGCGCAGGCAACCTTGATCAGATGGGTGGCAAGCGCCGAGGACTGGCCGCTACGGCCCTTCGGATCCGCACCGGCGACATTGAAATAGCGCAGCGCCGTGTAAGTGAAGGGATGCGCGTTGGCGGTGTCGCGCAGCATGATCTCGGTCATCAGCTTGGAAGAGCCATAAGGCGATTCCGGCTTGAGATTGACGCTCTCGGTCACCGGCTCCAGAACATCCGGAGTTCCATAGACGGCCGCTGTCGAGGAAAACACGAAATAGGGAATGCCGGCTTCGACTGCGCTGGCAATCAGGCTGCGCGACTTGACCGTGTTGTTCTCATAATAGCCGAGCGGATCAGCGACCGATTCCGGCACGACGATCGAACCGGCAAAATGGATGATGGAATCGATGCTGTTATCGGTGAAAATCTGCCGCATCAGCACGGTATCGGCGATGTCGCCTTCGTAGAAACGAGCCTCGGGCGCGATCGCCCAACGGAAGCCCGTTGACAGCCGGTCGATGACGACAACCTGCTCGCCCGCATCCAGCAATGCCCAGACCATATGGCTGCCGATATAACCGCCGCCGCCCGTAACCAAAACCGCCATTGCGTACTCCTGCTCTGTCAAATGTGAGCGGGATAAGACCCGTTCACGGCGCGATATACAAGGATTTTGTGCAATGCGGAATGTTCAAATCCGGCTCAGAGCGCCGCGATATACCCTGCCAGCCGCTCGGCGGCGGTGGCAATCTGCCTGGGATCGCGCAGGAAACAGGCGCGCATGAACAGCGATCCGCCTTCGCCGAACGCGGTTCCGGGTGCCAAGCCAATGCCGGTCTTGTCGACAATGTCGAGCGCCACACGACGCGCGTCGGTGACGCCGTCAATCTTCAGGAAGGCGTAAATCGCGCCATCCGGCTTGAGTGTCTGCACCCGGTTGGTGGCGATCAGCGCGTCGCAGAACAGATCGCGCGAAAGGGTGGCCTTGGCGACGTTTTCCGCGACGAACGTATCGCCCCGGTCGAGTGCCACGACAGCACCCGCCTGAATGAATTGTGCCACGCCGGAGGTGGAATACTGGATGAGATTTTCCAGCACCTGGCCGATTGCCGGCGGCGCCACGATCCAGCCGGCGCGCCACCCGGTCATCGACCAGTTCTTGGAAAAGGAATTGACGAAGAGGATGCGCTCGTCTTCCTCCATAATGTCGAGGAAAGACGGCGCCCGGTCGCCATTGTAGTAGTAGAGCGCATAGATCTCGTCGGCCATGATCCAGAGGCCGTGTTTCCGCGCCAGCGCCAGGATGGCCTTCAGATCGTCATGTGAGGCGGTCCAACCGGTCGGATTGGAGGGGGTGTTGACGAATAGCGCCCGCGTCTTTTCCGTGATCGCCGATTCGAGCCTGCCGATATCGAGCTGCCATTTCCCGTCTTCGAAGCTGAGCGGCACGGCGACAGCCCGCACGCCGGAAAGCTCCGCGCTCGCGGCAAAGTTCGGCCAGGCCGGCGAGAGAAATACCATCTCGTCGCCCGGCGAGGTCACCGCCTCGATGGCAAGCTTGATCGCCTGCATTCCGGAGCCGGTCACATAGAAATTGTCCGGCGAAAGCGTCTTGTCGAAATGACGCTGATAATAGCGCGACAGCGCCTCGCGCAGCGGCGGGATGCCGCGCTGCCAGGTGTAGAAGGTCTCACCGGCCCTCAGTGATTCCTGCGCCGCCTGCGAGATGAAATCCGGTGTTGGCAGGTCTCCCTCGCCGACCCAGAGCGGGATAAGCCCGTCGCGGCCGCGTGCATAGTTCACCAGTTCGACGATACCGCTTTCCGGCGCTGCAAGCGATCTGGGACTAAGACTGGCAAGAATGGTCATCGGCGGGCTCCTGTTAGCCCGCCGCTTCTAGCGTTTTTTCACATCACGATCACGCGATATTCGCTGACGGAATTATCGATTCTGGTGATGTATCGTCTTACGCCCTCTGCTTCAGCAGATCGCGGATTTCGGTCAGCAGTTGCACGTCCTCCGCCGGCGGCGCTGCCGGCTCGGACTCCTTCTGCTTTTCCAGCGTGGCGCGCATGTTGTTGACGCCCTTGACCAGCAGGAAAATGATCCAGGCGAGGATGAGGAAGTTCAAGACCACGGTGAGGAAGTTGCCATAGGCAAAGACCGCGCCCTGCTCGCGAGCAGCGGCAAGCGACGTGGCGGTCACAGTGCCGGAGAGCGGAATGAAGAAGTTGGAGAAGTCGATGCTTCCGATGATGGCGCCGACGATCGGCATGATGATGTCGTTGACCAGCGAATTGACGATCAGCGTGAAAGCACCACCGATGATGATACCGACAGCAAGGTCCATGACATTGCCCCTGGCAATAAACGCCTTGAATTCATTCAGCATTAGTCTCTCTCCTTATCTATAATCGAGGTCAGCCGAATCTGCCTGTCCACCATGGCTGAGTGCCGGCCGAATGCTACCTGAAATCGAAATCAAGTAAATCACGCGATGGAGATAGCGCGCAACGCGCCGGTTTCGCTCAGTCTGAAAAAGAGTTGTCGGTTCTTTGACTTAAGGCTTAGGCGAGTCCGATTTTCTTCACGGCCGTCTTGTCCTATGCTTCCCCCAAGGACAAGGAGGAGCCATGCTTTCGGGCTCGATCATTTTCGCGGCCGCCTTCGCCTACCTGCTGCTGCTCTTTGCGGTGGCAAGCTATGGCGATCGCAAGGCGCGGAACGCCCCTGCCGGAAAGGGCAGGCCGCTGGTCTATGCCTTGAGTCTGGCGATCTACTGCACCTCCTGGACGTACTTCGGCGGTGTCGGTCTTGCCGCCGAACGCGGGCTGGAATTTACCGGCATCTATATCGGCCCGATCCTGATGTTCACCATCGGCCTGCCGGTGATCCGCCGCATCATCGCGCTTGCCAAATCCGAGAAACTGACCTCGGTTGCCGACTTCGTCGCGGCTCGCTACGGAAAGAACCCAACCGTTGCGGCCATCGTCGCGCTGATCTCGCTGATCGGCGCCATTCCCTATATCGCACTTCAGCTGAAGGCGGTGTCGAGTTCTGTGTCGGCCATGGTCGATACCAGCGGCTATGGCATCGGTACCGGCCAGAATTTCATCGACCTGCCGTTGTTGGTCACGCTTTTCCTCGCGTGCTTCGCTATCGTCTTCGGGACGCGCCATACCGACGCCACCGAACACCAAGACGGGCTGATCCTGGCGATTGCGATGGAATCGGTTGTCAAGCTGCTGGCGCTGGTGACCGCCGGTCTCTATGTGATCTTTTTCCTGTTCGACGGCCCGAGCGATCTGTGGGCAAAGGCACTTGCCAACAACCAGGTGATGACGGCGCTGAACTACCAGACGCCGCTGCCGCGCTGGATTCTGCTCGTCGTTCTCTCCGCCTTCGCCATAATCATGCTGCCCCGCCAATTCCATGTCACGGTCGTCGAGAACCGTACGGAAAAGGATCTGCGCACCGCCGGTATCCTCTTTCCGATCTATCTGGTCGCCATCAACCTGTTCGTGCTGCCGGTGGCGATCGCCGGCGTGCTGACGTTCGCCGGCAGCGGCGATGCCGATCTCTACCTGCTCAGGCTGCCGCTCGCCGCCGACATGCCTATCCTGACGTTGATCACCTTCATCGGCGGATTCTCCGCGGCGACCGCGATGGTCATCGTCGCCTCGGTGGCACTGTCGATCATGATCTCCAACGATATCGTCATGCCGGTGTTCCTGAGGCGCAACCTGATGGGCCGCGGCGGCTCCCAGGACGTCGCAGGGACTCTTCTGAACGTCCGGCGCACGGCGATCTTCGTGGTGCTGCTGCTCGGCTATGGTTACTATCGCTCAGCCGACATGAGCGCCGGCCTTGCGTCGCTCGGCCTTCTGTCCTTCGTCGCCATCTCGCAGATGGCGCCTGCCCTGTTCGGCGGACTTGTCTGGCGGCAGGCCAATGCCCGCGGCGCCATCGCCGGGATGACACTCGGTTTCCTCATCTGGGCCTATCTTTTGTTTCTGCCGAGCCTTGGCGGACCGGACAATTCGCATGTCGCCGCCACGGTGCTCGACTTCCTCTTTCCATTTGCAGGGGTCTTTTCCGGCCCGGCAGCTGATCCGCTGGTCAACGCGTCGGCGCTCAGCCTTCTGGTCAACGCGGTCGCCTATGTCATCGGCTCGCTCACCCGTGCGCCGAAACCGCTGGAGCGAATGCAGGCGGGCGTCTTCATTCGCCGCAAATCACGCACGGAGAAGGCGTTTCGCGGCCGCAAGACCAAGATCACCGTGCTGGATCTGAAAACCACGATCGCCCGCTATCTCGGCGAGGAGCGCATGCAGCGCTCCTTCCAGACCTATGAGCGCCAGTCCGGCCGCTGGCTGGAGGACCACCAGCCGGCCGACATGGCGCTCATTCATTTCTCCGAGCAACTGCTCGGCAGCGCCATCGGTTCGTCTTCGGCGCGCCTTGTGCTGTCATTGGTCCTGCAGCGCCTGGACGATACGTCGTCGGATACGGCCTGGCTTCTCGATCAGGCATCGGAAGCGCTCCAATACAATCAGGACATGCTCCAGACGGCGCTTTCGCAGATGGATCAGGGCATTGCCGTCTTCGACAGTTCCAACAACCTGATCATCTGGAACAGGCGTTTCCGCCAATTGCTCGACCTGCCGGAAAGTGCCGGCCAGGTTGGTTTTCCACTGGCCGAGATCGTCGCCATGCTGACCAAACGTGGCGATATCCGCAAGGAGGACGGCAAGCGGCTGATCGCCAACTTCCTGACCCTCGACAAGCCGTTCCTGCTCGAACTCTCCGGTGGTGCCCGCATCATCGAGGTGCGTACCAACGCCATGCCCGACAAGGGCATCGTCACCACCTATACCGACATCACCCAGCGCGTCGCCGCCGACATGGCGCTGAAACAGGCGAACGAGACGCTGGAACTGCGCGTTGCCGAGCGCACCGGCGAACTTACCCGCGTCAACAAGGAAGTGGCCGAGGCCCGCGCCGCTGCCGAAGAGGCCAATATCGGCAAGACACGGTTCTTCGCCGCCGCCGGCCATGATATCCTGCAACCGCTGAACGCCGCACGCCTCTATTCCTCGTCACTGGTCGAACGGCTCGGCGATTCGGAAAACAGCCTGCTGGTGCAGAACATCGATTCCTCGCTGGAATCTGTGGAATCCATTCTCGGCGCCGTCCTCGATATTTCCCGGCTGGATACCGGCGCCATGAAGCCGCGCCTGCAATCGGTGCCGCTCAACGATCTGCTGCGCCGCATCGAAACCGATTTTGCGCCTGTCGCCCGCGCCGCCAACCTCGAATTGACGGTGATGCCGACCTCGCTGACGGTGCGCACCGACCCGAACCTCTTGCGCCGTCTCGTCCAGAATCTCGTCTCCAATGCAATCAAATACACGCCGACCGGCAAGGTTCTGGTCGGCGTGCGGCGTGAAGGCGGCGACGCGATCATCCAGGTTCTCGATTCCGGCATCGGCATTCCCGCATCGAAGTTTCGCACGGTCTTCAAGGAGTTTGCCCGCCTCGACGAGGGCGCCAAGACCGCTTCGGGCCTGGGCCTCGGCCTGTCGATCGTCGACCGCATCTCGCGTGTTCTCAATCACAGTGTCGACCTGCAATCGAAACCCGGCAAGGGCACGCGGTTCCGCGTCAAGATGCCGATCGACCGCACGGCCGCCGGCAGCGCCAAGGCGAGCCCTTCCGAGCCCATCCGTTCAGCCGAACCGCTGCACGGTCTGCGCGTGCTTTGCATCGACAACGAACCCTTGATTCTGGAAGGCATGAAACTGCTTCTGGAGGGTTGGGGCTGCGACGTATCAACCACTCCGTCTTTCGACGCCTGGCAACACAGTCTGACCGTCCATGACCTGCGTCCCGACGCGATCATTGCCGACTACCACCTCGACCACGGCACCGGCATTGATGTTATCCAAGCCATTCGACACCGGTTCGGTACCGAGATTCCATCGCTGCTCGTCACAGCCGATCGTTCCCCTGAAGTCCGAGCTGCTGCGGAACGCGACGGCATCGCATTGCAAAACAAGCCCGTCCGCCCTGCCTCGATGCGGGCCTGGCTGACGCAACTCTCAATGTCGATGAAGGCGGCCGCGGAGTAGCAAGCCTGTTTTGAGGGCGGACAGCTTCAACTTCCGTTATCCTCGCTCTTGTGGCGGGATCCAGTGACCCGACCTCCGTCGGGTCAAAAGACCTTTCAGCCCGAGCACTTAGGCTGGCTGGGTTCTTGTGACAACCACAGGAATGACGGAGGAAATTTCGGCGGCGCCATCATGAACTTGCAGGCGCCGCTTCTGCGCGACTCTTCTGATACGGAGGCAGTTACGCCGCCACGGCTGAAATCTTGCTCAGCTGGATCACCGCCTGCGTGCGGCTGTCGACATTGAGTTTCAGCAATATCGCCGACACGTGCGCCTTGATCGTCGCTTCGGAGACGCCGAGTTCGTAGGCGATCTGCTTGTTGAGCAGGCCTTCGGCCAGCATGCCGAGCACGCGGGATTGCTGTGGGGTCAGGGTCCGCAGCCGCTGCAGCAGTGCCGCAACTTCCGGCTCGTGTTCCATGCCGCGCTGAAAACCCGGCGGAGTAAAGATGTCGCCGGCCATCACCGTGTCGATCCCCTGCCGGATTTCATCGATGCCGGCGGATTTGGAGAGGAAACCGGACGCGCCCAGCTCGAGCGCGCGCTGGATCGTCGCCGGATCGTCGTGCGCCGAGACGATCATCACCGGCAGGCTTTGGAATTCGGCCCGAAGCGCAATCAGGCCCGAGAGCCCGCTGACGCCCGGCATGGTGAGATCGAGCAGCATCAGGTCGGCCGAAACATGGTCGATCGCCGCCTGCCGCGCCGAGGTAAAGTCACCCGCCTCGATGATCGTGGGGTTGTCCGGCATGCTTGCCAGGGCCTGCCGCATGGCACCGCGAAACAGCGGATGGTCGTCCGCAATGATGATGGTCAATCCTGACGTCATGACACTCCCTCCCAAGAGCTTGGCCCGCGAGCCTCGCACGAAGCGCAAATCCTCCAATTCGCCGTCGCGCGCCGTCCGGATCCGGTCAGGTCTTCTGAGGCACCTCCGTCTTGTCAGACGGCTGCTTTTCCTCGCTTTCCAGATCCTTCACAATTCCCATGAAACTGCGCATCATTCTTTCCATGACGCTCATTGTCTGGTCAATCTCTTCCTTCGTCGGAAGCCGCGGTTTCAAGCTCGTCTGGCCCTCTCCAACGGCTTTTTCCAGAGTTTCGACGCGTTTGGTCAGGAGATCGAGTTCCAGTTCGAAAGCGGTGCGCTCGTCGGCGGCCATCCGGCACACCATCTCGCCATCCTTTTCCTGGCAGAGCGAGACCTCGCCGGTCTGCGTGTCCAGCCGGGCGACGCCGCTATCGGTCTTCTGCATGGCGTAGCGTCCCGGTGCCGGCTCCTGGGCAAAAGCCGTGAAAGCAGCGAAAGTCCCGCCAAGGACCAAGACCGGCATCAGCATCCTGTTCATCGTACTCTCCATTGATCGCCAAAAAACCGGGTCCGGACCCGCTTGCCGATGGACTTTCGCAGAAGATTGCGGCAATCCCGCAAAGGATATCGTCCAAGGTCCAGGAAACGGCGGCATGAGCAGCATTATCTACAAAATCGTTCCGGCAACTCTATGGCAAGATGCGCGCAAGACCGGAGAATTCAAGGGCGCCGCGATCGACCTTTCGGACGGGTTCATCCATTTCTCGACAGCCGATCAGGCCGTCGAGACCGCCGCCCGCCATTTTGCCGGTCAGGACGGCCTTCTGCTGGTCGCCGTCGACGGCGACAAACTCGGCGACAAGCTGGTCTTTGAGACCTCGCGCGGCGGGGCGCTCTTCCCCCATCTCTATGCAGCTTTATCCTTCGACGCCGTTGTCTGGGAAAAACCCCTGCCGCTCGACGCCAACGGCAATCACGTTTTCCCGGAGCTTGACCGATGATCGATGTCTTCCAGTCGCTCGCCCGCCGCGGCCTCTTCCTGCTCGATCCGGAAGCAGCCCATGGCCTGTCGATCAAAGGCCTGAAGACCGGCCTCGTTCCCGCCTGCGCAGCACCCGCCGATCCGCGCCTGATGCAGACCGTCGCCGGCCTTTCCTTCACCAATCCGATCGGCCTTGCGGCCGGCTACGACAAGAACGCCGAGGTGCCGGAAGCGCTGCTCAAGCTCGGTTTCGGCTTCACCGAGATCGGCACGGTCACGCCAAAGCCGCAAGCCGGCAATGACAAGCCGCGCATCTTTCGGCTGGTCGAGGACGAGGCCGTGATCAATCGTCTCGGCTTCAACAACGAGGGCCATCAGGCAGCGCTCCAGCGTCTGCGCGCCTGCGCGCGCTCCGCGACGATCGGCGTCAACATCGGCGCCAACAAGGACAGCGCCGACCGCGTCGCCGACTATGTCACCGGCATCCGTACCTTCTATGGTGTCGCCCGCTATTTCACCGCCAATATCTCCTCGCCGAACACGCCCGGCCTGCGCGACCTGCAGGCGCGCGAAAGCCTTGCAGCACTTCTCTCCGCCGTTCTGGCCGCTCGTGACGACGAAGCCGCCAAGGCTGGCGTCCGGGTGCCGGTGTTCCTGAAGATCGCGCCGGATCTGACCGAAGAAGGTATGGACGATATCGCAGCCGTTGCTCTGGAGCACAGCCTTGATGGTCTGATCGTGTCCAACACGACGCTGTCGCGTGACGGTCTGAAGGACCAACGACAAGCCAAGGAGAGCGGTGGACTTTCCGGCAAGCCGTTGTTCGAAAAATCCACCATTGTGCTTGCCAAGATGCGTAAGCGCGTCGGTCCCGACCTGCCGATCATCGGCGTCGGCGGCGTCTCGTCTGCCGAAACTGCGGCGGAAAAAATCCGCGCCGGCGCCAACCTCGTGCAGCTCTATTCCTGCATGGTCTATGAGGGGCCTTCGCTGCCGGGGAGGATCGTGCGTGGCCTGTCGCAACTCTGCGACCGCGAGAAGCTGGGCTCGATCGCCGACATCGGCGGCAGCCGGACCGATTACTGGGCCGGCAAGAACGTCTGAGCCGAACGGCGCGGTACCAGCACCGTCAGGAAAACGCCGCGAAACAGCAGGAACAGGTTGAGCGCGGCCCAGAGGCCGTGATTGCCAAATGCCGGCACGAGCAGCGCCACCGCGGCCACATAACCCGCAAAGGAGAGCAGCATCATATTGCGCATGTCGCGCGACCAGGTGGCGCCGATAAACACGCCGTCCATCAGGAAGGCGAGCGCGCCGGTCAGCGCCGTGATCGCCGCCCAGGGCATGTAGATATAAGCCTCGGTGCGGACATCCGCCGCCGTCGTCAGCAGATCGACCAGTCGATTGCCGAAGATAAGGAAGGCAACGGTCGTAAACCCGGCAAGCGCGAAGGACCAGGTCGCCGTCATCTTCAGCGCGCGGTCGAAGGCCGGACGGAACCGGGCGCCGATCGCCCGTCCGGTCAATTGTTCGGCGGCGTTGGCCAGCCCGTCGAGATAATAGCCAGCCACCAGGAAGATGGTCATCAGCACCGAATTGGCGGCCAGCGTCACCGGCCCGAACGATGTGCCGATACGCGTCATCAGCATGAACGCAGCGAGAAGCACAAAGGAGCGGATCATGATGTCGCGGTTCAGCCCGAACAGCAGCTTCAGGCGATCCGTAGCGAAGATCGTTGCCCAGCCTGGCGCCACCGTCCGGTCGAAGCGGCTATAGACGATCGCAAACCCGACAACGGCGCCGGCCGCCTCGCCGGTAACCGTCGCCAGTGCCACGCCCATCACGCCCCAGCCGAGGTAAAGCCCGAGCGTGATCGACAGGACGATGTTGATGCCGTTGATCAGCGTCTGCAGCAGCAGCCCTGTCGTGCCCTGCCCGCGCCCCAGCACGAAACCGAGGATGGCGTAGTTGGCAAGCGCCGCAGGTCCACCGAGGATGCGGTATTCGAAATAGGTGCGCGTCACGCCCGCGATCTCCGGCCCCGGCGCCAGAAGCCAGAGACCGGCCGACAGCAGCAGCGGCGACAAAAGGACAACGGCTGCGCCGCACACAAGCGCAATGACCATCGAGCGCCAGAAGACTGCCTGCTCTTCCGTCCGGTCGCCACGGCCGAAGGCCTGTGCCACCAGCCCGGTGGTGGCCGAGCGCAGGAAATTGAATGTCGTGAAGATCAGGTCGAATACGATCGCGCCGACGGCAAGCCCGGCCAGCAGAGTCGCCTGACCGAGATGGCCGATGACTGCGGTATCGACGAGGCCAAGCAATGGTGTCGTCAGGAACCCCAGCGTCATCGGTACGGCGATCGAAAGGATCAGCCGGTTGGTGACGAGAAAAGGGCCGGCCCCGTGGGCGTTTTCGCCGATATCTGTCGTTTGCGCTGCGGTCATGCCTTGTCCTCGAGACCAGCCGCGAAACTTAAGAATCAGGTCAGGCGGTCGATAGCACCATGGCCCAATAAGGCCGGTTTCCGGAAGCTGGATTCCGCATCACGGCAACGCCGAGTCCGCTATAGTTTGGCCCCAGCATATTTTCCAGGTGCTTGGGCGAATGGTACCAGGCGGCGTAGACCTTTTCGGCGCTGTCCTGACCCATGGCGATGTTTTCGGCCGCCGGCAACGCCACGCCACCATCCTTCATGCGATCGAGGAAACTATCCCCCATGCCGATCAGGTGTGACATCTTGCCGGCCTTGGCCATGCGGCCGGCCTGGGAAAGCGCTGCCTGCGCCGCTGCCGGATCGCGTGCGAGCGGCTTCAGCCCTTTTTGTTTTCTCAGATCGTTGACGTAGCCGAGCGTCGCATCCGTCTGGTCGCTGCCATCGCCGCTCGGGGCAATCTTTGGGGTGCCGCAGCTGGCGAGCATGCCAAGCGAGAGAAAGGCGCCCGCCCGCAGGAAATTGCGCCGGGAGGCAAGAAAGTTCTGATCGTGCATGTTACCGCCGGTAGCTCAGGATACGCAGGATGATGAAGACCGGGATCACCACGGCGGCACCCAGCAGCAGATAGTCACCGACACGGCCGAGCGCCGCGAAGCCGGAGTGCCAGAGATCGAGGATGAAATCCCGGACAGTGTAGAGGATGCCATAGGGCGTCCAGCCGAAGACGGCCATGACGAAGCCGACGATCACCGACACCACCAGGAGCTTGACGATCACCCGGCCGGGCGTGTCGCCCAGAAACTTGTTCACTCCATCGGCCATGGCCCATGATTCTCCTGTTTTTCCTCACATAAGCCGCCAGGGCTTCTGCTGCAAGCCGCGAACACTGGCGACGGCCTTGACGTCAAATCGCCGCTTGCCATTTCTACACTCGCACGCGACAAGCGCGTGAAGCCCCAGCCGTCGGCATGCGGCGCACAATTGAGACGCAGGACCATGACGCTCAACCAGCTTTCCTCCGGCGACCTCATCGCCGACCGCCGCGCTGAATATGCGCATATGCTGGCCGAGAGTGGCGACCATGCGGAGGCGGCCGACCTGATGACCCAGGCGCTGGAACTCGTGCCCGACTGGGCAGCCGGCTGGTTTCGACTGGCTGACTATGAGGACAAATCCGGCCGCAAAGAGGCGGCCGTCGAAGCCTTGCGAAAAGTCATCGAACTCAATCCTGACGATATCTTCGGCGCGGGCCTGAAGCTTGCACTGCTTGGCGCGTCCGAGACACCCGAGCAGCCATCGAGCCTCTATGTGGCGCAGCTGTTCGACGACTATGCCGACCGTTTCGACAAGGCACTCGTTGAAAAGCTCGACTACACTGTCCCGGAAAAACTTGCCGCACTGATCGCGGCGCATACGGGCGATGGGCGGTTTGCCCATGTGACCGATCTCGGCTGCGGCACCGGCCTGTTCGGCGAGCGCATCCGCGACAGCGCCGACCGCCTCGAAGGCTTTGACCTTTCCGCCAACATGCTGGCGAAGGCGGAAGACAAGGGGCTTTACGACCACCTTGCGCAGGCCGATCTTTCACTGCCGCCGGAAACATCGGGCCTGTTTTCGGAAAGGCCGGAACACCGCGCCGACCTCGTCAGCGCCGCCGATGTGCTGATGTATCTCGGCAATCTCGACAGCGTTTTCGTCATCGCCTCAAGGCTGTTGAGCCGCAAGGGCCTGTTTGCCTTTTCCGTCGAGGATGCGGATGCGGAAGGCGATTTCGTTCTGCGGCCGTCGTTGCGATACGCCCATTCGGAAACCTACATTCAAAGCCTCTGCAAGCGCTTTGGGCTCGATATTCTCGCCATCAGCAAAACCATCATTCGCAATGATGGCGGCAAGCCGGTCTCAGGCATTCTTTTTCTTACGCAAAAATCGCCGTGAGCGCAGTTTTCTTGCGAAGTTAAAATAGGTCAGCATTGCTTACATATTTCGCTTGATCGTGACAGTCGGAATCCGATAATTGCTGCATTGCACACAGGCGCCGCTGTCGAAATGACTGCCGGTGCACTTGCACCTTCATTCATTCCTTTCATCGCCGTTCGAGCCTGCTCGGGCGCTTGTCCTTTGCCGTCTTTGGAGATCGCGACATGAGCATCATCAATGCCCTTGGCTTCTGGAATACCAGTGCGACGCGCCACACGCCGATCGAAGACGTGCAGGGTATATTCTCGGGCAGCCTGGTCGCGGCCCTGGGCCTCTATGTGCTTGCCAGCGCCGGTCTTTTGACTGGCAGCACCGCCGGCGTCGCCTTCCTGCTGCATTATGCGTTCGGTATCAATTTCGGCCTCGCCTTCTTCCTGCTCAACCTGCCGTTCTTCTACCTGTCGTGGAAGCAACTCGGCATGGCGTTCACGGTGAAGACCTTCATCGCCATCGCCATCACCTCGCTCTTGACCAACATCCAGGGCCAGGTATTCCAGATCGCCAGCATTCATCCCGCCTGGGCTGCCCTGCTTGGCGGCCTCCTGCTTGGCTATGGTGTTCTGGCGCTCTATCGCCACCGCGCCAGCCTTGGCGGCGTCGGCATCCTCGGCATCTACATGCAGGAGCGCTTCGGCATCCGCGCCGGCCTCGTGCAGCTTGTCATCGATCTCTGCGTGCTGGCTGCCGCCTTCTTCGTCACCACACCGCCGGTGGTGTTCTATTCGGTGCTTGGAGCGGTCGTGCTCAATCTGTTTCTGACCATCAACCACCGCGCCGATCGCTATATCGCTTTGTAAAAGCGCACGTCCTCCAGGCGGAGGAGACGTCGCGCACAAAGCGAGGTGATGAGGGGGCCAAAGGCGCATTCTTCAGGGATTGCTCCGCGCCATTGCCAGGGGCGGCACCGGCTGCCCCCTCATCCGACCTTTTTGCACTCTGCAAATGAGTGAGAGCGGGAGAAGCAACGAACCCTTCCCGCTCTCCGGCGCTGCACCTGTTGCGGATGCGCAGCGCCGTAGCTGTATTGATGCTCAGGCAGCCTTGGCCGGCTTGTCGATCGGATGCTGCGAACGGAACCCGACGGCGATCCGGTTCCAAACGTTGATCGTGCCGATAGCGACCGTAATCTTGGCGATCTCCTCGCTCGAGAAATGCGCCTTCAGCGTTTCAAAGGCATCGTCGGGAGCGCCAGTCTGGGCAATGTTGGTGACCGCATCGACCCAGCCGAGCAGTGCGCGCTCGCGGGGGTCGTAAACCGGCGATTCCCGCCAGACGCACATCAGGTTGATCCACTGCTCGCTCAAGCCGTCGTGGCGCGATTCCTTGACATGCATGTCGACGCAATAGGCGCAGCCGTTGATCTGCGAGGCACGCAGCTTGATCAGGTGAATGAAGCGACGCTCCAGACCGGAATTCTGCACGTAGTTTTCGAGTGCCAGCACGGCCTTGAAGGCTTCCGGCGATGCTTTTGTCAAATCGAGACGTGGGTGCATGGGTCTTCTCCTTTGTAGGGGCTCAGCGAGCCGTTTTGCGTTCATGGATTTCGAGGAAGGCGCAGCCTCTCGCTGCGATCGGTCCGTCGTCGATTTCGGCCAGTTGCACACCGAGGTCGGCGATGGTGGTCTTGGCCAGTTCCGCCCGGTAGACGCGCTCGGCCCTCAGCATGGTGGCCGAGATATTGCACGGCTTGGAAAAGTAACGGTCGGGAACCGGGTTCGGCCCCCGCTGGCGGATTTCATTGCAGCGGAACGCAGGTGCGGGACCTTCGACGGCGAGCACGATATCCAGTAGCGTGATCTTGTCTGCAGGTCTTGCCAACCGGTATCCGCCCTTCGGCCCCGGCACCGTATCAAGAACGCCGGCGCCGGAAAGCGACTGCAGATGCTTCAACAGATAGCTGGTCGACACACCATGAAACTCGGCGATCGCCGCCGCCGAAAGCACACCGCCTTCGGAAAGGCCCGACAACATAGCGACGCTATGAATGGCCTGCTCGACGCCCTCACCCAGTTTCATCTGCATCTCCCTCTATCGTGGATAATTTATATCCACGATTATTTCCGCCGTCAAGCGACAAAATCCACAGCAGCGCTTGCGTTCCGAAAGCGGGGCGATAGAAGGACCTAATACGGGGCTACGGGAAACGACGACAATGATGGCAACGCCGGCAAAATCCGCCTTCGCGGCACTGATGACTTCGAGCGCGGAACGCCATTCGATCGTCGATGATGCGCAGGGCGTCGTCTCCGGAAGCATGCTCGCCGTGCTTGGCATCACACTCCTTTCCACCGCCGGACTTTTGACGGGCGGCACGCCCGGCATCGCCTTTCTGGTCCACTACGCGACCGGCTTCAGTTTCGGCATCTGCTTCTTCGCCGTGAACCTGCCGTTCTACTATCTCGCCTTCCGCCGCATGGGCCTTGCCTTCACCCTGAAGACCTTTATCGCCGTCGCCCTGACATCGGCCATGTCCGAAGTCCTGCCGCGTGCCTTGGGGATCACCCATGTCGATCCGCTGATTGGCGCCCTGTTCGGTGGCCTGGTCATTGGTGCCGGCCTGCTTGCCCTCTTCCGCCATCGCGCCAGCCTCGGCGGCATCGGCATTCTGGCGCTCTATCTGCAGGATCGGTTCGGCTGGCGCGCCGGCTTCGTCCAGCTTGGATTTGACGGCGCCATCGTCGCCTGCTCCTTCTTCCTCGCCAGCCCTTTCATCATCGCCTGCTCGATCGTCGGCGCGGTGGTGATGAACATCACGCTGGCGGTAAACCACCGCAAGGATCGCTATATCGCGATGTGAGTTTGCCGTTACGCCCCCGGCGGCGAAACGGCGCGCAAGGCGGTCCGGACGATCGCATCGCCGAATTCCGGCGACACCGGACGATGCCCGACCAGCAAACGGAAGAACACAGGCCCATAGATCATGTCGAGCAGCGCCTCGATATCGATCGGCGGGACAATCTCACCCCGGTCCAGCGCCTGTTCCAGTATGCCGCGGCCGGCGTTCCGGCTCGACAGGATCACCTGATTGCGGAACGCCTTGGTGAATTCGCTTTCGGGGTCCGCAGCCGCCAGCGCCATGGTGATCTGCCGCCCGCGTGTGCTGGCAAACGCGGTGACCAGACCCCGCATCTGCGCACCAAGGGCGGCCTGCGCCGTCGCCCCGTTCGCCTCGATCTCCGGCAGCGGCCTGACCAGCAGCGCAGCCATTGCCAGCTCCTGTGCGTTCGCCCAGGAGCGATAGATCGTCGGCTTGCCGACACCGGAGCGCGCTGCCACGGCCTCGATCGTCAAACGGCCAAAGCCTTCGGCCATCAGGATATCGTGAGCGGCCTCAAGGGCACGCCGTTGCGCGGCTTCGCTGGGTGGCCGCCCTCGTTTCTTCGGTGTTGCGTTTGCATCTTGACTCATATCATTACGATACGTAACGTTAATATACGATCCAGTCAAGGAGGAGCATCCAATGCCGAGTTCTGCTCGAAAAGTGAGTGCCTATTTCGTCGTGAAACATGCAGCGCAAGCCATCGACTTCTACAAGCAGGCTTTCGGCGCGGTCGAGATTTTCCGCATGACCGATCCTTCAGACGGACGTGTCGGGCATGCCGAGTTGCGTTTCGGCGAAACGCTGATGATGCTGGCGGATGAGTATCCGGACTTTGGCGCCCTGTCGCCGGACACGATCGGCGGATCGCCGGTGACCTTCCACATGGATACCGAGTCCACCGATGCAGCCGTGGAGCAAGCCGTCTCCGCCGGAGCGACGCTGCTACGCCCCGCGGCGGATCAGAGTTTTGGCGAGCGTGTGGCGCAGGTGCTCGATCCCTACGGCCATCGCTGGATGCTGTCGCAGACCATCGAACAGGTCACCCCGGAGGAGATGCAGCGGCGCTGGAACGAAGGCGCGTCCGCGTGAGTGCCGCGGATCTGGAGGCGCTCGAGGCCACGGAACGTGCCTTCAACGCGGCGATGGTATCAAACGATCCCACACAGATATCGGCCTGTATCACGCAAGACTGGGTATTGGTGACGCCGGAGCGCGGCCCGATCCCTGCGCAGGCTATCCTGGAGGCGATCCGATCCGGTGTACTGACCCACGACACGATGACCAAGACGACGCATCACGTCCACCTCCTTGGCGATGTTGCCACGGTGACCGGTCGCGGGCAGAACACCGGCACGTTTCATGGTGAGCCGATTTTAGCCGATGAATGGATCACCGATGTCTATCGCCGGGAGGGGAGCGGCTGGCGATGCGTGCTCACCCATCTCACACCCGCTGGAAGTGGCGACCGATAGGCGATGTGTGGCGTCCCCAGCGGCTACCGATGACGTCACTGCATGATCGCGATCGTGTTCGCCCCTACGCGTGCATGCTGTCCGGCCCGGGATCTCCGCCAACCGCGGCGATGGCCAGCCGGCGCATATAGTGATCCCAGCCCTTTTGGTGATTGACGCGCTCCTGCTCGTTGGGCAGACCGCCATGGGTGAGCCGCACCAGCGTGCCCCCGTCCGTCTCGAAGAGGTCGATCTCGATCAGGCCCGAGCCGGGCGGCACGGTCTCGTTGCCCTCCCAGCCGAAGCTATAGGCCAGGCGATGCACCGGGATCACCTCGGTAAACTGGCCGCGAGCCGTTTGCGTATCGCTCATACTGAGGAGATATATGCCGCCTGGATGCGGCTCGATCGTCGCCTTGGTACCGACCCAGCGCAAAATCTTGTCGGGATCAGTGAGGAAAGCAAAGACCGTAGCCTGCGGGGCCGCGATCTCGATCTCACTGCGAAGTGTTTCCGTCATCGGGATGTCCTTCCAGCTGTGGACGCTACGGCATTCCAATGGGCGTAATCTAAGCCAATCGGGACGTCGCGCAAGAAGCAAAATCTCGTGACAGGAAGCTGACACCGCTGCATGATGGCAGTCATGCGACTGCCGTCCGCTCTTTCCTTCCTGGTCGACAAGGCCATCGACGTGCCGGATGGCGATGCGTTCCTCACGGCGCTCGCCGCGCAGCTGGTCGCCGACGGCGTGCCGCTGATCGGCGGCGCACTCACCCAGGCCGCGCCCCACCCCGTCATCGACCGACGCATCTGGCTCTGGCGGGCCGATACAGGAAGGGTGATTGAAGCATTGGGCTTGGCCGGGCTCGCTGATCCCGGCCAAGCCCATCCCCAACCGACCAATATCGCCCGCAACTGGCTGGAAGGCCTCGGCACCGGTGGCGTGCAGGAGGATTTCGCCGGCGACCCGTCGGATGGGGCGATGCTTGCCTGGACGGCGAACCGACCCTTCAGCGACACCGAATCCGAACTGCTGCGCGAGGTCGCGCGATTTGCCGCGGCACCCCTCGCCTTGCTAGCCGCGCGCTCGACGCTATCAGCGCTGCTGACGACCTATCTCGGCCGGCGCAGCGCGGCGCAGGTTCTGGCCGGCCGCTTGCGCCGCGAGCCCGGCGAGACCATCCGGGCGGCGTTGCTTTTTGCCGATCTCCGCGGCTTCACCGAATTGTCGGAAACGACGGAGGCGAAGGACGTCATCGCCGCCCTCGATGCCTGGTTCGACCGTGTCGCCGGCGCCGTCCACGCCTTCGGCGGCGAAGTGTTGAAATTCATCGGTGATGGCGTACTGGCGATCTTTCCAATCGGAGAGCGTGACGCTGCTGCCGCGTGCGATGCGGCGCTACGCGCGGTCGCCGCCGCGCGCGCCGGGATGGACCATCTCCATCACGTCCGCGCCGCGCAAGGCGCGCCGCCTCTGTCGTTCGGCGTGGCACTGCATCTCGGCGAGATGCTGTGGGGCAATATCGGCACCGCCGACCGGCTGGATTTCACCGCGATCGGCCCAGCGGTCAACCTGGTCAGCCGGCTGGAAGGCCTGTGCCGGCCGCTCGGGCGCACTGTGTTGCTCTCCGGCGCCTTTGCGGCGGAAACGACGCATCCGCTGACCCCGCTCGGCGAGCACAGGCTACGCGGCATCGCCGCGCCATGCGCGGTGTTTACGCCACAGTCGTGAACGGGAGGGATCGATATTGCTGTGCGAGGGGCGCGGCGATCCGTTTAATTGTGAAAATCACCCTTGGCCCGAACGGGCTGGCATTCATTCCGGAATTCTGCAACCCTTGATATTGTTGCCGGACACGCAGGGACGCCATGAACCAAAGTATCGCACTTATTGCCATTGTCGTTCGCGATTACGACGAGGCAATCGACTTCTACATCAACAAATTGGGTTTTGCCTTGGTCGAGGACACCTATCAACCAGAGCAGGACAAGCGCTGGGTTGTCGTCCGGCCACCGGGAGGAAGCGGTACCTCTCTGCTTTTGGCCCGCGCCGCGTCGGATCATCAGGAGACGTTCATCGGCAACCAGGCCGGAGGCAGGGTCTTCCTGTTCCTGCAGACCGACGATTTCTGGCGAGATCACGCGACCATGGTGAAAGCCGGAATCCGCTTTACGCGGGAACCGAAAGAAGCCCCCTACGGTATTGTCGCTGTGTTCGAGGATTTGTACGGAAACTTGTGGGACCTCGTTCAGTTCACGGATGGCCGTTAGAGCCTTTCATGTTTGCACGGAATCATTCTGTTCGCCGTTTGGCGAGACGATCCACGAGGAAGGCTGCGAAGGTCGATGTGGTGCATCGCGCAAGCCGCCTGACGCGGCGGGCACCCGCCAGCGGGAAACCCTTCGGGCCGGGCCAATTCGACCCAAATTCGTCGGCGAGCGTCTCGTCCGTACCACCAGTACGGACTTCACCACGCGACTCGACCTTGGATCGAATTGCGTCCCCCTCCGGCAAAACGAATCCATCCAGCCCTGAACCGCACCAGCGTGTAGGCGCCAATCCAAGCTTCTCCGTGCCCGCTTGCAGGCAGGGAACCTTCGGTGCGGACAAAGATACGTCCGCGCCGGACTATTTCAGCCAGAAGCCAGGGAAATGTCGCGAATGACCTCCCAGTGGTCCAATGGTGCAGAGCCTAGTTCAAAGCAGACCGATACGTGCCCGTCCGGCAGGTCTATGACAAGTTGGTGGAAGTTGCCGTATCCGACCAGGACGAACCGCGCGCCGCCACAATCGAGATCGCCGCGCTGGCGCGCCAGCTTGAGCAGCGTGGGATTGACGAACAGTTCCTCGTATTTGTCCGATTCCGCTGCAGAGGCACCAGCCACCTGCGATTTCTGGCGCAAAACCAGTTCGCCCTTTCGGTAGAGGGCGACATAGCGGATCGCATCGGACACCTCGAAAATGCGATCGATCAGCAGGACGTCCGACGAACTGGATGGCATGTTTCGCTCCTTGGGTTTTATCGCGAGGTGTTGCAACCGTGCTCGGTCCGTTGCCGGGCGAGGCCAAGCCTAGCGGTCAAGAGAATCGAGCAATGGCAGCCCGGCGGACGCAATTCGCTCTGCCCTGAGCTTCCGGTCGCTGGCCGCTGCCCTTAGCGACCTATCTCCGCAAGCCCTTCATTGCGCAAAATCCCACCGAATGTGCAAACCACTTCCGAAACGCCGGATATGCTTCTGTCAAAACGTGAAACGCTCTAGCCTGGAAGCGTCGCTGGCCTTGCCATCCACCCCTCGCGTCAGCCGCTGCTCGTTGCCAGCTCAATCGCAGACGCGCCAGCAAAGAACATCGCGCTTGCGGTGAACCATCGCCAGGATCGATCTGTCACGATGTAAGGGCATACCCCGATCTGCGGTCGCCTGGCGGCGTCACTGCAGACCATCATGCTTTTTCAGCTGGTCGATCGCGTTCAACGCGTCATAGGGAGACCAACCGGCATCGACGGCTGCCGCCACCAACTTGGTTTCCACTTCCTGCTCGAGCTTCTGGTAGAGCGGCTCGAGCGCCTCCTGCACTGTCAGGATATGTTCATCGGGCGGAATGACGGTTTTACCAGTTGCGGACGACGGCATGCCCCTCTCCCTCTTTGATTGGGCCTCTTTGATTTTGGCACAGATAGGCCAACGCAGAGAACGCGAAAATGTTCCCCCCGGAGGCCGAAGATTTCGCAAGTACCGCACGATTATCCTTCCAGGATAGCCGCTATGCCCGACATCGCAAACCGCGCTCTTCAAATCCGCCGCATTTGATCTACATTTGTTCGCGTGAACCAGATCGATTCCATCCAGCGCGCAGAGGCGCAAATGCTCCTGCCCCCGCCTTTCCTGCGCTGGTTCGCGGAAAAGGGCTGGCAGCCGCGTGCGCATCAGCTGGAGCTTCTCTCCCGGGTGCAAGGCGGCGAAAGCATGCTGCTGATCGCCCCGACCGGCGCCGGCAAGACGCTGGCCGGTTTTCTGCCCTCTCTCGTGTCTCTCACCGAACGTGGCAAAGTCCCGCCGGGTTCGGCCTTTACCGGTATCCACACGCTCTACATCTCGCCGCTCAAGGCGCTTGCCGTCGATATTGAACGCAACCTGATGAAGCCCGTCGGCGACATGGGGCTGCCGGTGCACATCGAGAACCGCACCGGCGATACGCCGGCCGCCAAGCGTCAGCGCCAAAAGCTCAATCCGCCGGATATCCTTTTGACCACACCGGAGCAGGTGGCGCTGCTGCTTGCCAACGGCGAGGCTGAACGCTTCTTCAAGGACCTGAAATATGTGGTTCTTGACGAACTGCATTCGCTGGTCACCTCCAAGCGCGGCCACCTGCTGTCGCTCGGCCTCGCCCGTCTGCGCCACCTGGCCCCAACCATGCAGGCGATCGGCCTCTCGGCAACGGTCGCCGACCCAATGGACCTGCAGCGCTGGCTTAGCCCCCAGAGAGCCGGCGAACGCAATCACGCCGGACTGATCACCGTCACCGGCGGAGCCCGACCTGAAATTTCCATCCTTCGCACCGAAGAACACGTGCCCTGGGCCGGGCATTCGGCCGCCTACGCCATCGGCGATATCTACAGGGCGATCGGCGAAACGAAGACCACGCTGCTGTTTGTCAACACCCGCAGCCAGGCTGAGCGTGTTTTCCAGGAACTCTGGACGATCAACGACGACAACCTGCCGATCGCCTTGCACCACGGCTCGCTCGATGTCGGCCAGCGGCGCAAGGTCGAGGCGGCGATGTCGGAAAATCGCTTACGCGCCGTCGTCGCCACCTCGACGCTCGATCTCGGCATCGACTGGGGCGATGTCGACATGGTCATCCATGTCGGCGCGCCGAAGGGTGCCTCGCGGCTTGCCCAGCGCATCGGCCGCGCCAATCACCGCATGGACGAGCCGAGCCGCGCCATCCTGGTGCCGGCCAACCGCTTCGAGGTGATGGAGTGCCAGGCAGCCCTCGACGCCAACTATATTGGCGCGCAGGACACGCCGCCGGTCGGCAAAGGTGCGCTCGACGTGCTGGCCCAGCATGTGCTCGGCATGGCCTGCGCCGCGCCTTTCGATCCCCTGGCGCTCTATGCCGAAGTCACCAGCGCTGCGCCTTACAGTTATCTCACTTGGGAGACCTTCGAACGCATCGTCGATTTCGTCGCCACCGGCGGTTATGCCCTGCGCTCCTATGAGCGCTACGCCAAGATCCGCAAGACGCCCGAGGGCCTCTGGCGTGTCTCCAACCCGCTGATTGCCCAGCAATACCGCCTGAACGTCGGCACCATCATTGAATCGCCGATGCTCAACGTGCGCATGGTCAAGCGCAATGCCCGCGGCGCGCTTGGACGGGGCGGCATGGCGCTCGGGAAGGTCGAGGAATACTTCCTCGAAATGCTGTCGCCGGGCGACACCTTCCTGTTTTCCGGCAAGGTGCTGCGCTTCGAAGGCATCCGCGAGAACGAATGTCTCGTGTCCCAAGGCTATACGCTTGATCCCAAGGTGCCCTCCTATGCCGGCGGCAAGTTTCCGCTGTCCACCTATCTCGCCCAGCAGGTCCGCAAGATGCTCGCAGACCCCAGCCGCCATTCGCGCCTGCCCGACCAGGTACGCGACTGGCTGTCCCTGCAGAAGGACATCTCGATGCTGCCGAAGGAGGACGAGCTGCTGATCGAGACCTTTCCGCGCGGCAGCCGGCATTACATGGTGATCTATGCGTTCGAGGGCCGGCTTGCCCACCAGACACTCGGCATGCTTCTGACGCGGCGGCTGGATCGCGCCGGGCTGAAGCCGCTCGGCTTCGTCGCCACCGATTATTCGCTGGCCGTCTGGGGACTGGAGGATTTGGGCATAGCCTTCAAATCCGGACGGCCGCGTCTTTCAGACCTGTTCGACGAAGACATGCTGGGCGATGATCTGGAAGCCTGGCTCAACGAGAGCTTCCTGTTGAAACGCACCTTCCGCAACTGCGCCGTCATCGCCGGCCTGATCGACCAACGCCATCCGGGCAAGGAAAAGAGCGGACGGCAGGTGACGGTTTCCGCCGATCTCATCTACGACGTCCTGCGCAGCCACGAGCCCGATCACATCCTGCTGGAGGCCACCCGAAACGACGCCTCGACCGGGCTTTTGGAGATCGAGCGGCTTGGCGATATGCTGACGCGAATCAAGGGCCATATCACCCACCGCCCGCTCGATCGCATTTCGCCGCTGGCCGTTCCGGTCATGCTCGAAATCGGCAAGGTTCCGGTCGGTGGCGAAGCGCAGGATTTCCTGCTTGCCGAAGCCGCCGACGAACTGTTCGCGGATGTGGTCCGACACTGACGCCAGACCCGAGCCGGAACAAGATGCACCGCATAGCCCACGCCATTTCTGCCCTGCCGGACAATCCGGCGTTGTTGGCCCGCACCGTCATCAACGGCGTGGTCGGCGTCTGCGATCCGCTTGGCGGGCTCTATCTGCCCGATCTCGATATTCTCGTCGTCTCGGATCTGCATCTGGAAAAGGGCTCGGCATTCGCCCGCCGCGGCATGATGCTGCCGCCCTATGATACGCTGGCAACGCTGCGCATTCTCGATGCCGTCATTGCCCGGCACAATCCGAAAACCGTCATCAGCCTTGGCGACAATTTCCACGATCGCGTCGGCTCGGCGCTGATGCCCGATCTGTTTCGCGGCATGATCGAGACCATGGCACGCGGCCGGGAATGGATCTGGATCAACGGCAACCACGATCCCGACGGCACCGTCAACCTGCCCGGCTCATCCGCCGACGAACTCCACTATGCCGGCCTGGTCTTCCGCCATGAACCGGCACTCAACGCCTCGGCAGGTGAGATCGCCGGCCACCTTCATCCTTCCGCCACCGTCCGCCGCCGCGAAAAATACATGCGCCGCGCCTGCTTCGCGACGGATGGCAAGCGCCTGATCATGCCCGCCTTCGGCGTCACCACCGGCGGCCTCGATCTCCGCCACCAGGCCATGCGCGGCCTCTTCGACCACCAAAGCCTCGTCGCCCATATGCTGGGGCGGGACCGGATTTACTCGGTACGGTTTGCGAATTTGCTGGGATAGCTGGCGCGGCCAGCGCGTCTTGCCGCGCCGCGCCCAGCTTGGCAGAATGGCCACCACCGGCCGCACATTTTGGCGGGGGGAGGCGCTGATGAGCCGCATGATAGCCGACAGCCTGGAAGCAGCGTTGCGCGCCATCCGCTCCGATAACGTGATCGCCGATGTCGCACGCTTCTTCCATGACGGGCTCGGCGAAACACAGGTGCTCGGCGTCGGCATAGGCAAGGTCTTTCCCATCGCCAAGCAACATGCCGCCCTGCCGCTTTCCGAAATCAGCCGGTTGCTCGACAGCCCCTTCTACGAGGTGCGGATGGCCGCCGCCGCGATCATGGATTTCCAGGCGCGCCAGAAGAAGCCTGCCAACCCCCTGGCCGCGCTCTACGAGCTCTATCTCGATCGCCACGACCGGCTGAACAATTGGGATCTGGTCGATCGCGCAGCACCTTACGTCGTCGGTCAATATCTCGACGACAAGCCGAGAGACCCGCTCTACGGCCTTGCCGCGTCCTCCGACCCATGGCGGCGCCGGACCGCGATCGTTGCAACCTACTACTTCATCCGCAAGGGTGACCTGCGCGACACGTTTTCCATCTGCGCCCTACTGGCGGGCGATCCGCACGATATGGTGCAAAAGGCAATCGGCTCATGGGTCCGCACCGCCGGCGAGGCCGATCGGGACCAGCTGAAAACCTTCCTCGCCGAAAACCGGGGCCGTCTATCCGCGACCGCTGTCCGGATGGCGACCGAGAAACTGTCGCCCGAGGAGAAGGTAATCTTCCGATCGAAAACGCCGCCCTGAGTGTTCGGCCGAACTATGCTGCTTGCGAAAAACTGCTTGCAATTTGCAATCAGTTTCCGCATTGTTAGGCCAATTTCAAATTAAAACCGGTTTTGGGAGAAGCGACCGTGGCCAAGCTGTGCATCTGGAACCTCGTAACACTCGACGGCTTTTTTGAAGGCGAGGAAAAATGGGATCTCGAATTTCACGGACGCGCCTGGGGACCGGAGCTCGCCGCCCTCTCGAAGCAATGGGGTGCAACGACCGAGACCCTCGTCTTCGGCCGCGTCACCTATGAGGGAATGAAGGCCTACTGGACGACGACGGACGAGGATGACGAGGTCAAGGCCTTCATGAACGGCCTGCCGAAGCTCGTCGCCTCGCGCACCATCACGTCAAGTGACTGGAACAACACGACGGTCACTGCCGATATTGTCGGGGATATACGCCGGCTGAAGCAAACAGCCACGAAGCCGATCCGTATTTTCGGCAGCGCCGAACTCTGCGACAGCCTGCTCAAGGCTGGCCTTGTCGATGAGATCATGCTCTGCGTCGTGCCGGTGCTGCTTGGCCGAGGCACACCATTCTTCAAGCCTGGCCGCGACAAGACGGCCTTGAAACTTACAAGCTCCTCGACGACGGCCGGTGGTGCGGTCATCCTCACCTATGAGGTCGAAAACGTCTGAGGATCGCTAGAGCCTTTCCGGGTTA